>NZ_JBAMDE010000002.1:0-678998 GCF_036961585.1 Bacillus sp. JHAA | reverse complement strand
GTGGAGCAGCGGGTGAAGTCTGGCTGCTTTCTCACTTTTCGCTGAGCCTGTTGTGTCAAGTGACACATCAGCTTTTGTGACCCAATATCGGTCTTTGGCAAAAGGGTAGGCCGGGAGACTGATGCGGCCCGGGTTGCGCTGATAAAGAGCTGACCAATCGACGTCAAGTCCTTTAACCCAAAGGTCAAGCAGCTTTCCGTATTTCCCTTTTCTCAGCCAGGCATTTATGGTAAGCGCCATATCTTCATCAGAAGTGAGTGAAGCCGCCAATGAATGATGTTTGGCTGTCCTGCCCCGCCAGATATGAGCATGTTCGATATTATGATCGTTTGAGAAACTCATAAGCTTCATTTTCAGTTCTTCTATCGACTCGGCCGTAAATGCAAGCCGCTCAGCCATCGGTTCTCTTCCCGTCTGAAGCGTGTAAGCGATCTTGGCTAAATCCCCGTCAGAACGTTTTTTTCCTATGACATCATCCAGAAGCTGGCGGGCGCGCTCTGTCAATTGCTGCTCATTTCGAGCTGATAAAATAATAACAGCCGGTTTTTGCGGAGAAACAGACGCGTTTTCCATTGGTTTCAGGCTGTCAGACGGCACAAATTCCTGAATGATGACATGCGCGTTTGAACCTCCTGCTCCAAACGAGGAAATGCCGGCAATTCTTGGATATTCCTTCATTTCACCCGTGATATTCAAGACAGGTCGCTTCCATTCCGTTTCTTTTTGCTGTACGAAAAACGGAGTGTGCTCAAACTCAATATTCGGATTCAATTCCGCCGCATGCAATGAAGGGGCAATCCTCTTATGTTTCAATTGCAGAAGCAGTTTGGTGATCCCCGCAATCCCGGCAGCGCTTTCTAAATGTCCGATATTTGATTTAATTGAACCGATGGAACAAAACTGCCGGTCTTCTGTTGTCAGGCGAAAAGCTTTCGTTAACCCGTCGATTTCAATCGGATCACCGAGCGCAGTGCCCGTTCCGTGGGCTTCCAAGTAACTGACCGTTCTCGGGTGAATGTCTGTCCGTTTCAACGTCTCTGCGATCAGATCAAACTGCGCTTTCGGATTCGGCACCATATAAGCGTTTGTCCTGCCTGCTGCGTTCAGCATGCTTCCTTTAATAACGCCGTAAATATGATCGCCGTCTTTCTCCGCTTGAGCAAGCGGCTTTAACACAATCGCCCCTACTCCTTCACCGTCAACAAAACCGTCCGCACTGTCTCCGAAAGATTTGCATTTATCACCGGGAGACAGCATTGAAAAAGCGGACAGCCGCTCATAGTGGGCCGGATCAACGATAAGATTGACTCCGCCGGCAATCGCTGTTTCACTCATTCCGCTCCGCAGGCTTTCTGCGGCGAGATGGACAGCTGTTAAAGAAGAAGAGCATGCTGTATCCACAGCCATACTCGGCCCTTGGAAATTGAACAAAAACGATACTCTGTTTGCGATAGACCAGTCGCTGGGAACTGTCGGGTAATTGCTGTTCATCACACCGACAAAGACTCCGATTTTCCGGCTGTCACAAAGGGTGGCCGGGGTGTACCCCGCATCTTCAATGCTTGAATAAGCAGTCTGCAGAAACAACCTTTCCTGCGGATCCATCCTTTCAGCTTCCGCGGGAGATATACGGAAAAACAGCGGATCAAATTTATCAATGTCATCGAGAAAACCGCCCCATTTTGAATAAATGGACCCCCATTTTCCGCGTTCCTCGTTATAAAACGTTTTCCAGTCCCAGCGATCTTTCGGCACTTCAGTAATAGAATGCCTGCCGGCTTTTACATTTTCCCACAGCTCATCAACGTGATCGGCGCCCGGATACCGGCCTGACAGACCGATGACAGCGATATCCCGGATATAGGGATCTCCGTTCGTCCTGCTGCCTTCCTCGTTTTGAGGAATTTTGTTTTGTTTTACATTCAGGTTATCTGTGTGATCAGACAGCTGCTCTTCACGCACACCCATCGCTTTCATAAATGCTCCCCGCTGAGAAAGAAGCAGGTAATCCGCGATTTCTTCTATCGTCTGATATTCAAAAAAGAGGGTGCTGGTCATTTGGTCAAACACGTTACGAAAAGCATTCGTGAGCCTGACGACCAGAATAGAATCCAAACCGTATGCGGTTAAGGAAACCGACGGATCCATTCTCCCGCTCGGAATCTTCAACGTTTTTCCTATTAATTCCGTCAGATATGCGATGCCCCGTTCTCTTACGTTTGGAATCGGCGTGGCGCTTTCTGCGGGAGCCTGCACCCGTCCGGCGTTTTCGGGATGAGCCCGTCCATTCCCGAATTGCCGCTCGAGCGCTTCTTTACGGGAAGACAGAAAGTAATCAGCAAGCTCATCAATGGTTTGATATTCAAAAAATAAAGTGCTGCTGACAGAACCGAAGACGTCTTTTAACGCATTGGTCAGTCTGACGACCAGTATGGAATCCAATCCGTATGCGGTTAAAGGTTCATGGGATAAAAGACGATGCGCCGGCACTTTAAGCGCTTCACCGATTACCTTCTTCATCAGTTCAACGCTTTTTTCTCTCAGGCTGACATGCAAAGTATCATCCGAAAGACCTTCTGCGTCATACGGACGGCGCTCCGGCTTCTCTTCTGACGCCTGCGTGAGGGCAAGCCTGACCGTTCCGTCACTTTCAGCCGCTATAATCTGCTGGCCTAAGTCGTGTGCGGCTTCAGCCGGAAACAGAGGATGGACGAATCCTTCAAGCGAAAGCGCTTCCGCCCAGCCGGCCGGATTAACCCCCGGACAGCCCGGAATCCGTAAATCATGATCCTCATACAGCCACCAGCCTTCAAGAAGGCCGAACGTCACATGGTTGAATATGGTACGGTTGTTGATCTCATTTATAAACAGCTGGCCGTTTTTTTGCAGCATTGCTTTCGCATGGCGCAGCGTAGAGCGGATATTTTTTGTCGCATGAAGCACATTGGTCGCGATCACTGCGTCATACGTGCCGATGTCCGGCGCTTCTGTTGATACCGGCTGCTCAGCGTTGAATATTTTATAAGTGACATAAGGATATTCCGGACCGAATATGTCTTCTGCATGTAAAAGAAATGCTTTAGAAATATCCGTGAAACAATATTCGGCAATATGCGCTTCATACGGTTTCAATTTTCTCATGACCGCGGCGCTCGTCCCGCCCGTTCCGGCTCCGATTTCTAAAATGCGGATTTTCGCCTGCGGGTCTTTTTCCAGACGTTCCTTCAAAACTGCAATCAATGTGTCAGCAAGCTTGTCATTGAAAAAATCAGAAATGATATTATTGCGGTAAATGCCTTCCACAAGACGGAAAGAGGAGTCAGGGAACATCACTTCCGTTGCCGGAAGCTTACCGGTTAAAATGTCTGGAAGCACACGCAATGTCTCTTCTGCCAATCTGACATGCGCCCTCATGTCTTTCTGGCGCAGCCAAGTCTCTTTTTTCCGCTCCCATTCCTCCCACACCTGCCCTAGATCCGTTTTTTCCGGAGTAAGCGCTAATTTATTCAGGAGGACAAAGCTCTCTTTCAGCCATCTGCTGTATTGTTCCGTTATGCCGGCAGCCGATTGAAATAACGGCAAAGCCTGACCAAGCCCGGCTCCCATCTCATAAAGGGTTGATACAAGCATTTTTTCAATAAGGGACTCCATCTCTCTCATGCAGCTCATGACACTTGATGCTTTTAACCGCTCAGCTTCGTCATTCTGCGTGATGTTAACCGTTAATTGTCCGAGTGCGGAAGGAATCTTTTCCGGATAAACCGTTACTTGTTCTTTCAGATCGTCTTTCATAAAAACCGGATCTGTCGTTTTGATCAGCGCCAGCTGGTCATGAGGTCCGGAAAGCAGGGTTTCCAGCGTTTTCATCGCTTCGGGCGCCTCAATAGAAGCGATTCCGGCCCGCTCCATCCGTTTCCGGTATTGTTCTGAAGCGACAACGCCGACACTTCCCCAAAAGCCCCAATTGACAACTTTTACGGCATACGGCGCTTTCTGTGAGATCCGCTTAGCAAAAGCGTCTTTAAACGTGCACCCGGCGGCATAATTGCTCTGTCCCGGCGCTTTTTGAAACGACATCATCGAAGAGAAAAACAGCAAGAAATCCAGGGGTTCCCCTTCAGCTACCCGGGCAATCTGCAAGCTCACATCAGTTTTTGCAGAAAGTGACGCGCGGAACTGATCCTCTTCCATATTGGCAAAACTTCGGTCTGATAACACGATGGCGGAATGGATGATTCCGCGGACCTTTCCATTTTCCTTTACAATGGTGTCATACGCCCGTTTGAGAGAGTCATAATCGGCAGCATCCGCGCTGAAATATTGCGGTGCAGGGCCTAAAGCCGCAAGTCTTTTCAGCTTTCTTTCAATCTGTGTATCTTTTTTCCGCCTCCCGATCCAGACAATTTTCGCCTGATAGGTCTGAATCATATATTCAGTCCATACTTCTCCTATTCCGCCTGCTCCGCCGATAATCACATAAACCCCGCCGTGCCGGTATAATGAAGGCTCATCTGCATGAGGCTGGCAGACGGCCAATTGCTGGCGGTGCCACTGACCTGCACGAAATACCCACGGATTTCCCTCGGAGTCCGCCGGTAAAGAGAAGACATCGGGGAGATGCCGGTCTCCCCTTTGAGATTCCAAATCAAGAAGCCGGATGCTCCAATTGGTGTATTCTTTTGCGAGCGACCCCGCTAATCCGTGTATGCTTGCATGACTCGGATTGACCTCATCATGTTCATGAATCGGCTGTGCTTGAAACGTGCAGATTGTCAATGATAGTTGTTCCATGTCAAAATTCAGAAGCAGAAGCGCTTTTACCAGCCGGAAAAGCTGCATGACCCCGTGCTCCTGTCCCTCGGCCGTATCCGCATCATAAACGGATGGAATGGGATGATCCGGCGCCGCCCATATCATGTGTTGAAAAGAGCCTTGCGCTTTCAATGTTTCAGCCATTTGTTCCGCGCTGTCCAAAGAAGTGATGACCGGAAAACGGACATCGGAATACATCTCTTTCAAAGTCTGCTGAAAATCCGGCCCGGCCCCGATGACGATTATTTTTTCTTCACGCATGAAAGACATGCCGGTTTCCGGAATGGTGACGGTGTTCCAAACCGGTGTCATAAGCAATTCCGTTTCACGGCTTTTCTTCGGCGTGACGCCGGCTTTTTGGTTAAAGCCGGCGCTTTCCTGCACCTCTTTTATGATAAAATCTTTCACTGCCGCCAACAGCACGCCGCGCTCATCACAAATATGCAGATCAAATTGGTGAACGGAGGCCGCTTTTACCTCCGCATACACAAATACGGTTTTCGCTAACGGTTCAAGCAGCTGTATTTCTCCGAAGGAAAACGGTACGATAAGCGCAGGCTCTTTTTGAAATTGCAGCACATGCGCCATTGCAGTTTGAACAGCGCCATCCATTAAGGACGGATGTAGGATGTACTGTTTAAAATCGGCTTCCAAGTGTGACGGGAGCGTTAATTTGGCCAGTGCTTTCCTTTCTGTATAAGAGAATTCGCGGATGACCTGAAAACTGTCCTTTTGCACGATTCCCGCCTCAGAGAACGAGTGATAGATGTCTTCCGGCTCCGTTCTCTGCGCAAATGGCGCCGGGAGCTGAAAGGCCGGGGCCTCTAAAGACGTCCCTTTTTCTTTACAAATCACTTCTCCTTGCGAAAAGAGGGTGCCGTCCGCTCCTTTTTCTTTAATGACATAGCTTATACGCTCTTTTTCTGCTTCAAACTCTATCATGACGGATCTTGGGTCTGTCCCTGTCACAATCGGCTCCATGTACCACACACTTTGAAGAGAGACGACCGGGCGTTCTCCCCACAATCCCGCGCCGTATGCCGCCATTTCCAGATGACAGACTCCGGGAAGCACATATTTTTCGTTCACTAAATGATCTTTAAAGAAATATTCATCCTTGGAAAATATCTTTTGAAACGTCCCTTTCCGGGCGGATGAAATATTCTCATCAAGCAGAGGATGCAGCGCTTCACGCTTTTTGATATTTTGGGGCTTTTTTGTATACCGCTTTTTTTGATCGGTCAGCCAGGACGTTTCCTTTAAAAACGGATACGTAGGAAGCGGAACTTTCTGATACGGCGTTTCCGGCTTTTTGCAACCTTGAAGGCCTTTCACCCACAGCGCGGCAAATTTCTCAGGATCTGAAACGGATTGGCCTGAAACGTCCGGCCGCCCGTGTGACGCTTTTCCGAAGTACATATACCTGCCGTCGCTGTGACCGCTTACAAATCCGTCCAATCGCTGTTTCAGCTCAGAAAGGGATGATGCAATGACAGCAAGCCGGAAGGAGAAAGGCTCTCTGCCTGACAATAAGGTGGCAGCGATATTTTCCAGACTGTATCCGCCGGCAGAAGGCAGGTTTTCCAAACGGGCAAGAAAGGAGCTCAATTTCCCGGCATATTCTTTCAGCTGCTGTTCGGAATGTGCGCTTAATACGACGGCATGCGGTTTTTGCTCAGTATTCTTGTCCGCTTGCCGTTTTGGCTGATAAGCACCTACGATCAGATGGGCATTAGAGCCTCCTGCGCCGAATGAACTGATTGCGGCGATTCTCGGTTTATCTCCTTCAGCCGGCCACGGCCGGTTGTTTCGGACGACATAAAATGGCGAATCAGAAAAAGAAATCTTGCGGTTCAGTTCCTCGGAGTGCAGACTGGCGGGAAGCGTTTCATGTTTCATGCTTAAAAGCACCTTGATTAAACCGGCGATCCCTGCAGCCGCTTCCAAATGTCCGATATTGGATTTCACCGAGCCGATTCCGCAGTAGTTTTTCTCATCGGTCTGTTTATCAAATGCCATAGACAGGCCGCGTATCTCAATCGGATCGCCGAGTGCCGTGCCGGTTCCGTGAGCTTCAATGTAGCTGATATCCGCCGGACTTACCGCGGCTCTGTTTAGAGCGGATAAAATCAGGTCCCGGTGCGCTTCCGGATTCGGCACCGTATACCCGGTCATTTTGCCGCCGTGATTAGTGGCGGACCCCTTAATGACACCGTAGATGTGGTCTTTGTCCGCAATCGCTTTTTTCAATGGTTTTAACAAAACGGCTCCCGCGCCTTCGCCGGGCACGTAACCGTCTCCGCCTTCACCGAAACTGCGGCATTTTCCTTCAGAAGACAGAAAATGCGATTGGCTTAAAAACATGTATTTTTGCGGATGTAAGCTGAGGTTGACGCCTCCGGCCAGCGCCATTTCACAGTCGCCCGACATAATGGCCTGACAAGCCTGATGGACGGCGACAAGCGATGAAGAACACGCCGTATCAACAGCGATGCTCGGGCCATGGAGATCAAGGAAATAAGAAACCCGGTTCGGAATGCCCCAATATAAGGAGCCGGGGCCTTTGTACTGATCTTTGAGGAAACCTTCTTCGTGTGCAATTAATGAATATTCATTCCAGGTCACTCCGGCGAATACACCGATTTGATCCGTCGGCCTCGCCGCCGGATTCCCGTAACCGGCATCCTCCATCGCTTCCCAGCAGCACGTGACATACAATTTTTGCTGAGGATCCATTAAATCAGCTTCCCACGGGGAAACAGAAAAAAACAGCGGGTCAAATTGATCCGGATGATCAATAAAACCTCCCCATTTACTGTATGAAGCGTATTCTGCCGTTTTCTCTTCCGAGTAATAAGAGCTGTCCCATCTGTCCTCTGGGATTTCAGTGACACAATCTTTATTTTCCATTAAATTGTTCCAAAAATCATGCTGGTTTTCCGCTTTCGGAAACATCCCGCTCATTCCGATAACCGCAATATCAGAGCTCCCGTCCGTTGCCGGTTCAGGCACCTTTTCAGCCGCCTGTACGGGAAGCAATTCTTCTTCCTGCCGGCTTCCCTTATCAGGCTCCGTTTCTGTGAATTCAAGAACGCTTTCGGGATTTCGTTTCTGCGCACTTAAAAACTCACTCAATTTCTCAATGTTCGGATATTCAAACAGCAGCGTTTCAGAAAGGCCGGTAAATTCTTTATGCAATATGGTCATGATTTCTTCACTGATGAGAGACGTCACGCCAAGAGTAAAAAAAGCGGTTTTATCTTCCGCTTCGGTCACCTCGGCACCCAGCTTTTGCGCTATTACCGTTCTTAAAAATTCGTTAATACATTTCATGAGGATACCATCCCTTGTACAAAAGAATTTTTCTGTGCTTTAACAAGTTAATCCGCCGTCTATTGCCATTGTCTGTCCGGTCATAAAGGACGATTCAGGAGAAAGCAGGAAACGAACGAGTCCGGTCATATCGTCTGTTTCACCTAAACGTCCCATCGGCGTCCTTCTGATAATCTGCGATTTTTGTTTTTCCGGCATATTTTTCGTCATATCGGTGTCCACAAAACCGGGCGCAAGTGAATTGACACGGATTCCTTTAGACCCGAGCTCCCTGGCCAGGCTTCGCGTCAAGCCGTCAAGAGCCGCTTTGGATGCACTGTAGACTGAAGTGCCTTTAAATCCTCTTGAGCCGATAATGGAGCTTATGTTAACGATTGATCCGGAATTTTGTTTCAGCATGACACGGGAAACGTTCCGGGTCAGCTTGATGACTGAGCCGATATTCAGATTGAGGATGCGGTCAATGTCTTCATCATTGGTCAGGGGCAGCAGCTGATCAAGGTTCAAACCGGCGTTATTGACCAAGCCGTCTATTCTGGAAAACTTGCGGTATACTTGAAGAACAAACTGTTTCATGGCGGCATCATCCGCCGCATCCGCCGCTTCCCAATAAAAGCGGCCGCGGTACTTTTCACTCTCTCTCAATGTGTTAATAAAATCAGATTCACTGCGGCTGAAAGCGGCTACTATGTAATCCTCATCCAAAAGCGTCTGTACAATCGCTTTTCCCAGCCCCCGGCTTCCTCCGCTGACGACCGCTACTTTTCCGTTATTCATATTTGCCTCCTGTTTTACACGTTTCTTATTTTTTTAAATCGATCATTAGACAGTTTCCGATCTGTAACAGAGATGATCTGCGGTATCTGATATGGCTGCAGCTTCTGTTTGCAATGAGCTACGGCCCGCTTTCTGAAAGATTTGATATCTTCTTCTTTTTCGAGCACGGCCTCTGCCGCGACAATCTCGCCTGTAATCGGATTTTTTCTGCCTGTTATGAGAACATCCCGGACATTCGGTATCTCCAGAAAGACGCTTTCCACCTCTGCCGGAAACACTTTCTCTCCGCCCACATTAATGATTTCACTCTTTCTTCCAAGGATTCTTATATATTCGCCGTCTGTTTCCACCTGGTCACCGGTGTCATACCAGCCGTCTTCATCGAAAGGTGACGGTGCGTTTAAATAGCCGAGCATCGCGGACTCAGAACGGACCCAAAGCGTGCCTCCGGTAATTTTGGTCTCTGTTCCGGCACCTCCTACTTTCATCCAAGTGGATTGGCTGTCTTTTGATTTCGTTGAGAATATACCCAGTTCAGTTAATCCGTATGTTTGTTTCAGCCGTACATCCGGAAACAGCCGGTGAATGCCGCGCAGCGTTGATTGGGGCATCGGTTCTGTGCCGTAAGTGATCAGCCGGAGTGAAGAGAGGTTATAGCCGGCATCCGCCTTGGACATCAGCAGCATGTTTAAAAAGGTCGGGGTGGCGGGGAGCACTTGGACAGCATGCTTGTCGACCGCCTGATAAACGGACTCCGGCGTTCTGCTGTCTGATGTGACGATGGTTCCCCCGTTAAACAGAATCGCAAACAGCGTATTAATGCCGCCGATATGATCCAATTTCAGAAAAATGAGCGTACGCAGCGGTTTTCTCTTCGCCGTTTTATATTTTTCAAGCAGCCGGCCGGCGCTTAACACGGATGCTTTGCTTTTGCCGGAAGTTCCCGATGTGAAAATAATAATGCCTGACTCCTCTCTCTCGCGCAGGTCATCAAGCAGAGGGTGAGAGGCGCTTTCAGAACCTTCACGAAGCGTCCAGCTGTCATTTTCATTTATTTCAATGATTTGATTCACTTTCGCGTCTTCAAACATATCGAGATGCTTTTCCCTTGATTCATTGCTGAGAGGGACAACGATATTTCGGTTTAACAAAAGCGCCATCAGCAAAAAAATGGCGTTCGGGGAATAATCCCCGATAAGCGCCACACATTCTCCTTCACGTATTCCGTTTTGTTTAAGTTCTTTCTGAAAAAAGCTGATTCGTGTCAGCAAATCATCATACGTAAAAGTCTGCCCTTTAAAAATGAGAAACTCACTGTCTTGCGTTTCCCTAAGCTTATCAGTCACCCAGCTGATATCTCCCCTGCTTTCTGTTTTCATGATTGAGCACTGTCCATATATTTTTGATAAATATTACAAATGCTGCCGACGGTTGTAATGCTGGAAATCGTTTCTCCTTGGGAAAAAGGATCTACTCCGGTTTCCATCTCCATCTGTGCGACTAATTGAGCGATATCCAGTGATGAGAAGCCCAGATCCTCTATGACTCTCACATCATCCCCCGCTTCGACGGCCCGATATGACTGCTGTTCTTGAATATCCTGAATGATTTGAGCGATGATCTGCTTCATTTCCTTGGTTTGTTCCATTTGCTTTCAGCTCCATTCTTCATTTTATAAACTTCTGATGACCCGTTTATAATCCGGAATATGATCTTGTGAAGAGGTCGGCACCGCCAGCAGCTTATCCACCTTGGAAATGGCCAGCAATGTATGATTTCTTTTCATATAGACTTCAATCTGATAGCTGATTTTCGCCACTGAGATCATACCGAGGGACTCACCGTGAAAGTCGGGATCGCACTCTTCAATGTGTCCCGTCATATAAATATCAAGCTCTTCATCTGCAAAACAATTTCCGTAATAATACGTCTCTCTTTCAAGCAAAAATAAATGCCGCGCGATTGAAACCGGAAAACCCGGCTTCGACCGGCGCGTCATCCATTCAAATTCCGCCGCATCCATTATCTTGCTGAATTTCGCAAACACCATGGCATGTCCGGGCGCAGCATCCTGATCAACAGGAACCCGATATGAAACGGGGTCTGCTGTTTTGAGATTGCCCGGCTTCATACCGAAGGCGTCCGTTCTGATTTTCTTTGACCGCATCAGGGCGTAAGGCGGCTTGGCTAGCTTAGAAAGTTCCGCAATGCATTCAGCCTTAGGCGCTGAGACTTTGCGCGTCGAACCTTCTGTTTGTGTGACGTCGACGACAATTAAACTATTGGCTTTCATAGAAGGAAACCGTCCCCGGTCCCACTCGCTTTTATCAGAGCTGACCGCTCCTTTCGGCCCGAACAAATAATCAGATTCTAATATGGTTTCTCCAAACCGGGAGATATCGACTCCGACGGAAACCTCGTCCCATAATCGGTACTGATCAAGAGGCTGATCTGAAGGAACTTTGAGATGTGTCATAAAATAAGCCGGATACAAAATCAGCCCTTGGTGATCGGCCATCTGATCAGGCCGGAATCCCGTTCCGTCCGTTAAATGGTGACTGTGTGCGTTGCCGAATAACAGCAGCAGCGCGTACTCATTCAAATTCCCTAACCCGACATGGCTCATCGTTAATTCATGATTTTCAATCAGCATGGTCTGTCCTCCGCAGAAAAAATGTAATGGCTGGTCATACTCAGCCTGTAATCGATACCAGCCTTTGCGCAAGAAGGCCGGCTGTTTCTTCCATGAGCTGTTTGCCGATCAGATCGACATGCCTGTTTCTCCAATTTTCAAGCGGGGTTCCTTTCACCCATTGATTAAACGCGCCGAGCGCAGGACCGCAATGAATTTGGTAATCTATTTTACTTTCGCTTTTTCCTTCCAGAGCGAGCCTTGTCGTATGAGAAAAATACCATTTAAATACCATCGCCATTTTGTGTTTCGGATTCTGTTCGGCTTTGGCGATCTGCTCAGGAGATTTATCACGTTTCAACTGCTCATACACTTCTTCAAAACTGCGCTGGAAATACTTTTCTTCAATTAATGTTTTCGTTTTTTCATCTATTTCATCTAAAGAATTGTATTGTCTGTACAAGTCAAAGAGTTTATTGGCTCTTGCCGGGAAAAACAGGCCTTTTTTCAGCACCTGCACCCTTGCTCCCGCTTCAAACATATCTCCCGCAGGAGCGTATGACGTATCCTGCACGTTCGCTTCCTGAAGCAGATCTTTCACTGAATCACTTGTCCCGGCTTCGACCGTGCATTGATTAATAGAACCGGTTCCGATAAATTCGGCGCCGAGCAGAAACGCGGCAGCAGCCGCTTCCGGAGTGCCGATGCCGCCCGCTGCGCCGATTCTTACTTTTTTCGCATAACCGTGCTTCTCCATCATGCGGTCTCTGAGTCTGATCATAGCAGGCATTAATGTATACGGAATCCCTTGGTCGGTATGCCCTCCTGAATCCGCTTCAACGCAAATGTCATCAGCCATCGGAATTTCTTTTGCAAGCGCCGCTTCCCCGGCTGTCAGCCGATTGTCAGACACAAGTCTTTCCAGCACATGAGCCGGAGCCGGATTCAGAAAGGCCTCAGCGACTTCAGGCCGGGATACTTTCGCGATGATTTTGTTTTGAACTGACACCGACCCGTCATGATTCCTGGTTAATCCCTTTGCCCTGTATATAACAAGAGCGGGGGTTATGCCCATAAATGCCGATGCTTCAATAAGATGAATGCCGTTTTTCAAATATAAATCTATCATTCTGACTTCCTTGTCAGGTGACATCATATGATGAAGAAGATTCATTCCGAATGTTTCCCCTTGCCGCAGTGCAGACCGGATGGTGCCGATGGCCTGTCCGATCCGTTCGATACTCAATCCGCCCGTTCCGAAAAAGCCCAGCATTCCCGCTTTTGCCGCTTTAATGACCATCTGTTCCGAAGCAATTCCCCTGTACATGGAGCCCGTCATGTAAGCATATTGGATGTTATAATCTTTTTTAAAATCTTCGTTCCCTAATCTCATTCCCGCCGTTTTTTGCGGATCAGCTGCCGATGCTTTAACATCAGCAGTATCAGACTCTTCTTTCGGCATAGGTAATGGGACGGCATCTTTTTTAATCTGACGCGTCAGTTTTGTCAGCACTTCTCCGGGCCCGACTTCTGCAATTTCATTATTTTCAAGTCCCATCAGACGGCGTATCGTGTCCGTCCACTTTACCTGATTGGTCATTTGCAAAGTCAGATTTGTTTTGATTTCATCATTCTTATAAGGTGCGGCATGAAGATTTGAGATCACCGGAAAACGAAGAGGCAAAAACACCGTTTCTTCTAAATAATCCGCGAACTCTTTTTCAGCATCTTTCATATAGCGGGAATGGAAGGCGCCGCTCACATTTAAAGGAAGGTACATTCTCACGCCGGCTTTTTCAAAGACGGGGCCCGCTTTTTCAATGTCTTGTTTCGTTCCGGCGATCACAATTTGCGAAGGTGAATTGTGGTTAGCGATATCAATGCCGGTCAGATGATAATCGGATAGAACCTCTTTTACTTGTTCAGCGGTAAACCCCAAAACCGCCGCCATGCCTCCGGGAGCTGCCTTGCTCATGAGCTCCCCTCTTTTTTTCACAAGCTGCAAACCGGTCTCAAAATCAAAGCAGCCGGCCGCAAATAACGCATTATATTCTCCTAAACTGTGCCCTGCGGCGTAATCAGGCTCTCTGCCGGACTCTTTCATTTTCTTTAAATAACTGAGTGCACTCACCGTATATAACGCCGGCTGGGTAAATTGCGTTTTCCCCAGCTGGTGATTCGGATCCTCCAGACACAATTCTTCTATAGAGTAGCCTAATATGTCATCAGCCTGACGTGTCAGATCTTGAAATTCATCAAACAGTCCGGCTCCCATTCCTTTAAATTGAGAACCCTGCCCCGGGAACACAAACGTAAGCATCTTATCCTCATCCTTTCCGCATCGCCAATTTTGTACATCACATGTGGTTCTCCATACAAAAACGTCTCTTATTTCATATATTGACTGGTGTAAACACCGGCATAAAAATAAAAACACAAACGCGTTTGCGATTCAGCACAGGTTTAAAAATCGCAAACGCATTGTGTTTTCCTTTTCTAACATAATTTATATAAAGACATCTTGCTTGTTTACTGAATGTTTCGCATGACAAGCTGCAGTGCCAATATGCCCGAAAACAGCCATGACGGCACACTTCTCCCTTATCATGTATATGTAGATATATACACTACAATCATTTTTATAATCCCTATTTCCTCTTCAACGTGCCGAAACAGCGATTGAAATTTAATAGGTGCTTTACATCAATTTAATAAATTTAACAAATAGTTGCTATTTAAAGAGAATAATATCAATTTATAGATAATAATGTCAAGGAATTATTTCATTATTTTCTGACATTTATTTCACAGTTTTATGTTCGGTGGACAGTCGGCATAATTGTTTCGGGATAAATGTCAGATAATTCCCTGAACCCTATTCATGTCAAAGAAAATTCATCGCTTCTCTGTCAATTGGGTCTATACTTATTTTTCATTTTCATATATTATGTAAAAAAAAGACGAATTAGAAAAATTTTTAATCACTTTAAATACTATCCATTAAATACTTTCTTTGTATAATAATTTCTTATTATTCTAAGGAGGACCCAGTCATGAAATGGTACGCACTTTTTGTAGAGTCCGGAAAAGAAGAAACAGTTCAAAAATTTCTGCGTCTGCAGTTTGATGAGCAGGCTCTCTACTCAATCATACCCAAGAAAAAAGTCACAGAACGAAAAGCCGGAATCAAATACGAGGCACTCAAAAAGATGTTTCCGGGATATGTTCTGTTTAAAACGAAGATGACAGAGCGGACATTTCATAAAATCAAAGAACTCCCCATTTCATGCAGAATCGTGAATAACGGCGCATATTATTCCAAAGAGCGTAAAACCTATTTCACGACAATTAAGGATGAAGAAATCCTCCCTATTATCAGGCTGATCGGAGAAGGAGACACTGTAGATTATTCAAAAGTCTATATTGAAAATTCAAAAGTAACCGTTGCCTCAGGGCCTCTTAAAGGAATGGAAGGCATTATTAAAAAGATCGATAAAAGAAAAAGACGCGCCAAAATCTGCCTGTCTTTTATGGGACTGGACAAAATGGTCAACGTCGGAATTGAAGTGCTCTCCAAACCCTAGCATATCAAAAAAAGCATCAACAGCATGTGCCGTTGATGCTTTTTTTATATAAACAGACGAAAGCCCGACATCAAAATAACCCCGCTCACCACCGTCACGGTCAGACTTTTTGACATAGTTGACCTAAAGCCGGGCTGCGCCCATGAGGCAAAATCACATTTAGGGGAAGATACATTTTAATCAAGAGCGGTGAATTGACGGTTGAGCTTCATGACGAAAAGCATGTGCTGACTTCGGGCGATGCCGCACAGTTATTTTAATTCCTCGGATGAACCGGTGACATATTTTATGCTGGTCTATTATGCTGAACCGGCTTAAACGCATATCAGGCTTCTTCAGACAGAAGCCTGACGGACCGCAACCCATTCTTGTATGCATTGAATCAGTTTCTGGACAGAAGGTGTCTGCGTCTCCTTTGCATGAGCTGTCAAAATGCCGAGCTGCCTGGAGACATACCGGTCGAACCGTTTGATGAGCACATCACAATCATTCACCAAAAGCTGCGGCAAGATGCTGATCCCCAGATTGTTCCGCACCATTGCAATAATCGCTTCATCCCCTCTGATTTGATAAGCGACCCGCGGCGTAATCTTTTCTTCCTTCAGCACTTTCAGCACATCAAAATGTGTCTCCGGATAAGGCACGATACATTTGACGGACTCCATGACATGTAACGGAACCGTTTCACATTGCGCCAATTCATGCTGCGGGCTCATCACCGCTACAATCTGATCCTCGGCCAACGGGTAAAAATGCCACCTCTCGCTGTGGGATGTGCCGATCGCCGCATCAATCCGGTCATCTTTCAGCCATTCTTCCAGTTCAGTAGAATTTCCTTCAAACAAATGCACCTTAATGGAAGGATACAGCTCATTAAATTCCCTCAAAATTTTCGGCAGCCATTTTACCGCCACGCTCGTAACAGTGCCGAGCCGGACTTCCCCTCTTTCTAACCCATTAATATTATCAACGGTTTCAGACAGTTTTTCATAGTTTTTTTGAATTTCCTTCATAATATGTAACACTTTCAAGCCATTTGCGGTGGGCCTCACTCCATGCCGCTGTCTGATCAAAAGCGGAAAACCGTACTCTTCCTCTAATTTACTGATCATTTGGCTGATGTTCGGCTGTGTGTAATTCAATATGGCAGCGGCTTGGGTCAGGCTGCCGCTTTCAACCGTTTTAATAAAGGCTAAATGCTTCTTTAAATCCAACCGGCTTCATCTCCCAGATATCATTCTTTATTATCCAATGCATTAGTTATATTTAGTTTACTTATACATCAATCAAAAATAAAATGGCAATGTCTCCATCATTATACTTGATAACAAACAGAAGGTGAGCGTTTCAGCATGGGTTTTCTCATTCAATTTTTTATCGGCGGCACCGTTATGGTGGCCGCCGCGTATTTAAGCAAATCGAAATACTTATTCTTATCAGGCGTTATTACATTGCTGCCGATCATGACGTTACTGAATATTCACTTGCAGCTGAAAAATATGAGCCCCGACGATTTCAGAGCCGCTCAAAAAAACGGAATATTCGGTGCCTTCGGCGCAGTGATCTTCATCAGCAGTATTTTCATCCTGACAAACTGGTTCAAAGGTGGCCACGCAGTCATCGGTGCGTTTCTCATCTATATTTGCTATATGATCGGCTGTAAATGCCTGTTATGAAGATACGGCTACGCTGTGTATAAAAAAATGCCCGTCCAGAACAATAATAACAATGCGCTCAGTCGTGAGCAGTTTATATGACTGAATGATCATGAGTTGTTATAATCAATGTCTAAAAACATTCCGGGAGGCGAAATAAATGGCCAGAAAATTATTCACACCATGGACCGTTAAAGATGTAACGATCAAAAACCGTATTGTTATGGCACCGATGTGCATGTATTCCTCACATGAGAAGGACGGAAAACTGCAGCCTTTTCATATGGCGCACTACATATCGCGTGCAATCGGACAGGTCGGCCTGATTATCGTGGAAGCGACAGCCGTTAATCCTCAGGGGCGCATTTCCGATCAGGATTTGGGCATTTGGAGCGATGATCATATCGAAGGTTTTGCCAAACTGACGGAACAAGTGAAAGCGCAAGGATCTAAAATCGGCATTCAGCTTGCGCACGCCGGACGTAAAGCTGAGCTTGAGGGAGACATTTACGCTCCGTCAGCCATTCCGTTCGATGAGCAGTCCAAAACACCGGCTGAAATGACGACAGAACAAATTAAAGAAACCATTCAGGAATTCAAACAGGCAGCGGCGCGCGCGAAAGAAGCCGGCTTTGACATTATTGAACTTCATGCGGCACACGGCTACTTAATGCACGAATTTTTGTCCCCTCTGTCCAATCACCGTACAGACGAATACGGAGGCTCACATGAAAATCGCTACCGCTTCTTAGGCGAGACCATTGAAGCCGTCAAGGAAGTCTGGGACGGCCCGTTATTTGTCCGTATTTCTGCATCGGATTATACAGACAAAGGGCTGGACATTGCGGATCATATCGGTTTTGCGAAGTGGATGAAAGAACAGGGAGTCGACCTCATTGATTGCAGCTCAGGCGCACTCGTTCAAGCTGATATTAATGTCTTCCCAGGCTACCAAGTGAGCTTCGCAGAGAAAATCCGTGAACAGGCCGAAATCGCAACAGGCGCCGTCGGTTTGATAACGACGGGAACAATGGCGGAAGAAATTCTGCAAAACAACCGCGCTGACCTTATTTTTGTCGCAAGAGAACTTCTGCGCGATCCGCACTTTGCAAGGAGTGCAGCGAAGCAGCTGAATACTGAAATACCGTCACCGGTTCAATACGACAGAGCATGGTGATGAAATGACAGCCGGAGTTTTTCGATCCGGCTGTCTCTTTTTTTATTTTTTGAGAAACGATTGCCGAAGCTTCTCCGTCTTCCCTATAGAACCAATTAGAGGGGATGACTCCAATGAAAGCAGCATGGATGGAAAGGACATATCTGATTGACGGGTGTCCGTTTTATACGAAACACCGTAAAGGCGCCGGCGAAGTGACGATCGTCTTTGAAGCCGGCTACGGCACTTCTTCTGAAACATGGACATCATTACTCGCTGACATAGATGAAGAATTTGGGGTTTTCACATATGACAGAGCCGGAATCGGCAAAAGCGGACAAAGCCGAAACAAGAGAACGGCGGACCACATGGTACAGGAATTAAACGCTCTTCTTCTGAAGGCCGGCGTCAAGCCTCCTTATCTTGTCGTCTCGCATTCATACGGCGCGATTATCAGCAGACTTTGGGCGAGCCGGAACCGCCGGGATATTCTCGGGATGGTGATGCTTGATCCGGTTTCTGAGGATCAGGAGACGAAAGTGCTTCCGCTTCTTCCCGAAGAAATGAAAGCCGCCTATTTGAAACAGTTCATATTGGAAGGATCACACGCGGAATTTTTGACGAGCCTTCGTCAGATCAAGCATCAGCAGATTCATTTCGGCGATATGCCGCTGTTGATTTTATCATCGGGAGAGCGGGATGAGCGTTTAAAGCACGCTCATGAACAATGGGTGAAACTGCACAGAAGCATGCTTGATGTCTCTTATCAAAGCGGATGGATTCAGGCCAAAAACAGTTCTCATGCCATTCACCACGATGAACCGCACATCGTCCACCTTGCCATTTATGATGTTTGGTGCGCGGTGCGCCAGCAAATGAATGCTCCTGCCTATCAGGCGGTAAACTGATAAAACAAAAGCCATTGTGCAACGGCACAATGGCTTTTGTTATCGTGATCTATTTTGTCTCACGATGCAACGTATACTTTTTCAACCGGGGGGAATACTTTTTCATTTCTAACCGGTCCGGATTCGTCCGTTTGTTCTTCGTCGTAATATAATTTCTGTCCCCTGTCTCTGTACAGGCCAATGTAACATTCACACGCATCATTTTCACCCCTTGTGCAAATCGTAATTATTACGTTTTATTATATCTCACCAGAAAAAAATGTCAAGCGTCCATTTTTTAAGACCGCTCCACAGTGACCTCCATGAAGTCAAATGCGATCTTACTGTTTTCAAATACCGCTTTCGCCTCATGTTCGAGACGCTCTATCGGCGATTCACCCTGATACCTTGCGCTGATATGAGTTAAGATCAGCTGTTTGGCGCCTGCTTTTTTTGCCGTTTGCGCAGCCTGTTCTGTCGTCGCGTGATAATAATTATGTGCGAGCTTTGCATCTTCCTTGGCAAATGTCGCTTCATGAACAAGCACATCCGCATTGCGCGCCAGCTCCGTTACCCGCTCTGATACCCTCGTATCCCCGGAAAAAGCGACGATTCTCCCTTTTTTCGGGGGTTCCAAAAAATCCCGCCCGTTAATGATTCTGCCATCGTCAAGTGTGACCGTTTCGCCGTTTTTGATTTTCTGATAGACGGGTCCGGGCGGGATATTCATTTCTTTTAATCTGCCGGCCTGCAATGCGCCGGGAATATCCTTTTCCTGAACCCGGTAGCCGAACGCTTCCACGCCGTGAATGACGGATGCTGCGGTAACAATGAATTGCTCATCTTCAAAAACCGTCCCCTCTTCGATTTCAAGTACGGTAAGAGGATACGTCAGATGAGTCGCCGTCACGTTCAGGCTTGTTTCGATAAAGGCTTTAATGCCTTTTGGCCCGTAAATCGTCAGCTCTTCTTCACCGCCCTGAAATGAACGGCTCCCCAACAGACCCGGAAGACCGTAAACATGGTCGCCGTGAAGGTGGGTGATGAAAATCTTCTCAATTTTCCTCGGTTTGATTGTTGTATGTAATATCTGATGCTGAGTGGCTTCTCCACAATCAAACAGCCATACGGAACGCCTTTCTTCAAGAAGCTTCAGCGCGACGGACGTTACGTTTCTCGTCTTTGCCGGCATGCCGGCCCCCGTCCCTAAAAATAATAATTCCACAATGCTTCCTCCTAGATCTTTGTACTACTAAGGATACAGGATCAGGCTGAAAATGTGAATTCACCCGGGCCTTCTCCGGCCTGATTAATTTTTTTCCGCAAACCGCAAAAAACAGGCTGAAATGTTTGCTTTCAACGAATTTTAGATTTAAAATGAAGGAAATATGCGGGGTTTTAAACCATGCTTCAGATAAAGTGAGGTACTCTAAGTGAAAACAAACGACAAACCAAAAGCAGTAATTGTAATATTTGGTGCCACAGGGGATTTGGCAAAACGAAAACTTTACCCATCCATTCACCGTTTATATAAAAATGGTCAAATTGGTGAAGAGTTTGCAGTTGTAGGTGTTGGAAGAAGACCTTGGTCAAACGAGGACCTCCGGGAAACCGTTAAAACGTCTGTTTCTTCTGCCGGGCAAAAAGACATAGACGATTTCACATCTCATTTTTATTACCATCCGTTTGATGTAACGAATCCGGGTTCCTATCAGGAGCTGAATGTCCTGCTTGATCAGCTTGAACATACATATGAAATCCCGAACAACAGAATGTTTTACTTGGCGATGGCTCCTGAGTTTTTCGGCACTATCGCAAAATCACTTAAAAACGAAGGTGTCACAGCGACAAATGGCTGGTCACGTCTCGTCATTGAAAAACCGTTCGGCCATGACCTGCCGAGTGCGAAAGAGCTTAACAAAGAAATACGCGAAGCTTTCACGGAAGATCAAATTTACCGGATCGACCATTACTTAGGCAAACAAATGGTTCAAAATATCGAAGTCATCCGGTTTGCGAATGCGCTGTTTGAGCCGCTGTGGAATAACCGCTACATCTCAAACATCCAGATTACGTCAAGTGAGGATCTCGGCGTTGAGGATCGTGCGAGATATTATGAGAAATCAGGCGCACTCCGTGATATGGTTCAAAACCATATTTTACAAATGGTCGCTCTCTTGGCGATGGAACCGCCGATTAAACTGAACACGGAAGAAATCCGCAGCGAAAAAGTGAAGGTGCTGAGAGCCCTCCGCCCTGTCGCTCCAAACGAAGTAAGTGACTTCTTCGTCCGCGGACAATACCAAGCGGGAACGATTGACGGAAACGCTGTACCGAGCTATACAGATGAGCAAAATGTAGCACCGGATTCCAATACGGAAACATTCGTGTCCGGAAAGCTGTTAATCGATAACTTCCGCTGGGCCGGCGTTCCGTTTTATATCCGCACAGGGAAACGGATGAAAGAAAAATCAACGAAAATCGTCGTTCAATTTAAAGACATTCCGATGAACCTTTATTACGGCAATGAAACGAATGTAAATCCGAACCTGCTTGTCATCCATATTCAGCCGGATGAAGGCATCACACTATATCTGAACGCTAAAAAATTAGGCGGAGCCGCACATGCTCAGCCGATTAAGCTGGACTACTGCAGCAACTGCAGTGATGAAATGAACACACCGGAAGCCTATGAAAAATTAATCCATGACTGTCTGCTCGGTGATGCGACAAACTTTGCCCATTGGGACGAAGTGGCGCTTTCATGGAATTTCGTCGATGCGATTTCCGAAACGTGGGCAGCCGACAAAACCCTTTCTCCGAATTATGAAGCCGGGTCAATGGGACCGAAAGCTTCGGACGATCTTCTTGAAAAAGACGGTCTCCACTGGTGGAATATATAAGAAAACATCAAAAACCGCGGCGCCGTTCATGACGGCCCGCGGTTTTTAATATTAGAAAAGCCCCCGCAATAACTGCGGGGGCTTCTTCATTACTTCATCCATTCAGTATGGAAAATGCCTTCTTTATCTGTGCGTTCATACGTATGCGCGCCGAAGTAATCACGCTGCGCTTGAATCAAGTTTGCAGGAAGCACTGCCGTACGGTAGCTGTCGTAATACGCAAGTGCGCTTGAGAACGAAGGTACCGGCACGCCTTGGGCTACGGCAAGTGAAATCACTTGGCGAAGGGCGCCTTGGTAGCTTTCTGCAATGTTTTTGAAGTAGCTGTCTAACAGCAGGTTGTCAAGCTCCGGTTCACGGTCATATGCGTCTTTGATCTTTTGCAGGAACGCCGCGCGGATGATACAGCCGCCGCGGAAGATCATCGCGATTTCACCGTATTTCAGATCCCAGTTATACTCTTCAGACGCGGCTTTCATTTGGGCGAAGCCTTGTGCGTAAGAACAGATTTTACTCATGAAGAGCGCTTTTCTGACCGCTTCAATCAGCTCTTCTTTATTTTCAGTGACCGGCTTAACGTCTGGTCCGGACAGAAGGCTGCTTGCTTTCACACGCTCTTCTTTCATTGCGGAAATGAAACGCGCAAAAACAGATTCAGTGATAATCGGAAGCGGCACGCCTAAGTCAAGAGCGCTTTGGCTTGTCCATTTACCCGTTCCTTTTTGGCCTGCTTTATCAAGGATCACGTCAACAAGCGGTTTGCCCGTTTCTTCATCTTTTTTAGTGAAAATGTCAGCCGTGATTTCGATCAGATAGCTGTCAAGCTCTCCTTTGTTCCACTCAGCGAATACTTCGTGAAGCTCTTCGGCAGACAATCCGAGCACCTGTTTCAAAATGAAATATGACTCAGAGATCAGCTGCATGTCACCGTATTCGATACCGTTGTGCACCATTTTTACATAGTGCCCCGCTCCGTCCGGGCCGATGTATGTCGTACAAGCTTCTCCGTCCACTTTAGCAGAAATGGCTTCTAAAATCGGTTTCACGAGTTCATGCGCTTCCTTTTGGCCGCCCGGCATAATAGAAGGCCCTTTCAGCGCTCCCTCTTCACCGCCTGATACACCCGTTCCGATAAAGTGAATGCCGCTTTCGGCAAGCTCTTTGTTCCGGCGCTGTGTATCTTTATAGTATGTATTTCCGCCGTCAATCAAAATATCGTCTTTTTCCAGATGAGGAAGAAGAGATTGAATCGTCGCATCCGTTGCAGTTCCCGCTTTAACCATTAATAAAATTTTACGGGGTGTTTCAAGAGACTGGACAAACTCCTCAATGCTGTATGTACCGACAACATTTTTGCCTTTTGCCTCTTCTAAAAACTCTTCCGTTTTGCTGCTTGATCTGTTGTATACAGACACAGAAAATCCCCGGCTTTCGATGTTAAGAGCCAGATTTTTACCCATTACCGCAAGACCGATAACTCCGATTTGTTGTTTTGACATATTCTAACGTCCCTTCTTCAAACGTTTAACCATTTTAAAATTTAAATTAAAATAAAATGATATTTATACTAAAGAAATTATCATACATAACCCCTTTTTTCAAGTTATTCACCTTTTCTTTTCATCCTGAAAAAAGTCTCTGTTAAAGCTCGTTCCCCTTGTTTTGCTTTCTTCTTTTTTTATAACGGCGCCTTTTCTGATCAGGTTTTGGCCGTACTTTTCATTCAGCTCGTTCATCATCTGAAAAATCGGCTCATCCTTTGCGTCCTCCTTGAATGAAAACAGATCAAGCTGTTTATACGCCTGCTGTTTTTCAACCAGTTCCGTTCCGGTGATGCCGAGAAGCCTTACCGGATTTTGGTTCCAGTGCTTGTCAAACAGTTCCATCGCCGCTTCCATGATGTCTTTTTTCTGATCAGCCGGATTGCTGAGGGTCATGCTTCTTGTGACCGTTTTCCAATCCGCATACCGAATCATGATGAACAGCCGGCAGGCCATGACCTCCTTACGCTGGAGCCGTTCGCTCACAGACAGCGCGAGCCGGTCAAACACGCCCGTTAATTCATCCCAGTCAGCCGAATCATGCGACAGGGTGGATGAGTTGCCGACACTTTTAAATTCATATATCCGCTCGGGATTGACTTCTGCAGGATGGATGCCGTTCGCTTTATCCTTCAGCCTCGGGCCGTTTATGCCGAGAAGCGTTTTCAGCGCATGTTCATCTCCTTTTGCCAAATCACCGATCGTTTTGATGCCGAGCGTTTTTATTTTTTCCGCAGTTTTCGTTCCTATACCGTGCATCTCTTCAATCGGAAGAGGCCATAAGACGTCCGGCAGCTCTCTTTTTCTTAAAATGGTGATGCCGAGCGGTTTTTTCATGTCAGACGCCATTTTGGCGAGAAATTTATTCGGGGCGATGCCGATGCTTGACGGAAGCAAAAGCTCTTTTTGCAGTCTCGCCTGAATGTCTTCGGCTGTCTCATACGCCCTGTGTCTGTGCGGTGTGTCCGTAATATCCATGTATCCTTCATCAATAGAAACAGGCTCGACTAAATCCGTATACTCCCTCAGAATGCTGAACATTTCTTTTGATGAACTCCGGTAGCGGTCAAAATTCGGAGGCACGACGATGAGTTCCGGACAGAGGCGTTTTGCCCGCCACACCGGCATGGTGGTCTTTACGCCCCGCGCTCTCGCTTCATAGCTGCAGGTGACGATGATTCCTTTCCGTTCCTTCACGTTTCCGGCAACGGCGATAGGTTTTCCTCTTAAAGACGGATCATACGCCATTTCTACGGAGGCATAAAAACTGTTCATATCGATATGAAATATAATTCTCCCTTTTCCGGCCACTCCCGGCGCCTCCTTTCCTTTCATAGACAACCTTATATATATGTAGTAAAATAAGAGCTGAATGGATGTGATAAAATGATTCTTGAGTCAATGAATGACTTTTTATTTTTAGTCGATTTTTTCACAATTATTCTTCCCGCTCTGACCGCGATCGGCATCGCTTTTCTTTTGCGTGAGCGCCGCGCAGGCGAGCATTGGAGAACGAAACGAATAGATGAACATCAAGCAGTCGTTCAGCTGAACCGAACAGACTTTCTTATTATTATATATCATCGCATTACAACTTGGATACGTAAAGTCATCCGCATGAATTCACCGGCGAATGATGATGAAGATGTCAGCTTCCTCCTTTTATAACGGCAAGTGAAGATAAAAAGGAGGAGACATAATTGTCTAAAACATATCAAAAATGGATCGCATTCGGATTGTTTTTTATCGTACTGTGCACAGGCCGCTCGGCTTTTGCGGCGACATCTCAGACTCAGACGGGAGGCCTCGGGAATATCGGGTTTTTCCACGATTACCTGATCGAGCCGTTTTCGGCACTTTTAAAAGGTGTGGCGGGCCTGTTCCACGGTGAGTACGGACTGTCGATTATTCTGGTGACGATTATCGTCCGGATCGTTGTATTGCCTTTGTTTGTGAACCAATTTAAGAAACAGCGGGTGTTCCAGGAAAAAATGGCTGTGATCAAACCGCAGGTCGACAGCATTCAGGCTAAAATGAAACAAACGAAAGATGCGGAGAAACAAAAAGAACTGCAAATGGAAATGATGAAGCTTTACCGTGAGCACAATCTGAATCCGATGGCAATGGGATGTCTTCCGATGCTGGTGCAATTCCCGATTTTGATCGGTTTTTATTACGCCATCCGCTCAACGCCGGAAATCGCTTCACACTCATTTCTGTGGTTCAGCTTAGGGCATTCTGATATTCTTGTATCACTGTGCGCGGGGGCCATGTATTTCTTACAGGCTTATATTTCCCAAAAATTAAACGAGAAATATTCACCGGCTGCTCAAAATCCGGCCGCGATGCAGTCAGCAAAAATCATGGTCTTTATTTTCCCTGTCATGATGACCGTTTTTTCACTTAACGTACCGGCTGCGCTGCCGCTTTACTGGTTTACAAGCGGACTGTTTTTGACAGTGCAGAATGTACTTTTACAGCAGACGCATCATAAAAAGAAACAAGCTGCGGCTCAGGCGGAGCCCGCCAAATCATAATACTGAAACCCTGCCGGAACCTATCCGGCAGGGTTTTTTCTTGTATCTGCAAGGCTTTAAACCAATTATCATGAAGAATGAAAAAAGCACCCAAACAACTGGGTGCTTCGTTTTTAGTTGGCCGCTGTTTCGATAATGGCAACGACCATTTCCGCCGTTTTGACGAGCTCTTCAATCGGCATTTTTTCATTTTTCGTATGGATTTGTTCATAGCCTACTGACAGGTTGACTGTCGGAATGCCGTGGCCGGCAATGACGTTTGCGTCACTTCCGCCGCCGCTTGTCTGAAGTTCGCTCGGCCGGCCGATTTTTGCCGCCGCTTTTTTCGCGACTTCCACAACCTGATCGCCGTCCTGATATTTGAAACCCGGATACATGACCGCGATGTCCACTTCCGCGCGGCCTCCCATCTCAGCTGCAGCAGATTCGAAAGCTTCTTTCATTTTCTGCACTTGCGCTTCCATTTTTTCAGGCACTAATGAACGCGCTTCAGCCAGAATATCAACCTGGTCGCAGACGATATTGGTTTGCGTGCCGCCTTCGAAACGTCCGATATTAGCCGTTGTTTCTTTATCAATACGGCCGAGCGGCATTTTAGAGATTGCTTTTGATGCGATTGTAATCGCGGAGATGCCTTTTTCCGGTTCTACCCCCGCATGAGCCGTTTTCCCGAAAATGGTTGCTCTCACTTTCGCTTGTGTCGGTGCGGCTACAATAATGTTGCCGACTTTTCCGTCTGAATCAAGCGCAAAACCGTATTTCGCGGTAATGTCTGAACGATCCATTGCTTTTGCCCCGACTAATCCCGATTCTTCTCCGGCCGTGATAATGAATTCAATGGTGCCGTGCTCGATGTTTTGTTCTTTCAGCACTTTAATGGCTTCAAACATTGCGGCAAGTCCCGTCTTATCATCAGCGCCGAGAATCGTCGTGCCGTCGGATTTTACATAGCCGTCTTCCACAATCGGCTTAACGCCTTTGCCCGGGACAACCGTGTCCATGTGCGATGTGAAATAAATCGTATCCGCATCTTTTGTGCCCTTTAACGTACAGATTAAGTTGCCGGCTCCATGCCCCGTCACTTCTTTTGTATCATCTTCTTTTACGCTCAATCCTAAATCAGTGAATTTTTGTTTGAGCACCTTGCTGATTTCCGCTTCATGTTTTGTCTCTGAATCAATTTGAACGAGTTCAAGAAATTCTTCAAGCAGACGTTTTTCGTTTACCATTTTCAGTTCCCTCCGTTTAAAGCGGTATATTACCGTGCTTTTTTTTCGGTCTTTCCTCTTCCTTATGCGCAAGCATGTCAAATGCCTGAATCAATTTTTTCCTCGAGTCTTCCGGCCGGATGATATCATCCACCATTCCGCAGGCCGCTGCTTTATACGGACCGGCGTTTTCCTTTTCGTATATGGCTTTTTTTTCGCGCTTCGTTTTCTCCGGGTCGTCAGAAGCCTGTATGTCTCTGCTGTATAAAATCGACGCCGCGCCTTCCGCTCCCATCACGGCGATTTCCGCATTGGGCCAGGCGAATACAAGATCTGCCCCGAGCCCTTTCGAATTCATGGCGACATAGGCGCCTCCGTAAGCTTTTCTGATGATGAGCGTCACTTTCGGCACCGTCGCTTCGGCAAAAGCATACAGCAATTTTGCTCCGTGACGGATGATTCCCGCATGTTCCTGCTGAAAGCCCGGAAGAAATCCCGGAACATCAGCGATCGTCAATAGCGGAATATGAAACGCGTCACAAAAACGGATGAATCTCGACGCTTTGTCAGCGGCATCAATCGTGAGGCTCCCCGCCAAGTGTTTCGGCTGGTTTGCGACAACACCGACTGTACGCCGTCCGAGTTTCAGAAAACCGACAGCAATGTTTTTGGCAAAATACGGCTGAATGTCAAAAAACGTTCCGTCATCCGCCAGCTCTTTTATTACCTGTAACATATCGTAAGGTTTCGAACTGTCCGCGGGAACGAGGGTGTTTAATAACGGTCTGGCGTCTTCCTTTTTAACGGGCAATGCCGTCTGTCCGCCGTGCGGGAGATAAGAAAGCAGGGTTTTCACAGCGGAAAGAGCCTCTTTTTCCGTTCGTGCGGAATAGTGGGCATTTCCGCTTATCACATTATGTATTCCCGCACCGCCTAAACTTTCCGCGTCAATCTGTTCACCCGTCACCTGTTCAATGACTTTCGGGCCTGTAATAAACATGTGCGACGTATGTTCCGCCATAATCACAAAATCCGTCAATGCGGGTGAATAAACAGCACCGCCGGCACACGGCCCAAGGATGACAGAGATTTGCGGAATCACTCCCGAGTAAAGGACGTTGCGCCTAAAGATATGACCGTATCCATTTAATGATACCACACCCTCTTGAATTCTCGCACCACCTGAGTCGTTCAGCCCGATGATCGGAGTTTTATTTTTCGCCGCCAGATCCATTACCGCCGCGATTTTTTCCGCATGTGTCTCGCCGAGCGTCCCGCCGAGTACGGTAAAGTCATGGGCAAACAAATACACGGGCCGTCCGTCAATTGTGCCGTATCCGGTAACAACGCCGTCTCCCGGAGCATTTCGGGACCCGGGCATGCGGCTTTTGGCAAACGGCTGCAGCTCTGAAAAACTGTCTTCGTCCAATAAATAGTCAATTCTTTCTCTTGCCGTCAGCTTGCCTTTTTTGTGCTGTTTTTCATTTTTTTCCGCTCCGCCGCCGTTTGTTAAAAAGGAACGTCTTTCATTTAAGTGTCTGATATGATCACTCATGCTCATCTTGAGTTTCTCCTTTTTCAATTGTTTCACAAAGCTCAATCAGGACCCCGTTCGCCTCTTTTGGAGAGAGAAATGCGATCTTCTTCCCGCCCGCTCCGTTTTGCGGTTCATGATGGATCAGAGTCATGCGGCATGCTTCAAGCTCCTTGATCGTTTCCTTCATATCGGCGCAGCGGAATGCCAAATGATGCAGCCCTTCGCCTCTTTTCTGTAAAAAAGAGCTGACGGGAGACGCGTCCGACAGCGGCTCAATCAGCTCAAGCTTTGTGCCTCCCGCTTCTAAAAAAGCAACTCTCACATTTTGGCCGCTTACCAGCTCGTCTCCCATATACGTAAGCCCGAGCATCCGTTCGTAAAATCCTCTCGCGGCTTCAATAGAGCTGACGGCAATGCCGACATGATCAAGTTTTTTCATAGCGCGGCCACCTGCTTTCCGCCATAGGATATGGCTTGTTCATACAAGCAAAACACGTTAAAATGATAGACAGTAATCTTAAGGAGTGAAACAATGTCTCAAAAATTTATGAAAAGCGCCGTCATCGTCATTTTGGGCGTATTTATTCTTTCAACCCTCCTCTCAGGCATTATGATGTATTTGCGGTAAAAAAGCAGGCGCCTCATTGCAAGGGGGGTTCCTGCTTTTTTATGAGGGCTTTCCGCTCTATTGCAATGTCCTCGAATGAGCGGTTTTCTTTTGTAATCAATACTTTCGTTCCGGGAGGGATAATCCGGAAAATACGGATGACATCCCGGTTTTTCATACGGATGCAGCCGTTTGACACAAACCCCCCGATCAGCTCTTCTCTGTTTGTTCCGTGAATGCCGTATATCCTGCCGTCGGTTCCTTTCGCGTCAAAGCCGATCCAGCGGACGCCGAGCGGGTTTTCCGGCGCGCCTCCCTCTACATTTTTCTTCCGGTAATACGGATTGACGGCTTTGACCGTTACCGTAAATTCTCCTTCAGGCGTCAAATCATCCGTTTTTCCCGTCGCCACCTGATAAATGCCTTGTATTCGGTTATCCTTCACAACAGCAAGCGCATTTGTGGCTTTATTGACGATAATATAAGGGTCACCCGGCAAAGGGTTTGCGCCAAGCGGCCAAAGCGGAGACATCAGCAGGGCGGCTGACAATAAAAAAAATCGCATGGGCTCCCCTCCTTTTTTCATTAGAATGACCAATGAAAGGAGGACTCATGCGATTGATCCATATGTTTTTTACAGCTTGATGCCTTTGAAATAACTTTTAATCACGAGATATTGTTCCATCTCACCGAGGAGGTGGAACAAAGCCGCCCGCGCTTCAAACTCCTCGCGCGTTGCCGGGAGCGGCATTTCTTCAAATTCCGTTCTCATTTCTGCAAGTCTTTTTAAAAATTTATGAGCGGTATTGCCGGGATGAATGGCTTCCCTTAATTCATGGATGAAATGGGCGATTATTTTGCCCTGCTCCACCGTTATTGAAATAGAGGTAATCTTCGGCAGCAGCCGTTCAATGATTTCAAATTGTTTCTGTCTCATCTTAAAATAATGATAGTAAAGATTTTCATGGCGCAAAATATGATTCTGCACGTCCCGATAGGCGAGGTTTTTCGCCTCTTGAATCATCTGATGCGTCTCCGGTATTTCCTTCCCCGACCAATCTTGCTCACCAGTTAACAAATACCGTTCGATTTCGGCGAAGATGACGGAAAAGTTGTCCTCAATTTTTTTCCGGTATGCCGCGAGTTTTCTGTCGAGGCTCGGCATATACAGATTCATTAACAGCGCGACGCCGATACCTACGGTGATCAGCTGGAACTCATTCCAGATAAACGCCATCGTAATGCCGCCGGACATATATAAATGAAGAATGATTACTGAGCTGGTGACAATTCCTTCGTTTATTTTTAAAACGACTGTAGTCGGAATGAACAGCACCAGCAATATTCCGATCGCAAACGGATAATAGCCGATCAGCCCGAAAAAGACATATGAGAAGACGATCGCCAATAAACAGGCGGCAAATCGGGCCCACGAGGCCTGAAGCGACCGCTTTTGCGTAATCTGAATGCACAATATGGTGATGATTCCTGCGGATGCGAAGTTTTGCAGATGCAACAGCTGGGCTAAATAAATGGCCAGCGCCGTTCCAAGTGCGGTCTTTAGTGTGCGGTAACCGATTTTAAACATTGCTTGCTCCATTCTGTTTGTTTCTTTCTCAAAAAAAAGAAGAAGAGCATTCTTCTTCTTTTCTTACAGTTATATTTTATAATATTTTTTCTAAAAAGTCCTGTGCTCTTTTTGACTTCGGAGAAAGAAAAAATTCTTCCGGCTGCCCGTCTTCCACGATCGTCCCTTCATCCATGAATAATACGCGGTCTGCCACTTCTTTGGCAAATCCCATTTCGTGCGTTACGATCACCATCGTCATGCCCGTCTGCGCGAGCTCTTTCATCACCTCAAGAACTTCTTTGACCATTTCCGGGTCAAGAGCCGAGGTCGGTTCATCAAACAGCATGATGTCAGGATTCATGGCAAGCGCACGCGCGATGGCGACCCGCTGCTTCTGTCCGCCTGACAAACGGTTCGGATAGTCGTTCCGTTTGTCAAGCAGTCCGACTTTTTCAAGGAGGGCGCACGCCTTTTCCTCCGCCTCGTTTTTAGACTCTTTCTTCACGCTGACCGGCGCGTATGTGATATTTTCAAGCACCGTTTTATGAGGAAACAAATGAAAATGCTGAAATACCATGCCGATATTTTCCCGCACTTTCAGTTTATTCGTTTTAGCTGCGGTAATTTCATTTTCTTTAATGGCAATCGTTCCGCCGCTCGGGGTTTCCAGCAGATTTAAGCAGCGCAGAAACGTTGATTTGCCGGAACCGGAAGGGCCGATGACAGCGACGACTTCCCCTTCTTCGATCTGTGTTGAAATGTTTTTCAGTACTTCATGTTTCCCGAATGATTTTGACAGGTTGTCGACCTTAATCATTGGCTTTCAGCTTCCTTTCTACGCCTTTTCCGATGAATGCTAAGATCAAAACGAGCACGTAATAGATTAAGCCCGCCACAATAAGAGGTTCTAAATAGTTGTATGTTGCGGCGCCGGACTGGTAGGCCCGTCTCATAATGTCGCCAAGACCGATAACTGTGACGATCGCCGATTCTTTCGTTAAGGTGATTAATTCGTTAATAATAGCCGGAGAAATGTTTTTAAACGCCTGCGGCAGCAGCAGATCTTTCATCATTTTTCCGTACGGCACGCCGAGAGCGACGGCAGCCTCTTTTTGTCCTTTGTCAATTGCGTTGATTCCCGCTCTGATAATTTCAGAGACGTAAGCGGCTGAATTGAGCGATAATGCAGTGACCGCCGCCCAAAATTGATCGATCTGAAAGCCGAGGAGCTGCGGCATACCGAAATAAATGATCATCAGCTGCAGCACGAGCGGCGTGCCGCGGAATATCGAAGTATAAAAATCCGCAATCCATTTCAGCGGACTGATCGTGCTGATTTTAAATAAGCTGAGCACGATGCCTAATACAAGACCGATGACCGCCGAAACGAGCACAATTTTCAATGTGACCGCAAGGCCTTCCAATATAAAAGGAATTTGGGGGATTGTCGCTGAGAAATCCAAATTCATACGTGTGATCTCCTTTGTCTTTATTCAAGATAAAAAGCTCAACGAAAAGTTGAGCTTTCTTTTATTTCTCGTTGGTGAACCATTTTTTCTTCAGTTTTTCGATTTCTCCGTTTTTCTCCATTTCTTTCAGCGCTTTGTTGAACTTCGCTGTCAGATCACTGTCTTTGCGGAACGCAATCGCGGAACCCGATTCGTCTGATTTCGCATCTGCTGACGCAAAGCCCTGCAGATCTTGATTTGAACTGAAATAGCCTTGTGCTACGATGTCTTCGATAATCGCGGCATCAAAACGCCCGGATTTGATCTCTTCGGTTAAGTCTGAGATCCGGTTGCGGTCTTCGAGCTGAAAACCGTATTTCGAAGCGAGCTTCTTGCCTTTTTCCTCTTGAATGGAGCCGAGCTGAACACCGACGGTTTTGCCTTTCAGATCATTCAAGGATTTAATGCTGCTTCCCTTTTTCGTAACGATCATATTGTTAGCAGTATAATAAATATCAGAAAAATCAACTTGCTTTTTCCGTTCCGGCGTAGGTGTCATTCCAGATAATATCATATCTACCTGCTTGGACTTCAAGGCTGTAATCAGGCTGTTGAAGTCCATGTCCTGCACCTCAACGTCATAGCCGGTCTTTTTGCCCAGAGCTTTTGCCAGATCAACGTCAAACCCGGTGATCTGATCGCCGTCTTTATATTCAAATGGTTTATAGTCAGCCGATGTACCCATAATCAGCTTGTTCTTTCCGCCTTCTGAGCCTGAATTGCCTGATCCGCAGGCGGACAGCGCAAAGGTGATACATGCGGCAGCTAATACCAACAGCCATTTCTTCATGATTCATTTCCCCCATATCTACTGATCTCTTAAATTTGAATATTTATTCGTTAACTTGTATTTTAAACACTTTTTAATTGTGATGCAATACTATTTTTGAAAAATATATTTTCCTTTCTGTGTTTATTATAGTCATTGTTTTTCAGGTTAGTGACAGCTGAACGCCGATGTATAAATATTTATATTTATACAGATGCCATATAAAAAAACCCCGCAAGCGCTTGGCTCCGGGGTTTTTCTTTCACTTATACTTCTTCACAATATTCTTCAAATGCTTCCTGCAGTTTTGTGACGACGGCCATCGGCTCATGGCCTTCAATTTCATGGCGTTCCACCATTTTCATGATTTTCCCGTCTTTTAAAATGGCAAATGACGGAGAGGACGGCGGATAGCCTTCAAAGTATTCTCTCGCTTTGGCTGTCGCTTCTTTATCCTGTCCGGCAAATACCGTCACAAGCTGATCCGGGCGTTTATCGTAATGTACGGAATGGTACGCGGCAGGCCGTGCAATACCGCCTGCGCATCCGCACACAGAGTTGACCATGACGAGTGTCGTTCCTTTTTTCGAAAGCGCTTCGTCCACTTCCTCAGCGGTTTTCAGCTCTGTATACCCGGCGGCCGTGATTTCCTGGCGGGCTTGACGCACGACATCATTCATAAATAAATTAAAATCCATATTCAACTGGGACCTCTCCTTTTTGATCATCTCTTCTTATGATAGCAAGGAACCTCCCTATCGGCAAATGACACCGCTCATATCCAATTGTTTTTTGTCCCTTTTATGTTCCCGATGTAAGTTTATGACCCTTTAAAAACGGGAAACTTGTTAAGGAGATTGTCTGAAATAAAGGAGCAGTCATATGAGCCAACGGAAAGCAGTTTTAATTTATAACGGAAACGCCGGTCAAAAACAGATTGATAAAACGCTCGGCACGGTCGTCCCCATTTTGGCCCAGTCAGCTGACGAACTTTTGATTAAACCGACCAAACATCAGGATGATGCCCGTCAGTTTTGTGAAAATCTCGACAGTTCAGTTGACCATTTATATATTTTAGGCGGAGACGGCACTGTGCATCAATGCATCAACAGCATCAGCAAGCTTGATCACAGACCCGCTGTCGGCATTTTGCCGGGAGGAACGTGCAACGATTTCTCCCGGGCGCTCGGCATCCCGCAAAACCTTCAAAAGGCCGCTGAAGCGCTCGCGGCCGGACATAAACGGATGATTGACGTCTGTAAAACGGATGACGGCTATTTTCTGAACTTCTGGGGCATCGGACTGATCACCGAAGCATCAAGCCATATTAATGAAACTGAAAAAGCATGGCTTGGTAAAATCAGCTACTTCACGAGCGCCTTGCGGACGATGACAAGCGCGAACCCGTTTCCTGTCAAATTGACGATTGACGGTGAAGTGAAAGAAGACGAAGCCGTAATGGTGCTTGTCATGAACGGGCATTATATCGGGACAAACAGAGTTCCCCTGCCTGATGCCAGCCTCCAGGACGGCTTAGCCGATGTGTTAATCTGCCGCAACACAAGCCTTGCCGCGTTGCGGGAGCTGATGACGATGGAACAGGGTTCGTTTGATGATTTCAAAGGGGAGCTGTCCTATATTCAGGCCTCCAGGATTGAAATCGAAACCGGACGTGAGATGGACGCGGATACAGATGGCGAGGTATACGGAACAACACCTTGTACGATCGAAGTGAAAAAACATCATCTCACTATGATTGTTCCCGAGGATTCACAATGAAAATAAAAAAGCTCCTTTTGCCGCCCGGGCAAAAGGAGTTTTTTTAATAGACGGAAGTATGTTCATCAATGTTTTCTAAGATCTCTTTGACGCGTCCGAGGAATCGGCCGCACACGAGCCCGTCGAGCACTCTGTGATCTAAAGACAGGCAAATATTAACCATATCACGAACGGCGATCATCCCGTTATTCATGACAACCGGACGTTTGACGATAGATTCTACCTGAAGAATCGCCGCCTGCGGATGGTTGATAATGCCCATAGATTGAACTGAGCCGAAAGATCCCGTGTTATTGACGGTAAATGTGCCGCCCTGCATATCTTCCGCGGTAAGTTTTCCGTTTCTCACTTTTTTCGCAAGGTCTGTTATTTCTCTGGCTATGCCTTTAATCGTTTTTTCATCAGCATGCTTAATAACCGGAACAAACAGCGAATCTTCCGTGGCAACGGCAATGGAGATGTTGATGTCTTTCTTTTGGACGATTTTGTCTCCCGCCCACATGCTGTTCATCTGCGGGAACTCCTTGAGAGCCTGCGCCGCCGCTTTTACAAAGAAAGCGAAAAACGTTAAATTGAAGCCTTCTTTCTGTTTAAATGAGTCTTTAATGCTGTTTCTGTACGCCGTCATGTTCGTGACGTCCACTTCCATCATCGTCCAGGCATGCGGAATTTCTGTTTTGCTTTTATGCATATTGGCGGCGATGGCTTTTCTGACGCCTGTAACCGGAATTTCAATATCACCGGCTGACAGAGCGGGTGCCGGCGCTTGTTTTTGCTGTTGTTTCGGCGCTTGTTGCGTTGTTTGAACGGCAGCCGGCACCGGTGCTTCCGACTTCTGCTTCATTCCCGAATCAATGATCTTTTGAATGTCTTTTCGCGTAATTCTTCCGCCTGCACCCGTTCCTTCAACTTCTTCAAGCTGAATGCCGTGTTCTCCCGCTAACCTGAGCACGGCCGGCGAATAACGCGCTTTATTTGACTGATCTTTACCTTGACGGTTTGCATCTGTGTCTGAAGGGGTATTCTGCTCTTCTTCCCGCTTCGGCGCCGCTTCGGTTTCCGTTTCTTCTGTTTCAATTTTGCAGATGATCTCGCCGACTGCAAGAGTCTGGCCTTCTTCTCCTACAAGTTCTGTAATCGTACCGGTAAAAGAAGACGGCACCTCCGCGTTCACTTTATCTGTCATGACCTCCGCGATGGGGTCATATTTATTCACTTGATCACCGGGGGATACCAGCCATTTGCTGATCGTCCCTTCCGTCACGCTCTCTCCGAGCTGAGGCATAGCCATTTGTTCAATCGCCATGTCAAAAACCTCCTTACGTCTTTAAAACTCCGCTAATTCTCTCATCGCGGCTTCTGCTTTGTCAGGATTCATCATGAAGTATTTTTCCATTGTCGGCGCATAAGGCATTGCCGGAACGTCAGGACCTGCAAGCCGCTTGATCGGCGCGTCTAAATCAAATAAGCAGTTTTCAGAAATAATGGCGGCGACCTCGCTCATAATACCGCCTTCTTTCGTATCTTCTGTGATCAGCAATACTTTTCCCGTTTTAGACGCGGCTTCAATGATGGCTTCTTTATCTAACGGATAAACCGTACGCAAGTCTAATACGTGTGCGGAAATTCCGTCTTTTTCAAGGCGCTCGGCAGCCTGCAGAGCAAAATGGACGCATAATCCGTACGTAATAACAGTAATGTCGCTGCCTTCGCGTTTTACATCCGCCTTTCCGATCGGAAGGACGTAATCATCCGCAGGGACTTCGCCTTTAATCAGACGGTACGCCCTCTTATGTTCGAAAAACAGCACCGGATCTTCGTCACGGACTGCAGCTTTCAACAGCCCTTTTGCGTCATAAGGAGTTGAAGGCATGACAATTTTAAGGCCCGGCTGGTTGGCAAAAATAGCCTCCACAGATTGGGAATGATACAACGCGCCGTGCACGCCGCCGCCATAAGGCGCTCTGATGACCATCGGACAGCTCCAATCATTGTTTGAACGGTAGCGTATTTTTGCCGCTTCTGAAATGATTTGGTTGACCGCAGGCAGAATGAAATCGGCAAACTGCATCTCGGCAATCGGGCGCATGCCGTACATCGCGGCGCCGATGCCGACACCGGCAATCGCTGATTCAGCAAGCGGCGTATCCATCACCCGCTCTTCTCCGAACTGTTCATAGAGACCCGCCGTGGCTTTAAACACGCCGCCTTTTCTCCCGACGTCTTCCCCGAGAACAAACACGCGCGGATCTCTTTCCATTTCTTCTTTCATTGCTGCATTAATACTGTCAATATAAGACATTACAGACATAAGTATTCCTCCCTACTTCGCATAAACGTGATCAAGCGTTGATTCAGGAGATGCGTATGGCGCTTTCTCCGCTTCGTCTGTCGCTTCGTTTACGATAGCCATGATGTCATCCAGCATGGTCTTTTCTTCTTCTTCACCTAGAAGCCCGGCTTCTTGCAAGTATGCTTTGTATAAAAGAAGCGGATCTTGTTTCTTTGCTTCTTCTACTTCTTCGCGTTCTCTGTAGCTGCTGTCGTCGTCATCACTGGAATGCGGCGTCAAACGGTAGGAAACCGTTTCTATTAATGTAGGGCCTTCGCCTTTAGACGCCCGTTCGCGCGCTTCTTTTACGACCCGGTAAACTTCCAGCAGGTCGTTTCCGTCAACAGTGACTCCCGGCATGCCGTAGCCTGCCGCCCGGTCGGATATTTTCTCGCACGCCACCTGTCTGTCATACGGGACAGAAATAGCATACTTATTGTTTTCACACATGAAAATGACCGGCAGTTTATACACGGCGGCAAAGTTTGCCCCTTCGTGAAAATCCCCCTGGTTGGAAGATCCTTCTCCAAAGGTAACGAAAGAGACGATATCCTTTTTATCCATGCGTCCCGCAAGCGCGATTCCGACTGCATGAGGAACCTGCGTCGTAACAGGGGATGAGCCCGTTACGATTCTGTTTTCCTTTTGCCCGAAGTGGCCCGGCATCTGCCTTCCGCCTGAGTTCGGGTCAGCTGCTTTCGCAAAACCCGACATCATCAAATCCTTTGCAGTCATACCGAATGCAAGCACAACCCCTATATCTCTGTAGTACGGAAGCACATAGTCGGTATCACGGTTTAAGGCATAGGCCGCGCCTACTTGCGCCGCTTCCTGTCCTTGACATGAAACAACGAACGGAATTTTGCCCGAGCGGTTTAAGAGCCACATTCTTTCGTCGATTTTTCTGGCTAACAGCATGGTTCTATACATTTCAACGGCTTCTTCGTCAGAGAGCCCTAATGCTTGATGGCGGTTTGTAGTCATTCAAACCCCTCCTTCTTTCCTTTTAAAAATGAATCGCGTTTCCGTCTGCGGCTAACGCAGCTTCTCCAATCGCTTCTGACAGCGACGGATGCGGATGTATGGACTGGCCGATTTCCCAAGGCGTCGCGTCGAGCACCTTGGCAAGCCCCGCTTCAGAGATCATATCGGTGACGTGCGGGCCGATCATATGAACACCGAGAATATCATCTGTATTCCGATCGGCGACGATTTTGACAAAGCCGTCGCTTTCTCCGTATACAAGAGCCTTTCCGATCGCCATGAACGGAAACTTCCCGATCTTCAGTTCATGCCCTTTTCGAAGAGCTTCCTCTTCTGTCAGACCGACGCTCGCCGCTTCCGGATTTGAATAAATACATTTCGGCACAAGAGCGGCATCAAGCGGAGCCGGATTAAGACCCGCCATATGCTCAACGGCAATGATGCCCTCACGGGAGGCCACATGCGCAAGCTGCAGCCCGCCGACAACATCACCGATCGCATAAATGTGCGATTCCTTCGTCTGCCCGGCTTCGTTCACGATGATAGAACCGTTTTCCGCTTCAATATCCGTGTTTTCAAGCCCGATCCCTTCAATGTTCGGCTGGCGGCCGATGGAAACAAGCATTTGTTCCGCGTGATACGTTTCTTTTTTTCCATTCTTTTCAGCGGCAATTGAAACGCCGTCCGCTTTTTCCAATGTATCCGGAAGCACTTTCGCACCCGTCACGATCTTAATTCCTTTTTTCGTTAACAGTTTTTCCATCTCGCTTGAAATATCACGGTCTTCCGTCGGCAAAATGCGGTCCGCATATTCAATCACAGTGATATTGACGCCGAAATCCTTCAGCATGGATGCCCATTCAATTCCGATGACACCGCCGCCGACGATCATCATGGAGTGGGGCAGACGTTCAAGCTCTAACGCTTCATCTGATGTCAGAATATATGTACCGTCTGCTTCTAAACCCGGCAGCATTTTCGGCCTTGAACCGGTTGCGATAATCAATTGTTTCGGTATCAGCATGTCATTTTCTTCACCATTTGCGTATTCGACTGAAACCGTACCGGGAAGAGGTGAGAAGATGGAAGGGCCGAGCATACGTCCGTACCCGTTGAATACATCAATCTTCCCCTTTTTCATCAAGTGGGCGACACCGCCGGCCAGCCGGTCAACGATTCCCTGCTTTCGTTTTTGCACGCTGTCAAAGCGGAGGGAGACACCTTCCGTTTCAATGCCGAATGCTGCCGCTTCCTTTGCGGTTCGGTACACTTCCGCGCTTCTTAACAGCGCTTTACTCGGGATACATCCTTTATGCAAGCATGTTCCGCCAAGCTTTTCTTTTTCTACAACGGCCGTTTTTAAGCCGAGCTGGACCGCTCTGATGGCGGCTACATAGCCGCCCGTGCCGCCGCCCAGAATGACCACATCATACTCAGTCGCCATTTGTTTTCACTCCTTCGCCGATCTGATATTGCTTTGACTGCTCCTCACCGGCTAAAACCCGAAGCGCGCCTTGCGCGAGAGATTGCAGTTCATTTTCTCCCGGGTACACCAGTACATCCGAAATCCAATCTATGTACGATTTGATGGCGGATACGAAACTTTTCCCGTACGCCAATCCGCCCGTCAGGACGATAATGTCTACTTTTCCTTTTAAAACGGCGCTTGCCGCCCCGATTTCTTTTGCTACTTGATAAGCCATGGCGTCATAAATGAGACGCGCGTTTTCATCGCCGGCCTGAATGCGTTTTTCCACCTTCACCGCGTCCGTTGTCCCCAGGTAGCCGGAGAGTCCGCCCGTGCCGACAAGTTTTTTCATCATATCGGCTTTTGAATACTTGCCGGAAAAACACATTTCTACCAAATCACCCGCCGGAACAGTTCCCGCGCGCTCCGGGCTGAAGGGTCCTTCTCCGTGAAGCCCGTTGTTGACATCCGTCACCCGTCCGCAATCATGGACACCGACTGTGGTGCCGCCTCCCATATGAGTGACGATCATCTTCATCTGTTCATACCGTTTGCCGAGGGACGCCGCCGCCTGACGGGCAACAGCTTTTTGGTTCAAAGCATGGAAAATGCTTTTCCGCTTGATTTCAGGCATTCCTGATACTTTAGCGAGCGGAGTCATCTCATCCACCACGACCGGATCGACGATATACGCGGGGATATTTAATCCGTCAGCTATTTCCCTGGCAATAATTCCGCCCAGATTAGAAGCATGCTGGCCGTTGTAGCCATTTTTCAAATCAGTGATCATGGCGTCATTCACTTCATATGTGCCGCCCTCAATCGGTCTGAGCAGGCCGCCTCTGGCACAAACGGCATCGAACTTTGAAATGTTGATGCCCTGTTCGTGCAAAGACTCAAGAATGCTTATTTTTCGAAATTCGTATTGGTCGATGATGCTGTTAAATGTTTTCAGCTCTTCTTCGGGATGCCGCAGCGTCTTTTCAAAGATACAGCGTTCATTGTGAAAGACACCGATTTTCGTTGATGTTGAGCCTGGATTCAGAATGAGAATGCGTTTTTCCTTTTCGAACATTTTCATACCTCCAGATCAAATTCCTATCGTCTGCTTAATATACTTTGGCCGTTTTGCAGAAACTGGCTTCTTGAACGGCGCATGCGCTCAATTCGTTCCTCAGCCAGACGGTCGGCCGCTAAGTATGTCGGAATGCCGTCACGCGCGGAAATATCGAGCACCCGCTCAATGTTTGCATAGATGCCTTCAACCTTTTTCAAAGCCCGCTCAGCATTGTAGCCGTAAAGCTCATCGGCCACATTGATGACCCCGCCTGCATTGATGACATAATCCGGAGCGTACACGATTCCCATTTCATGAATGGTATCGCCGTGGCGTGTTTCTTTCAGCTGGTTATTGGCCGCTCCCGCAATGACTTTCGCCTTCAGGTGTTTAATCGTGTCATCGTTAATGACGGCGCCGAGAGCACATGGGGCATAAATATCGCACGCCTGTGAGTAAATGTCGCCGGGATCAACTGCGCGGGCGCCGAAGTCCTCAACGGCACGTTTAACAGATTCTTTATTGATATCCGTTACGATTAAAGAAGCGCCTTCTTCGTGAAGGTGGCGGCATAGATTGTAAGCCACATTTCCCACGCCTTGCACGGCAATTGTTTTACCTTCCAGGGAATCAGTGCCAAACGCCGCTTTCGCTGCGGCTTTCATCCCTTTGTAGACGCCGTACGCCGTAACGGGAGACGGATTTCCTGATGAACCGAATGCCGGAGAAATTCCGGTTACATAGTCTGTTTCATCATGAATGATGTCCATATCTTCAACGGTGGTGCCGACGTCTTCCGCCGTAATATACCTTCCGTTTAAGCCTTGGATGTAGCGGCCGAACGCGCGGAACATTTCTTCATTTTTATCTTTGCGCGGGTCTCCGATAATAACGGTTTTCCCGCCGCCTAAGTTTAAACCGGCAGCCGCATTTTTATAAGTCATGCCTTTTGCGAGTCTTAGTGCATCTTCAATCGCCGCTTCTTCACTGTCATATGTCCACATTCTTGTTCCGCCGAGTGCAGGGCCGAGCGTCGTATCATGAATCGCGATGATCGCTTTTAATCCGGATTGTTCATCTTGGCAGAATACCAATTGTTCGTAATCATAAGTCTCCATATATTTAAAAATTTCCATAGGTTCGTTCCTCCTACTGTTCTTGTGATGCGCAAATCGCAAGCGCAATTGAATACAGTTTATTTTCTGCGGTATCCGCTCTGCTCGTTAATGCGATCGGCGCTTTTGCACCGGCGATGACGGCAGCAACATTTGCTTTCGCAAAATAAATCATTGACTTATAAAGCATATTTCCGGCCTCGATTGAAGGAACCAAGAGAATATCCGCCTGGCCCGCTACGCTTCCGGAAATCCCTTTTTGCAGCGCAGCCGCTTGGGATACGGCATTATCCAAAGCAAGCGGTCCGTCCGCAATGCAGCCGGTAATCTGTCCTCTGTTGCACATCTGGACGATCGCAGCCGCGTTAAGGGTCGCCTCCATTTTCGGATTAACCGTTTCAATAGCGGCAAGGACTGCGGCTTTCGGCATAGGGTTCCCTACTGAATGTGCGACATGAACCGCATTTTGCAGAATATGCCCGAGCTCTTCAAGAGACGGGGCAATGTTCAGCGCTGAATCAGTCACATACATCAGCCGGTCATAGTCCGGCACCTCAAAAACGGCTACATGTGATAACACCCTTTTTGAACGAAGCCCTTCATGGCGGTTTAAAACCGATTTCAGAAGAGTTGAGCTTGGGAGATTCCCTTTCATTAAAACGTCCGCCTCTTGTTCACGCACTGCGCGCACTGCTTTTGCCGCAGATTCTTCGGGTGAATCGGCGTGGATGATTTCAGCATTGAACTTCGGCTCATTTGCGAGAAGCTCTTTCAGCCTTCCGCTGTCACCCGTCAGTAAAAATCGTGCCGACAAGTGTTCTGCCGCCATTTTGACGGCCTGGATCACTTCTTTATCTGCTGCGTGGGCCACTGCAATGGTTTTTGCGTTTTTTGCCGCGGCTTTTTCAACTAGGTCTCTCAGCTTCATTTTGTACCACCTTCCTTGTGCGAATCCGCTTTTAACAATGCAAGTTCCGTGCCAAATGTGCGGGAGGGTTTATTCCGGCTTTCTTCAAGAAAACATGCAGCTGTTTGCGCTTTCTCTGCAATTTATTGCATGCCGTCATTTGCAAGGCCGTACTTATCCATTTTGTAGTACAGATTCCGAATACTGACACCAAGCGCTTTTGCCGTTTTGGTTCGGTTGAATTTATGCTTTTCAAGCGTTTTTTGAATGACGTGCGCTTCAAATTTTTCAACAGCCTGAGACAGCTTTTCCCCTTCCACATCCGGAAAATCACTTTGGGTGCCGTTTTTTTCATTCAGCTCTGATTCAAAAACAGGCAGATGCTGCTGTTCGATCCGTTCCATGTGCGGCTCTAAAAATATCATTGCCCGTCCGAGAACATTTTCAAGCTCCCGGACGTTTCCCGGCCAGCTGTAGGCTGATAAAGCTCGCAGCGCGTTCGGCGTGAGCCCCTTTACATTGCGGCCGTAATCCTGATTGATTTTTTCAATGAGCCGAATGCTCAGCGCTTCAATATCTTCTTTGCGCTGCCGAAGCGGCGGGATTGAGATCGGATAGCGGTTAATCCGGTAATACAGGTCTTCACGGAACGCGCCTTCCGCCATGGCCTTTTCGATGTTGACGTTTGTCGCTGCGATAATTCTGACATTGACAGAAATCGCTTTAGCGCCGCCGACTCTGATAATTTCTTTTTCCTGCAGAACTCTGAGCAGCTTTGCCTGGGTGCTTTGGGTCAGCTCTCCGATTTCATCTAAGAAAATGCTGCCGTTATTCGCTTCCTCAAATAGTCCTTTTTTGCCCCCGCGCCTCGCGCCCGTAAACGCGCCTTCCTCATAGCCGAAAAGCTCGGATTCTAGCAGTGATTCAGACAAGGCCGCACAATTGACCCGAATGAACTTATTGTATTTTCGGTCGCTTTCATTATGGATGGCGTGGGCGAAAAGTTCTTTTCCTGTGCCGGATTCTCCCCGCAGCAGAATCGTCGCCGGCGTTTTCGCCCCGAGCTTCGCCTGTTCAAGGGCGACCAGCATTTGCTCACTCGTGCCGATAATGTCGTCAAACGTGTATTTCGCTTCAAGCGTGCGGATGATCTGGCGCGCCCGATTCAGCTCAGCAGTCAGCGTTTTAATTTCTGACACGTCGTGGATGACGCCGACGCTGCCTTTTAAAATACCGTCCACAATAACGGGGGCAACATTTACGATAACATCCTTTTTATTGGGGCCGACCTTCATTCTCACACCCCGCACGGGCCGCCTTGTCCCCAATACTTTCAGGTGCATGCTCTCCCCTTCTGAGATATCGGTGGAAGCGGGTTTTCCGATGACTTCGCTTTCTGACAGCCCGGTCATTTTTGTATACGCTTTGTTGATTAACATTCCGATGCCGTTTTCATCAACGACAGAAATGGCCTCGTCGGATGATTGTATAATCGCTTCAAGCATGGTGCGGATTTGTTTTAAGTTCGTGACCTCTTCCGCCAGTTCAACTGCGTCGGTGATATCTTTAAACACGCATAACGCGCCAAGAAGTTTTCCGCCTTCATCAATGATCGGCAGTCTTGTCGTGACAATCTGCAGGTGCTTTCCGAGAAGCTGCTTCTGGTTATATTCCGGCTCTCTCGTTTCCAGAATCCGCGGCAGCTTTGTGTTCGGCACTACATCTTTAATTTGGCGGCCGATGACATCCTCCCGTTTTTGGCCGACCATTTTTTCTGCCATCTGATTAAATAAAATGATCGTTTCGTTGACGTCTATAAAAATCATGCCGTCGTGCGTTGAATTAAAAATCCGGTCATGCTTATACGTCTGCGACTTCAGCATTTGGATAAGCTGCTGTTTTTCCTCCATCAGCTGAAACACCATGTACGCCAATTTTCCCGGCATGACGATGGTTTGTTCTTTTTTCTCATGGAGCAGCTCATCCATGACCGCTTTATCGCCTGTTGTATGGATGATAATATCTATATCTTCAGTTATGTAGGGTTTCCAATCTGATGAGGTTGCAATTCCATATTTCCGGGCTTCTTGCAGCCCTTGCGCCTCCGGATCTTGATCAACCACCGCAATAATCCGGATCAGCTTTGTTTTCATCAAAATCTGTAGGAGCGCCGTGCCTCCTTTACCAGCACCTATAATCAGCACCTTCTGCATCCCGATACCCCTTTATATGAAAAAATTTGCACACCTGTATTTCCCGTTGCAATAATTTGCACAACCCCTATGTTACCACGTTTTGATCTCTTGACAAAATATTTTTTCGATTGGACAATAAAGGAAAACATATCGTAAAGGGGTTTTCTGAATATGAGCCGGCTTGTTGCGCTTTTGATTCTGGTCCTCCCCGGCGCTGTCGCGGCGCTCGGCATTAAGCTGATGAGAGATGCATTATTCGGGCATGCGTTTTCCCCGTTTCCGTCCCTTTTTCTTCAGGGGGCGGCCGGATTGGCGTTTTTTTTGTTCGGCCTTTATGTTCTGGCCGGGTTTATTCTGTACAGAGATCGGAAACGCAATCAAGTCAGTCCGCGGTTCAGGAAAAAAAAGCTGTAAAAAAAGCCCTTGCAAAAAAAGGGCTTTTTCAGTCGTCCGGCAGTATCGTTTTGGCAATGGATTGATCCAGTTCTTCATAGTCATCGTAAGCGATCGTTTCATATAATTCTTTTCTCGTCTGCATATCCGAAAGCCCCTCTTTTTGCGAGCCTTCTTCTTTCAGAAGGCGGAAAATGCGCTCAAAAGCCTTGGCCGCCGTTCTGAGTGACGTGACCGGGTAAATGACCATCTGACAGCCCATATCGGAAAATTCATCAGCACTGTAATACGGCGTTTTTCCGAATTCAGTCATGTTTGCGAGAATCGGCACACTGATTTGTTTGGAAAACGCTCTGAATTCACTTTCGGATTGGAGCGCTTCCGGAAAAACAGCGTCAGCACCCGCTTTTATATAAGCGGACGCCCTTTTTAATGCCCCCTCCAATCCTTCCTGCTGTCTGGCGTCTGTTCTCGCAACAACAAGAAGAGTCGGCGCGGCCCGCTTGACCGCTTGGATTTTTTGCGCCATTTCTTCAATCGGCACGAGCTGCTTCCCATTCAGATGTCCGCATTTTTTCGGCAGGCGCTGATCCTCCATCTGGACGGCGGCCGCGCGCGCTTCATACATTTCTTTCGCCGTCCGGGCGGCATTCAGCACTCCTCCGAAACCCGTGTCAATATCGACAAGGACGGGCAGATCAGACGAGCGGACCAGATCTTTAACCCGTTCAGCCATTTCCGCCGACGTGATGATCCCTAAATCGGGAAGCCCTCTGCTCGCCGTGTAAGCCGCGCCTGATAAATAAAGAGCCGAAAACCCCGTTTTCTTGGCGATAAGAGCGGCCATCGCATCGTGAGCGCCGGGGATCTGCAATAGATCCGGCGCTGTCATCAGCGTACGGAACCGCTCTGCAAGCTCCTCTTGAGACGACTGCTTGCTGACGATCCACGTCATGTTTGTCACCCTCCTATTTTATACGAGAAATAAGTCCATAAATTCACTGACGCTGAGCTTCTGCATTCGGCCGCTATGTTCGCAGGCCTCTTTGATTTTACGCTGCTGCTTCAATGAAAAATGAGTGCTGATGTTTGCTGAAAACTTGGCAAGAATCTTCGGAACGGCTTCTTTTCTGCGGAACCGGTGCCCGAGCGGGTATTCACATTCAATCCGTCCCGTAGCCGTGCCGTCTGTAAAATGCACCTGTACGGCATTTGATATGGATCGCTTATTCGGGTCTAAGTAATCTTTTGAGTACGCTTTGTGTTCCGTCACCTCCATTTTGCTCCGCAATGTATCAATTCGCGGGTCAGACGCCGTTTCCTCTTCATAATGATCCGCCGTGATATCTCCGAAAAGCAGCCCGATTGCCGTAATATACTGGAGGCAGTGATCCCGGTCAGCCGGATTGTGAAGCGGCCCTTTTTTATCGATAATCCGGATAGCCGACTCATGGGTCATAATCGTGATCCTGTCAATGTCTTCGATGCGGTCTTTCACCTCAGGATGAAGCCGGACCGCGCATTCCGCCGCTGTCTGGGCGTGAAATTCAGCCGGGTAGGATACTTTAAACAAAACATTCTCCATCACATAGGACCCAAGCGGGCGGGCAAGCTTCATTTCCTGCCGGTTAAACAATACGTCTTGAAATCCCCACCCAGATGCGGTCAGAGCCGTCGGGTACCCCATTTCACCTTTTTGCGCCATAAGGGCCAAATATACGCCTCTGCTCGTCGCGTCGCCGGCCGCCCATGATTTGCGTGATCCGGTGTTCGGCGCATGACGATACGTTCTGAGGCTTGAATTATCAATCCAAGCGTGAGATACGGCGTTATTGATTTCCTCTCTTGAGCCGCCCAGCATTTGTGCGCAAACAGCCGCAGTCGCCACTTTCACAAACAGCACATGGTCAAGCCCCACTCTGTTTAAGCTGTTTTCCAAAGCGAGAATTCCTTGAATTTCGTGCGCTTTGATCATTGCGCAAAGCACATCGCGCACGGTAAGCGGTTCTTTCCCTTCTGAAATCCGCACTCTGGATATATAATCCGCACAAGCCAATATGCCTCCGAGATTGTCAGACGGATGACCCCATTCCGCCGCAAGCCACGTATCATTATAATCGAGCCACCTGTTGATACAGCCGATATTAAAAGCTGCCGTGACCGGGTCTAAAACAAAAGGCGTGCCCGGGACTCTGCTGCCGTTGGGGACGGAGGTTCCCGGGACAATCGGGCCGAGCAGCTTTGTACATTCGGGATAGCTGAGCGCCAAAATTCCGCAGCCTATCGTATCAAGAAGCACATGTCCTGCCGTAGTAAAAGCTTCTGAACTGTCAATCTCCTGATGGAGCACGTAGTCAGAAATCTCTTCGATTACAGCGTCCATTCGGCGGGGTTCTGTCATGTTTTCATCTTCCTTTCTCATCTGTTTACAGGCGCGCTCCGGTATAGCGGACACGCGGGCGGAAAAGCCGGTTTCGGCTGTGCTGTTCAATGACGTGGGCGCACAGTCCGACCGTCCGTGCGCTGAAGAATATAGGCGTGTACAGCGGTATCGGGATGCCGAGCATGTAATAGACCGGCGCTGCGTAGTAATCTAAGTTCGGATAAAGGCCTTTTTTCTCCCTCATGACGGTTTCGCCGGCTTCACACATATGATAAAGACGGAAATCACCTGAAAGATCAGACAGCTTTTTTAACGCTTCTTTCATCATAAGCGCCCTCGGGTCCATTTTTTTCATGTAGACACGGTGGCCGAAGCCCATGATTTTTTCTTTGTTTGCGAGTTTTTGAGTTAATAATTGTGTAAACCCGTCTGTATCCTTCGCTTCCTCAAGCATGTACATAACCGCTTCGTTCGCTCCGCCGTGAAGATTTCCCTTAAGCGAGGCGACGGCTCCGGTCAGCGCGCCGTAAATATCCGATTGCGTCGAAGCGATGACACGGGCCGTAAACGTTGAGTTCGGCAATTCATGCTCACTGTATAAAAGAAGCGACCTGTCGAAGATTTCTTCTTCCAAAGATGACGGCGTTTTTCCGGTAATCATATATAAAAAGTTTGCGCTGTATGATAAGGTTCCAACCGGCGCCAAAGGCTCCAGCCCGTTGATGACTCGATAGCTGTTGACCGTCAGATTCGGCATTTTGCCTATCAGTCCGCGTACGCGGTGCTGATTTACGGAAGATGAACGGTCATCGATGTCCTTGTCAAAGCCTCCAAGCGCGGACAAACCCGTCCTCAGTCCGTCCATCGGGTGAGTATGTTCGGGCAGCAGACGGCATATGTGCAAGATTTCCTCGGGAAGGTGCCCGCCGCGCCGAACGTCTTCTTCAAGCGCCGCCTTCTCTTTCGCATCAGGAAGTCTGTCTTCCAATAAGAGATGAACAATGTCCATATAGCCGGCCGTTTTAGAAAGCTCAATCAGATCGTGGCCTTTGATTAAAATACTGCCCTGCTGTGTATCCAGGAAAGAAATCCCCGTTTCCACCGCAATGACGCCATCTAAACCGGGAGAATAAGATTCCATGGTTTCGCTCCTTTGCGCACTTTTTATTGAAGAAGATACTTAGAAATAATCAGCCTTTGAATCTCATTGGTTCCTTCATAAATTTGCGTGACTTTCGCATCCCGAAATAAACGCTCCGCGGGATACTCTTTCATATAGCCGTAGCCGCCGTGAATCTGCACAGCCTCCACCGCCGCTTTCATCGCCGCATCGGACGCGAATTGCTTCGCCATAGATGCTTCTTTTCCGCACGGAAGCCCTCGCTGATACAGATCAGCAGCATGATAGACCAATAATTTGGCAGCTTCCGCATTCGTCGCCATGTCAGATAATTTAAATGAAACGGCCTGATTCGAAGCGATGGGTCTGCCGAACTGGCTGCGGGTTTTGGCGTACTCCACCGAGCAGCCGAGCGCCGCTTCGATAATCCCGAGCGCCTGAGCCGCTATGCCGATCCGTCCGACGTCAAGGTTTTTCATGGCGATTGAAAAGCCCTCGCCCTCTTCGCCGAGCCGGTTTTCAATCGGAATTTCCGCTTGGTCAAACTGCAATTCGACAGTATTGGAACCTAACAGTCCGAGCTTTTTTTCTTTTTTTCCGACAGAAAAACCGGGTGTGTTTTTTTCAACGATAAACGCGGAAATTCCCTTTCTTCCCTTACCTGGATCGGTTATGGCGAATGTCAGATACAGATCTGCCGCTCCGCCGTTTGTAATAAAGATTTTTGAACCGTTCAGAATATATGAACCGCCTTTTCGCACAGCCGTTGTTTTCAGGCTTCCCGCATCAGATCCGGATTGAGGCTCAGTAAGCGCAAAAGCCCCAATATATTCGCCCGCTGCCAGCTTCGGAATATACGTTTGTTTTTGGGCTTCTGTCCCGAAATGCAAAATCGGGATTGTCCCTACCGATGTGTGGACGGACAAAATAACGCCGACGGCCGCGCTGACTTTTGATATTTCATGAATCGCTAAAATGTAAGATGTTGTATCAGCACCCGCCCCGCCGTAAGTTTCCGGGACGGGAATACCCATCAATCCCGCTTCGCCCATTTTTTTAATCAGCCGCTCCGGAAATTCATCTGTTGATTCCATGAGCTCAACCACCGGCGCGATTTCCTTGCGGGCAAAATCACGCACCATTTTTCTCATCATGATGTGCTCTTCTGTAAAATGCATGGCTGCCGTCTCCCCTCATGATCTTTACGTCATCTGCCGTACTCATAAAAACCGCGCCCGCTTTTTTTGCCGAGCCAGCCGGCGCTGACATATTTTCTGAGCAGAGGGCATGGGCGGTATTTCGAATCTCCGAGCCCCGCATAGAGAACCTCCATAATGGAAAGGCACGTATCCAGCCCGATGAAGTCAGCTAATGTTAAAGGACCCATCGGATGCCGCATGCCGAGCTTCATCACCTCATCAATGGCTTCCTTTGAAGCTGCTCCTTCGTAAAGGCAATAAACGGCTTCGTTAATCATCGGCATTAATATGCGATTAGATATAAAGCCCGGGAAGTCATTGACTTCGACAGGGGTTTTATTCATCCGGACGGCAAGCTTCTTTACTGTTTCCGCCGTTTCTTCCGATGTGGCGAGTCCTCTGATGACTTCGACAAGCTCCATGACAGGAACCGGATTCATAAAATGCATGCCGATTACTTTTTCAGGCCTTTTTGTGGCCGCGGCAAGCTCCGTAATGGGAAGAGAAGACGTATTGCTTGCCAATACGGCATGAGGGGGACAGATTTTATCTAGTGTGTCAAACAATTCTGCTTTTGCTTTTTTGTTTTCTGCAATGGCTTCAATTACAAAATCAGCATCTCCCGCTTCTGTGAGCTCTGCCGGGGAAATACGGCTGAAAACGGCATCTGTCTCCTGCTGTGTCTTCCGTCCTTTTGCCTGCTCTTTCTCCAGGTTTGTCTTTATGCGGTGAAGACCTTTTGTTACCGTTTCCGGCTCCCAATCGTATAACTTGACGGCAAACCCGGCTTCTGCAGCCGTCTGCGCGATGCCTGCTCCCATCTGACCCGCACCTGCGACCATGATTGTTTTCATCTTCATCCGGCGCTCCCTCCTTTGATCAGTACACCTCAAGCAGGACGGCATCTCCTTGAGCCGCTCCGCTGCATATAGCCGCTATGCCTAAACCTCCTCCGCGACGCTTTAATTCGTATATTAAACTCATGATGATTCTCGCTCCGCTTGCGCCGATCGGGTGGCCGAACGCGATTGCCCCTCCGTTTACATTCACTTTTTCCCGGCTGAACCCGGCTATTTTTTCACTCACCAGCACGACAGACGCAAATGCCTCATTTACCTCAAACAAATCAATATCGTCAACGGACAGTCCGGTTTTTGTCAAGAGCCGGCTGATGGCCTCTCCCGGCGCGCTGGCCAGCTCGGACGCTTCCAGTCCGACTGACGCAAAGCCAAGTATCGCTGCGAGCGGCCTGACATGCTGCTTCGCGGCTTTTTCCTCTGACATCAGCACAAATGCTCCTGCCCCGTCATTTACACCGGGAGCGTTTCCGGCTGTAACCGTTCCGTCGGCTGTAAAAATTGGCTTGAGCGCTGCAAGCTGCTCAAGGCTCGTATCAGGGCGCAGCCCCTCATCCGCTTCAACGGTATGCTGTTTGCCCTTTTTGCCGGTCCAGGTGACGGGGACAATTTCTTCACGCAATTTGCCCGCCTCGGCCGCCTCAGCCGCGCGTTTCTGACTCAAAAGAGCGTAATGATCCTGTTCATCCCGGGAAATGCCGTACTTTTTGGCCGCAGTGCTTCCGTGGACAGCCATATGCACCTGGTCGAACGCACAGGTCAGCCCGTCATGAACCATTAAATCCTGAAACACCCCGTCCCCCATCCTCACACCCCAGCGGCCGGCCGGAATGGCGTACGGAATGTTGCTCATGCTTTCCATTCCGCCTGCAATCAGCACGTCCGCATCTTTCGCCCGGATCATTTGATCACAGATGGTAACGGCCCTGAGCCCTGATGCACAGACCTTATTAATGGTTTCAGCCGGAACGGACCACGGAAGCCCGGCATATCTTGCAGCCTGCCGTGCCGGAATCTGCCCGGCACCCGCCTGGACGACCATTCCCATCACCGTTCCTTCCGCTTCGCTTTCACTGATAGCGGCGCGCTTGATTGCTTCTTTTATGGCGATGCCGCCAAGCTCGGCCGCCTTTACCTCTTTTAATGTGCCGCCAAATTTTCCGAACGGCGTTCTTGCCGCACTGACGATAACCGTTTTTCCCACAATTTTGCCTCACTTTCAATAAGATAAAAGATAACGCTTACACAAAACTGTTACAATATATGAACCGGCTGACCGAGTTATGAGTGCACCGCCTTTTTCCCGCCCATAAAAAAAGAAGACTGTCTGAACAGTCTTCTCAGCTGCGGCATTCTTCTTTTATAGAAACAGCCAGCTTTGGATAATCGGTAAAAATTGCGTCTGCTCCCGCTTTCATCAGCTGCTTCATATCCTCAGGACGATTGACGGTGAACGGACGGAGCGCCGCTTGGTGTTTTGCAAGATGTTTGATCACTTCAGCGCTCACCGCCGGCGTACCGAGCTTCGGATGATAACCCGAAGCGGGAATGGCGGCAAGATACCGTTCAGGCCGGTACAGCACATCCATTGTCAGCACCGCCCGCTCAATTTCAGGCGCCAGGGCATAGCAAACCGCGAGACTCTCATGATTAAATGAAGAAAAAATAACGCGCTTTTCCAGTCCGTAATATCTGACTTTTTTAATCACTTCTTCTTCCATTCCTTCGTAACGGAATACACTGTTTTTCAGCTCAATGTTTATCAGAAAATCAGCACGTTCCGCAAAACGCAGCACATCTGACAAAAGCGGAATTCTGACACCTTTAAAAGCATCTTTCCATTTTCCGGCGGCATCAGCGGTTCTGATTTTGTCATACGCCGTATCTTTCACAAATCCTTTCAAAGACGTCGTGCGGTCGAGTGTTTCATCGTGAATGACCACGATCCGGCCGTCTTTTGTCATCTGTACATCAAGTTCGATTCCGTCAGCCCCGTCCTCAATCGCTTTTTTGAACGCGGGCATCGTATTTTCAGGGCAGTCGCCCGACGCCCCCCGGTGGGCAAAAATATTCGTCATATGTGTCACCTCAGGTGTTTGTCATCGGTTTTCTCTATTATATTCGTTATGCACATAAGGAGGGCGCTATTTACACATATTTTATAATTACCGTCCGCTGTAATAGGTTTCGATTCCGTTTACAACGGCGTCCGCGGCGTGCTCTTGTCCGTTATCGCTTTTCAGCTTGTCCGCATCTTGAGGATTTGTGATAAAACCTAATTCAGCCAGCACACTCGGCATCTTTGAATATGTAATGACATAAAAAGGAGCTTCTTTTACGCCTCTGTCCTTCATCCCTAAAGACGTGACAAGCTGCTGCTGGATGTCGGAAGCAAGCCTTTCGCTGTCTGCTCCTTCATATGTCGAATTAAAATACGTTTCCGTGCCCGATGCCGTTGAGACGGCTGAATTCGTATGGAGGCTGACGAATAAATCGGATTGGCTGGCGCTTGCTTTCGCCACCCGCTCGTCCAAACGTAAAAAAGTATCGTCAGTCCTTGAAGCAACAGGTTTTGCGCCTTCTGTCTCCAATTTGGCGATCACCTTGTTTGACACCGCTAAATTGATGTTTTTCTCAAGCAGTCCATTTCCGCCGGCCCCGCTGTCTTCTCCGCCATGTCCGGCATCGATATAAATGGTTTTCCCTTGCAAAGGTTCAGCTGCATAAGCAGACGGCGCAAGCAGAAGAAGAGCGGCACCGAAGGCAGCAGCACTTTTTGTCAGTAAACCCACGTTTTTTCCTCCCCGTTTTCACATATCTGTTTCTTTTTTCAGTTCCTCAAGCCGTAATTGTCCGTTGCTCTCTTTTTTATAGGTGATTTGCACCGCCGTATGTTCAGGCAGAGACTGACATTCAAACCGCTTAGCGAAAGGCACCTTCACCTCTTGCCTTTCTCCGTCAATTTCGACCGCGATCGTATCGTTTCCGGCCGCTTTTATAAATGTTCCTTCCTGTGTAAATGACGGCGCCGCATCAGCCTCCGCGGTATACTCGCAGCCTGATAACAGCCATGCGGTGAAGATCAGAAGTATGACAGACTTCACACAGATCACCTCACGTTTTCTCATTCGGCTTTATCTTTGAACAGAATGACCGATTTGTAAAGGGAGCCTCCATTCCTCCAGCGCTTTTCCATATTTGGAATGAAGGCTATCTGACCTGCTGTTTACCTGAACTTAGAAAGAAAACAAGCTGATCAGTCTATGAAAAAGGTTCTGTCTGAAGGCCGAATATGCAGAATTTAACGGAAACGGACGACTTTCTGTTCATTTTGAAAAAATATCAGATCGGCAAAAAAAGAGAGCCGCGTCATGCGCTCTCCCGAATAGAAACATTCATATTTATTTTGAGCTTTTCATAAAATGAACGGGACAACTTAAAAGAGCAGCGTATTGGCGGCAATGATGAGAATAATCACTCCGCTCAGCACCGTGCTGAACTGTCCGATGTGAAAAGAACCGATGCGCAGTGACGCGGCTTTTTTTCCAAGCGAGCAGCCGATCCATATGGTCAGAAAGCTTCCGACCGCCGCAGTGATGGAAATGGCAGCGGGAGAAAGCCCGATCAACCCCGCGCTTAATCCGTTGGTCAGCGCATTTGCGGATACGGCTACCCCGAGAACCATGGATTCCAATATACCGATTTCTCCCGAACCGTCGGCATCCGCTGCCTCCGGATTTTGCAGCAGACCGGCAAAACGGCCTTTTTTTCCTGACGCGCCAACACGCGCTGTTTTTCTCGGCACAGCCAGCAGAATGATGCGGATACCGATGACAGATAAAATAAACGCCGCCAGTAATACAGGAAGAAAGCCCGGTAAAACGGCTGAAATCCATTTACCGAAATAAATTCCGATATAACTGAATACAAAACAGATAAAAGCGATCATCATATTTGACGCATGCGATATTTTGATTTTTCTGATGCCGTATGACATCCCCACTCCTAAATTATCAATGCTCGAGGACACTGCCAAACCTAAAATCAATAACCAAGCCATGTTCGTTTCTCTCCATTCTTTGATGTCTTTTCAACATGTTGTGCCGTTGAATCTACACTATCCTATTCAGCAGCACAGAAAAGGTACCTATTCTGCAAAAATTATTGATTAATGATCATCATTCCGGCGGAAACGAGGTGACACCCTTGACAGAAAATAAAAATACGACACTGGGGCCCCTTTTAAAATCACTGCTTGATAAGCACTCGCTCTCCATGAGAAAACTCGGCGCCTTAACAAACATTGATACGGCCACCATCTCCCGGATTATAAACGGCAAGCAGAAGGCCAATTTAAAGCATCTTCAGGAATTTTCAAAACATCTCCGCACCCCGCTGGAGGAATTGCTTGAGGCGTCAGGCATAGACATCGGCCATGAAAAAGAAGCTGCGCCGCAAGACCCGATGCACGCGATTCAGGATATGCTGAATATGGCCGAGATGTTTGATCAGCCTTTTTCCCGGGAGCAAATTGAGCGCGAACTGACCAGATATGAACAATATGCCAAAACCCAGCAGGGCCATCGCCTGATTTGCGATGAGTTTCAAAAGAAAATGGACAATGAAGAAAGCGTCGGCCCTTTTATTGATCATTTGAAAAACATGCATCATCAGTATATGGATGAATCAACACCGGCTGAAGACCGCGCGATTCTCGGGAGCGCGCTGCTGTATTATATTTTAGCGACCGACGTCATTCCGGATTACATGTTTCCGATCGGCTACCTGGATGACGCCATCGCCGTTCAAATCGCTTTGAACCGGCTGAAAAAAAAGTAAAGGCGCTTAAAAAAGCGCCCTTTTTGTGTTGAAAAATATGAAACACCGCATTACGGTTTTGTCAAAACAGAGACAGCTGTCATATGATACATCAACCTAACAAAAAGGAGGGTGTCTTCTATGGACAGCAACACAGTTGTGGCAGTGTGCGCTCTGTTAAGTGTTGTGATTCAGATCGGAACGATATTCGCCGCAGGAAAGTGGAAAAAAGAATAAATAAAAACAAATTGACGGTTTTTTCGCACAAGCGTATGCTTATAAATAACCTTGTAAAAGATAAGAAAGAAGATATGTATATGAAAAAAATCATTCTCCTCTTCGCCGCCGCTGTCATATTCAGCTCGATCGGCCATCAAATTTCAGGAGGATATAAAGATCCTGAAAAGGAACGGAGAAAACCGTTTCATTCGTTTAAATGGTTCAGCCGGTCATAACCTCAGGAAGAAGAACAAGCAAAATAATTGCACACAATTAAAACATAAGCTAGAATACGGACGAGTTAAACTCCTAAGGAAGAAGGCGAAATGATGAAGCAAACTTATAAACCGCTGTTTGAACCTTTTACGTTCGAAAGCGGCGTCACCATACCAAACCGTATTTCAGTCGCACCGATGACACACTATTCATCAAATGATGACGGAACGATTTCCGACCGTGAATTAAGCTACATTACTCCCCGTTCAAAAGAAATGGGCATGGTCATTACGGCATGTGCAAACGTAACGCCGGACGGCAAAGCGTTTCCAGGCCAGCCCGGCATCTATGATGATTCTCACATTCCCGGCTTGAAAAAACTCGCTCAGGCGATCCAGTCTCAAGGAGCGAAAGCCGTTGTGCAGATTCACCACGGAGGATTGGAATGCCCTCCTGAACTCGTGCCAAACAACGACGTCGTCAGTCCGAGCGGCTCAGAAGAAGACGGGAGACAAACGTCCCGGGCTCTCACCGAACAAGAAATTGAGCACATCGTGAAAGCATTCGGCGAAGCGACACGCAGAGCGATTGAAGCCGGCTTTGACGGTGTTGAAATTCACGGGGCAAACGGGTACCTGATTCACCAATTTTATTCACCGAAAACAAACCGGCGCACAGACCGCTGGGGCGGAAGCGATGAAAAGCGCCTTGCGTTCCCGCTTGCAGTCGTTGACGCTGTCAAACAGGCAATTGATACACACGCTGAAAATCCATTCGTTCTCGGCTACCGCCTGTCACCGGAAGAGCCGGAAACACCGGGGCTTACAATGAAAGAAACATTCATGCTCGCCGACGCGCTTGCGGAAGAGAACTTGGATTATCTGCATATTTCACTGATGGATGTCAACTCCAAAGCCCGCCGCGGGGCGGATTCTTCACGGACGCGGATGGATTTATTAAACGAACGCGTCGGCCATAAAGTGCCGCTGATGGCCGTCGGTTCCATCTATACCGCGGACGAAGCGCTTGCTGTATTAGAAAGCGGAATTCCGCTGGTGGCTCTGGGACGTGTCATTTTGATTAACCCCGAATGGGCGGTGCTGGTCAAAGAAGGCCGCGAACAGGAAATCGAAAAAGCCATTCAAGCATCTGAAATTGAGAAATACCGACTTCCTGAACCGTTATGGGAAATGATTCAGAATACAGGCGGCTGGGTGCCGTTTGAAAAGTAGACTAAAAAAACTGCCGGATGTCCGGCAGTTTTTTTTGATTTACAAGTTTTTACCGCTTTGTTTACTCCTATTTCTAACACACAGCGTACATATAGTAAATAGATTAATAGAAAGGAGACCGTATATGATGGCTGGTTTTCCTATTACGATTAACAGTCTTTCCGGAAACGGGGTTGTCAATGTCGGCGGTGCGTTTTCGATAAGTCCTTTAACCGTATCAAAAACCGTCTACGGCTCAGGTGGGGGAAATACAGGGATGGTCCTGCAAATGAATCAATCCAGTACATCTCAATCTTCAAGCTCTCAATACTCTGATCAAAATGTAACGAAAACACTATGACATCCGTATTTCCCTCCCTTTCCGGCTGGCAGCAGCCGGATTCTTTTTGCCGTTTTGTTTAATCTTATTCCATATCACAGCGTACATATAGTTAGTAGACTGTGAGAGAAAGGAGAAAAAATAGAATGAGCGGTTGCCCGATTACGATAAACAACGTATCAGGAAACGGAGTTGTCAATGTTGGCGGCGCCATATCCATCAGTCCGCTGACTGCATCAAAAACTGTTTTCGGTGCCGGAGGGGGAAATATCGGCATTGTCATTCAAAACAATGCTGTAAGCCAGTCCAAAATGTTTGAACATCAATTTTCAGATCAGAATATTGTAAAGTCAATTTAAGGGCTGCCATGCAGCCCTTTCAGCATAAATAAAGCAGACACACTGATTTCCCAAAAACTTGATTTTTAAACATCAGCGATCACCTTCCCTTGTTTTGAATGATTTCAGTTCAAGGTGAATAGAATGCAGATTGAAAGCATGAGTACTGAAACTCATTAAGGAAAGAAGGAATCGTGATGAAAAAACTTTGCCGGGAAGTTTGGATTGAAGTTGACCTTGATGCGATAAAAAAGAACGTACGGGCGATCCGCCGCCATATTCCGAATACGTCTAAAATTATGGCCGTCGTAAAAGCGAACGCTTATGGCCACGGCTCTGTGGAAGTAGCGCGGCAGGCATTGGAAAGCGGGGCGAGCGAGCTCGCTGTCGCCAGCGTCGAAGAGGGAATTGTGTTACGGAGAGCGGGAATTACGGCACCTATTCTTGTGCTCGGCTTCACAGCTCTCAGCTGTGTGAAAAAATCTGCCGTTTGGAACATAACATTATCAGCGTTTCAAGTCAGCTGGATCAAAAAAGCGAATCGGATATTGGAAAAAGAAGCAGATTCGAAACGGCTGTCCATTCATATCAATGTGGATACGGGAATGGGCCGGCTGGGTGTGCGTACGGAAGAAGATCTTTTAGCAGTGGTGAAAGCGCTCAAGTCGAGTACATATCTGTCATGGGATGGCATCTTTACACATTTTTCAACAGCGGATGAACCGGACACTGAGCTGACGATGCTGCAGCACGAAAAGTTTATCAGCTTTCTCCGCTTTTTAAAAAATCAAGACATTACGCTGCCTACCGTGCATATGTGCAATACAGCCGCCGCTATCGCATTCCCGGAATTCAGCGCCGACATGATCCGTTTAGGCATTGGGTTATATGGTTTATATCCGTCCGCCTCGATAAAGGAACTGAACCTCGTGGATCTCACACCCGCACTAAGTTTAAAGGCGCGTATCGCTTATGTGAAAGCTATGGTGACAGATCCCCGGACCGTCAGTTATGGCGCCACATATATCGCCGAACCGGGTGAAATCATCGCGACGATTCCGATCGGCTATGGTGACGGTTACTCCCGCGCCCTGTCCAACCGCGGGTTTATTCTTCACCGCGGCAGACGGGTGCCGGTGGCGGGGAGAGTGACAATGGATATGATCATGGTCAGTTTAGGTGAGAATGAGGGCAAACAAGGAGAAGAAGTCGTCATCTACGGTAAACAACAAGGTGCCGAGATTTCCGTTGATGAAATTGCCGAAATGCTCGGTACGATCAGCTACGAAGTCTTATCTGTGTTAAGCCGCCGCGTCCCCCGCTTTTATTTCAGAGACGGCAAAATCATTAAAATATCAGCTCCGGTATTATACGTGTAGACAGCATAGATACCGCATTTATGTATAGAACAAGTAACGGCGTGAGTGATTTCCATTGTTTTCGCCAGCAAAATTTCAAAACGCCTTCTCTTCCGCGTTCATGCACGGAATAGAAGGCGTGAAAAAGACATCTAGCCAAAAGCTTGCGTTACGAAGCTTTATGCTCTAATCTCAGCTTGTCAGCAACCATCGCGATGAATTCCGAGTTGGTTGGCTTTGCTTTTGTCATGCTTACCGTATATCCGAACAGTGAAGAAATGGAATCAATATTTCCCCTGCTCCATGCGACTTCAATGGCGTGGCGGATGGCCCGTTCTACACGGCTTGCGGTCGTGTTGAATTTTTTGGCGATGTCGGGATAAAGGACTTTTGTGATGCTGCCGAGGAGTTCAATATCGTTATACACCATGGAAATGGCTTCACGCAAATAAAGATAGCCTTTGATATGGGCAGGCACACCGATCTCATGGATAATGCTTGTAATGCTGGCATCGAGATTTTTCCGCTTCGGCTCAGGCTGGCTGCGGATAATGCTGCTTTGCGCAGACGGGGCACGGTGTGTGACACTGCTGACATTTCCGCTTACCTGGCGGATATGGCCGACAAGGTTTTCCATATCAAACGGCTTCAGGATGAAATAGGACGCGCCTAAATCGACGGCTTTTTTCGTAACGTCTTCCTGACCGAATGCCGTCAGCATGATGACGTTCGGCTGCTTCTCGAGCTCTGATTCCCGCAGACGCTCCAAAACCGCAAGTCCGTCCAGATGCGGCATGATAATGTCTAAAACGAGCACATCTGGATTCTTATCTTTAAACAAAGAAAGACATTCCTGTCCGTTATAAGCAACGCCGATCACTTCCATATCATCCTGTCCCTCTATATATTCACTCAACAGGCTTACAAGCTCTCGATTATCATCAGCAACACAAACTTTAATTTTCTCCACGTTTCTTCCTCCCCCAATGTATTAACAGGACGCAACCCATTTGACTGCTACATGTTACATTCGACAAAACCACTACTTCCCCTTTTAAAAAATCCATATTTACCAATAATAGTGGTATATCTTTGTTTTTCTAGCATTTTCTAGGTTTTTCGACTAAAAATTAAGTTTGACAAATCAGGAAACGTGAATTTGTCGAAAAATCTTCATGTCTTATTTTACATGAATCCAGGAAAGAAGTGAAGAACGCATCACATAAAAAAACTGCCGGATCATCCGGCAGTCAGCTTGCTTTGTCTTTCCCGTAAACATCAACACCCGCTTCAGACAGCATCCATTCGATATGAACGCCGTAGCCGCTTGTCGGATCATTGACAAATACGTGGGTTACGGCTCCGACGACCTTTCCGTTCTGGATGATCGGGCTTCCGCTCATCCCCTGAACGATTCCGCCGGTTCTTTTCAGCAGTTTCGGATCTGTCACTTTCAACACCATTCCCTTTGTCGCCGGGAATTTTTGCGGCGTGGTGCTGACGATTTCAATATCAAATTTCTCTACTTTATCGTTTTCGATAACCGTCAGCATTTGCGCAGGTCCTTTTTTCACTTCATTTGACAAAGCAATCGGAAGCGCTTTGTCGGAAATGTTGTTTTTAATCGGCTGATGCAGTGTCCCGAAGATGCCGAACGGGCTGTTGCGGTTAATATCGCCGATCGTTTTCCGTTCTGACGAAAACCTTGCCAGTTTTTCGCCGGGATTGCCGCCTTTTCCTTTTTCAATCGATGTTACAGTTGAACGGACGATTTCTCCGTCTTCTACAACAATCGGTTTTTTTGTATCCATATCAGAGATGACGTGGCCCAATGCGCCGTATTTTTTTGTTTTCGGTTCAAAAAATGTCATGGTGCCGATGCCGGCTGCCGAATCGCGGATATAAAGGCCGATTCGATATTTCCCCTCGGCTTCGTCCTTTGTCGGAATCAGCTTTGTTTTGATTTTTTGCTTATCGCGTTTCACCAATAAATCCAAAGATTCACCGGTTTTGCCCGCTTTTTGAATAAACGGGGCGATATCGCTCATTTTTTCAATTTTATGTCCGTTCATTTTAATAATGATGTCGCCAGATTCAATTCCCGCTTGTTCTCCCGGAGACTTTTTTCCATCCTTTGTCATCACTTGGTGAAAACCGACGACCAAAACACCGACTGAATGCAGTTTTACACCGATGGACTGTCCGCCCGGAATGACCTTCAATTCTGGAAGGACACGCACTTTCGTTTTTTTAATGGGAAATCCGGCAAGATTATATACTACTTCTGACCGGCCTTGTGTTTGCCCTGTTATGTTTGCATGGCCGTGCTCTTCTTTCAGCGTAAAGGCTTCTGATAATTCGCCCTTTTCAGCGCTTATTGATGCATTGACCGGAACGGCCTGTGTCTGGTTTTCAAAGACGCTCATTTCTGACGGTATCAGTAAATATTCTTTAAATGGCTTAAAAAAGCCTACACTTAGTAAAGAAACAAGGAGAATTACACCTATTGCTTTCCTCATGTTATCGTGCATTCATTCCTTCACTCTCCTCGCTCCTATCCCACACCACTTTCTTTTTCTGCTACATCTATACTTTTGCCTTCCTGCGCTTGATTTATAACCGGCATACGAAGAAAAACATTGGATACACTGTTAGAGAAATGGAACAAAAAAATAAGCTGCCTGTATCAGCAGCTTATCCTGTCGTTTTTACCTGTCCGGCCTGTTTTAAAAGCTCTTGTGCATGCCGTTTTGTCAGATCGGTCACTTCGACGCCCGCAATCATGCGGCCGATTTCCGCTACCTTGTCCTGTTTGGAAAGCGGCGTGACATGCGTTGTCGTCCGGCCGTCTTTGAATTCTTTTGCGATTAGAAGGTGCGTATCCGCCATAGCGGCAACCTGCGGCAGGTGTGTAATGCAGAGCACCTGTGAACCGGTCGATACTTTATGGATTTTTTCCGCGATGGCTTGGGCAACCCGCCCGCTTACACCGGTGTCCACTTCGTCAAAGATAATGGAGGTGACATCCTGCTGGGAAGAAAAAATACTCTTCATCGCCAGCATCACCCTTGAAAGCTCGCCTCCGGAAGCGACCTTTGACAGCGGTTTTAAAGGCTCACCGGTGTTTGTTGAAATTAAAAACTTCACAAGGTCAATCCCCTTTTGGGTAAGCTGCACGGGCTGCCCGTTAACAACCGGTGCTTCACTGGCTGACGGATCGGTTTTCACGAGAAATTCCGTATCAAACGTTGATTTGCCCATATACAGACTTTTTAATTCCTGATGAATCGCTTCCGCCAGTTTCTTAGCCCATGCTTTTCTGATTTTTGATAAATTGGCGGCTTCTACGGCCACATCTTTGCCGACCGACTCCAATTCCTTCTTCAGCGCTTCAAGGTGGCTGTCGCGGTTCTCGATTTGATCGATTTCCTCTTCTATTTTAGAGCCGTATTCCAAAATGTCTTCTACCGTCGCTCCGTATTTGCGCTTCAGCTGTTTGATCTCATTTAAACGGGTTTCAATAAAATTCAGCCGTTCCGGGTCATATTCCAGATCATCTAACAGATTGCGCATCTGAAAGGTTGCATCCTCCAGCAGATAATAGGAACTTGACACACTTTCTGACAGCTTTTGCAGCGGTTCATTGATATCCGAAATATCTTCAAGCTGGGCAGAGGCCATTCCGACCCAGTCAAGCCCCCCCTGCTCGCTGCGGAGCGCATTATAGGCGTTTTGCAATGATTCATAAATTTTTTCAAAATTGGATATCTGCTTCCGTTCTTCCTGAAGAAGCTCGTCTTCATTCAATTCAAGCTTCGCCGACTCGATTTCTTCAAGCTGAAATTGAATCAGGTCTAGCCGATGCGCCATTTCCTGCTCGCTTTCTGACAGCTTCTTCACTTTTTTGAGCAGCTTCATATAACGCTCATAGCCTTCATGGTAAGCCTGAAGCGCGGATTCGGCCTCAGCGCCCGCAAACCTGTCCAACAGCTCTAAGTGTTTATCGTCCTCCATTAACAGCTGGTTATCATGCTGTCCGTGAATATCTAATAAAAGTCTGCCGATCTCCCTTAAAGCCGCAATCGTCACTAATTTTCCGTTGACACGGCAGACGCTTTTTCCTCCGGCATTAATGTCCCTTCTCATGACAATCATGTCGTCAGATGCGTCTATTCCCTGCTCACGGCATACTTCAAAAACGGGATGACCGCTGTCCAAAAGAAACAGTCCTTCAAGCTCGGCCTTTGTTTCACCGTAACGGACAAATTCAGACGAGCCGCGGCCGCCGACTAATAGGGAAACGGCGTCTATAATAATTGACTTGCCGGCCCCTGTTTCTCCCGTCAGGACGGTGAGCCCCCGTTCAAACGAAATCGTCAGTTCCTCTATAATGGCAAAGTTTTTTATTGATAGTTCAGCTAACAAACAGCATTCCACCTTTTATCTGATAATTACGCTACAGCAGCTCCAAAAGACGGCTTTGAACGCCCTCCGTATCTTCAGGCGTCCTGCAGATGATTAAGATCGTGTCATCTCCGCAAATCGTGCCCATGATTTCTTCCCATTCGAGATTATCCATCAGAGCGCCGATTGCCTGAGCATTCCCCGGCATCGTTTTTAATACGATCATATGGCTTGCTGAGTCAATTTTTACGAACGCATCCATTAATGAACGCTTCAGTTTTGACAGCGGATTGAACCGCTGATCCGCCGGCAGGCTGTATTTGTAGGAGCCGTTGTTTGTCGGCACCTTTACGAGATGCAGCTCTTTAATGTCTCTGGAGACAGTCGCCTGAGTTACCTTATATCCTTCTTCTCTCAGCATGTCAACTAAGTCATCCTGCGTTTCAATCTCATGGCTTGTAATAAGCTCTCTGATTTTTATATGCCTTTGGCCTTTTGTCATGTAAGCACCTCTGTTTTCAAGCTGTTCTTGTCATTATGTTAACCGCTTCTTGATAAAAAGTACATGATGGCAGAAAAAAGGAATAATAGCCCCCTATTATTCCGGTACATCTGTCTTTTTGGCTTTTAATGTCTCATGTGCTTCGCGGACGGTACGGAGAATGTCTTCTTCCGGCAGTTCAGCGCCGTTTCCGTCTTCTCCGCCCCATTCCAAATGAAGCAGAAACTCAATATTGCCGTCTCCCCCTGTAATCGGTGAGAAGGACAGTCCTTTCACTGTATATCCTTCAGAAGCGGCAAATTGATTCATGCGGCGGAGAACGTCAGTATGAACACCGGGATCTCTGACAATGCCTTTTTTTCCGACGGATTCCCGTCCGGCTTCAAATTGCGGCTTCACCAGTGCGATACAATCGCTCCCCGGTACAAGCAGCGTTTTTAAAACCGGCAGAATGAGGCGGAGTGAGATGAAAGAAACATCGATTGTCGCAAATTCCGGCAAACCCTCTGTGAAATCGGAAGGCTCGGAATAGCGGAAATTCGTCCGTTCCATGACGACGACCCTCTCGTCCTGTCTGAGCTTCCAAGCAAGCTGATTATAGCCGACATCCACTGCGTAGGACCGCTCGGCTCCGTTTTGGAGGGCGCAATCCGTGAATCCCCCTGTAGACGAGCCGATGTCAATCATCGTTTTTCCTTTTACCGAGACGGGAAACACTTCCAGAGCTTTTTCAAGCTTTAATCCGCCTCTGCTGACGTATTTAAGAGGGTTTCCTTTTACCGTTAACGGAAGATCCCGGGCGATTTTTTCACCCGGTTTGTCCAATCGGTTTTCATTTGAGTATACGATGCCCGCCATAATGGCGCGTTTCGCTTTTTCCCGCGTTTCCGCAAGGCCTTTTTCTACAAGAAGTACATCTAATCGTTCTTTTTTTGCTGTCATGATCCAATTCCTTTATGTGTCTTCGGCGGCATCAGCAGTTTGATCCGGTTCATAACCTCAACCTTAGTGAGACCGATTTCTTCAAGCAGGGCGGTTACGCTGCCGTGTTCAATAAACCGGTCTGGGATGCCCATTCTGTCAATCGGTGTATGATACATGCCGAGGTCATGAGCGTATTCAAGAATCGTGCTGCCGAATCCGCCTTCAAGCACGGCTTCTTCTATCGTTAAAATCGGCAGACCTTCATTAAGAATGGCCTTCATCATTTGTTTATCAATCGGTTTTATGAACCGCGCATTCACGACACGCACGGACAGGCCTTCTTTTTGCAGTTCTTCAGCCGCTTCCAGCGCCATTTCAATGGTCGTACCGAATGTTAAAATGACCGCGTCTTTTCCGGGACGGAGCACTTCCCATGTTCCGATCGGAATGGTTTTCAGCTCTTTATCCATCTTTACGCCGAGCCCGTTTCCGCGCGGGAAGCGCATCGCGATCGGGCCCTCCTCATAATTAAGGGCTGTATTGACCATATGGCGGCCTTCATTTTCATCCTTCGGCATCATTAAAACGAGGTTTGGTATATGCCGCAAAAAGGCGATGTCAAAGACGCCTTGATGCGTCTCCCCGTCAGCGCCGACCAAACCGGCGCGGTCAATGCCGATAAACACATTCGCGTTTTGACGGCAGATGTCATGGACGACCTGATCGTACGCCCGCTGCAAAAAGGTCGAATAGATCGCAAGAAACGGCTTCATACCCTGAAGCGCCATTCCAGCCGCCATCGTCGCCGCATGCTGTTCTGCGATTCCGACATCAAACATGCGTTCAGGGAATTCTTTCGCAAACCCTTCCAGTTTGGAGCCGACCGGCATGGCCGGTGTAATGGCGACAATTCTGTCATCCTCACGTGCCAGCTCCTGCACGGTGCCGCTGACAAGTCCGCTCCATGAAGGCGCCGCGGCTTTCGGCTTGACGAAATCACCCGTATTGATTTTATACGGACCCGTTCCGTGCCATGTGCCGATTGTGTCGGTCTCAGCCGGTTTATAGCCTTTGCCCTTTTTCGTAATGACATGTAAAAGGACAGGGCCTTTCGTTTTTTTGGCGTATTGCAGGTTTTCAAACAGTTCGTGGTAGGAATGACCGTCAACCGGGCCTAAATACGTAAAGCCCAGCTCTTCAAAAAACATGCCTGACACAAGCATATATTTCAAACTGTCTTTTATCCGTTCAGCTGTGGCGGCCAATTTTCCGCCGACGGCCGGGATGCGCTTAAATAAATATTCAAGCTCGTCTTTTACCCATTGATATTTGCCGGCCGTGCGAAGCCGTCCAAGCATAGAATGAATCGCCCCGACATTCGGCGCAATGCTCATCTCATTATCATTCAGGATGACGATCATGTCTTTTTTCTCATCACCGATATGGTTCAGCGCTTCAAGCGCCATTCCTCCGGTTAAAGCGCCGTCTCCGATAATCGGGATGATATATTCTTTCGATCCTTTAATATCACGAGCGGCAGCCATTCCCATCGCGCCTGAGAGCGAGGTTGAGCTGTGGCCTGTTTCCCATACGTCATGTTCGCTTTCGCTGCGTTTCGGGAAACCGCAAAGCCCTTTATATTGGCGCAAGGTTTCAAACTCCTTGCCGCGCCCAGTTAACAGTTTATGAACATAGGACTGATGTCCGACATCCCATAAAAATTTATCTTTCGGACTGTCAAATTCTTTGTGAAGCGCAATTGTCAGCTCGACAACCCCGAGGTTCGGCCCGATATGGCCGCCAGATGCAGACAGCGATGTGATGAGGAAATTGCGGATCTCCTCACTCAGCTCTTCCAGCTGTTCAATTGACATCTTCTTAAGAAATGACGGGTCCTGTATTGATAAAAGATCCAAAGCGGATCAACTCACTTTCAGCATGAATTTCTGCAAATTAAACAGTGTCTTTTTGAAAAAAGAAAAAGACTCCCTTTGTATTTTCATCGAAACTGCTTACATTTTACCATAGGAGCGGCAGCCCCTTCAAATCAGGACCGTTTTTAATGATCTCTCGCCGCGATTAAATCACAGAGGTCATGCAGCAATTCCTTCTGAAGAGAAAGGCCGCTGATGATCTGTTTCGCCTCGCTGATATGATACGCAAGCTTTTCTTTCGCGCCTTCAAGCGTTAAAAGCGACGGATACGTTGATTTTTCGTTCGACGTATCTGAGCCGACCGGTTTGCCGATCCTCTCCTCATGTCCTTCAATATCAAGGATGTCGTCTCTGATTTGAAATCCGATGCCGATATGGCTGCTGAACAGACGCAGCTTTTCGACTTCATCCTCCGGCGCATCTGCCAAAATGGCGCCCGCCGTCACGGAAAAACCGAGGAGCTTGGCCGTTTTCCGCTCGTGGATGGATTCCAGCTCCTCAAGCGTTATCCGCTTTTGTTCCGCTTCCATGTCGGCAGCCTGTCCGCCGACCATTCCTTCCGTTCCCGCCGCGCTGATCAGCTCATCGACGAGACGGAGCCGTTTTTCTGCTGAAACCGCCTCAGACACATGAGATGTGATCAGTTTAAAGCTTTCTGTCAGAAGCCCGTCTCCGGCCAATACGGCTGCCGCTTCTCCGAAGACTTTATGGTTTGTGGGCTTTCCCCGGCGCAGATCATCATCGTCCATGCAAGGCAGATCATCATGGATTAAAGAATACGTATGAATCATTTCGACAGCGCATCCGACCGGAATCCCGTCTTTTTCATCTTTTCCGTAAGCATTCAGAACGGCTAAGACGACGAGGGGGCGCAGCCTCTTTCCGCCCGCTTCCAAAGAATACAGCATAGATTTTTTGAGGGTTTCCGGCATCGCAAGCCGTTCTGTATACAAAGAAAGCTGCTGTTCAATCAGTTGTTTGCGCGATGCTAAAAATGCGTCCAGTTTATTTGTCACCTTCGTCTTCCTCCTGAACGCTGAAAGGTGCAAGTTCGCCGTTATCTTTTAAAATAAAGTCCATTTGCTTTTCGACATGCTGAAGCTTTTCATGGCACATTTTTGAAAGGGCCATCCCTTCCTGAAAATAATTAATCGCCTGCTCCAGCGGCACGTCTCCTTCTTCAAGCTTTGCCACAATGCCTTCAAGGCCTTTCATCGCCTCTTCAAATGTCAGCTCTTCACTTTTTTTGGTTTCTGTCATTATCGTTCGCCTCTCTTTTGCAATACTTCACACGTCAGAACGCCGTCTGTCATCTTTACTTCAAGCGTATCATTTTGTTCCACTTGATCAACGCTTTTGATCAGCTCTTTGTCTTTATAGGCCAGACTGTATCCTCTCTCCATCACCTGAAGGGGACTTAATGCATTCAGTTTACCAAGAACCGTCTGAAACTGCGAATGAAGCTGCTTCAGCTGGACATTCATGCTTCGGGCGAGCTGATTTGAGCGCTCCTCGTACCGTTTTTTCGCCTGTTTCAGCTGGGTTTCAGGGTGGAGCGCCGTTAATCTGTACGTATTCCGCTCCAGCTGTCTTTGTTTCCTGTCCGTAAGCCCTGTGAGCTGTGATTGGAACTGCTGATACAAAAGGTCAAACTGCTGTTCTTTTTGGGTATACAATCGTTTCGGAAAACGGAACGCGTAGGATGACTGTAGCGATTGAATCCGTTCTTTTTTCTTGCTGATATGCTGCTGCATCGCTCTTGTCAGGCGGACTTCCGCCGTTTTTGTCCGTTCCATTAAGTCCGTCGTGTGGGGGACGGCGATTTCTGCCGCTCCTGTCGGCGTTGCCGCCCGGATATCCGCGACGAAATCACTGATTGTAAAATCTGTTTCATGTCCGACCGCTGATATAATCGGAATGGCGGAAGCAAAAATCGCCCGGGCCACGATTTCTTCGTTAAATGCCCACAATTCTTCGATCGAGCCCCCTCCCCTTCCGACGATCAGGACGTCACACATTTTTTGTGCATTGGCTTCTTCAATGCGCTTCACAATCGATCTGCTGGCATTTTCACCTTGAACGAGCGCGGGAAGCACAATGACTTTCACAAGGGGGTATCTTCTTTTGAGTGTGGTAATGACGTCTCTGACGGCTGCTCCCGTCGGTGACGTGACGACCCCGATCGTGGCCGGAAAAGCGGGGATGGCCTGCTTATGCCGGTCATCAAACAACCCTTCGCCGGCAAGTTTTTTCTTTAATTCTTCATATGCTAAGTAGAGCGCCCCCACACCGTCCGGCTGCATTTCTTTCGCGTACAGCTGATAGCTTCCGCTCGGTTCATAGACGGAGATGCCGCCTCTTACGATGACCTTCATTCCGTCTTCTGGCTTAAACGCAAGCCTCGAACTTTGCCTCTGAAACATGACGGCCTGCATGCGGGCATGCTCATCTTTTAATGTAAAATAGATGTGGCCTCTCGTATGAATTTTAACATTGGAGAGCTCACCCTTAATCCAAATGTCTTCAAGATGAGGGTCCACATCGAATTTTCGTTTAATGTATTTGGTCAGCGCGGAAACCGTGACATATGCCGCTTCACTCACATCCTGCACTCCTTTCATAAAGGCTTTTTGCCCTAAACTAAGAAAACCCGCTCTGGCTGAAAGGAGCCTTAAGAAGCGGGTATCGTGCTCATTGTCACACTTTTTGTGACTGTCTCCGGTTATCTATGATAACGTACGTCTGGCAGATTTAACAGTATTATGCGCAAGCATTGTGATGGTCATCGGACCTACTCCGCCCGGCACCGGCGTAATGAAAGATGCTTTTTCTTTCGCTTCATCAAACTGAACGTCTCCGCAAAGTTTTCCGCTTTCGAGACGGTTGACGCCGACATCAATGACAATGGCGCCCTCTTTGATTTGATCGGCTTTGATGAAGTTCGCTTTACCGACCGCTACCACGAGAATATCTGCTTTTTTCGTATGCTCAGACATATTTTTCGTCCGGGAATGGCAATATGTGACGGTCGCGTTTTCGTTCAGCAGCAGCTGGCCGACCGGTTTACCGACAATATTGCTTCGTCCGACTACAACAACTTCTTTGCCGGAAAGATCTACGTTCGTCTTTTTCAATAACTCGACAATTCCGTGCGGCGTGCATGGAAGAAATGTATCTTCGCCAAGCAGCATTTTCCCGACGTTGAGAGGGTGGAAACCGTCAACATCCTTATCAGGGGAGATCCGCTCGATTACGGCTTTTTCAGAAATATGATCCGGGAGCGGCAGCTGGACGAGAATGCCGTGGAATTCGGGATTTTGATTATACTGATCAATCACTGTTAAAAGCTCCGCCTCGGTTAAGCTTGAGTCAAAGCGGTCAAGCTTAAATTTCATTCCCATTGTTTCAGCGGCTTTTTTCTTGCCTGTCACATATGAAACAGAAGCGGGATCGTCTCCGATTAAAATGACCGCCAATCCAGGCACTACGCCTTGTGCTTTCAGCTCTTCTACTTCTTTTGCCAATTGTTCGCGTTTTTCTTTAGCCGTTTCTTTTCCGTCGATGATTGTTGCAGTCATTTTCTTTCCTCCTATGATTCGATATCAGTTTTAATGTTAGAAAGAACCCCGTTTACGAATTTTGCAGCTTTATCGTCGCCGAACCGTTTTGCCAGCTCGATTGCTTCGTTTAATGACACGTTAGCAGGAATGTCGTCAGAATAAACCATTTCATACACCGCCAGACGCAGGATCGCGCGGTCTACGTTTGCAATCCGGTCAAGCTTCCAATTGACGAGATGGCCGGAAATCATTTCATCAAGCTGAACCTGATGTTCGATCACTCCGTACACCAGCTGTTCAAAGAAGGCATCTGTTTTTTCACCATCAAGCGCGTGCTCAATGGCATCGTTCGGTGCAATATCGCTGACATCAATCTGAAAAAGTGCCTGCAAAGCTTTTTCTCTAGCTGTTCTTCTTTTCATTTTCTTTCTCCTTCAGATCCGCTTTATCCGCTTGTCGTTAAGCTTAAAGAGATCATAACATATTTTTTTCTCAATCGCATGTCGAAATTTAGGTTTTTTCACCCTAATGCCGAATATTTTCACAAACCGTATTAATTTCATTCGGATTTCACAGCATGAAGAAACTCGGCTGCCGTTTGTAAGCCGGCTTTCTTCATGCCTGAAATGACGGGAAACGTATAAAAAACCAAAGGGCTGCCCATCCCCTTGGTTTTTATACGCTCATTACATTTCTTCGTCGATTTCGACTTCTTGGGCTTTCGTGTCAAATTGAATGCCGACGATATGAATATTGATTTCATTAATGGTCAGAGACGTCATGTTTAATAAGGTTTGGCGGATATTCTCCTGAACGCTTGCCGCCACTTTCGGGATCGAGATCCCGAATTGAACGACGCAATAGACGTCGATGGTAATCCCGTCATCGGCTAAATCGACCTTTACGCCTTTGCCGTGATTGATTTTGCCGAAGCGTTCTACGACGCCCGTGGCGAAATTGCCGCGCATTTCAGCAACTCCTTCAACTTCGGAAGCGGCGATGCCGGCAATGACTTCAATGACCTCAGGAGCAATTTCAACCTTGCCTAAATGAGCCTCATCATGATCCATTTTAAGCACACTGTTGTCTTCCATTCAATTCACCTCCCGCAAAAATTATGAGCCCATTACATCATATGTTTCTAAAAACTTTGTATTAAACTCTCCGCTGACAAATGTTTCGTGTTCAAGCAGTTTCAAATGGAACGGGATCGTCGTCTCAATACCTTCAATCACGAATTCGCTCAGCGCGCGTTTCATCCGTGCGACTGCCTCATCACGCGTTGTTCCGTATGTGATGACTTTAGCAATCATACTGTCATAGTACGGCGGGATCGAGTAGCCGGGATATGCGGCTGAATCCACGCGTACACCGAGTCCGCCCGGCGGCAGGTACATGTTAATTTTACCGGGTGAAGGCATGAAGTTTTTCGCAGGATTTTCAGCGTTGATGCGGCATTCAATCGCCCAGCCGTTAAATTCAACGTCTTCCTGTCTGAGCGAAAGCTCCTGTCCGGATGCCACTTTGATCTGTTCTTTGATCAGATCCGTTCCCGTCACCATTTCTGTAACAGGGTGCTCTACTTGAATACGCGTGTTCATTTCCATGAAGTAGTAGCGCTGTTCTCTGTAGTCATAGATGAATTCTACTGTGCCGGCTCCCGTGTAACCGACGGCCTTCGCTGCTTTTACCGCTGCTTCACCCATCTGCTCCCTGATTTCAGAATCAAGCGCAGGTGACGGTGACTCTTCAAGAAGTTTTTGCAGACGTCTTTGGATAGAACAGTCACGCTCTCCGAGATGGATCGTGTTTCCGTAATTATCCGCAAGCACCTGAATTTCAACATGGCGGAAATCTTCTATGTACTTCTCGATGTACACACCCGGATTTCCGAATGCCGTAGCGGCTTCCTGCTGGGTAATCTCAATGCCTTTGATCAGTTCTTCTTCTGTGCGTGCGACCCGGATGCCTTTTCCGCCTCCGCCCGCAGTGGCTTTTATAATGACAGGATACCCAATTTCACCTGCAAGCGAAACCGCTTCTTCCGTATTTTTTATGATTCCTTTTGAACCGGGCACAATCGGCACGCCCGCCAGCTGCATCGTGTCGCGCGCGATATCTTTTGTTCCCATTTTTGAAATGGCGTCCGCCGTAGGGCCGACAAACGTTACGTTTAATTCCTCGCACAGCTCGGCAAAGTCGGCGTTTTCAGCTAAAAACCCGTATCCCGGATGAATCGCATCCGTGCCGGTCAGCTTTGCGACGCTGACGATGTTCGTTACATTTAAATAGCTTTCTTTTGATGTTTTCGGCCCGATACAAAAAGCCTCATCGGCCATTTGGACATGCAGGGCGTCTTTATCTGCCTCAGAATAAACGGCTACAGTTTCAATGCCCAGCTCTTTGCAGGCCCGGATGATTCTGACGGCGATTTCTCCTCGGTTGGCGATCAATAGCTTTTTAATCATAATAGCAGGTCTCCTTACTCAGCTTTTACAAGAAATAGAGGTTGTCCGTATTCGACCAGCTGGCCGTTTTCAACTAACACTTCAACGATTTCTCCTTTTACTTCGGCTTCAATCTCGTTAAAGAGTTTCATTGCTTCTACGATACAAACAACTGTATTTTCGCTCACTTTTGAACCTTGGTTTACGTAAGGGCCGGCTTCCGGCGATGAAGAAGCATAAAACGTTCCGACCATCGGAGACGTAATTTTGTGCAGGTTTTCGTCTTGTTTCGGCGCTTCCTGAGCAGGAGCGGCTTCACTCGCTTCCGGTTTTGCAGCCTGCGGAGCAGGTGCGTAAGCGGCGGGAACGGCTTGGGCTTGTCCCGTTACATTCACTGCCGGCGCTTCATTTTTTTTCAGTTTGAGGCTTACGCCTTCAATTTCGTAAACAAATTCGTCGATGGAAGATTCATCGATTCTTTTTATCAGTTCATGAATTTCGTTGATTTTTAACATCAGTTTCCACTCCTATGTATAAAAAATAGAAATTTATGGGTTGCTACTAAAAGTACATACTATGTTTATCTTACAGGAGCGCTTGTGTAAATTCAACACTGATCTAAAATGACATCAGAAAAGCCCGCAGCGGGTGCGGGCGGTTCAGGTCTCTTACTTTGTCGGTTCAAACGTGACGGCGACGTCTTTCATCGTCTTGATTTCTTTTTCCACCAGGTCAATGATAGCGGAAGCTTTTGCGTTTGAATGTTTGTCAGACATGACGGTAATGTTGATTTTGTCTCCTTCAGCATCCACGAGCGCATCTTTGTAGCCTTGTGTTTTAATCAGCGTTTCCAGCTGTTTTTCCGTCCCTTCAGCATTGCTCAGCGCCGTCATTTTATCGTAGGCTTCGCTTTTTTCCTTTGCGGTCGCATCATCGCTTGAAACAATGCTGTTTAACTGTTCCCTTTCTTTGCTTCTCGCGTCTTCAAGCTCCATGCGGTATGCGGTAAATAAGTTTTCATCAGCTGTTTCTGTGGCGACCGATCCGTCTTTGTCCGATGCTTCGGCTGATGTTTCTTTATCCTCTTTTGTGCCTTTAGAATCTTTCGTTCCTTTTGTGCCGTCTTCTTTTTCCGTGCCGCTTCCGCTCTTATCTTTCGTTTCAGGAGCCGGCGTTTTTTCAGTGGCGACTTCTCCGCTGCTTTTTTCGCTTTTCATCTGCACGGCATTTTTGCTTTCCGGCGACATAATATAATAAACACTTAATACCACGACGAGACTGAGCATTGTTAAAAGCCAAACCGTTTGTTTTTTCAGCATGATTTATGAATCCTCCTTGATTTTTTTAGGGGCAACCGCTACACGGTAGCTCGGAACATCAAGCACCCTTGTGACGGCATCAATGATGGTTTTTTTTATTTGAACGTTGTCCACTCCCTGAGCGACAACGAGTACACCGCGGATATCGGGCTTTTTCGTCTGGACGACGACCGGGGTTTCCTGATCCCCGTTTCGAATCATGACAATTTGTTCTTCAGAGGTTTGATCGGTTACGCTTCTTTTGCCGCCTTCTTTATCGGTTTCTTCAGTGGTGGTGTCTTTTTTCGTTTTATTTTTCTCAAACACTTTCAAAGATGTTGCGTCTACGTTTACGACAATTGAGACATCCTCCACGCCGATAATCGTTTCAAGGATTTCTTTCAGCTGGTTTTCATAGTCTCTTTCGTAATCATCGATCGTGGTTTTTGCGCTGCCGTCTTTCGATGCCTTAAAAACGGGTGCGCTTTTTTGCCCGCTTTTGTCTTCCGTTCGGCCGGACATGACGGTCTGCACCGCTTGGTCCTTCCCGGTTTTCTCCGGTGAAGAGAACAGCTGGCTGACCAGCATAAAAGATACCCCGAGCACAAACACGAACAGAAAGTAATGATATTTTGTCAGTTTTGGTTTTTCTCCGTCTTTCGCCTGTCCGATCATCAGCTGTTTTTTGAGTATGGTCCATAGTCCGTTTTTATTCATGGCCGTTTTTCTCCCCGCCTTCCATATAAACCGTAATTTTCTCACTGCCGATTTCCCATATATCCGCAAGTTTTTCTTTGATGTCTGCGGCCTCTTTTTTGTCGGCTGCGCCTTCCGGTTCGTATTTGCGGTCTGTGCGGATGTCGATCGGTGCGACGGTTTGCACGGTTTTTTCAGAAGATGGGGCCATATACACGCTGATCGTTTTTACATCTTCTTCTGAACGAACCTGTTCTTCCGCTGTAAGGCGGATGTCGTCTATTTTGTATTCGTCATGACTGAACATCTCCTCCGCTTTCTTTTTTAGTTGGACAGCCATTTCTTCTAAAACATATGCGCGGTTTGATGCTTGTATTTCTTTTTTTTCTGATTTAATTTGATTTTTTATATCAGCGGATTGAGATTGCTCTTGTTTTGTCAAATAATCGAAGATGATTTCCGGGTCTGTTTTGAAAAGTTTGAATATCGGGTTGAGCATGACAATGATTAACAGCAGGCTGACAACCATCTTTGCGTATTTTTGCATACTGGAGCTGGGCAGCAGCATGTCGATGACGATGGCGAATAAGATAAATAAAATAATGCTTGTCAGCCATTCTGTTAAAAAGCTCATATCCAATGGGCCTCCTTTATTTCATCATCATAGTGAGGTTGCCTGCTGTAATAATGACTGTGATGCTGAGGAAAAACATGAGAGAGACGATGGCGAGCGCCGCGAAAATATACAGTACGCTTCTGCTGATGACGCCGAGGCACGTAATGACGGGCCCGCCTCCGAGCGGCTGCAGAATAGCGGCCGCGAGCTTATAAATAAAAGCGAGCGAGAGCACTTTGATCGCCGGAAACGCGGAGATGCAGATCAAAATTCCGACTCCGAGGATTCCCACGGTGTTTTTTAATAGGAGCGAGGCGCTGATGACCGTATCCGTCGCATCCGTAAACATCCGGCCGAGTACGGGAATAAAATTGCCTGTTATAAATTTTGCAGTCCTGAGCGTAATCCCGTCCGTCACGGCAGCCGAAGCCCCCTGTACGGAGATGACGCCGAGAAACACGGTGAGAAATACGGCAAGCGCGCCGATCGCGATATTTCTGAGCAGATTGGCAAGCTGCGTGACTTTATATTGATCCGTCATCGTGCTGACGATGCTTAAAATCGCTGACAGGAAGATAAGCGGCATGACGATGTTTTGAATGAGAAGGCCGCTCGTATTCATCAGAAATAAAATAACGGGGTGAAAAAAAGCTGCGGAGACGGCTCCCCCGGAAGACGCCAAAAGCGCGAGTAAAAGCGGGATGAGCGCGAGAATGAAGCTTGTCATCGTCTGGATCGCTTCACTGGCATAATTGACGGCAACATGAAAGCTGTTTAAAGCGAGAATAATCAGCACCATGTAGACGATTGCATAAGCCACTTTGCTGACGGTGCTCTGCTGGAACGCATTTTGCAGGAGCTGCAGAATGACACAAAAAATGGTGAGAAGAATCAAAGTTCCCAGAAGCTTTCCGTTTGCGAGCACTTCATGAAACAAGTATGAAAATAAAGCCTTCAGCCATGCCTCCGGTGAGAACGTTTTTTCTCCGTTAATAAAGTCGATGATGCTTCCCTTTTGGCTTTCAGGCAGAAGACCGCCGTATTCTGTCATGATGTCGTCCCAAAACTTTCCGATGCCTTCTGTTTTCAGCGCTTCGGCCTGCTTTTTCGCCACTTCATCAGCGGATTCTTGGTGAACTGCGGTTTCCTGCGATGCACCGTCTGTTCCGGCAGCTTGTACACATTCAGTCTGAAAAAATAAGAGGATGAACAAAAAAGCTCCCGCCCACCGAAAGCGCTTCATTTTTTGTGCCCCCCTTTCCATTTTATTTATGATCAAGAAGGAATAAGTCCGAGAATCGTTTCAATAATGACGGTGAGTATCGGCACGGCCATTACCAGTATCAAAATTTTTCCGGCCAGCTCTATTTTCGAAGCAATCGCTCCCTGGCCAGCATCCTTTGTCAGCTGCGCTCCGAATTCAGCGATGTAGGCGATGCCGATAATTTTTAAAATGGTTTCCACATAGACCATATTGACATTTGCATTGACGGCTATTTTTTCTATCATTCTGATAATGTCGTAAATCTGGTCGATGAGATAAAGAAAGATCACGCAGCCGCTGAAGACGACAATCATAAACGCGAAAGTCGGTTTCTGTTCTTTTACGATCAGGGAGAGAAATGTGGCGATCAGGCCTAAACCTACAATTTGAACAATCTCAATCTGTAAGCCCCCCTATCCTTGGAATAGAAACACAGCTTTGATCTTTTTGAACAGGTCATCGACAATCGTCGCCACCATAAATAAAATATAGATAAAGCCAAGCAGCGTCACCCATTGGGCGTATTCTTTTTTTCCCATTTGGTCAAGTATGGTGTGCAGAAACGCAACCACGATACCGACTCCGGCGATTTGAAAAATGACATTTACGTCGACTCCCATTTTATGTTTGCTCCCCTCATGTTTACATCAATAGAAGAATGAGTAACAGTCCGGCTAAAAATCCTAAGCTTTTCACCATTTTTTCATTTTTCGCCTGCGCCCGTCCGGCATCCGCTTCCGCCGCTTCCAAATGTGTAAGCGCAAGCTTGATATGTTTCTGCTGAGAAACACGGTCATGGAGCCCGAGCGTCTCTCCGAATTGCTTTAGTACATCATATTCGCTTTTTTTCATCGCCATGGACGACCAGTTATTTTTCAAGCTCTGTTCCCAAGCCGTTTTGGCGGAATCGCTTCCCTGCTCTAGCCTTCTGCTGAAAGCTTGAAACAATAACGATACAGGTTTGGAAAGCTGTGCAGCAATTTGTCCCGAGGCGGTATGCAGCGGTGTATGCCCGAACATGATTTCCGCTTCAAGCGATTGGAGCGCCGCGCGCAGCTGACGGATCTGCCTCGGCCTTTCTATATACATTTTGGCGATCTCAAATCCGGTCCAAGTCGTCGCTGTCAGAATAAACACGGCACCCAAAAGCTTCAGCATGTCATCACGCTTTCAGCATGTGGAACAGGTTCCCCATCCTTTCCGTACATCCTGCTGATCGTTCCCGGACCGCGGCGCCTTGACAGTTCAACATACCGGTCAAACACGTTTTCCTCCCAAAGCATTTTCAGCGACGGCCTCTTGACCAAGTCTTTCATATTCCACCCGTGCGCAGATACGATGACGGATACGCCCGCATGGAGCGCCTCCAGCAGCGCTTGTGAGTCTTCCATTCTCCCGATTTCATCCACAATTATGACATCAGGACTCATAGAGCGAATCATCATCATCAGCCCTTCCGCCTTCGGACAGGCATCAAGGACATCGATTCTGCGGCCGAAACTGTGCTGGGGAATGCCCCGCAGGCAGCCGGCAATTTCCGAACGTTCATCTACGATACCTGTCTTTTTTGCGGGAATGCGTTTTGATCCGGTGCTGGAAAGCCGGGCCAAATCACGAAGCAAAGTCGTTTTCCCCGTTTGCGGAGGACCGATGATCAGCGTATTCAGCCAGTTTTCTTTCCATAAGAAAGGAATGAGCGGTTCTGCGATTCCCAGCTTCTCCCGGGCGATTCGGATATTAAAAGAAGTAATATCCCGGAGTCCTTTGACGGCTCCGTTTTCGACGATGACTCTTCCGGCCAGCCCCACGCGGTGGCCTCCTCTGATTGTGATATATCCTTTTTTCAGCTCTTCTTCCAGCGTGTACATACTGTAATTGCTGAGCCGGCTGAGGATCAGCTGTGCGTCGCCGGCCGTACAGACATATGACAAATACAAAGGTTGTCCTTTTTGGATCAGTTCAACCGGCCTGTCGACGCGGATTCTGATTTCTTCTGTATCCCGCCTCGCTTCTTCGGGCACGGCGGAGATGGCATCTCTCAATAATTCAGGGAGAACCTCTGTAATCTCATTCAATAGAGTCTCCTCCTTTTTTACCGATTGGCTTCTTTAAAATGTATGATCCGGGACAGACTTTATGACACCCCGGCCCTCTATTTATGCACACCGGCCAAAATCAGCACCACTCCCGCAAAAATCAATATTAATTTTGCATATGAGAGCTGTCCGGCAATCTGATAAATGCCGATCGTCATTGTGATGATAAAGATCAGCGGGCCGACGATTGCCAAAATACTATTCACCACAACCGCCTTTCTGATGTCGTTTGTCAAAAGCATGATAATAGCGGCCGATAATTCAATGAGCGAGGACAAAACTCGTAAACCGGCCATCGTTAAAACAGTAGAATTGATTGAACCAAACAAAAATTTCATTGCAATCCCCCAACTTCAAGCATTTTGTTACACTATATGCTCTAGCTGACGGAAGTAGTCTCACTATTTTCATATAGAAGAAAGATTCAGGCAGAACGCAAAAAAAGCCTGCCCCGTAAAAGGAGCAGACTCCGAATTTCTTTGACTACGCTCTTGACACGTAAGAGCCGTCTGATGTATTTACAACCAGCGTATCGCCTTCGTTCACGAAAAACGGTACGTTTACGACAAGACCTGTTTCCGTTTTGGCAGGTTTCGTGCCGCCTGACGCCGTGTCGCCTTTAATTCCCGGCTCTGTTTCAACAACTTTCAGTTCAACTGTGTTCGGCAGTTCAATACCGAGCGTTTCAGACTGATACATCATGATGTGCACAGACATATTTTCCAGAAGATATTTCAATTCTTCTTCGATTTGGTTTTCGTTCAATTCAAGCTGTTCATATGAGCTTGTATCCATGAACACGTGCTGATCGCCGTTGGCATAAAGATACTGCATCGTTTTTGTTTCGATTTGAGCTTTCGCGACTTTTTCACCTGCACGGAATGTTTTCTCCTGAATAGCGCCCGTGCGCAGGTTACGCAATTTAGAACGGACAAATGCCGCTCCTTTTCCCGGCTTTACGTGCTGGAAGTCAACGACGCGCCAAATGCCGCCGTCTACTTCAATCGTTAGTCCTGTACGAAAATCGTTAACTGAAATCATGTTTGATGTCCTCCTATATTCCGATCACAAAATAATTAATTCTTTAGGGGAATGCGTAATTGTCCGGTTGCCGTCGTCAGTGATGATGATATCATCTTCGATTCTTGCGCCCCCAACTTCCGGTATGTATATGCCCGGCTCAACCGTTACCGCCATGCCCGGCTCAAGAACGGCCGATGACCTGAGAGACAGCCCCGGTGATTCATGGACTTCCATTCCAAACCCGTGTCCTGTCGAATGGCCGAAATACTGTCCGTAGCCTTTTGCGGTGATGTGATCCCTCGTCAGGGCGTCCGCTTCTTTTCCCGTCATGCCGGGTTTAATATGCAGGACACCAAGCGCTTGGGCATCGTATACGACCTGATAAATCTCTTTCAGTTTATCACTTGGCTCTCCGACCGCGACGGTGCGTGTGATGTCAGAACAATAGCCTTTATAATAAGCGCCGAAATCGAGCGTGACCAAGTCTCCCTTTTCAATCAATTTGCCGCTTGCCACTCCGTGGGGAAGGCTGGATCTGACTCCCGAGGCGACAATCATATCAAAGGAAGAGCCGTCTGCTCCTTGACGTCTCATATAAAATTCAAGCTCGTTTGCAACTGAAATCTCTGAGATGCCCGGTTTGATAAACGTCAGAATATGTTCAAACGCATCATCCGCAATCTTCGCAGCTTCCTCTAATATCTTAATCTCTTCACTTGACTTAATCAAGCGCAACTTTTCAACGGAATCCGCGACGGGAACCATCTCCGCTTCCTGCAGCACCGCTTGGTAGGATGCATATGTTCCGTACGTCATGCTGTTTTGCTCGAAGCCGAGTTTTTTAATGCCGTACTCAAGAATCGTATCCGCAGCCGTTTGGATTAAGCTTCCGCCGTGCTCGATAATGTCAAAACCCTTCACTTGCGTCTTCGCCTGCTCGGTGTAACGGAAATCCGTGATAAATGCCGCACGTTCTTTCGATATGACCGCAAGGCCTGACGAACCCGTAAATCCCGTCATATACTGCAGATTGGCGGAGCTTGTCACCAACATTCCGTCTATATCCAGCTGACCGAAAAGATTTCGCAATTTCTCAAGTTTCATTCCCTTTCTCCTCCTCGCCGATTCTTGACTGCCGCCTGACAACGCGGGAGCATCCCCGCCCGGTTTTCAGCATAAAAAATGTTCACTTCTCGTGAACATTTTACCATACCGGACAGGGATTATACACTTATTCACTTGTTGCCGAGCGCCCTTGCAAGCTTGTCTGACGTAAGTTCATTGTAGTTGAAGGAAATTGAGTAACCGACAAACAAACCGTACAGAATGTAAAGGCAAAGCGTCGTCACGATTGTATCTGATTTCAATTCAGTGACGGATTTCACATCTTCGAAAATCGGATTGAATAAGAAAAAAACCGCACACCATAAAATGACGCCGTACACCATCCCCGGCCACATGGTTTTAAAACGTTTCAGGCAGACGAAATAAATAAACGCCCCGGCAATTGAAATGAATCCGATGACAACGATGCTGACCATCGTGCCGAGCCATTGTTTTTTCCATTCTCCAATCATAAACGGCTGAAGAATCATGTTGGGGCTGATCTCTGAAAAATGAAAGACATACCCGAGATAGCCGATCAAACTCCAAAATACACCGCCGGCAAATCCGATACCGCAAATTCTGCCGGTAAATGAAACAGGCTGCTGATCATCATCCTGCTTCTTTTTTTCTTCCTGTTCTGAATGTTTTTCGCTTGTCATCATGGCACCTCCAGTCATAGACTGCCCCAAAATTGAAAAGTCATAAAAAACTGCGCCATATTTTCATTCAATGAGTAAAATCTAAAGAAACGGGGTATACTGCATGTAGAAAAAGCATTGATTTTCCGGCTGTCTAACTAGAGGTTTACCGCGGTTTCCTGTACAATAGAGTGAAAGGAAATGGTTAGTAAATCCTAAAAAAACAGGCAGGTTGATAAACAATGTCCAAACAAAAAACGCCCCCTGCTTACGGCGGGCAGGCTGTCGTTGAAGGGGTCATGTTCGGCGGCAGAAAAAATTATGTTACCGCCATCCGCAGGAATGACGGAAGCATTGATTTTTTCAAGCTTCCGAGAGTGCCGAACGCCAAGCTTTCGGCTTTAAAAAAGATTCCTTTTTTGCGGGGAATCGTCGCCATCATTGAGGCGAGCGCCAACGGCACAAAGCATTTAAACTTTTCCAGCGAACGTTACGGGCTTGATCCTCAAGATGACGCCAAGCTGGAGCAGGAAGATAAGAAGGGTTCGGGCTTATCGATGTTTTTCAGCCTGGCGGTGATCGGCGTTCTGTCGTTTTTGTTCAGCAAATTCGTTTTTACGCTCGTCCCGGTCTTCTTAGCGGAGCTTGTAAGGCCCGTCTTTTCCTCAGACGCCGCGCAGATCGGAATCGAAAGTCTGTTTAAGCTTATTCTGCTTCTCGGCTACATTTATTTTTTATCAATGACGCCGTTAATTAAAAGAGTGTTTCAATATCATGGAGCCGAACATAAGGTCATAAACTGTTATGAACAGAATTTGCCAATTACAATAGAAAATGTTCAGAAGCAGTCACGGCTTCATTACCGTTGCGGTTCAAGCTTTATTTTATTTACGATCATTGTCGGCATGTTCATCTATTTACTCGTTCCGACAGATCCGCTTTGGGTGCGGATCTTAGACAGGATTGCGCTTATACCGGTCGTTCTCGGCATCTCCTTTGAAGTGCTCCAGCTGACGAACAGAGTGCGGAATATCCCCGTTTTGAAAGTGCTCGGTTATCCCGGCCTGTGGCTGCAGCTTTTAACGACAAAGGAACCGGCGGATGACCAGGTCGAGGTTGCCATAGAAAGCTTTAACGAGCTTCTCAGACTGGAAGACATTTCAGAACAGAGCGAAAAGCCGTCTCACAACGTAATCTGAACAGTTACCGTTATTATTTTGGAGGTGGGCAGTTATGAATCATCGTGTACAACCTTTTTTTGCTGTATTGATAGCGCTTGGCGCATTCGGTTTCATTTATGCAGCGGTAACCAACCCCGGGCAGATGATTTCAAGAGCGATCACCGTTATTATCGCAGGCATCATTATTTATTTTATCGTGAGGACGGTCCTGAACCGCCGCACCGGCCGTGACGGAACCGCTTTCAGAAAAGCGGCCAGACAATCGCGGCTCCGAATGAAGGAGCAAAAAGCGAAGCACCGCGCCGGACACAGAGGCCGGGTCAGCCATTTGCGGAGCGTGCCGAGCAGCAGCAGACCGAAGCCGATGATTCTTAAGAAAAAAAGCCAGACCCAGCTTACCGTCATAGAAGGCAAAAAGAATAAAAAGAAAAACAGAGCGCTTTTTTAATAGCTCCATTGCTTCAAAAATTGCTCTGTTCTGCTTTTTCCTAGCTCAATGAGAGCTAGTTTTTTTTGCGGTGTGAGATGAAACTCCGTCGCCATCACATGTTCCACCGGAATAAAAATAATATTCTGTTCGTACTTTGTCGCGATATGCCTGGCATCATGAGCGTCTTTCATCGTTTCAAACAAAGCCCCGAACAGCTCAAAAGCGTTGCGGATTGATTTTTTCGGGCGCTCTTTTTCGTTGGGCGAAAGCGAAATTCCGATGACCGGCCGTTTGCGTTCTTTTGAATACAGCCAAATCGGGAAATTGCTTAACACGCCGCCGTCAACGACCGTTGAGGTGCCTTTTTCGGTCTTCAGTTTTATCGGTTCAAAAAAATAAGGAATGCTGCAGCTCATTCTGACGGCTCTGGCAACCGGGAACATCTCCGGATTTAATCCGTAGCGGGGAAGATCGTCAGGAAGCACGATCATCGTTCCGTTCGTCAGATCTGAAGCGATGAGACGGAGCGAGCCTTTTTTCAAATCGCCGAACGCAATGATGCCCTTCGCTTTTAATTTATCCGCAATCCATTTTTCCAGCATATCGCCTCTGTATAGTCCGAGGCGCCAATATATCGACACCCACCGCAGGATTTTCAGCGGGAGGAATGAGTATCTCTGATCAAGCAATTGCCTTCCGTCCACCTCATCTATGATGGAATGAACCTCTCTGCTCGTATAGCCCGCAGCGATAAATGCGGCAATAATTGCGCCGGCGCTTGTTCCGGCGAGCCTTTCAAAGCGAAAGCCCTTTTCTTCCAGCGCTTCATAAGCGCCGGCAAGCGCCACCCCTTTTATCCCCCCGCCCGAAAATACGCCGTCAATCTGCATAGCGCGCCCTCTCCCTTCCATCTCAAGGTGTATTATTATTTTAAGAAACGGCTGGGCGAAATAGACCAAAGAATGAAGACATTAAAAAAAGGGCGCCCCATTTCGGGCTGCCCTTTATTCACCGGGATTTTCGGTTTTTTTCTGTACGGATTTCAATTCTTTTTTCCGGCTTTCGTCATCTTCGAAATACTGAACGAGGTCGCCGATGCGGTCAATGCTGTTCCAGCTAAGATGATGTTCGATTCCTTCAACATCATTGTAAATCTTCTCTTCATCAACACCAATGATTCTTAAAAACTGCTCAAGCAATTCGTGTCTGTATACGAGCCGTTTGCCGATCTTTTTGCCTTTTGACGTCAATACGAGCCCGCGATATTTTTCATAAATCAAATACTCGTCTTTATCTAGTTTTTGAACCATTTTCGTTACAGAGGAGGGGTGGACTGCCAAAGCTTCCGCGATATCAGAAACCCGTGCATATCCTTTTTCTTCTATCAGCATATAAATCTGTTCAATATAATCTTCCATACTTGGTGTTGTCATAAGTAACCCTCCCAAAAAGCACCTTAACTTTATAAACCATTACAAGTTTACACTAACGGTCATGAAAAAACAAGGATGCTTCCGGTCTGTCAAGCCTTATCAGCGCTTATAATTCCATTCATCAGACGCGTATTTCGTCTCAGCCAGCTCATTGACAAATGCAAGCTCTTCAGACGTGAGTGTGTAAGGCTCAAGATGAATGTTCAGCCCTTCCTCAAAACCGGCTTTAAAAGCGATTCTGGCCTCATCCATCGTTACCCGTTTCGGCGCTAAGGCGTTGATGGCTACCGCTTTGTTTTTGAAATTCCGCTGCATGCGCTCACGGACTCTGTCGCTCGGATATAAAAACAGATCAAACAGCTTATCCTCATCAATGTCAAGCAGGATGGAACCGTGCTGAAGAATGACGCCTTTTTGGCGTGTCTGTGCGCTTCCGGCAACTTTCCGTCCTTCGACGACCAGTTCATACCACGAAGGCGCATCAAAGCAGACGGACGAGCGCGGATTTTTCAAGCTTTCTTTTTCTTTCTCCGTTCGCGGAATCGCAAAGTAGGCATCAAGTCCAAGGTTTCTGAATCCCTGCAGAATACCTTCTGAAATCACCCGGTACGCCTCTGTCACCGTGGCCGGCATTTCCGGGTGATCCTCTGAAACGATTACGCTGTATGTCAATTCTTTATCATGCAGAACACCCCGTCCGCCTGTCGGTCTTCTGACAAACCCGAGGCCGTGTTTATGTACTGCGTCAAAGTTAATTTCCTTCTTAATATTTTGAAAATACCCGACAGACAAAGTTGCCGGATTCCAGCCGTAAAAACGGATCACCGGAGGAATTTTTTTTTGGCTGTGCCAATATAAAAGCGCTTCATCCAGCGCCATGTTAAATGCCGGGCTTTCATTCCCTGAGTCAATAAACCGCCATGTTTCTTTTTCCATACACTGAACCCTTCTTTATCGTTTTAATAAAATCAGTTTAACAAACTGCCTTGAAAATGAAAAATATTTCGTTTCATTAAGGATGACAATCGCTTCATGCTTTACTATAATAGTATTTGTCCCAAAACGTCCGGTAAGCCTTGTTTTCAGGAAGCAGGGTTTTGATTTTATAAGTTAAAGGAGTAGAATCGCATTGTCTAATATGATTGCTTTAATTATTGTTGCGGCGTTTATCGTTTATATGATCGTGTCGTATTTTTACCAGCAGCGTTTAATGAAAACACTTACGGAAGAGGAATTCCGCGCGGGCTACAGAAAAGCGCAGCTGATTGACGTCCGTGAACCGAATGAATTTGAAGGCGGCCATATTCTCGGCGCGCGCAACATTCCGCTGTCACAGCTGAAACAGCGCAAAAGTGAAATCCGTCCTGATAAACCCGTTTATCTGTACTGCCAAAACAATGTCCGCAGCGGACGCGCGGCACAGACGCTCCGCAAACACGGCTGTAAAGATATTTACAACCTGAAAGGCGGATTTAAAAAATGGGGCGGAAAAATTAAAGCAAAAAACTAATCATAAAAAAAGAGCTTCCGTATAAAACGGACAGCTCTTTTTTTTACACCGTGTCAGCGGCTGCCGTCAAGTGTACGTTCGTATTTTAAAACGGGCTTTCTTGCCGCCTTGGTTTCATCCATTCTTTTGACAACTGTTGTATGCGGCGCTTCCTGAACGATTTCAGGCGATTCCTCCGCTTCCCGCGCAATTTGAATCATGGCATCTATAAACGCATCTAGCGTTTCCTTTGATTCCGTTTCCGTCGGTTCGATCATGATGCTTTCTTCAACATTGAGAGGAAAATACACAGTCGGCGGATGATAGCCGAAATCCAAAAGCCGTTTGGCAATATCAAGCGTTCGAACGCCGAGCTTTTTCTGCCTTCTTCCCGATAACACAAATTCATGCTTGCAATGACGGTCATACGGGAGGTCATAATAAGGCGCGAGTCTTCTCATCATATAATTTGCATTTAAAACCGCGTTTTCGGTCACAGCTTTTAAGCCGTCAGGCCCCATGGAACGGATATACGTGTAGGCTCTGACATTAATGCCGAAGTTGCCGTAATAAGGTTTTACGCGCCCGATCGACTGCGGCCGATCATAGTCAAAAGTCAAACGGCCCTCTTTTTTCGTGAGAACGGGTTTCGGCAGATACGGAATGAATTCTTTTTTCACTCCGACCGGACCTGAGCCCGGTCCTCCCCCGCCGTGCGGCCCGGTAAATGTTTTATGCAGATTAAGGTGAACGACGTCAAATCCCATATCTCCCGGTCTTGCTTTACTTAAAACGGCATTTAAATTCGCTCCGTCATAATAAAGCTTTCCGCCGGCCTGATGGACGATTTCAGCCATTTCCGTAATGTTTTCCTCAAATAACCCGAGGGTGTTCGGATTCGTCAGCATCAGCGCCGCTGTTTCTTCGTTTACCGCTCTTTTCAAATCTTCAATGTCAACCAGCCCGTGCTCATTTGACTTGACGGTAATCGTTTCAAAACCGGCGACCGTGGCGGATGCCGGATTCGTACCGTGGGCTGAATCAGGGACAATCACCTTCGTCCGTCCGAAGTCTCCCCGCGCTTCGTGATAGGCGCGGATCATCATCAGGCCGGTCCATTCGCCGTGAGCGCCCGCCGCAGGCTGCAGCGTCACCTCGTCCATGCCCGTAATCTCCTCCAAGTGCCCGCTTAAATCGTATAAAAGCTCAAGCGCCCCCTGAACCGTGCCCTCGTCCTGAAGCGGATGAATGGCGGAAAAACCTGCGATCCGGGCAATTTTTTCATTTAATTTCGGATTGTATTTCATCGTACAGGAGCCGAGCGGATAAAAGCCTGAATCAACTCCGTGGTTCCTCTTAGAAAGAGCGGTATAATGCCGCATAATATCGAGCTCTGATACTTCCGGCAGCTTTGCGTCTTCATCGCGGATATAGTCACCGGGAAGAAGGCTTTCAAGCTCTGTTTCCGGCACATCAAGCTCCGGAAGGCTGTAACCGATACGCCCTTCGCGGGACATTTCAAAAATAAGCGCCTGATCTTGATTATTCATGTTGATCCCCCAATCCCGCAATAAGCGAATCGATCTCTTCTTTTGTTCTCAGCTCTGTGACGGCAATGAGCATATGCTGATTCAGTTCCGGATACGCAAGGCCTAAGTCATATCCGCCGATTATGCCGTCTTGCAGGAGCCGCCGGTTTGCTTCCTTGACGGGAAGATTCAGCCTGACGGCAAATTCATTAAATATCGGGCCGTCAAATGCTACGTGCAAGCCGGCTTTTTCCGCTTGGCGTCTCGCGTAATCAGCTTTCAATATATTTTGGCGGGCCATGTCTTTGACGCCGTTTTTTCCGAGCGCCGTCATCGCGGCTGAAGCCGCTAAAGCATTCAGCGCCTGATTTGAACAAATGTTAGACGTGGCTTTGTCTCTTCTGATATGCTGCTCGCGCGCCTGAAGAGTGAGAACAAAACCTCTTCGCCCGTTTTCATCCTCCGTTTGGCCGACAAGCCGGCCCGGCACCTTTCTCATCAGTTTTTTCGTTACTGCAAAATAGCCGCAGTGCGGGCCGCCGAACGCCGCAGGTATGCCGAAAGGCTGCGCGTCCCCGACGACGATATCAGCTCCGTATGCCCCGGGCGGTGTCAAAATACCGAGCGCGAGCGGGTTTGAAGAAACAATCAGCTGGCTGTTTCCTTTATGTGCGAGCGGCTCAATGTCCTTTAACGGCTCGATTTGTCCGAAGAAGTTCGGATACTGGACGATCACGGCGGCCGTTTCATCACAAACGGCATGTTCCAATGCTTCAAGATCTGTGACGCCGTTTTTCACGGGCACCTCTACAACCTCAATATATTGGCCCTTTGCGTATGTTTTCAAAACATCCCGCGATTCCGGATGAACGGCTGCGGAAATGACGATTTTTTTCTTTTTCGTATGTCCCGACGCAAGCATCGCCGCTTCCGCCAGCGCCGTTCCCCCGTCGTACATAGAGGAGTTTGCGATATCCATTCCCGTTAATTCACAGATCATCGTTTGAAATTCAAAAATCGCCTGCAGCTCTCCTTGTGAGATTTCAGGCTGGTAAGGCGTATATGCCGTGTAAAACTCTGATCGGGATATCACATGATCGACGATAACCGGCTGGTAGTGATCGTACACTCCTGCGCCCAGAAAAGATGCATATGTAACAGCGTCTTTATTTTTCGCCGCAAGCTTCGTCAGCTCTCTCGTCAGCTCTGTTTCTGATTTTGCTTTTTTAATTTGGTAGTCTTTTTGAAACCGTACATTTTCCGGAATATCGGCAAACAGTTCATCAATTGTTTCTGCGCCGATGGCTTTCAGCATTTCTTTTTTATCCTGTTCTGTCGCGGGCAAATATCGATGCTTCATATGACTCTCCTTTTTCAGCTCTGTTTTGGACGTTTATAAAACGGTGTGCGGACAATCTTCGCTTTTACCGTTTTTTTACGGATTTCCACTTCTACTTCCGTTCCGACTTCACTGAATTCCGTTTTGATTAAGGCAAGGCCGATATTTTTCTTTAAAGTCGGAGATTGCGTGCCTGTCGTGACTTCACCGATCGGAACACCGTCTTTTTTCACGGCGTATCCGTGTCTCGGAATCCCTTTTTCAATCATCTCAAGTCCGACCAGCTTTCGCGGGGCTCCTTTTTCTTTCTGTTCGCGCAATACAGACTTCCCGAAAAAATCGGAATCTTTCTTGTGTTTCACGGCAAATCCGATTCCGGCTTCAATCGGTGTAATATCTTTCGTCAATTCCTGACCGTATAAAGCAAGCTTCGCTTCAAATCTCAGCGTATCACGGGCGCCGAGGCCGCACGGAACGAGGCCTTCATGCTCTCCCGCTGCAAGTATCTCCTTAAATAGATGAACCGCATCTTCATTGCGGCAATATAACTCAAATCCGTCTTCACCGGTATAGCCTGTTCTTGAAAGCAGGACTTGTCGTCCGGCAACGTCCGCCTCATCAATAAATGTAAACGGCTTTAAGGAGGACAAATCACATTCAGTCAGCTTCGTAAGAACCGACTGAGCATTCGGCCCCTGAACAGCAAGCAGTGAAATCCCGTCAGACTGATTCGTCAGCGTGACATCGCCTTCCGCATGTTCCGTCAGCCAGGCGATGTCTTTTTCAATATTAGACGCGTTAATCACGAGCAGATAGCAGCTCTCGCTTTTCTGATAGATCAGCAAGTCATCGACCGTACCGCCGTCAGGATAACACATGGCGGTATAAAGCGCGTTTCCCGGCTTTAAATCGGCAACGTCATTTGTCATCATTTTTTGCAGAAAAGACAGGGCGTCTTTACCGGATACTTCAACTTCTCCCATATGGGACACATCAAACAGGCCCGCTTTTGTGCGGACGGCTTCATGCTCCTCTTTAATAGAAGAAAATTGAACCGGCAGCTCCCATCCTCCAAAATCAATCGTTTTTCCGCCGTATTCTTTATACACGTCATAAAGCGGTGTTCGTTTCAGCATCATCTTCCCCCTTCAGTCATTGGCGCATTGTAAAAACATATAAAAAAGGACAGAGAAACACCTCATGAAAATGAAGGTTTCTCTGTCCCGGCACCTGAAAGTTTACTTTATGAACATATCATAAAGACGTCCCCTTTGGTGGCCTGCTTCTTCTAAGTGCAGACACTCTCCAGAGTTGCGTCGAGCAAGAGTTCTTTTGCCTGAGAGATTCACTCCGCAGTTTGCTCCTTCGGCGCCCGGACGCCCATCTTTCGTCCGAGTCTCTCCCCTTGCTGTCATTCGCTCATATTTACCAATTTTATGGACATACTAAAGCAATATCTTTTAGTGAAATCATTACTTATATCCTACCACCCTCATTTACGTCCGGCAACAAAAATTATGATAAATCAGTTTTTTAAAAGAAAGGCGGTTTTGTTACATATGACAGCAGAGATCATATTTGATGCAAACTGGCCGGGAGAGTTTTCTGAGCGGCTGAAAACGGACGGTCCCTGGTCAAATTGGGAGATGTACAAACTGTCGGCTGAAGTCCAGCAGACCCTTGCCATTCCTGAATTTGAAGGGTTGAGGGCTCCTTTATACCTGCCCGATTTCACTCCGCTTCCCCATCAGCTTGAGGTCGCGCAGAAAGTCGTTGAAAAAATGAACGGCAAGGCGATTTTGGCTGATGAAGTGGGGCTCGGAAAAACGGTGGAAGCGGGCCTGATTTTAAAAGAATATATGATTCGCGGGCTGGCCAAAAAAATCCTGATTCTTGTGCCGGCATCACTCGTTTCCCAGTGGGTGAAAGAGCTTCAGGAGAAGTTTTTAATACCCGCTGTTGAACAGAAGAAAAGCTATGTGTGGGAACAGTGCGATATCGTCGTTTCTTCTATTGATACGGCCAAACGCTCGCCTCACAAAGACATTGTGCTTTCTATTCCTTATGATCTCGTCATTATTGACGAGGCGCACAAGCTCAAAAACAGCAAAACGAAAAATTATGAATTTGCGAGAAGTCTTGTGAAGAAATACTGCCTGCTTTTGACGGCAACGCCGATTCAAAACCGGATCGAAGAAATCTTCAATTTAGTGTCACTGTTAAAGCCCGGCCATTTAGGAAACGAAAGCGGATTTCAAGAAACCTTCAATCAGAAGGACGGGATTGACGCTCATGAGCATTTGAAAGAGCTCGTCAATAAAGTGATGATCCGCAACACGCGGAGCGACACCGGCCTTACATGGACGAAGCGCCACGTGGAAACAGTACCGATCACCTTTTCACCGACGGAACAGGCGCTTTACGATGACATCGCCGCACTGAAAAACGGCACGGAAAAGCCCGCAAGCGCATTTTCCATTATGACGCTGCAAAGAGAATGCTGTTCAAGCAGGGAAGCCGTGTATATGACGCTCAAAAAAATGCTTGACCAAAAAGACAAACAAGCGCCCGCATTCGATGATCAGACGATCGCTAATTTAATGGACCGCATCAATCAAGTCACGCAAAACTCAAAAGCGATTCAAGTTGTTGACTTGATCCAAAAGATTAATGATAAAGTCATTATTTTTACTGAATACAGGGCGACACAGATTTACCTGCAATGGTTCCTTCAGCAGAACGGCATAAGCTCCGTTCCGTTCAGAGGCGGATTTAAGCGCGGAAAAAAAGACTGGATGAAGGATCTCTTCCGCGGCAAAGTGCAGGTGCTGATCGCTACAGAAGCCGGAGGCGAAGGGATCAACCTGCAATTCTGCAACCATATTATCAATTATGACCTCCCGTGGAACCCGATGCGGCTTGAACAAAGAATCGGAAGGATTCACAGACTCGGTCAGGAAAGAGATGTCCATATCTACAATATGGCGACAAAACATACGGTGGAAGAGCATATTTTAAAACTTCTGTATGACAAAATTCATTTATTTGAAAATGTCGTCGGAGAATTAGATGACATTTTAACAAAAATCAAAGTGAGCAATTTTGAAGACCATTTGCATGATATTTTATGCCATTCGCTGACAGAGGAAGAAATGAGAATCAAAATGGACAATCTCACCTCTTTTCTGTCGTACGATACGGAAAAGCCCGCCAGAAAAAAAGGATCTTAATCTAAAAGGAGGAAGCGCGACATGAGACAGCAGGAGGTTCACGAATTTTTACTGCGCTTTTTTGAAGCGAACCACTGTCCGATTACAGAACACGGGCCGGGTTTTATGACGGTTCAGTTGACGGTCGAGATGGACAAACAAATTATGAACCGCCCGTTTTATTGGCATTGGCGTGAAAAAACGGGCGGCGAACCGAACCCGATGAAGATCACGTTCATCACTGATAAAGAAACGGCTCCGGAGGATATGGACGGCGAATTTATTTACTTTGGAGCCCCGCGCCTCTTTCAAATCTTTCAAGCAGTTAAACAAAATGGGAGATTTACAAGAATATATGAGAAAATTGTATCAGCCGGAGCCAGAGTGCCGCTTCAGCCCTGGCTTGGATTAAATGTAGTGATTTCATACCAATCCGACATGAAAAAAGACAGACTTTTGTCTTTAGGCCTGCATCTTGTTTCTGGAACAATTATAGAAGGGTTTCAGCAGAAGCTTGCACCGCTTCCGCTGACCTCGCAAATATCAGACTATTGCTTTACCATATCGCCGATGATTAAGCCGGAAAGCGGAATTAAAAGAATGGAGCATTACTTAAAAGACGCTGCCGCCAAAGAGCCGTCAGCCTGGGCTGACAGCGCGATCGCCAGATGGAAAAAGGACCTCGGGCTGCTCGATCAGTTTTATGAGCAGACAGAGGAAAAACCTGAGGAATACCATTTGGAAAAACAAGCGCTGAAAGCCTTATATCAGCCGAAAATTCACATTCAGATTGAAAACGGCGGTTTATTTTTCCTGCAAAGTAATTTTTCTGGATAAGCGTTATCCATTCGACACCTTTCCCGTTTTTTCTGGAAATTCTATATTATAATAAAAGTATATAGAAAAAATTTCTGGCGTTTCGCATGCGATGAATCACTTCCAGACATGTAAAGATAAGGTCATGGGCGGATTGGCTGAAATACATAAACAAGTATTTTAGGAGGAGAAAATGCATGAAAAATGCAAAAATGGAATTTTCGCAATTAGATAAGGAATGGGTTGAGCTGATATTAGAAGCCCAAAAAGCAAATATCAGCCTAGAAGAAATACGCAAATACCTGCTTTCGCATAAAAAGTCTTCTCAACATATCCAGGCAGCCAGAAGTCATACCGTAAATCCTTTCTGAATGTGCTATAATATCACAAGGAAGGTGATGACATTGATTGGCCAGCGTATTAAACAATACCGAAAAGAAAAAGGCTACTCACTATCAGAACTAGCTGAAAAAGCTGGGGTAGCGAAGTCTTATTTAAGCTCAATAGAACGAAATTTACAGACGAACCCCTCCATTCAATTTCTCGAAAAAGTCTCCGCTGTTCTGGACGTCTCGGTTCATACTTTACTTGATGAAAAACATGAAACCGAATACGATGGTCAATTAGATAGTGAATGGGAGAAATTAGTTCGCGATGCGATGACATCCGGGGTATCAAAAAAACAATTTCGTGAATTTTTAGATTATCAAAAATGGAGAAAAGCGCAAAAAGAGGAGTAGTGCCGCCATATGTGCACAACTCCTCTTTTAACTGTCCGACTTTCGGATTAGTTTTTATCCTCACTGTGAGCCTTTTCATTTTCCTTGACGTAACCGTCTTTATCCGTATGATCTTTCGTAATGGTCAAGCCGTTCCATTGCGTTGCTTCAAAAGAGAATTGAAGAGAAATCGCATTGCCTTGGAACTTGTTTTGCACACTTAATCCGTCCGCAGTTTTTGCGGTGTCATTTTTAAATTGGATTTCCATTCTCACCTGGTCATAATCAGCAGGCGTTTTCGGAACTCCGTCGTACTCAGGAGCTGTTTTGCCGTTAATGGTTGCTACATTGACTTTTCCGCTCTCACTCAGGAATTTCGGATCAATGTGCTTGCTGATCGCTTCGGCAGCTGCTTTATCCTGTTTTGTTGACATTAAGTATAAGTCTTTCAGGCTGGCCGCCTTCAAAATGATATTTTTAGGATAGCCGTTGCCCCCTTCTTTACCGACTGTCAGAACCGTAATTTCAAACTGACTGAGGAAATCCTCCGCAGATTCATTTCCTTTCTTTGCTCCTTTAAAGTCAGTAAAATTCAAAGCCATCAGCACTTCTTTAATGGCAAGTGAACCGTTGTTTCTGAATTCAAAATCTTTCGTCAATTTATCACCTGGTTTTAAGTTTGACAAATTGACATTGGCTGATTGTTCTTTAGCCGATAAATCAAGTGTTCCTGACGCAAATGTAGCGTCTGTCGATTTCACATCATTAAATGCGGCCCATGTGCCTCCTCCTACTAATGCTAAACCGAGTGCGGCTGAGGCAACGCCCAAGCTTAATTTCTTTTTCATACCCATGTCTGTACTCTCCCCTTACTTTTTATTTTTGTTATCAAATCCTGTCGCCAGGTTGCAACCGTATTCATGTAGAGATGGTTCCCTTTTTCGCATGTTCTTCCAGCGCTTTCGTTTTCCGCTCAATATCGCGGAGGGCGCTGACGATGACTGTTATTGAGTAAATCAAAAGCATGACGCCGGGAACGATTAACAGAATCGCCGTTCCGATCGGCTGGCTGGCCAAATGGATGACATATCCGGCATACGGAAGCTGATATCCCGTATACTGGGCCGCCACTTTTTCAGCTTGAACGGGTGCGGCATCCGGGGCGGCATTATGGTCCCCTTTTGTCTCAAACAGCAGGTTCCCGTCCTTTTTTGTGATCCCGATTATTCTGTGTGTGACGGCTGTTCCGTCATCTTGCGTAAAGGTGATCACATCCCCTTTTTTTAAGTCATTCACGTCAGAAATTTTCTTTACCGCTATGAGCGAACCCGTCTTAAATTCCGGGTCCATTGAACCCGACAGCACGGATTTCAGCGTATAGCCGAAGATGGCCGGTTCACCCCCGGAAGCCCGGGTCGAAATCACCGTTAACGTCAGCACAATAATCAAGCTGAAGATGACGGCATACAAAATATTACTGATCAGTTTCAGCGTTTTTTTCATGTTCTTCCCCGCTTTCTTTTACCGGCTCAGCCGGCTCTTTCTCCGTTTTCTTTAGATCGGAAACGGTCGCCTGTTCCCGGCATTTGACGAGTTTCATCGGTTTTGACCACTCAAATTTTTCTTCGTCCGCCGGATACCCTTCAGGCTTGTAAACCTTGAATGCGTATATGCCCGGCTGCAAAGACCGCTTTGACTCAATTTTATAAATCGTTTTGCTTTTTTTATCAGTAATAAGCCCTTTATCCACAACATTGCCGTTTCGTAAAGGCTGCTGCTGAGAAGCGATTTTATGGAGCTCCCATTTCCAGTCAGAAACAGTCCGCTCTTTTCCCTTATTCTCCAGCTCGGCATAGAGCTGAAGCGGCGCACACACGGTGCCTGACGTATCAGTTTGATTTGTTATATGTAAATCACTTTGATCCCAGCGTTCGTCATAACGGCAATCGTCATCCGTATATTGAAAATCTCCGCACGTTTGAACCTGGAGACTGAAGCTTTTCACATCATTGAAGGAGGAACTTGTATCACCTGTGAACTGAGCACATATCGTCACGGACAGGCAAAAAATGAACGAAAGCCGTAAAAATAGCATCATCCGCCATCTCACCTTGCCCTTTTTTTCCATTCGCAACAATCGGAACATGCCTTACCCCCTGTAAAACTGTTAATAAATATGACAACCGTTCTCTTTAAAGAACTGTATGAACAAAGTATAATCAAGGATTATCGTCTTGAAAAATGTCAAAATCGGTCAAATTGTTCGTTTTTGAGAATGGTATCTTTTAAAAACAGCGTTTTGCTTCAAATTACACACCTTTTTGGAATTTTTTCTAATAAAACGTGAGAAAATAACGAGGTGCCTAGAACAAAATGGAAAGTATATACAGCGAAAGGACGAAGAATGATGATCAAACAAAGTCTGATTTGCCTTTCTCTTCTTGTTTTCGGGGTTTCAGGAACAGCTCAGGCGGAAACGGTGCCTTATTATGCTGTTCACCATAAATCAAAATGGGAAAAGTTAGCAGAAAAGGAAGCTAAAAAAAGATATCCGCTCGCCCAAACGTTATTTATTCAAAAGGTGTGGGATCGGAAAAGAACGGACGAAGCAGTCAAGCAATACCACTTGACATTGCGGGATGGCGCAAAAGAATTTGGCGTGTTTGTTACGATTTCTTTTAATCCCTACAGCCAAAAGGTAAATAAAATTGCCGTCATTGAGGAATACCAATAAGGCCCTCCTGTATCAGGAGGGCCTTTCGTGTGATTCACTTTATTTTTTCCGCTTCATCCACAGCTTAAAACTATACGGCAATATTCCGAACCAGTGCTGAGAAGCCGGCACTTTCTTTTCTTTCCGCACTTCTTTTCGCTCTCTCCGTTCCTGTTTCGGCGTATCGAAATATTTAACGAATTGCTCAGTCATATATTTTACATAATCATTTGTTTTCACGGCTCTCACCTCATAGTGCTGTCTTTACTATGAAGTGTTGTCCCGCCGCCTCTTTTTTATACTTCCGTCCATTGAATCAGCTGTTTCTTCTTCTGATCGAACAAAAGGTGAGCCTCCCGTCTCGTTCCTGTCGTTGTTTCCGCCTGAATTGTAACCTGAACCGTTTCCCGGCGATCACTCCCCGTGATGTGAAAAGAAACGGTGCCATACGGAAAACGCTGTGTACCAGTTTGGACCTTTTGTCCCTGTGTCATATGGCGGCTTGACAGCAGCACGCCGTTTTGGAGCAGATTCTCTCCGATCCAGTACTCCCCGGCCTCTTTTGCAAATGTTTTTCGGGTGATGAAATCAGACGAAGTATAGCTGATGACAAGTAAAACTGCGGCAGAAACAAACAGAACCGCGGGATATATAAAACCGTCAGATTTGTACATTTAATCACCTTTAAAAGAGCTGTAAACCGGAATGACCGCCTGATTCTTTTGACCTGCAACGCTTGAGATCTCTAATAAGAGCAGGCCGTTTTTCACATCAGCCGTTAATGATGCCGCGTTTTGCAGGATCGGCACGTGGCCTTTTCCGTTTACTCTTTTCCTTATCATCTTATGATAAATTTCAAAACGCACTTCTTCGCCTCCGGTTTTCCGGCATGCTAACGCCCGTCCGCCGTCCGCCGGCTTCACAGCCTCAGCCTGTTTACATTCGTTCATGATCTGCTGAACGGCAATTTGATGCTCCCGGCTGTCTAATCCGCCGTTATCGGCCCGGTTTGATAAAAACAGATGTAAAATCGGGCCCAAGGTGCCTGATAGGAAAAGACAGACTGCCAAGGAGAACAAAACATTAAGAAGCGTAAAGCCAGTCTGTTTTGAGAATGCTGAGGCACATTTCTTTTTCGCTGCGGTCAGCCGTACACACTTTGTAATACTCACCATCCTCCTTCCACTTCACACCGGGAGACGGCGGCTTTTTTCCGGTCATCATATAAGTGCTGATATGTTTCTGAAGAAGCTGGTACGCTTCCTGGCGATCTTCTATTTTCAGACCATCTGTCAGCATGCCCGTCCAGACCGGAATGATAGACGTCATAAGGAACAGCCAAATGGCCATTGCTGATAGTGTTTCAATAGTAGAGAACCCCTTATTTCCGTTTAGCATGGACATTTCCGCTCCCTAAGTAAACTGTGATCTCATAGGTGAACCCGGCGCTCTTCAATTGAATCTTTCCTCCCGAATTCGGATGGCCTTTTTCGTTAAATTCAAGGCTCTCCGGTAAAGTCACAAGTGTAATGTGAAGCGAGTCAAAAGAACGCTCGACAATCCTTCCGCCTGACTGCAGTTTGTATTTATGCTCTTTTGGAAGAAAAGTGATTTTTGTTCTTTTATGTTCTGCGATAGCCGTTTCCTGAGCAAGCTGAATATCTTTTTGGAGCTGTTCTGTTTTTTGCCGCACGGCAAGGTGGGTGTAGGCCGGCGGAACCGTCGTGAACAAAACCGTCAGCAGGACGGACGCCAGGCTTAACACAATCAGGCTTTCAAGAAGGGTAAACCCATTTTCTGTCCGCCTGTTATTGTTCAACTGTAACTTCTCCGCCACTAATTAAGATCTGTTTACCATTCGGGCAGGCTGTATTCTTTTTGATATACCCCTCTGATTGTAAATCGTTCATATCCGGCATTTTACCTTCATGATCGATTTCGTACGCCGTCACTTGGGCTTTCACCATATTCTGCAGTCCTTCACAGCCTTTATGCTGAATGCTTTGATTATGTTTTGTAACGTTAGGAATGGTGATTAAAAGCAGAATGGAAACGATAAATAAAACGATCAGCATTTCAATTAAAGTAAATCCATCTTGATTTTTCAGACGAAGCACTCCCTTACATTTGGTTCATCATCTGGTACATCGGCATCAGCATTGACATGTAGACAATTAAAATCATACCGGCCACAACACCGTAAATGACAGGCTGGAGAATGCCGGTATACTTCGCCGCGTTTTGTTCAAGACGTTCCATCATAAACTGGCTGTACGTATAAAGTTCGCGGTGAAGCAGGCCGTTTGCCTGTCCGTGGCTGACTGCAGCCGCAAGGTCTTTTTCATAACACGGATGCCCGGAAAGAGCGGATTCTATGGTTTCTCCGGCTTTCAGACGTGTAATGAGCATCTCTGCTTCTTCACGATAAAAAGGCAGAAAAGATTGTTCTTTAAAAGCTGTTAAGCTGTCATAGATAGATAGGCCGGATTTCAGAAGACTGCTGAGCTGTAAAGAGAAAAAGTAGCTGTTAAAAAGAACGGCCGCTTTTCCTAATAGTGGTATTTTCACAACAATCAGCATTTTATCTTGCGGGGATTTTTTTTTACATAAGAACCAAACGTACAAAAACAAGCAGAAAGCGGCGGACAGCGCCAGTGCGCAGGCTTCATGAAAATGCCGAAAAAACGCAAAGATGAAAGCAGTCGTACCGGATGTATTCATATTCATTGATTGATAAATCCCAGAAAACTGCGGAATAATTAAACTTTGCAGGATATAAAACATGACACAGACGGAAGATATTAAAAACATCGGATACCGGAGCATTTTTTTGATTTGATTCGTCTGCATGAGCTTTCTCTGTAACAAGTCGCCGCTTTGTTTCATCGCCCCCGGCAATTCCCCGTGTTTCTCAGCGAAATAGCAGATAGAGACGGCTTCTTTATGAAAAGACAGTGCCTCAAGCACTTGGTAAAACGCATCACCTTCCCTCAGCCGGCGGATTCCGTCCGTCAGCTCTGCAAGCTGACGTTTATGCAGCTGGAGTTGCAGCAGTCTGAGCCCTTCAATCAGACTGTATCCTTTTTCCGTCATTTCACCGAGCCTTTTCAAAAAAGCCGCTTGATCCTTCAAGGGCCAGGTTCGGTTAATCCGCTTCATGATACACCCACCGATCGTAATTGTCGGTCGTGACATAGCCGAGCGCGATTCCTTTTCTGATCAGCCTGCGGAGCGTCTGATATTGAAAATTCGCGTGCTCTCCCTTTGCTTCCTGAAAGCATTGGGTGAGGTTTTTCCCGTAGAGCAATTCATAAATGCCCGCACGGCGTGTCTGCCTGTACATCCGGCAGTACACGGAACAGTTTTCCTCTTTGCAGAACGGACATGTTAAATCAACCAGACGCTGAGCGGCAATAGCAATGACGGTTTGTTCAATTTCTGTCATGTTCACGCCGAACTCCAGCAGCCTGTATATGGCGCCCTTAGCATCTCTTGTATGCAGGCTTGAAAGAACGAGGTGTCCCGTCATGGCCGCGCGGACTGCGATTTCAGCCGTCTCGGCATCCCTGATTTCCCCTAAGATGATCATATCGGGATCATGTCTTAAAATCGCTTTTAAACCGGCGGAATATGTGACTCCGGCTTTTTCATTCACCTGAACTTGCAGCACATCCTCATCTCTTGTTTCTACGGGGTCTTCAAGCGTGACAATACGCCGGTTGAAATGCCGTTTTGCATAGTTGACAAGCGAGTAAAGAGTGGTCGTTTTTCCAGATCCGGTGGGGCCGGTAAACAGAAGCAGGCCGTGCGAATGCTTCAGAAAGGACAATAGTGCGGCGCCCGCCCCCCGAAATAAGGACAATTTATCCAGAGGGGGAATCTGCCGCTTAGGCAAAAGCCTGATGACAAGACTTTCATCATTCATTGTCGGCAAGGTTGACATTCTCAAATGAACGGTTTCCGTCGGAAGCGGCAGAGACAATGACCCGTTTTGCGGCTTACGTCTTTCTCCTATATCCATGGCCGATAAAAACTTAAAATGAGAAATTAGCCTTACGCATTCCTCTTTTTTTAAGACTCTTTTTTTCACAAGAGCATGGCCGATGCGAAAATGAATGAAAGCATCCCTTTCTCTCGGCACAATGTGTATATCTGAAGCCCTTGCCGTATAGGCCTCGTTTATGATGTTCCTGCTGTATGTTTCAATATTTTTCACAAGACTTCCCTCCTTCCGCACGTATTGTAAATCAGATACACAGAAGCCGGCAAAGGAGAGATTATGCGTTTTACAGTGTGTAAAACGTAAAAAAATAAAAAATAAGCCCCCTGACTCTGATTTACCGAATGAACTCGGGAACCATTCGGCCATTTTCAGCCAGCCATCAAAAAAAGCAGGCGTATGCCTGCTCTTCTTAGCGTTTCTTTTCTTTCCGCAAATATTTTTTTTGATGCTCCCTCAAAATGTCCCCTGTCCAGCCTTTCTGCCGCAGATAAATATAAATCAGCAGGGTTGATACAATAATGAGCACGATGGAACAAATATACGCATATTTCCAATGAAGCTCCGGCATGTTATCAAAGTTCATCCCCCAGAGAGCTCCAAGCGCCGTCATCGGTGTAAAGAGAGTTGTAAAGATCGTTAAGGCTTTCACAATTTCATTTCCTCTTTGGGAGGTAATGACTTCCTCGGCGTGCAGCAGATTGCTCAGTTCCTGATCAAACTCATTGATATATGTAATTCCTCTTTCCATCTTTTGATGAGCTCTGAGGTAATCTTTCTGCCTGTCATTTTTCGGGAGAAAAGCTTCTTTTAAAGCCATTTCCACTTTTTTAGCCCCCAGTGTAAGGCCTTTCCAAATGAACAGCTCATGGCGCAGTTTATGCACATTTTCCAAGATTCCTTTGCTGTTGTCATCATGAATCTGCCATTTCAGCGTCCGCTGCTTGACTTCAAATTCATCCAGTCCGATCAGATAGGAATTCATCAGCTCTCCCAGCAGAACAAAAAAGCCTTCAATCGGATTTTCACAGGTTTGGATCTGCTGTGTGGCATGCTTTTCTTTTACACCGCGCAGCAGCGAAAAATCAAAATTAATTGTAAAAAAGAAGTCTCTCGTAATATAAAAGTGAAATACGGTATGGTTTTTTTCATCATCTAATCCTTGATGATAGATTAAAGAACCGAAAACCGCTTCATTATTCTGATCATTTGTATCTGAGCGCAGAAAGTTTATATGATTTTCATGTTCAAACCACTTTTCGCATTGCGGCCAGTGATTGTGGTGGATCATTTTTTTCGCTTCCGTTTTTTCATGCGGACCGAGCTGGTACCACAGCCAGTCCGCACCCGAATGTACCTTCATCTCTTGTCATCCTCCAGTATCGCTTTCTTGTTTTATTACCGTAAATGAAGCAGGCTAAACCAGGTTCGATGTTTGAGCAGCTTTCTACAGTGGTATTATTCCGAAAAAAGGGAGGTGCAAGCCTTCCTTCGCGGAAGGCGTTACATTGTATATCATCAAACTGTCTGCCATCGTACTATTTATTTTATTAACGGCGTGTTTTGTCGCCATAGAGTTTTCAATCGTTAAAGCAAGGCGCTCCCGCATTAATCAGCTCATTGAGGAAGATGTAAAAGGAGCAAAAGCAGCCAAGCATGTCATTACACACCTCGATGAATATTTATCGGCATGCCAATTGGGCATCACCGTCACCGCTTTGGGAATCGGCTGGCTGGGTGAACCGACAGTCAAAGCGATGCTTCAGCCGTTATTTTTAAAGACCGGAGTTCACGAAGCGGTTGCCCAAGTCCTGTCATTGATCATCGCTTTTCTGCTGGTTACATATGTGAATGTCGTTATCGGCGAACTTGCCCCGAAAAGTTTTGCTATCCAAAAAGCCGAGCGGATTACACTTTTGTCTGCCAGACCGATGATTTTGTTTTATAAGTTAATGTTTCCGTTCATCTGGCTGCTCAATCATTCCGCCCGCCTGATTACAGCCATGTTCGGCTTGAAGCCTGCTTCCGAACATGAAATGGCTTATACGGAAGAGGAATTGCGGGTGCTCCTTGCCGAAAGCTATCGAAGCGGCATGATTAAAAAAAGCGAGCTGCATTACGTAAATAACATTTTTACATTTGATAAGCGCACTGCCAAAGAAATTATGGTGCCCCGGAATGAAATGGTGAGTCTGCCGTTAGACAGCGGATCGGGACATATGCTCCGGGACATTATCAAAACAAATAAATATACCCGGTATCCCGTAGTAAAAGGAGATAAAGATCATGTAGTCGGCATCATCAATATAAAAGAAGTTTTATTCAGATTCCTGTCAGAAGGAGCGGCGTTTACAAAACACGAACTCAGCCCTTACATCCAGCCGGCGATCCATGTGATTGAGACGATTCCGATTTATCAATTATTCGTTAAAATGCAGCGGGAACACGCCCATATGGCCATTCTCATTGATGAGTACGGCGGAACCGCGGGATTAGTAACGGCGGAAGACATCATTGAAGAGATCGTCGGCGAAATCCGCGACGAATTTGATACGGATGAAACACCTTCCGTTCAAAAGCTTGGGAAGAACCGCTATCTCCTGAACGCCAAATTGCTGATCAGCGACGTCAATGATGTACTCGGAACAGAGATTACGGCTGATCAAGTCGATACACTCGGGGGCTGGTTTCTTACTCAGCATATTGACGCGAAGCCCGGGAGCACCATTGATTTTGAAGGCTACACATTTACGGTAAAAGAAATCGACAGCCATCATATCATTACGATTGAAGCTGAAAAAGCTGAATAGCTGAGGGAGACATCCCTCCCGGCCATTCAGCTTTTTATCATCTTAATGATTCTTTTACGATAAATCCGTTTTTTGCCAGCGCTTTCGCCAGACTCTGCTCCGTTTTCACCTGAGAAAAATCGATGCCGAGCTTCACGACGGTCTGCGCGATTTCCGGCCTGATGCCTGAGATTGTCGTTTCTATGCCAAGAAGTTTTGTGCTGTCAATCACTTTAAAAATCTGATAAGCGACCATCGTATCCACAATCGGCACACCTGATATATCTAAAAATAAATAAGAAAGACGGAGTGAAGAACATTGGTCAAGCACCGATTCCAAAATCATTTTTGCCCGGTAGGTGTCAATTTCGCCGACGAGCGGCAAAATTCCAATACCGTCGGCAATCGGCATAATCGGCGCACTTAGTTCGTTAATCATTTCTTTTTGGGCGTTTAATTGTGTAACCGTCACTTTATAATATTCCTCTGTAAATACTTCAATCATATGGTCAATTGCTTTGTTCAGCTTCTCTCCCCAATGGAATACCGCATTCGCCCCAGGCTTCTCAGACATTGTTTCACAGCACGTCTGTATGCGGTTCCAGACCAATCTCCGGAATTCTTTAAAGCTCGTGACGCTTTCATAGACCGGTACTTCATGGACGGCCCGGTCCCTTGCGAACTGAAGCGCCCATTTTGTCAGCTCCTCTTCCCCGCCGTCTTTTTCCGATAAAATGCCGGCAACGATTTCAATTAACAGACGGTGCTGCATTTCCGCTTTCTGATCATCTGTAGGCCGCCCCGATTTTGGTATGAGCAGCCACTGGCGTGTGATTTCACCTGATTCTTCAATTAAGGTTCGAGATAATGTTTCACTCAAATGTTTCACGGGTCTCCTCCATTCAAATTCCTTTGTATGTATAAATCGGCGCCGGACGCACATACTGTAATTACATCCGATGGGCTATAGCCAAGCGGTAAGGCAATGGACTTTGACTCCGTGATCGTTGGTTCGAATCCAGCTAGCCCAGTCCCGCAACCGCAAAAAACGAAGATTAGCTGATAAATTTTGATCAGCGGATCTTCGTTTTTCTCTTATGATACAGATTGATGTACCGTTTTTTTCTTCGTCAGCTTCATCAGTTCTCCCGGATTGTATCCGATAACGAGCTTATTTCGATCGATCAGAATCGGACGCCGCAGCAGTTTCGGCTTCTCAGTCAAAAGCTTCAGCACTTCATTTACAGTCATTTCTTCAATGTTCAGGTTGAGATTTTTAAATGTTTGACTTCTCGTCGCCAATATTTCATCAATTCCTTCAGTCGTTAATGATAAGATCTGCTTCAATTCATCAATTGTCGGTGTCTCCCTGAATAGATGGCGCTCTTGAAAGTCAACATTGTGGGCTTTTAACCAATGTTTCGTTTTTCGGCATGATGTGCAGCTCGGGTATGAATAAAAAATAAGTTCTTTCATTTTTAAAAATTCCTCCCTCGGATAATCCGTCTCTTTGTTAACATAAGTACCCTGAACTTTTTTTCATTAAACATATTTCAAAAAGATTTTTCGGATCTTTTTCAGAGAGCGGCATAAGATATAAAACACAGGGAAAGACATAAATTCCACAATAAATATAATCATGAAAATGTTTACATTTCGAGTGCCGATCTATTATAATAAACTTCAGATAGACTCTCGGGAGGGGATAAGGAATGAATCGCATGTTCCGGGTGTTAGGATTTTGGACGGGGATATTTGCAGTTATGTTTTTTTTAGGGGGCATGAAAGACGCTTCACTTTTGTTTTTTGGACAGACGATCTTTTTCGTATTTCTTTCTTATTTGAATCTGACTGAGCGGATGTATATTTATATTTTCGGAGCTTACTTAACCGTATTTTTCGCCGGATTTACATATTACTCTATTTTTATTATGACACCGGGCGGCGGAACCCACTGACAGAAAAAGACAGACCGTTATGGTCTGTCTTTTTTCATTTACAGTGAAAAACCATTGATAAACGGGTTTCGCTCCTGCTCTGTCTGAATATCCGTTTCCGGCCCGTGCCCGCTTAACACAAGTGTATGTCCGGGAAGCGTGAGCAGTTTTTGATGAATGGAATCAAGCAATACGTCCTGACTTCCGCCCTGTAAATCAGTTCGGCCGATGCCTCCCTGAAAGAGCACATCACCTGAAATCACCAGATCCGCGTCCTTCACATAATAAGAAACGCTTCCCGGTGAATGTCCCGGCGTAAACAATGTCTCCAAATGGAAAGGCCCGATGTCCAAAATGCCGTCGCCTTCGATGAGCCGTTCGGCGGGCCGTGCCGTTACGGCGATGCCCCGCAATATGCCCGATCCGTTTAAGGAAGAGTCCTCCAGCCACTTTTCTTCATTTTTGTGAAGATATACGGGAACATCCCATCTGTCTCTTACTTCGTCAAGCGCGCCGATATGGTCAAAATGGGCGTGCGTCAGTAAGATGGCCAGCGGCTTCAGATTGTTTTCTTTTATGTAATTGTTGATTTTGTCCGCTTCTCCGCCCGGATCAAAAATAAGACAGGACTGATCCTCACTGACAAGAAAATACGCGTTTGCCTGAATCGGACCGGCCGGCATTCGTCTCCATTTCACTTTCATCACCTCTTTATGTATATGCCCTTATTATGAAGGTTTTCTGCGGAAGATTCAATGAATGCGGCCGGGAAAACGCTATCGACAAACAAAATGAAAACGGTTAAAATGAAATGGAAAGATTTTCAGGTTCCAATGACAAAGGAGGAGCATGATGTTACTTGTTGTAATCTTCGGCCTTGTCGCATTATTAGCTGTATTAGGAGTCCTGCGGGCTGTCAGACAGAGAAATATCCTGGGATTTTTGTTAGCCGCCGCCACGCTGGGCGTGTTTGGCTGGTTTACCGTAATGACCGTTGTAACCAGCGGCTATCCGACTGCACATTAAAAGCCTGTATCCAATGGATACAGGCTTATTTTTTATTGCTGCAAATGTTTGCTGACACTTTTGATTTTGCTCTCCAGTGTCGTTTCTTTATCACGTCTGTCATCAATGCGGATATTTGTCGCCACTCTGTGCAGCCCTTTTTGGAACGGGGCTTCGTGAATGTCCTGAATGACTGCGAATAAGTCGCTCAGCTCACCTTCAATCAAAGTGTTCATCGGCGTGAGCTGAAATTTGATTTTGCCGGCAGCTTTGTAACCCTCCAAAATGTTTTGCACATCCGCTACATACTCACTGACGCTCGGTGTTTTTGTTCCGATCGGAATGATTGTCACATCTGCAATTGCCATTTGGTTCAAACTCCTTTTTCATTTGTTATGATTGGTTCTGTCATGCCTGTTTTCAGTGAAATCAGACGGTCATACGTAAAGCCGTATAAAGCGTATTCCCCGTTCGGAGAGATCTGAATCGGCTCCATTTCCGTGTTTTTGAGCACCGTCCGCTCCCGTTCGTCTCCTAAGTCAAAGCTGATCAGATTGTAAGAGCGGCCTTCAGGCTTGAATATGTAAAACCGCTTGTGTGTCTGATCGTAATCATATTCCATCGGCGCAAAGCTCTGATACTTTTCTTGGAGAGGAAAGCGGTGCGTCACGGATGCCGGCTTTTGGAAAAGGAACTCGCCGTCTCCGTCCGATTGATCCGTTTGTCTGACGGCAATCGTCATGCCCGGGCGGGAATCGGCCCAGATGACGTGATGAAGCACTCTTTTTTCTTTTTTTGTCTGCAAGTGATAAGAATATAAAGGACCCTCTTCCTCCGTTTTTCCTTGCTTGATATATTGGAATTCATCAGTGGAGGTCCAATGGACAAAAGGGGCCTGAACGGGACTCTTTTTTAAAATGCCGTTGTTCATATCGGCCGTATAGGCAGTGAAGTCCCATGTTTCAGTAAAAACGGTAATCATCATTTGATACGGGTCATACGGATTCCAAGCCGTCTCCAGCTCATAAGAGTTAAAGGCTTTGTGATAAAGTCTTTTCCCCTGCTTGTTCATAAGCACAAGCTCAGTCTGACCGCTGCTTGTCACCTGTACGAGAATCAGCTGTTTTTTCCGGCTGATCTTTACATTGACAATATTGCCCTTTGTTTCATAGAGCCGTTCGGATTTTCCGCTGAAAAGATCATATTTCATCAGCTGATGATGTGCTGTATACAGGATCGTTCTGTTATCCAGCCATCCTTCCGTTTTCTCCGCTTCCTTTTTACTGAGCGGAACGATTTTCTGTTCTGCCGATTTTGCCGAAACGCCTGTGTCTTGCTGCTGATGAGATGGTTCACAGGCCGCTAAACACAGAACGAATGCGGACAGCAGAACACAAACCAAGTATCTCACCAGCCTTCCCTCCATTCTTTTCTATTGTCCCATATTTGTTTATGTAAACAAATGAGAAATTTCACAGATGTCTCAAAAAACAAGCGACCTCCACAAAATACCTTCCGTCGCTTGATAAATATCAGCAAACTGATGAAAAGGCAAAGGGTTTTTTCCCTTCCCGAGCTCAATGGTATAGCCCTCTTTTCCATACTGCTGTATAAACCAATCCCTAAAACCGGCATGGCTGTCAATGGTTTTAACGCCTTGATAGCGGTTTCCGCTTATCGCTTCAAACTCCCGAATCATCCGGGATGATTGCTCCGGTTCACATCCTTCGTATCCCCAATAAATCTCTTCTCCCTGCGTATGAAGCGCGATCAGCCTGTCAGGCGGCTGCTTCGTTATCAGCCGGTGCATTGCCTGCGCCTCCGGTTCAGTGAGCGGCGCCGTCCCCGGAAAATCACGGTATGAAGGGGCTTTCGGTTTGCGCCTCTGTTCAATATCCCAATTGGATGGGAAATGTTTATTTAAATCCACACCGTTTATATTCGCCTTCCATTCGCGGAAATCCGGGCGCTGCTCATTTAATTCATTAAGAAATTCATTTTTTTCTGATAAATCTTCACATCCGTAAAGTACGAGATCAACACCGTCGGGATTTACGAGCGGAACGAATGACAATGATGTCCGGCTGAATATATCAAGCGCAGAGTGCCCGAAAACGGTTTTATTTTCGCATAATGCCGCGCAATATTCTTTACACCATTTAAGCGCGACCGAGGTGGTGATCCATTCATTGGCATGAAATGAGGCGTTTACATGGACTTTTCTTTCGGCCGTATCCGCACCTATTTTCAGCTCATAAAGCGGCTTTCCCAATACGGAACTGCCGATTTTACGGCACGTGACAAACGGAAAGACATCCGTTATTTTCTCAATTTCTTCATAAACCGATTGGGAGCCGTACACCTTTTCTTCCTTCACCCATTGATCAGCGGAAAGAATCCTTTCACAGTGCCGGATGTATCGCGAAAGCCCGCTCAGCGTCTCAAGCGGCGGACCCTCTGACTGCCCGCTCACGGCAAAGCCGGGACAAAATAATTCATCATTTTCCGCCGTTTTATCAGCGGCTTTCAACAGTTTTTCATCAATTGAAAGCACCTTTGCAATATCTTTCATATGCTGTTTCAATTCAGGTTTGACACGAATTCCCGCCATGTTCATCCCCCTTTTTTAAAAACTATATGACAGGGGAGATAAAAAAAGAAAGCCGCCCGCGATATGGGCAGGCAGACTTTCTTCAGCAGTTTTGATGTTTGAGCCATTCATTTTTGGCAATCCACGCCCCGCCGATGACTCCGGCGTCATTTCCAAGTGCCGCAATCGAAATATCCGCCGCTTCCGCAGAACGCGGGAATGCGGTGATTTTGAAAGTCTCTTCCACTTTTGACCGCAGGATTTCACCCGCTTTAGACACGCCTCCGCCGAGCACGATTTTCGTCGGATTCATGGCGCTTGCCAGATTTCCGAGCACGAGGCCTAAATGTTTTGCGACATAATCGACGACTTCAAGCGCTGTCTTATCCTGCTGTTTAGCCGCATCGAACACGTCACGTGCTGTCAGATCGCGCACTTGTAAGAGCGAAGAGTCGGAAACCGCCGCAAGCTTTTCTTTCGCGATGCGGACGATGCCGGTTGCGGACGCAATCGTTTCGATGCAGCCGGATTTTCCGCAGTTGCACGGAGCTCCTCCTTCCGGAATACTGCAAATATGACCGATTTCTCCGCCGGCCCCGTTTTTTCCGTGAACGATTTCTCCGTTGACGATGATGCCTCCGCCGACTCCGGTTCCGAGCGTCACTAAAATGACATCTTTAGCCCCGTCACCTGCACCCTTCCACATTTCTCCGAGCGCCGCGATATTGGCATCGTTTTCAATGACGGCCGGAATACCCGTTTCCGCCTCGAGATGGTCTTTCAGCGGATAGTTTTTCCACCCCATATTTGTCGTCTCATAGACCATTCCCGTCGCCATTTCCACGGGTCCGGGCGCTCCCATTCCGATCCATTTTACGATCCGTTTCGGCTTGTTCAGTTCTTCCAGCTTCTGATCAAGCGCTTTGGCGATCGTGACCGTAATTGTGTTTCCTGATTTATCGGTCGGAACTTCCCATTTATGCTGAATTTCACCGTACATGTTGATAAAGGCCAGCTTGATGGTTGTTCCGCCAAGATCAATCCCCGCAAACCATGTATCTTCCATAATAATCTCCTTTTCTTATTAAAATCCTGCTGTGTTATCTGCCTTTGATCCGCTCCGATTCTCTCTGAAGAACTCCGGCGGCTTTTTGCCATAATTCTCTTTCAATCACGTTTGACAAGTACATTTCCTTTAATTCATCTTTCATAAAGTCAATTTCGGCTTGTCTGTCACCGAAATAAACGATATGTCCGAATGACTTAAACAGCTGCTGCACGTCATAAAATGAATTCATCTTCTTCACCATTTCTATTCTTCTTAGTATAAGCGTATTTCATCACTGATCCGGGCGTCAAGCAAAAAACGATTGGAGAAAATATCCTTGTATTATTTTCATAAATTGTATATTCACAATTGTAAAAAAACACTCATTTATGCGTTTTTCTGTTACAATACTTTCGTGCCCAAAAGCACAAAAGGATTAAAGTTTGATGGGGTGTTGTTTTGAAACAAGAAAAAAGGCTGACGTTCATCTCAGCCATCAGTTTATTTGTCTTGATGTTAGCAGTCATTATTTCCTGCCTGTTTTTCTTTCATACAGAGCCGCATATGCCGCTGTTCTTTTGCGTCATTATTCTGTCTCTGGCAGGTTTGTGGCTCGGTTTCTCGTGGGACAGTCTTGAAAAAGGAATTGTCAGCGGATTGAAAAACGGTGTGCAGCCGATTATCGTGCTGGCTTTGATCGGTGTGCTGATCGGCGCCTGGATGTACAGCGGCGCCATTCCCACCGTCACCGTTTATGCTTTGTCAATTATACAGCCGAGTCAGCTGCTTTTGACTGCATTATTTTCCTGCATGATTATCAGCACGCTTGTCGGCTCAAGTCTGACAACTGTCAGTACAATCGGCGTCGCGCTGTTAGGGGTAGCAAGCGCGGCGGGAGTTCCGCTCGAATGGACGGCGGGAGCAGTCATTTGCGGGGCTTGTTTCGGTGATAAAATGTCACCGATGTCCGACACGACGAATTTTGCCGCCGGAATCGGCGAAATTCCGATTTTTAAGCATATTCGCCATATGATGGGCACTACCGTTCCGGCACTTCTGATCACGATTGTTCTTTTTTATATTCTCGGTTCATCGGTTTCAATAAATGCCGCTTCAACGCAAAATATTGAGGCGGTCATTTCCGGAATAAAAGAGGCCGTGCACGTTACGCCTTGGTCGCTTCTTTCACCTCTGCTGGTGATCATTTTAGCTGTGAGACGGGTTTCCGTGATTCCGGTGCTTACCGCCGGTATTATTTCCGCAGGGCTTCTGACTGCTGTTTTTATTCCTGACAGCAGCATTCAAGGATTTATATCCGCCCTGCAAAGCGGGACGGCGTTTAAAACCGGCGACCAGGCTGTGGCCAGCATTATCAACAGAGGCGGGCTCCAATCGATGATGGGATCAGTCTCTCTGATCATGATCGCCTTTGCGCTCGGCGGCCTGATGGAAAAAACGGGCCTGATCGCGGCGCTGCTTCAAGGATTGATAAAAGGCGTGCATACGAAAGGACGTCTTGTCATGGCGACCGTCTTCTCAAGTATAGGCGTAAACCTTGCGACAGGTGAGCAGTATTTGTCGATCTTAATTCCGGGTCAATCTTATAAACCTTTATATGACAAGCTCAGCATTAAGCGGATTCACCTTGCGCGGTCGCTTGAGGACGGCGGAACATTGATCAACCCGCTGATTCCCTGGGGAGTAAGCGGCGCTTTTATGGCAAGCGCATTAGGGGTTTCCGTCATCGACTACCTGCCGTTTACCTTTTTCCTGTACATTTCTCCTATGATCTCAATTCTGCTCGGTTTCCTGAAAAAGAGCTGACAATACGAGAAAACCTGCCGTTTTTTACCGGCAGGTTTTCTTATGCAAAAAATCCCGCTGAAAAACGGGATTTGTTTAAAATGCCTGCTGAATGAATTTGTTTCTGATAAACGGTATTTTTAAAAAGAAATGAATGAATGACCGTCTGATCCCCGGCTGGCTGAGCACGCTGTTCATCAGACGGTAGCGGTTTTGGTAAACGGCTAAAACAGATACGGCGCATAATGAGTAGATCAACAATTTTTTCATCTTATCCCTCCTGCCCCTATCGTTTGTCAAACAGCGAGAATTATTCCGGTGCAAGAAGTTTTTTATGCGATTAAGCGATGGTTTCAGATTCAGTCACGATCATATCGACCGGAATATCGTGGGGCATGCGGGGAATGCGGTCTGTCAGCTGGCAGTCAAAGAGAAGCGACACGGTACGGCCTTTATAACCGGAGAGGTACCGATCATAATATCCTCCGCCGTATCCGATTCTGAAGCCTTCCCGGTCAAAAGCCACGCCGGGCACAACCACAAGGTCAATGTCTGTTTGGGCGGCTTTTTCCGTCAGGCTCTCGATCGGTTCACTGAGGCCCGCATATACGGTTTCCAGCTGATCATACGCAGAAAATGTACGGAACTCCATCGCTCCCGTCTGCGGAAAGCATTTTGGGATACAGACTTGTTTTTTCTCTTTCCAGGCCTGTTCAATAATCGGCTGTGTCGGAATTTCCAGGCGTGTCGAGATGGTAACGGCGATCACGCGGGCCTGTTTCCATTCTTTTAAAGAAAACAGCGTTTCACGCATGCTGCGGCATTTTTTCTCCCATTCACTTTCTGTCATGTCAGAAAGCTTTGCTTTTATAGCGGTTCTGATTTGTGCTTTCACGTTTCTCAAACCTCCCTGAAAGACAAAAAAGCCAGAACTTTATTGAAAGCTCCAGCTTTTTCCGCTGCTTTAAACAGCTTATTTTGTTTCACGGTGTAACGTAGATTTTTTATCACGTGGGCAATATTTTTTAAATTCAACGCGGTCCGGATTGTTGCGTTTGTTCTTTTTAGAAATATAGTTACGCTCACCACATTCAGTGCAAGCCAAAGTAATATTAACGCGCATTATTTTCCCTCCAAACTAAATATCATTTACTTATTCAGACTTATATATAATACCACTATAATGGACGGAATGCTAGAGTGATTTACATGAAATGTTGTTTAAGTGCAGAAAACATCAGTTTATGCTTCTGATCCTCTGAATGAGCTTGCGTCAGATGAAGGGAAAATATGACGAAACAGGACAAAAAAGGACTTTCTGATACGAAATCTATAGAGAAATAACCGTTTGCTCCCCGAATAAAAAAGATTTCCCGACAAAATTCCGTTTTTTTCTCTATTTCCTTTAGAATGGCGGCGTTTTATGGTATAAAAAAGAAGGGCAAATTAATAATAGAAGGTGATGAAACGTGGAAATTGCTATTATTGCGTTGTTTATCGTCAGTATAGCGCTTATTGCATTCTCATATTCTCAAAGAGATCCGATGAAAGACGTGGAACAGGAGCTTGAAACGCTTCAGCTTTCCGCCATGCAGGAAATTTACAAGTTGAAAAAGAAAATGACGGTGCTTGAAGAAGAATTGCTGGAAACCAACCTCGTGATCCGCAAAGCCAAAAGCAGCGGCATTAACCAAAAAATCGCCAAACAAATCATTTCAAAATATAACAACGGAATGTCTGCGGAAGCCATCGCAAAAGCGGAGCACGTGTCTGTCGAGGACGTCAATACCATTATTAAAGATAATGAGAAGGTGCTCGTATGACAAAACGGGGCATTCAGGCTTTTGCAGCAGGCATGATTTTAGCGACGGCCGTTCTCGCCGCTGTCTTCTATTTGACTGACCATGACCAGGCAGCCGCCGTTAAAACCGAAAAAACAGCATTGACAGAAAAAGAAGTAAACAGCTACCTCGACGATCAGCAAAAAGTCTCCGTCAACCGGGATGACTATCAAAAACTGCTTGATTCTAAAGAAAAATCGTTAAACAACGACCAAAACACAGACGCCAAAAAGAAAAAAGTAACATACAAACTGACGATTAAAGACGGAATGAGCACTGCTGATGTGTCATCCATTCTTGAAAAAGAAGGGATTATTCCTTCAGCAAAGGACTTTAATGATTACGTCATTGACGCAGGCTACCATAAAGAAATCCGCGCCGGCCATTTCAAAGTCGACTCAGATATGAGCTTTAAAAAAATCGTCAAAACATTAACCCGCTAAAAAAGCTTGCAGGCATCGTCCATTCAGATGGATACGGCCGGCAGGCTTTTTTAATAGGCAGTATAAAACGGACCCGGTCAATGGCCGGGCCCGTTTTTTTATCCAAATTTTCCGGTGATATAATCATGTGTTTTTTGATGATCCGGCTGAGAAAATATTTTGCCCGTATCGCCCCACTCTACCAGTTCGCCCATATAGAAAAACGCGGTTTGATCAGAGACCCTCGCAGCCTGCTGCATGTTGTGCGTCACAATGACGATTGTATACTTTTCTTTCAATGTCAAAATCAGCTCTTCTATTTTCCGCGTGGACACGGGATCAAGAGCAGACGTCGGTTCATCCATCAGAAGGACGTCCGGTTTTGTGGCGAGCGCCCTTGCGATGCACAGCCGCTGCTGCTGACCGCCTGACAGTGAAAGCGCCTGCTGGTGAAGGCGATCTTTCACTTCATCCCAGAGCGCAGCTGCCTTTAAAGATTCCTCGGCGATTTCAAGCAGTTTCTTTTTATTTTTTTCGCCGTGAATTCTCGGACCGTACACGACATTCTCAAATATTGACTGGGGAAACGGATTGCCTTTTTGAAACACCATACCGATCTGTTTTCTTAATTCTGCCGCATCCGTCTTTTCTTTCAGCAGATTGCGCCCGTTATAGATCATGTCGCCTGTCACTTTGACATTCGGGGCCATTTGCAGCATTAAGTTTAATGTTTTAATAAAAGTGGATTTCCCGCAGCCGGACGGACCGATGATCGCAGTTACCTTCCGCTCCTCAAAACCGATCGTAATGTCTTTTAAAGCCTGGTGGGCTCCGTACCATACGTTCATGCCGTGAATATCAAATAAATTCTGTGTGTGCACCGCTTCCTTCACAAGGCTCACAGTCCTTCCCCCTATCCGAACTTTCCGTTAATGTAGTCATCTGTCTTTTGCGCTTTAGGACTCGTGAAAATTTGTTCTGTCTGCCCGTATTCCACCACTTCCCCGTTTAAAAAGAAAGCCGTTCGGTCAGACACCCTAAGTGCCTGCTGCATGTTATGCGTAACGATAATAATCGAATAATCTTTTTTCAGTTCTGTCAAAAGCGTCTCGATTCTGGCGTTTGAAATAGGGTCCAGAGCTGAGGCCGGTTCATCTAAAAGTAGCACGGCAGGTTTCATCGCAAGCGTACGGGCGATGCAAAGACGCTGCTGCTGGCCGCCTGATAACGAAAGAGCCGATGAATGAAGCCGGTCTTTAACTTCATCCCAAAGCGCCGCCTTCGTTAAGCTTTCCTCGACCGCATCATCCAAAACGGCTTTCCTGCGTTCCCCCGCATACTTCAGCGCATGTGTGATGTTATTGTAAATGGATTTCGGGAACGGATTCGGTTTTTGAAACACCATACCGATCTCCCGTCTGAGAGACACGACATTAATCGCTTCCCCCAAAATATTCAGCCCTTCATAAAGGATCTCTCCCTCGCTTATTGCCGAAGGGATGGCATCGTTCATTCTGTTAATCTGTCTCAAAAATGTTGATTTCCCGCAGCCGGACGGACCGATCAGAGCCGTCACCGCATGTTTTTCAATATTCATGTTCACATCTTTAACCGCTTGTTTGTCACCGTAATAAATTGATAAATGCTTCACTTCCAAAATTGAAGACTCCGGCGAACGCTTTGTCTGTTCCGCTTGTTCCCTGATGATGTGATCAATCATGTTTTCGCCTCTTTCCGATTAATTTGCCGTAAGCTTTTTATAAATGACAGATCCGAGCCATCTTGCACAAAGGTTAAACAAGAGCACCGAAATCACCAGCACCGCGGAGCCGCCGTTTGCAATCGCTTCGGCGTCAGGGATGATTCCCTGCGTATTGACACTCCATATATGAACCGCCAGCGTCTCAGCCGGCCTGAAAATGTTGAAAGGAGATGATTCAGAAAACGGGTTCAAATCCGTAAAGTTCAGCCGCGGCGTTGTCAGTCCCGCTGTAAATAACAATGCGGCCGCTTCTCCAAATACTCTTCCGGATGCGAGAATGGCTCCGGTCAAAATCGAAGGAATCGCACTCGGAACCAGCACCGTTTTGACGGTATGCCATCTCGATACGCCTAAAGCGAGAGAAGCTTCTTTCAGCTCCTTAGGAACTGCAGTGAGCGCGCCCTCCGTCACCCGGACCATAACGGGAAGGTTAAAGACCGTTAACGCGAGCGCGCCCCCGATAATCGTGTAACCCCATCCGGTCAGGTTTACAAACATCAGCATGCCGAACATCCCGATGACAATGGACGGAAGCGAAGACAGCACCTCAATACACGTTCTGATAAAATCAGTGATTTTATTTTGGGGCGCATATTCAGCCATAAAGACGCCGCCCCCCACTCCAAGCGGTATCGTGATCAGCATGGTGATAAACAGAATGTAAAAGGAGTTAAAAAGCTGATCCCGTATTCCGCCGCCTGACGCAATGGCGCTCGATTTTGACGTAAGAAAATGCAAGGAGATTTCAGAGACGCCGTGAATAAGAATGTACAAAAACAATCCTGCCAAAATCGCCGCGATTACAGCGGCGCATAACCCGAATACACCGGTGGCCAATTTATCCGTTATTTTCCGGTTCATTACACTTTCCTCCTAGATGACAAGTAGCGTATGAGCAATATAAACAGAAACGACATGATAAGAAGAACAAGCCCCATAGACCATAACGTATTATTTTCAATACTGCCGTATGTGGTATGGCCCATGTTTAACGTAATAATCGTCGTTAATGTTCCCGCCGTATCAAGCAGGCTTTCCGGCAGAAGCTTTGTATTTCCGATAACCATCTGTACAGCGAGTGCTTCTCCGAACGCTCTTGCCATCCCGAGCACGACAGCGGTCATCAATGTCGGAAACGCCGCCGGGATAAGCACCTTTCTGATTGTCTGCCACCTCGTCGCACCAAGCGCATATGAACCGTCGCGAAGGTGTTTCGGAAGTGACGCAAGCGCATCAGCGGAAATCGATGTCACAGTCGGCAGAATCATTACCGAGAGTACGATCGTCCCCGCTAGAAGGCTGTGACCCGTTCCGCTTGATTTAAAAGAGCCGATAAACGGAACCAATACTGTAAGACCTATGAATCCATAAACGACGGACGGAATGCCGACAAGCAGCTCAATTACCGGCTGCAGCACCTTTTTTCCCCAAGTCGGCGCAATTTCCGTCATAAACACGGCACCCGCAATACCGAGGGGCGCTGCGATCAGAGCGGACAGAACCGTGACCGCAAATGACCCGAAAATAAAAGGCAGCGCGCCGAACTCAGGTTTTGCCTGGGTTGGATTCCAATTCAGACTTGTTAAGAACTCAATCGGGCTTACACCATTTACAAAAAAAGATTGCAGCCCCTTAATGCCGAGAAAAATTGTGATCGCCGCTGATGCCGCAATGATAATCGCGGCACACACAGACACAATCACCCTTCCGCGGACTTCATCCATTTGCCTGTTTTGTTTTGAGCTTATTAAGCGTTCGCTTACAGACTCTTTTTCTCTGTGATTTATCATTTGTTTACACTCCTATAAGGAAGAAGAGGCGGGGAGCCCGCCCTCCCCTCAGCTTTGCTTGCCGTTTGCGTCACGTGTGACTTTCATATCAGAGATCGGAATGTAGCCTTGATCTTTTACGATACTTTTCTGTACTTCATCGCTGTTCATATAGTCAAGAAACGTTTTTGTAAGGCCTGACGCTTCACCTTTCGTATAAGAGTGCTCGTAAGCCCAAATCGGATACTCGCCTGTGACGACGTTTTTCTCTTCCGGTTTGATGCCTCCGATCGATAAAGGCGTTACTTTGTCATCGTTTATATAAGAGAATGCCAGATAACCGATTGCTCCCGGCGTTTCCGCAATGATTTTTTTGACTGTATTGGAGGAATCCTCTGTGATGCCCTCTGCAGGCTCTGCTCCGTCAAGAGCATATTTGACGAACGTAGCGCGCGTTCCTGATGAATCAGGACGGTTCACGAGTGTAATTTTTTGATCTTTACCGCCAAGCTCTTTCCAGTTTTTAATTTTGCCTGTAAAGACGTCTGTCAGCTGTTTTTTGGTTATATCCTTTACGCCCGCACCGGGGTTGACCGCAGCCGCCATCGCCACTACCGCTACTCGGTGGTCTTTTAGGGCTTTTGCATCAATGCCTTCTTTTTCTTCAGCAAAGACATCTGAGTTGCCGATTTGCACTGCCCCTTCAGACACTTGCGAAAGACCTGTTCCTGAACCTCCCGCTTGCACCTGCACATCAGCATCCGGATGTTTTTCCATAAACTTTTCCGCCGCTGCCAGTACTAACGGCTGCATGGCTGATGAACCAGAAATGGTTAAAGAACCTGATGCTTTTTTATCCTCACTTGCAGATTGACTGTCTGTCTTGCCGCTTTCCTTTGCATTTCCGCATGCTGCAGCAACAATCATAACAGCAGCCATCAGAAGCATAAGCATCCATTTGTTTTTTTTCATTTCCTGAATTCCCCCTGCATTTAATGTGTAATTTGTCCTACAGGTCTAGAGTAAAGGGTTCTTGTAAAATGCGTATAAATCAAGTGTTAAGGTTTTGTAAATCCGGATGTTTTTTTGTATAAAAAAAACGCTCACAAGTTGTGAGCGTTTTTCTGTTAGTGATTTGTATTGCCGTTTTCAGCGTCTTCCTGAATTTTATCTTCGTTTTTCTGCTTCGTATTATTATCTTCTTGTTTCTTTTTCAGCTCAAAGTATTTGTCCAGAGCTGCTCTTCCTATATCATTCGTAATCGAATATCGATCGCTGTAATCAATATAGGCCCAAGGAACGACTACAGAAATAGCCACTTCCGGATTATCCGCAGGTGCATAAGCGACAAGAGTCGTATTATACGTTCCTTCACCCGTCTCTGATTTGTCCGGACCGTCATAGAAAGATTGTGCCGTACCCGTTTTACCGGCAGGACTGTATGTCGCCGTCGCAAAATCAGTTGCGGCTGTCCCTTTTGTCATGACACGTCTGAAACCTGCCTGCACTTCTTTAATGTCTGCATTATTCATATCAATCTTGTTCAGTACTTGGGGCTGAACAGACTCTACAACGGCTCCGATTCCTTTTTTCGAATCAGGCTGCCTGACCTCTTTTACAAGCTGAGGCTTCAAACGATAGCCTCCATTGGCAATTGTAGATACATACTGCGCCATTTGCAGCGGTGTAAACGTATCATACTGTCCGATGGCAAAGTCTAACAGAAGACCGGAAATTCGCTGTGACCCTTGGTACCCGGTCGCTTCATTCGGAAGATCAATCCCCGTCTTAACTCCGAGTCCGAACTGATTGAAGTAATATCTGAAAGTATCGAATGCCTTCATATCAAGCGGCAGGGACTGGCCTTTTTTGTATTCCCCTTTACCGACGGCAATCGCCGTTTTGAACATGAACACGTTTGACGATTCCTGAAGCGCTTTTTGGATATCTACGGGACCTAAATTCGTCCATGATTTTTTCGGGTTTTTGCTTCCCTTGAAATACATAGGTTCATCCTGGAAAACGGTGTTCAAATTAATCGCGCCCGTCTGCAGTCCGGTCAACACCGTCGCTCCTTTGACCGCCGATCCCATTGCGTAGGAGGAAGTCATTGCGCCGAGGGCATAATCATTAATTTTGTACTTTCCATGGTCATTCGTAATCTGTTTGCCGGCCATCGTCAGCACTTCTCCGTTTTTCGGGTTCATCATGACGACGAAGGCCCGATCAAGAAGCTTCGTGCTCGGTCTCGCTTTTGCCGATCTTAAATTTTTCTCAATGATTTTTTCAACGGATTTCTGCAGGTCCATATCAATGGATAAAACAAGGTCTTTGCCGGCCTGTCCTTTTGAAATCACTTTGCTGCCCGTGACATTTCCGGATGAGTCGGTTAAGTTCTGCACTTTCTCTTTTTGACCCTGCAGCAGGCTTTCATATTGATATTCTAAATAGCTTTTTCCGACCCTGTCATTCCGGCTGTAGCCGAGTGACAGATAGTGATCCAGCAGGTTGGACGGAAGACCTTCGTTCGAACTGGATACACTGCCGAGCAATGTCCGGATCAGGCTTTTATAAGGATAAGACCGTTCCCAGTCAGACGTCACGTCAACTCCCGGCAGTTCATCTAAATGTTCGCTGACGACGGCCATTTCTTTTGCCGACACGCCTTCATTTTTGATGTATTGAGGCGTCAGGGAGTAGCCTGAATCCATCTGCCTTTTGATCGCAAGGATCTGCATGTCTTTAGAAGTGAGCTCATTCAGTTGTTTGTGTGTGATGCGTTTCAGCTGAAGCTGATATAAATCATCGTCAGACAGTTTTTTGTCTTCAGCTTTTTGCTTTTCTTCGGCCGTAATCAGTTTTTTCGCTTCATCAGGCCTCGTTAACATCCAATAGTCTTTTTTATCCCGCTCAGTCACCTTTTTGGTGCTTACCTTAATCATACCCGACAGTTTTTTTGCGATTTTCAAACGCTGCGCCTGGGTGGTTGAGGCTGAACGTGTATATGTAATCGCATTTAATGCTTTATTCGTTACGATGGGATTTAGGTTCCGGTCGTATATTTTCCCTCTCGGAACCGCCGTGCTGACATCAGACTCCTCTTGCTTATTAGCGGCGTTTTTATAATCATCACCCTGAACGATCTGCTTGATGCCAAGCTCGACGATAATCCAAGTGAAAATAAGAAACGCGGCCAAAAACAAAAAATTAAGCCGGATCGGCAGTGATTTTTTCTTTTCTTTGTTTACAGCTATTTTCTTTTTATTTCTCCTCATGACATCACCTTTTCTTATTTACAGAAAGAAATGACACCTTCTGTTCAGGTGCCATTTTTCATTCTAAAGGTTTTTTCGATATTTTTCTACAGATAACCCTTTTATCTTTCTCCTTTTATAAAATTCGGTTCCGCCGCCTGTTTTTGTCGGTCTTCTTCTACTGTTTCATCAGAAGTTTCCGTATCCAGTTTGATGTCTTTTATAAAGTAATAAATCAGCGGATGCCCGGCTCCGAGCAGCACGAGCGCCGCTGGTATCCCCACTTTTTCCTTGAATAATGTAACGATGACAAGGAAACAAAGGATAGAAACGATCCGGCCCGCATTTAAAAATAACTCCCTGAGCACAATGTATTCAATTCTGGCTTTTCTGGCAAGCCGCGCCCGGCCTATCACATCATATGTAAGCGAGACATACGGCACGAGCAGAACTGGATAGCCGATCGCAATAAACACTCCGTACAAAAGGAGCGTCGTGAAGCTCATTTTAAAAATGATGAGAAACAGGGCGCCGTACAAGATCAATCCGCCGATAAGAATCGCCTTTTTCCGCGCTCTTTTTTTGATGAGCCTTGATGCAAAATAATAGGCAAAAAAAGAAACCGCGGAATTGACGAGACCGAATGTTCCGAGCGCCAGCTCACTGTTTGTCGCAATGAATACAAATACGCTGATTAAAAAAACAAAAATCCCTTCTCTCAAGCCTTGAAAAAAGTGCGCGTTGGTAATCCGGCGCCAATTCAGATTCGTGTGGCGCTCATCAAAAACTTTTTTCAGCATAAACCGGCCTTTCGACTCCCTCCGCTTCAGAAAAAAGCTCATGACCACGGCAAGGGCAAATAAGCCGAGCGACAGGCTGAAAATGATTGTATAACCCGTATTGTTTTCAAGTCTTGAAATGACATATCCGGCCACAATCGGACCGATCATGCCCGCCGATGAAGACAAAATGCCTAAAAACCCGTTAAAAAAATCTCTCGTTTCCGGTTCCGTGATTTCGAAAGTCAGCACATTAAAAGCCAGCCAGTAAAAGCCGTATCCAACTCCGAGCACGGCCCCTATCAAAACGAGACGGGAAGCCGCAGTTTCTCCGGCAAGCAGCACACTTAAATAAAAAGCGGCCAAAAAGATAACGCCGAACCTGAGAATAAACACCCTGTCAATTTTTTTAGCCAGCCGGCCCGCCAGCAGAAAGGTAACCGGCTGCATCGTCACGACCGACAAATTGTATATGGCCAAATCAATAAATTTTCCCGACTGCTTCCACAAATACACGTTGACAAATGTATTTGACAGCGCGATGCCCAATGAGTAAAGGCCGCCAATCGTCAATAACAGCAGCAGCCCTTTATTTATTTCGATGTCGCCGATAATTTTTTTTATTTTGCTCATCATTGACTCCCCTTTACTACACATTAGTTTGTCTCACTCAAACTGAGATATGTAAAAGGAATCAAAGTCAATAAAAAAACAAGGCCTCCCGCGGGAGACCTTGTGATCATTCAACTCAATTATTTTGCTTCGCTGTAAAGACGGGCAACTTCATCCCAGTTCACAACATTCCAGAAAGCTGAAATGTAATCAGGACGGCGGTTTTGGTAGTTCAGGTAGTACGCGTGCTCCCAAACATCAAGGCCGAGAACAGGTGTTTTACCTTCTGAAAGCGGTGAATCTTGGTTTGGCGTGCTTGTAATTTCAAGTTTGCCGTTGTTTACAACGAGCCAAGCCCAGCCTGAACCGAAACGGCCTGCAGCTGCTGCCGCGAATTTTTCTTTAAATTGATCGAAGCTTCCGAACGTGCTTTTGATCTCTTCAGCAAGCTCACCAGTCGGTTCGCCTCCGCCGTTCGGAGATAAAAGAGTCCAGAATAAAGAGTGGTTTGCATGTCCGCCGCCATTGTTGCGGACTGCCGTGCGGATGTCCTCCGGCACTGCATTCAAATCAGCAACAAGCTCATCTACAGATTTCTCTGCAAGCGCTGATCCTTCGATCGCTTTGTTGAGGTTTGTCACGTATGTGTTATGGTGCTTCGTATGGTGAATCGTCATCGTTTCCTTATCGATATGAGGTTCTAAAGCATCATAAGCGTAAGGCAATTCTGGAAGTTTGTAAGCCATAATTTTTTCCTCCTTTAAATATATGTACTGAAATGCCGCTTAACGCGAACTTTTCTAATCTCAATGTAACAAAAGAAAGCGTGGTAATCAATGAAAAAGCTCACAATCCGGCGATTCCAGCAGACATATTACACTTTATCCGTTCACGGCCGAAATTAAACCTTTCTAAAGCACCGTCCATAAGAAATATCCGATCATAAAGAGCTGAATGACGCCTTTTGCCGCCACGCTTGTTAAAAAGCCGATTAACGAGCCGAGCCCCACTTTTGCCGCGGACTTGATATCCTTTTGATGAACAAACACCTCAGCGCAGAGAGCACCGATAAACGGGCCTAATATAATGCCCGCCACGGGAATAACGAAGGGCCCGATCAATAATCCGATCGTGCTTCCCCAGATTGCCGCCCTGCTTCCTCCGTACCTTTTAACGCCAAGTAAATTTGACACATAGTCAGCTGCGAATAAAACGGCCGCAAATACCGCCTCAATGAGCCAAAACAGGTAAGAATAAGGACTGAAGGAAAACAAAAATCCGTAGAGAAGAAAACCGGCCACAATAAAAATAACGCTTGGAATCACCGGATATACAAGCCCGATAAAAGCAATGACGAAGACCGCAATGATCATCAGCCAATACAAAACACTCATGACAAAAACACCCTCCTTTGTTTTGCGGGCGATCACCGCTTCCCGCATTATCTTATTATGTATGATTCCTAATCACCGCTTTAAATACTCTCACTTGTGTTCATCCCCTGTGAACGATACAATAAGCAACATATACCAGTTTAGGCTAGGAAGTGAAGATGTTGAACATATTTACGGCTTTATTGAAAAGTACATACTCTCCGGCAGATATTGCAAAAACACGGTTTCAGGGGATAGGAAAAGCGATCCTTTATGTATTTTTGCTGTCTGTCCTTTTTACGCTGCCAAGCGCTTATTACCTTTGCTCCGGCACCGTAAATTCAATGAACGGTTTCAAAACCGTGTTAAAGAAAGATTTCCCTGATTTCAGCATTTCAAACGGAGAATTGCAGACGAAAGCGTCCGCCTCTAAGGAAACGGAAGCGAACGGGTTCGTCATCGTGTTTGATCCGACAGATGCTTACGGCGCTAAACAAATAGCGGCGAAACAAAATGCGATCGGCATTTTGAAAAATAAAATGGTGCTTGCTGTAGACGGACAGGCGACAGAAATGAATTATTCGCTGATGCCTGCTGATATCACAAAAAAAGAAATCATATCAGCATTAAACCAAAATAAAACAATGATCGTCACCGTCCTGTCCGTTTTGCTGTTCATCATGACAGCGGCCGGAAAATTCATTGAAGTATCATTTCTCGCCGTCATCGGACTGATATTGAAAAATGCGCAAAGAAAGACATTGAATTACCCGCAGCTCTGGAAGCTTTCGGCTTATTCCATTACACTTTCGACCATATTCTTTACGATCATGCGCGCGCTTGTTATTACAGTGCCGAGTGAATTTTTAGTGAATTGGTTTGTAAACTTTATCATCCTTTTCCTCGTCTTAAAAGAGATACCGCCAAGAAAAACAGCTGTGTAACAAAGACTGCCCCCGGCGGTCTTCTTTTTTGTCATGAACAAAATGGGACAAGCATACAATGAAGTAAAAATGTATGCGGGAGGCGGTTGGAATGAAGCGGCTTACTTTTGTATTCGGCAGTTTATTTGTGATATTCATTATCTTTTACGATCTTAAAATCGGCACGATCCCTTCTCAAGACCTTCCAGCATACGCAGCGGCGGCACAGCCAGCCCGACAGGAATCTTCATACAGAACGGTTACGGTCAAAAAAGGCGATACGGTGATGTCGATAGTCGGCGCACATAAAGCGCCAGATGATATTGCGCAAGATTTTGAAGCGCTGAATCCGAATGTAAAAGCAAACGCAATTCAGGCAGGCACCGCTTATAAATTCCCCGTCTACCGCAATTAAACGTTAATTTCTTGTCAGTTCGGCAAATACACTGTTACAATATAACATGTAAATAGAAGTTGCCTGACATGTAAAAGGCTCAGCCTGCAAAAGCGGTAACTACAATTAAGGAGCGATTGACAAGTGAGTGAAATCACACATCGTACAAAAACGCGTCCCGTCAAAGTGGGACCTTTAACAATAGGCGGAAATAACGAAGTCGTCATTCAGAGTATGACGACGACCAAAACACACGACGTAGAAGCAACAGTTGCGGAAATCAACCGTTTAGCCGAAGCCGGCTGCCAAATTGTCCGGGTGGCATGTCCGGACGAACGCGCCGCTAACGCGATTGCCGACATCAAAAAACAAATTTCCATCCCTCTCGTTGTCGATATTCATTTTGACTACAAGCTTGCATTAAAAGCAATTGAGGGCGGGGCCGACAAAATCAGAATCAACCCGGGAAACATCGGCCGCCGCGAAAAAGTGGAAGCCGTCGTAAAAGCAGCGAAAGAAAAAGGAATTCCGATCCGGATCGGCGTAAACGCGGGTTCTTTGGAAAAACGCATTTTAGAAAAATACGGCTATCCGACTGCTGACGGAATGGTTGAGAGTGCGCTTCATCATATCAAAATCCTGGAAGACCTTGACTTTCACGACATCATCGTCAGCATGAAAGCGTCTGACGTCAATCTAGCCATAGAAGCATACGAAAAAGCTTCAAAAGCATTTGATTATCCGCTCCACCTCGGAATTACAGAATCGGGCACGCTGTTTGCCGGAACGGTAAAAAGCGCGGCCGGACTCGGAGCGATTTTAAGCAAAGGAATCGGAAACACGCTCCGGATCTCTCTGAGCGCCGACCCGGTTGAAGAAGTAAAAGTAGCCAGAGAACTGCTGAAATCATTCGGTCTTGCTTCAAACGCGGCTACGCTTATTTCATGCCCGACATGCGGACGGATCGAAATTGATCTCATCAGCATCGCAAATGAAGTGGAAGAATACATTTCTAAAGTCAAAGCGCCGATTAAAGTAGCCGTTCTCGGATGTGCCGTTAACGGACCGGGCGAAGCAAGAGAAGCTGATATCGGGATTGCCGGCGCGCGCGGCGAAGGACTTCTTTTCCGCAAAGGCCAAATCGTCCGCAAAGTCCCTGAAGAAACCATGGTCGAAGAGCTGAAAAAAGAAATCGACAAGCTGGCAGAAGAACACTACGCAAAGCTTGAAGCGGAAAAAGCAAAAGCAGAACAAGAAACACAAAAAGCTTGACGGATATTCCGCCAAGCTTTTTTTTGCGTTGTGTTAAAAAAACGGTGTAATGAAGATGCCGAGGACAAGGGAAACAATACCGATTCCCATCGCCCATCCGCCTAAAGCGCCTGCTCCTCTTCTTCTGGCGATATAGCCGACGATAATGCCGCATGCCCCTAATAAAACAGGGAGCACAAACAGGGAAATGATAGAAATAGCCAATGCTGCATACCCTATCCCCCGGCCTTCACTTACTCCGTCCCGGTTATCATCACGGTCTGCTGCCCGGTCAGAAGCACGATATGGCTCTGAAATTTCGGCCGCTGTTTCTTCTGAATAAACATCACGCGTGATATCGGTTCCTTCCGATCCATGATCCACGTAGTAGTCGTTGCCTTTTCGATTTTCGTAATCGTATGCCACCTTCAATTCCCCCTTTTTCTTTTATGAAAGGAGCTTTTTTAGTTTCCGCGTTTTTTACGAATTCATGTTTGCTAAACTTTTCTGGTATTGTTAATTGTTTATGTTACACTTGAAGGGATGAATTTATAGGAGTGTGGACATGTTACGGTTAGGTATAGATATTGACGGCACAGTTACGGCACAGGATACATTTGTCCCTTATTTAAACCGCTCATTTCATCTTTCCATTACCTTGGATGATATGACTGATTATGATCTGACGAAGCTTTTGAACATTACAGACGAGGAATTTTGGGAATGGATGAACGTTCATGAAGCAGCCATATATAAAGAAGCGAAGCTCGCGGAATTTGCCAAGCAGGCACTGGACGGACTGAAAGAAGAGCACCGTCTGATCTACATTACGGCAAGACGCGGCCACTTAGAAGATGTTACGCTGGACTGGTTTGCAAACCGGGACATTCATTACGATCACATTGAGCTTGTCGGAGGCCATCACAAAGTGGAAGCCGTCAAAAAACACGGCATTGATTTATTTTTCGAAGATCACCACGGCAATGCGACAATGATCGCAAAAGAAGCAGGCATTCCGGTTATCCTTTTTAACTCCCCATATAATCAGCTCCCCATCGATTCCAATATTATCAGGGTGCAGAATTGGCTTGAAGCCGTCGCCTGGATTAATAAAAACAAACATAGCTTTCAGCATGTCAAAAGCTGAAAAAAACCTCCTGTATAAGCAGGAGGTTTTTTATCGGCACGCCGGACAGGTGCCGTAAATTTCAAACTTATGGCCGCTGATTTCATACCCTTCCAAATCATCGTGCAGCTTATCCATCGGACAGGACTCAATTTCCTTCGTTTTCCCGCAGGTTAAACAGATAAAATGGTGATGATGATGGGTATAAGAGCATGTAAAACGGAACAGTTTTTCTCCGGAAAGCTCCGTCGTTTCCAAAATGCCGAGTTCTTCATATAACGAAAGATTTCTGTATATGGTATCAAAGCTCAGACCCGGATAGTCGTCATTTAATGCGGCAAGCACGTTTTTGGCGGTCAGATATTTATCAGAATCAGCAAAAAGCTGCAGCATGTCTTCTCGCTTACTCGTATATTTATACCCTTTTTCTTTCAGCAGGTTCAACGCTTCTTGTACGTTCATGAGGACCTCCCCTTTACAACACGGTATCGCTCCAAAAAGAAAATGGCAGCTGTCTGAACAGCAGGCCATTTTCTTATGATGTATCAAATTATACCTATAAAATGATGAAAAGTAAATGAAAGCCTAGTGAATCGCGGTTTTGAACTTACCGCCCCTCGTTTCATGGGTATTCATGATCGTAATAAAGGCGTTTTTATCAATTTCAAACACAATGGATTTCAATTTAGTCACTTCAAGCCTTGTCACGACCGCGTAAATGACTTCTTTGGTTTCATCCGTATATCCGCCTTTCCCCTGAAGTTTGGTGGTTCCCCGCCCAAGCCGGTGCAATATTGCATCTGAGATCTCAGCATATTGCTCTGCAACAATAATGACCGCTTTTGTTTCATCAAGCCCCTGGATGACGGCGTCAATCGTTTTCATGGCAATATAATAAGTCATGAAAGAATACATTGCCTGCTCCGGACCGAACACAAAACCGGCCCAAATGAAAATAAACACATTGATGAGCATAACGAATTCCCCGACTGAAAAGGGCAGCTTTTTCGTGAGAAGGATACCGAGGATTTCAGTACCGTCCATCGAGCCTCCGTTTCGGATGACAAGGCCTACCCCGAAACCGAGCAAAAGCCCCCCGAATACCGTCGCCAAAATAGGCTGGGTCGTAATGGCCTCCACATGGTGCAATGAGGATTCAATCAGCGCTAAACCGACGATTCCGATAACAGTAGAGATGAGAAATGTTTTTCCGATATATTTATATCCGAAAATCATAAATGGAATGTTGAGTAACACAACGAATAAGGCAAAATTGAGGAGGGGATTGGACATAAAGAGGTGGTCTAAAATTAATGAAACACCGATAATGCCTCCGTCGATAAAATTATTAGGGACCAGAAACAATTCAATACTTACGGCGGCTGAACCCGCCCCGATCAGAATCATAATGACCCTGAAGATAAAGTGTAAAAATGATTCTCTTTTATGCTGTTTATTTGGGGTCATAAAATCTCCTTTCCTATAATAACTATTTTAAACAGTAAGCAACTTTATTTTACCATTAAAAGCTGTAACAGTTTAATGATCTGCTCAATACATTATGTCTAAAGAGGTGAAAGTATCGATGATTTTAATACAAAGAATTATTTTGCAGCGGCTCAATCAAGTCACTGCGGACGATCTGCTGAAATATTCCAAGCAATACGGGATCAGCATTACAAGAAGTCAAGCGGCTGAGGTAGCGGCTCTGATGCACGGAAAAAACATCAATATTTTTGATGAACAGGAGCGGCTGCGCCTGCTGAAAAAAGTGGAAACGATAACTTCAAAAGAAACGGCGCGGAAAGTTGACGAACTTTTCAATCAATTCTCAGGGTAAAAAAGGAGGGACACCCGCCCCTCCTTTCTTTCTTATTGAGCTGATATTTTTTCAAGAAGCTCCTTATCAAACTGCTTTTCTTTCAGCATTTCGATTTCAAAACGGTACGGCGGCTTCTTATTTTTCTTGTCTTCACCTACATACGGTGTTTCGAGGATTTTCGGAATATCGGCAAGCTGCTCGTGATGAACGATGTACTGCAGAGCGTCAAAACCGATCTCTCCGAACCCGATATTTTCATGGCGGTCTTTCCGGGCGCCTTTGATATTTTTACTGTCGTTAACATGAAGGACTTTTATCCGATCGATGCCGACGATTTTATCAAACTCGTTAAGAACACCGTCAAAATCATTAGCGACATCATACCCGGCGTCATGGGTGTGGCAAGTGTCAAAGCAGACGGATAGATGTTCATTATGCGTGACTCCCGCAATGATCTCGGCCAGCTCTTCAAAGCTTCTCCCGCATTCTGATCCTTTGCCCGCCATTGTCTCCAGCGCAATCTGCACGTTTTGCCCGGGAACAATCACTTCGTTTAAACCTTCAATGATTTTTTTGATGCCCGTTTCAGCTCCGGCTCCGACATGCGCTCCTGGATGAAGCACGATCTGTCTCGCGCCGATCGCTGCCGTTCTTTCAATTTCAGAACGCAGAAAATCAACGCCCAGCTCAAATGTTGCCGGATTTGTCGTATTTCCGATGTTAATGATGTACGGCGCATGCACGACAATCTCGTCGATACCGTTTTCCTTCATATGGGCGCGGCCCGCTTCAATATTCAAGTCTTCAATTTTTTTGCGGCGCGTGTTTTGGGGAGCGCCCGTATAGATCATAAATGTATTCGCCCCGTACGAAACAGCTTCCTTGCTTGCGGCAAGGAGCATATGTTTTCCGCTCATTGAGACGTGTGAACCTATTTTCAGCAACCCGATTCCCCCTACTTTCCTCTGTTAGATTGGTTTCTTCTCTGCTTCTTTTTAATTTTTTCCATTTCGTAGCTCATTTTCTTTTTATAGCCCGGCTTTACTTTTTTCGGCTTTTTTACGAGGCGTTTCGCAATTTGGTCAGCCTCATTTGCCGTCTTTTTGCGATTTTTACGGCGGTGGCGGTCATCGCCTTTCTTCCATTCCCCGTTTACAAGCTCCGCATAGTCAAACACAATGCCCATCTTTTCAAGTCTTGCGAGCGCATCTTCGTCAGAAAGCTCATAAATGGTCAGTGCTTGGCCTGATGAACCGGCGCGTGCAGTTCTTCCGACACGGTGAACATAAAAATCCAAATCGTCCGGAAGCTCGTAGTTGATGACGTGGCTTACGCCTTTAATGTCAATTCCTCTAGCCGCAAGGTCTGTCGCAATGACATAAGTGAACTCCAGATCATTAATCTGCTTCATTACCTTTTTGCGCTCACGCGGCGTTAATCCCCCGTGCAGAAGACCGACCCTCATTCCTTTTTCAGTCAGGTATTTCGCAATATGGTCAGCCGTGTTTTTCGTATTTGCAAACACAATGCCCAGATAAGGATTCAGATGAGACATCATATCAAAAAGCAGTTTGTCTTTATCACGCTGTTTAGAAGGAACCAAAACATGTTCAATCTTTTCGGCTGTGATTCTTTTCGGCTCAACATGCGCGTACTTCGGATTTTCCATATACTTTTTCAAAAACGGCTTCAGCTTTTCTGGAATCGTAGCTGAGAACACAAGCATCTGCAGTTCTTCCGGCATACGCGATCCGATGTAATCAACGTCTTCTAAAAAGCCCATGTCAAGCATCAGATCAGCTTCGTCAATGACGAGAGACTGCGCTTTATAGACGTTCAATGCCTGCGCCTTAATCAGATCCGCGATCCGGCCCGGCGTTCCGACGACGAGATGAGGCTGTGTTTTCAGCTTATCAATTGATTTTTGCTTGTCCGTCCCGCCGATGAAGCATTTTGTCCGGATCGGCTCATCTTCCGCACCCTGTGTGATTTTGAGCGCTTCCTGATGAATCTGATTGGCAAGCTCTCTCGTCGGCGCCGTGATAACAGCCTGTACCGTATCAGAACCCGGATCAATCCGATTCAAAATTGGCAATAAATAGGCGTGGGTTTTCCCCGTCCCCGTCTGGGACTGCCCGATCACGCTTTCGTTTTTCAGTACGGCAGGTATCAGACGCTTTTGAATATCTGTCGGTTCATAAAAACCAAGGCGGTGAACTGCATCTATAATAAACGGTTTTAAGTTGTATCCATCAAATTTAGTTTCTTTCATTTTTCCCAGCTCCTTAAAGCGGCACATTCTGTGTCCATCATCACATTATAACCGATTTTACTTAAAAACACCATGTCTTGGGGGAATCCTGTTTTCGAGACAGAAAAGCAAATGCCCCCTCCGATGCATATTGTAATAGCAGAGAGACAGAAAGGAGGTACAAGTATGTTTCCACAGCAGCCGATGAGAAATATGGCGCAGCAGGGCCGGCCGTTTATGAATCCGCGTATGATGATGGGAGGAAGACCGTCATTGCCGGGACGGCAGCTGATGCAGCAGGGACGGCAGCTTTTCCCTCAGCAGCAGATTGCCGGAGCGGGCCTGAGAAACGCAGGCACGGGCGGCGGAGGGGGCTTAAAAGGTATGCTTTCCCGTTTTTTACCCGGTTCAGGAGGAGGAAGCGCTGCCGCGTCGGCACCGGCGGCGGCCAGCGGAGGAGCAGGTGCAGGACTGCAGGGAATACAGAACCTGGCAAGTCCGGCATCCCTGTCGAGCATGCTCGGCAACGTTCAGAAGGTGCTCGGCGTGGCGCAGCAGGTTACGCCGATGATTCAGCAGTACGGTCCTTTAGTACGGAGTCTGCCCGCCATGATGAAGCTTTACAGCCAATTAAGCAGCAGTGATGACGAGAATGAATCTGACGAGACGAAAGAAACAGACGAACAGAACAAAAAGGATGAAGCTGAAAAAACAGATGAAACAGATGAAACAGAAGATGAAAACAAATCAGACGCCTCATCCAAAACATCAAAGAAGACGTCTGAAAAAGCATCCGCTTCAAAAGAAAAAGACGCCGCACAGGCAGACTCAGCGGAACAGCCGCGTCCAAAAAGAACATCGGGCAGATCAAAGCCGAAATTATATATTTAACATTCTTTGATATCTCACGAAAGATTAGCTATAATGAGATCAGAAGAATGCAAGATTTGAGCCGTTTAACTACGGCTTTTTATATTGCCTCTACACTCACTTTTGATAGGAGGACATCTACATTGGACGTTATCAAAATATCGCCGCGCGGCTACTGTTACGGCGTTGTTGATGCCATGGTCATAGCCAAAAACGCGTCACTCGATAAAACACTGCCAAGACCTATATATATACTGGGAATGATTGTTCATAATAAGCATGTCACAGATGCGTTTGAGGAAGACGGCATTTACACGCTTGACGGCACAAACCGTCTGGAGATTTTAAAGCAGGTGGAAAAAGGAACCGTTATTTTCACGGCTCACGGGGTATCTCCGGAAGTAAGAAAAGCCGCTGAGGAAAAAGGGCTTGTTACGATTGACGCCACATGCCCGGACGTCACGAAAACACATGACTTAATCCGAAAAGTAAAAGCTGAAGGTTATCACGTCATATACATCGGTAAAAAAGGCCACCCCGAGCCTGAAGGAGCCGTCGGCGTCGCTCCTGAAATCGTTCATCTCGTTGAAACAGAGGAAGACGTGAGAAATCTCGATATTCAGGCTGAGAAATTAATCGTTACAAACCAAACGACAATGTCCCAGTGGGACGTCCACGATATTATGGAATCAGTCAAAGAAAAGTACCCGTACGTGGAATACCATCAGGAAATCTGCCTGGCCACACAGGTTCGTCAAGAAGCTGTATCAGAGCAGGCAAAAAAAGCGGACTTAACCATTGTTGTCGGTGATCCGAAAAGCAATAACTCCAACAGACTGGCTCAAGTGTCAGAAGAAATCGCCGGAACAAAAGCCTACCGAATCGGAGACATCAGTGAACTGAAGCTCGAATGGCTGAAAGACGTCAATACCGTCGCCGTTACCGCAGGCGCATCAACACCGACACCGATTACAAAGGAAGTCATCCGCTTTTTAGAGCAGTTTGACCACAACGATGAATCGACATGGCAGCTTGAACACAGTGTGCCGCTAAAAAAAATCCTTCCGAAAGTAAAAATAAAAAACTGAGGCCGGGGGCCTCAGTTTTTTTATAAGAAAGTAAATGGGTTTGTATCTGTTTCGGAAGCGAAAATGCGCACATCATAGTTTTTCTCCCCGGCCATTGCCGTAAGCTTCTCAGCCGTGCCTTTTCTCATGATCTTTTCAGCATAATGCCCCGGGTCCACGACGTTTAACCCCATCATCATCGCATCATGCGCTACATGGAAATAAAGATCGCCCGTCACGTAAACATCTGCACCCTTCCGCTTTGCCTGATAAATATATTTATTTCCGTCACCGCCAAGAACCGCGACTTTTTTCACCTTGCTGTTTCGCTCTCCGACCATCCGGACTCCGTTAACGTCAAACTTTTCTTTCACAAACAGAGCAAACTCTTCAAGCGTCATGTCTTGCTGAAGTTTTCCGATGCGGCCGAGCCCTTTTTCAAGCGGAGACTGCTCCACTGGATAAATATCATATGCCACCTCTTCATACGGATGGCTTTTTTTCAGCGCTTTTACGACGGTTTTCTCCATACTTGCCGGAAAAACGGTCTCAAGTCTCACTTCATGGACGAGTTCCAGCTCTCCCGTCTGTCCGATAAACGGTTCTGCCCCGTCCAGCGGCTTAAAGCTGCCGATTCCCTCAGAGGAGAACGCGCAATGGCTGTAATTGCCGATATGTCCCGCTCCGGCGTTGCCAAGTGCGGTTCTTACAGCTTCTTCATAGTCTTTCGGAACATATACGGCAAGCTTTTTCAGCGGGTCCGAATATGTCGGGACAAGCACTTCTGTGTCTGTCAGGCCGAGAGCTTCGGCAAGCAGATCATTCACACCGCCGTCCGCCACATCAAGATTCGTATGAGCCGCATATACGGCAATATCATGCTTTATACATTTCTCAATCAGTCTTCCGCCAGGCTGATCAGTGGTGATCTGTTTAAGCGGCCGAAAAATCGGCGGATGGTGGGCGATAATTAAGTCAACTTTTTTCTCAATGGCTTCATCTACCGTTTGTTCCAGAACATCCAGTGTCACCATGACATTTTTCACCGGCTTATTCAATGTACCGATCTGCAGGCCGATTTTATCTCCTTCCACCGCAAAAGCCTTCGGTGAAAATTGTTCAAACAGCTGGATGATTTCCTGTCCGTTCACATGTTTAGGCATGTCCGATTACCTCCTTCAGCAGAGAAATCCGCTCTTTCAATTCAGCTAATTTTTCATGACTTTCATGCTTTGCGCTGCGGCTGATCTGTTCATAAATTTGTTCAGTATGCTTAAGTTCCTGGCTCCATTTCCGAAGAAACACTTCATTCCTCTCTTTTAATAAAAACGGACCCGCAAGCATTCCGGCAGCCATCGGCACGTCCCGATACGGCGCATCACGGTCGCCAGTTTCCGCAACGAGGATTTCATAACACTTTCCGTCTTCTTCGAGAATCACTTCATCAATCAGTTCATAGCCTTCCTGATACAGCCACTCTCTTATATGAACGGCATGAATATTCGGCTGCAGAATCAGCCGTTCACGCCCCGTCAATTTCGTTTTTCCGGACTCCAAAATATGAGCGATCAGCGCTCCGCCCATGCCAGCGATTGTAATGGCGCCGGCTTCTCCTTTTTCAAGGACGCTCAGCCCGTCACCTTTCCTTACGGAGATAAGAGTGCTTAAGTCCAGTTTTTCCACCTGCTGTTTGGCGGATAGAAACGGTCCGTCTGTAATTTCACCGGCGATTGCCCGGCTTGCCAAATGATTCAAAACGGCATAGCAAGGAAGATACGCGTGGTCCGACCCGATATCAGCAACCAGGGCACCCGGAGGGATATATTCCGCCACAGACTGCAATCTTTTAGATAACTTCATTTCATTCACAATATCACAACTTTTCTCAGGTTCTTTTTCCTTTACTATCATATAAAAAAACCGCCCGGAATCCAAGCGGCGGATAGAGTTTTTCATATGTCTTTTATATAGGGACCGGTAAAGCTTTATTTAATGTCAGAAACCCATTTTGCCATGTCATCCAGCTTTTCGGCCGGCACAAGGCCTGCGGGCATCCCGTTGCCGCCTTTTTCAATTTTTGTTTTAATCTCAGCGACATCTTTTCTTTTGCCGACGCCTTTTAAGTTCGGCCCTGACACACCTTCATAGTTTTCCCCGTGACAGGTGATGCAGTTCGCTTTATAAATCTCTTCAGGTGAAGCGTTTGCAGTTTCCTTCTCGGCATTTTTGCTTTCACCGCCGCTTGCGATCTGATGCGCATCTCCATTGCCTTTTACAGCTAAAAAGAAAGTCAGCCCTATTCCCAGCACTGCAATGAGCAAAAAAGGAATCAGCGGATTCCACTTCATATCTCCATCCCCCTTTTTCATTCTCCCCCTATGTAAACACTTCTAATTCTAACTTATTTTTACAAAAAGTAAATGGTCTTGCTCAGCAATTTCATTGATTTCACAATTTATACAAAAAGCAAAAATAACTGTTTTGTTTATCACAAAATTATCTTTATTCTATTGTATAATGAATTGTATACGCTTACAATAAAGAATATAAATAAACTTATCTCATTTTCCCCCTTTCAGGACATGCCGCATTTTTTCCAAACTCATTTGCAAAACATATGCTTATCCAGTAAAATAAAGGTATATTATCCATATATCTTATACATAAAAAAGAACGGATCAAAAAGACCCGTTCCATTCTATTCGAGAAAATCCTTCAGACGTTTGCTTCTGCTCGGATGTCTCAATTTGCGAAGCGCTTTTGCTTCAATTTGGCGAATACGCTCTCTCGTTACTCCAAACACTTTGCCTACTTCTTCCAAAGTTCTTGTGCGTCCGTCATCCAGACCGAAACGGAGACGCAGCACGTTTTCTTCACGATCTGTCAACGTATCCAGCACATCTTCCAGCTGTTCTTTTAAAAGCTCATATGCCGCATGATCCGACGGAGATGTCGCTTCCTGGTCTTCGATGAAATCACCGAGATGTGAGTCGTCCTCTTCACCGATCGGCGTTTCTAAAGAAACAGGCTCTTGAGCAATTTTTAATATTTCACGGACTTTTTCAGGCGTAAGATCCATGTCTTCAGCAATCTCTTCCGGTGTCGGCTCTCTGCCAAGATCCTGAAGAAGCTGACGCTGCACCCGGATTAATTTGTTGATGGTTTCCACCATGTGAACCGGGATACGGATTGTTCTCGCCTGGTCAGCGATGGCGCGTGTAATCGCCTGTCTGATCCACCAAGTCGCATACGTACTGAATTTATATCCTTTACGGTAGTCAAACTTCTCGACGGCTTTCATGAGACCCATGTTTCCTTCTTGGATCAAGTCTAAGAAAAGCATGCCGCGGCCGACATACCGTTTAGCAATGCTGACAACTAAACGAAGGTTTGCTTCAGCCAGTCTGCGTTTAGATTCCTCGTCACCCTCTTCAATTTTTTGAGCGTAGGTGATTTCTTCTTTAGCAGAAAGAAGATTTACCCGTCCGATTTCCTTAAGGTACATGCGGACTGGATCATTGATCTTTACGCCAGGCGGTACGCTGAGGTCATTAAGGTCAAATTCTTCTTCGGCTTTGGCAAGCTGTTGAATATTAGGATCTTCCGTTTCTTCATTTTCACTAATTAATTCAACACCTTGTTCTCCTAAAAATTCATAATACTCATCCATTTGGTCTGATTCAATTTCAAAGCTGGACATGCGTTCAGCAATTTCTTCATATGTTAAAACGCCACGTTTTTTTCCAGTTTCAGTAAGCTGCTCTTTTACCTGGTCTAATGTAAGTTCTGTTTCTGTTTCGTGGGTTTGTTTATCAGCCATTATGGATCCCTCCTTCCAAAGCTTGCAACGAATTCTAAAAGCGGTATGTTTCTTATCCGACCCGGAAGCCTTCTCTCTTTTTCAGCATGCAGGGCTGCGGATAATAAATGACAATTCATGATGAGGTTAAGCGATCTATTTGCTCCTCCGCAAGGAATCATTGCCAATCAGAACGCAAGCCTCTTTTTGGTGTTACTTTAATGATCGGTTCAATGCAACAATTTCTTGAGCCAGAGACGCAGCTTTCACGAAGTCTTTCTGCCTCTCCGCATCCGCTCTTTCTGCTTCTTTTTCCTTTATCATTGACCATTTTCGGTGATCCAACACTTTTTTTACGTAATCGGATAACTCGGCCTCTGAGAGCTCCTCGTTTACTTGGAGCATCCCTATATCTGAAAGCAGCTGGCTGATTTCCTCATCCTGCATTCTCGCCATAAGATGCTGCGGCGTCATGTCAGCGCCCTCTTCATAAACAGCGTACAGGTATGCTGCCAGCGCACGATGTCCGTCAATGTTAAATTCAAAGCCGACACGCTCAATCACTTTCTTTATGACGTTTCGGTCTCTCAGCATATGAGCGAGCAGAAGTCTTTCCGCGTTCTCATAGGCGGGACGGAGACGGCGCCGTTTCGCTTTTGTCGTCACCCGGGCCCGCCTTGTCTGCGGTTCGGCGTTTTTGTCGCCGGGGGCGTTTTGTCTGGCGTAGATGGAAAGCTGTTCCGTCAAAGATTCTACCGAAAGAGAAAATTCTGAGGCGAGCTGCTTCACATACATTTCCTGCTCAAGCGACCCGGAAAGAGCGCTGATTTCTTTCAGCACTTCTTTCATGTAAGCGAGCCGGTCTCCTTCGTCAGATAAGTTTTTCCCTTTGCGGAAATACTGCATTTTAAAAGCCATGACCGTAACGCTTGCATCAATGATATCGGTCCGGAATTTTTCTCCGCCCCGGGTTCTGATATAATCATCAGGATCAAGTCCGTCAGGCAGCATGCTTACTCTTACCTTACAATCGGCTTTCTGGAGCAGGCCGGCCGCTTTCAGCGTAGCTTCGTACCCGGCTTTATCCGAATCGTAGCAGAGAATGACCTCCTGAACATTTCTTCTGAGGATTTTCACATGTTCTTCGGTGAGCGACGTCCCCATTGTGGCGATACTTTCTTTTACGCCTGAGCTGACGGCGGATATGACGTCAGCGAAGCCTTCAAACAGAACGGCTCTCTCCTCTTTCCTGATCGGCAGGCGCGCCTTATGAAAGTTATACAGCAGCTTAGATTTATGAAACAGCGGCGTTTCCGGGCTGTTCATATATTTCGGCTGCTGGCTTCCGAGCGCCCTTCCTGAAAAAGCCGCCACGGCTCCGTGGTGATCATGAATGGGAAACATAATTCTGTTTCTGAAACGGTCAAAATACCCGCTGCCGTCTTCCCTTCTGATCAGCAGACCCGCTTTTTCCATCAGTTCTTCCTCAAAACCGCGCTTTTTCAAGAATTTCGTCATGAAATCCCAGGAATCCAGCGCGTAGCCGATTTCAAACTCATCTATGAGCTCTTTCGTAAAACCCCTTGATAAAAGGTAATCTAACGCTTCCTGGCCTTCCTTTGTATTTATTAGCAAATGATGGTAAAATTTCTTCAGAAGCTCGTGGGCTTCCGCCATCTTCTGCTCTCCGGAAGATTCCGGCCTGGATGCAGAGTGAATCGTTATATCATCAGGGAAATCAATCTGATATTTATCCGCAAGGTGAGAAACAGCTTCCGTAAATGAATAACCTTCCATCTGCCGTAAGAAAGAGAAAACGTTCCCGCCCGCACCGCATCCGAAGCAATGAAAGATCTGCTTATCGCTGGAGACGGAAAACGAGGGCGTGTTTTCCCCGTGAAACGGACAGAGCCCAAAGTAGTTGCGGCCTTGCTTTTTCAATTGGACATAATCACCTATGACTTCAACAATGTCTGCTGACTGCTGCACCTGATTAACTACTTCATCTGGTATGCGGTTTCCCATCTTATAACACTCCGTCGTACATTATTCGATGTTTTGATTTGAAATCCCTTCATCATTCGACAGGATTTTTTTAAGCAGGGTAACAAATCGATTCCGATCTTCTTTATTTAATTTTTTAGGTCCTTTGGAATGAATGCCGCTTCTTCTCATTTTGCCTGACATATGACGGCTCATCAGAGCGAAGTCAATCGTGTCTTCAGTATAAGAACGGCCCCTTTCCGATAAGACGGCAATATTTCTGTTCAGCAAAAGAGAGGCTAAACCGATATCCTGCGTGACTACGACGTCTCCCGATCTCACATGGTTTGCGATATATAAGTCTGCCGCTTCTTTATGAGGATCAACGTATACCCAGTTCTCGTCTTTGCTTCTGGAAAGCTGGTAGTGTTCAAATGATGCGACGAAAATAACCCGAACGCTGAATTGCGATGCAATGAGCATTATTTCCTCTTTTACGGGGCATGCGTCTGCATCGACAAAAATCGTCTTTTCTTTTTCATTTAGAAGACTAATTCTCCATCCCTCCATCAATCTCCTGCATAAAAACAAGCGAAATCGCATATGCTCCATGACTGCGGATCTATTTTGAGCTTTGTCGAAAAATTTCCGGGAGTTATTCTTGACATCTTACCCATAATAGTTTATTCGTATCACACGAAGCTTAAACCTAAAAATAAACATTTTATCACAATTTTTTATTATAATACAAACTTCGCGAAGATGCCATCCTTTTTGTTTATTCCCTATTTGCATACCCAAAAACCCAGGATAAAGCGTCCTGAGTTATCGGCCCTTTGTTTTGAGATGATGAATGATGTTCGCTGTTTCCTCGACCGCTTTATTCGAAACGTCAACGACTTGGCAGCCGATCCGGTCCACGATTTTCTCAAAATACTCCAGCTCTTCTTTAATTCTGTTGATATTGGCGTAAATGGCTTTGTCATTTAAGCCGAGAGATTTTAACCGTTCTTTTCGTATATGGTTCAGTTTATCAGGGCTGATTTTTAAGCCGATGCATTTTTTCGGATCAACGCTGAACAGTTCTTCCGGCGGATCGACCTCAGGAACGATCGGCACATTGGCCACTTTCAGACGCTTATGGGCAAGATATTGTGATAATGGGGTTTTAGACGTTCTGGATACTCCGAGCAGGATGATATCGGCTTTTAAAATGCCTCTTGGATCCCTGCCATCGTCATATTTGACGGCAAACTCGATCGCCTCGACCTTTTTGAAATAATCTTCATCAAGCTGGCGGACGCGGCCCGGTTCATATTTGGCGGTCAGACCGTAAGCCGATTCCATTTTATCGATGAGCGGACCGATAATATCGTAATACAGCACATTCGCTTTTTCCGCTTGTTCAACCAGGTATTTGCGCATTTCAGGAACAACGAGCGTAAAACAAATAATGCCGCCGTCCGCTTTGGCGAGAGACACGACTTCATTAATGGTGCCGATATCTTCCACATAAGGTATTCTTCTGATATGCGTATCATCGGCTGAGCCGTTAAACTGGCTGAGCGAGGCTTTTACAACGAGTTCGGCGGTTTCTCCGACTGAGTCTGATACTACATAAATGATGCGATTGTCCATGTTATCCCCCCGTTAGTTTTCAAGCTTATATGATTTCATTTTCTGATAAACTGACAAGTATCTTAGTCATATTCGTTTTGGTAAACCGGCCGATGACCTCAAAGCCTTTATCCGTATCTTTAATAACGGGCAGGGCATCGATCTGTTTTTCAATTAAATACTTGGCGATGTCCATCACATAATCGTCACGCCGGCAGACGGCGATATTCGGCATTCTTGTCATGATAATATGAACCGGTATTGAGGCAAGTTCCTGCTGGCCGATGCTCGCCCGCAGCAAATCTTTGCGTGACAGCACACCGACTAAGACAGCATCACGATCTACGACAAATAACGTGCCGACATCTTCTAAAAACATGGTGCAGATGGCATCGTATACCGAGACATTTTCATTGATGACAACAGGGATCGATTGAAAATCTTTCACTTGCAGCTTTTTCAATTTATCCGCAAGCAGCTGATTTCCCGTTTTCCCCGTATAAAAATAACCGACCCGCGGACGGGCCTCTAAGAAGCCTGACATGGTGAGTATGGCCAAGTCCGGCCGCAGCGTGGCCCTCGTTAAATTGAGCTGTTCTGCGATATGCTCTCCGGTAATCGGGCCGTTTTCCTTTACAATCTGTAAAATTTGTTCTTGCCGTTTATTTAATTCGATCGTACTCACCACCTTAATGGAAGGGTTTCTTTATCTATGTTTTCATTCTGTGATGTTTATGTAAAAGGGGAAAAGACGATTGCCGATCACACAGCAACCGTCTTTTTCTTTATTTTACAATAAGATGATTCATATTAGCAAAAGACTTGATCACATCTGCAAGAGCGGTCATTTGCGCTAAACGGTTGGTTTTTAATGCTTCATCGTCCGCATTTACCATCGTGTGATTAAAGTAGTCTTCAATCGGCTCCTTTAATCCGCTGAGCACGGCAAGCGCCTGTTCATAGTTTTTGGAGGCAAAGCTTTCCGCGACACTGTCTTTTGTTTTTTGATAAGCGTCAAACAGCTTTTTCTCCTGTTCATTTTCAAACAGATCCGGATTGATATCGCGGCTCTCGCCTTTTTTGCTGATGGAGATGACCCGGCCGAGTGATTCAGCCGTTTCTTTAAAGCCGGGTGTGCCGAGGTGCTTCTCAAGCACTCTTGCCTTATGAACGGCTGCATACGGCTCAAGCTCTGTGCTGTCCAGAACGGCTTCAATAACGTCATGACGGATGTCTTCAGCGTTTAAGACGTATTTCAGACGCTGTGTAAAGAAATCGAGGAGCTCATTTTCTTTTTCCGTTTCTGTCAATGACAGCAGCTCTTTAAAAGAAATGCCCCAATTGCGGTCGATCAGAATGGAAACGATGCCGCTTGCCTGACGGCGCAATCCGTACGGGTCCTGAGAACCTGTCGGAATTACGTCAATGCTGAAGAAGGAAGCAATCGTGTCTAGTTTATCAGCTAACGCCACGACCGCGCCGGTAAAGGTTGAAGGCACTTCTCCCCCGGCCGCTCTCGGCATATAGTGCTCATTGACAGCGGCAGCGACGGCATCATCTTCACCGAGCATGCGCGCATATTTTTCTCCCATCACGCCTTGAAGCTCTGGGAACTCATAGATCATATGTGTAACCAGGTCAAATTTAGAAATCTCTGCGGCGCGCTTCACAAGTTTTTGCGTCTGTTCATCCGCTTTCAGGCGGACGGCAAGTTTGCCCGCAATGGCGGTCACTCTTCTTACTTTATCTCCAAGGGAGCCGAGCTCTTCATGGAAAACGATATTTTCCAGTTTCTTCACATTTTCATCAATGTTCAGCTTTTGGTCTTCTTTGTAGAAGAACGCAGCATCTGAAAGCCTTGCTCTCAGCACTTTCTCGTTTCCGCGGGCAACATTTTCAATTGCATGGCTGTTCCCGTTTCTTACCGTAATAAAATGAGGAAGCAGATTCCCGTTTTCATCTTTTACCGGGAAGTAGCGCTGATGCTCTTTCATTGTTGTTACAAGCACTTCTTCAGGGATAGAAAGAAACTCGGATTCAAAAGATCCGTAAAGCGCCGTCGGGTATTCCACCAGATGGTTGACTTCGTTCAGCAGATCCTCATCTATCGGAATGTTCCATTTCTTCTCGGCTGCAAGCGCGTCCAGCTGGCTTTGGATCATTTGTTTGCGTTCTTTCGGGTCAGCAATGACGCTTTGTTCTTTCAGCAGCTTTTCGTATGATGACGGTGCATCAACAGATACTTCTTGGCCGAGAAAGCGGTGTCCCTGTGTGTTCCGGCCCGTCTCGACATTTGTGATTTTAAACGGAATGACGTCTTTTCCAAAGAGAGCGATAATCCATTTGATCGGACGGATATAGCGCAGATCCTGCGTGCCCCAGCGCATGTTTTTCGGGAAATGCATTCCGGCAATCAAATTTTCCAGCTGCGGTAAAAGTGTCTTCGTCTCTTGTCCCGCCTGGAATTTTTGAACGAAGACATATTCCGTGCCGTTTACATCTTTTATATACAGGTCATCCACTCCGGCGCCTTGGCCTTTTGAAAATCCGATAGCGGCTTTTGTCCAGTTTCCGTCAGCATCCAGAGCGATTTTTTTCGCAGGGCCTTTTGCTTCTTCCTGAATATCAGCCTGTTTTTCTGCTACGTCTTTTATATATACTGCCAGACGTCTCGGCGTATTAAAAAGTTTCACTTCGCCATGGGCGATATTTTTTTCAGCCAGCCAGCCGGTCAGCTTTTCACCGAGCTGCACCATGCTGTCATGTAAAAACCGCGCCGGCATTTCCTCGAGTCCGATCTCTAAAAGCAAGTCTTGTTTACTCATGGGAAGAGCCCTCCTCTTTAAGCATTGGGAACCCTAATTTTTCCCGTTCTTCATAATACGTTTTTGCCACTTTTCTCGCTAAGTTGCGGACACGGCCGATATAACCCGTCCGCTCCGTCACCGAGATCGCGCCTTTTGCATCGAGCAGATTAAATGTGTGAGAGCATTTCAGCACATAATCATAGGCCGGATGCACGAGCCCGTTATCCATTTGTCTGATCGCTTCTTTTTCATAGGTGCTGAACAAATGGAAAAGCATATCCACGTCAGATGTTTCAAAAGTATAAACGGAATGCTCATATTCAGCCATCATAAATAAATCTTTCACAGTAAATCCTGACGTCCATTCAAGATCAAAGACGTTTTCTTTATCCTGAATATATGACGCGAGACGTTCAATACCATATGTGATCTCAACGGATACCGGTTTACATTCAATTCCGCCCACCTGCTGGAAGTATGTAAACTGAGTAATTTCCATCCCGTCAAGCCATACTTCCCAGCCGAGACCTGCACAGCCTAAAGACGGGTTTTCCCAGTTGTCTTCTACGAAACGGATATCATGTTCAAGCGGGTCAATGCCGAGCGCACGCAATGAATCAAGGTAAAGCTCTTGAATGTTATCAGGCGACGGCTTGATAATGACTTGGAATTGATGATGCTGATAGAGCCTGTTCGGGTTTTCACCGTACCGTCCGTCCGCAGGCCGTCTGGACGGCTCAACGTAAGCCACTCTCCACGGTTCCGGCCCGATGCTTCGTAAAAATGTATACGGGCTCATTGTGCCTGCGCCTTTCTCCACATCATACGACTGCATGAGCACACAGCCTTCATTCGACCAGTGCTTCTGCAAGGTTAAAATCATATCTTGAATGTTCATTTCAAGCACCTCCACTTTCTCCATTCTTTTACAAGTGCGGCGGCAACCAAAAAACTCCCGTCTCTATGCTTGCCGGCCGCAAACATAGGGACGAGAGTTCTCCCGCGGTTCCACCCTAGTTGCTGAGGATGTGAATCACTCAGCCTCTTTTTAAAGGGTTGCTCGAGAATGCCTTTCGTTGCGCGCTCATCCTTAGCTTACACTGCCCTAAGGTCGCTTGTATGAGTTGGACGCAAGTACTTCTTTCTGTCACTGCAACATATTTTATAATAAATGATCATATAAAAAGATGGGCAGAATGTCAACTTTTGTTTTCATCCAAAAGGTTCTTCATGCTTTCCATCTGATCTAAAAACCGTTTTGACTTTAAATAAAGTCCTGAATATTCCTCGTAATACAGATCAATGACCCGTTTAATTTCGTTTTTGGTTTCCTGTTTTAACGAGACGCTGCCGAGCCTTCCGATATCAAAGTAATAAAAAAGCCTTAGCAGCCTTGCCGTTTGCGGCGACATCGGAACTCTGTACGGATCCTTTTCAAAGCAGCGGTGGCAGATAAACCCGTTATCTCTTATCGAAAAATGAAACGTCCCTTCCCCGCTTTTGCAGTGGACACAATGATTCAGCTCCGGATACAGCCCCATGACGCCGAGCATTTTCATCTGCACGATGAAGGTGATCACGTCCGGGTCAGTCCCGTCATTCAGCCTCTTAAAGGATTCGAGAATCAATTCGAATAAATAGGGGTTCGGTTTCTTCTCTTCCGTTCCTTTGTCAGTGAGTTCAGCGATAAAAGCGGCATACGCCGTCAAAAATAAATCTTCTCTGATCGTTCTCATGCTGAGAATCATTTCACCCTGCTGGAGCGTGCCGAGTCCGGATGTTCTTTGCATTAAAAATGACCCGTACAAAAACGGCTGGCTGACTGCTGACAGCCGGCTGGCTGACTTCCTGGCGCCCCTTGCCATGACGCCGATTTTGCCGTGTTCCCTCGTCAGCAATGTCACGATTTTATTCGTCTCCCCGTAGTCATTCGTACGGAGCACGATTCCTTCACATTTAGTCAGCATTTCCGCACCTTCCAACAATGGGAGGGGCCAAGAGGTTTACAAAATTGGAAAATCAATTCGGGCTAGCTCATCTTCCGGTTCTTCGGGTCTTTCCAGGTTCTCTTTTTCCAGTTCTTTAAAAAGAAGGTACGTATCAACACTTCCTGTTTGAGAAAATACGTTCCAGGTAAAATTCAACACAAAAAACCCACCTTTCGTCATTAAACTAGCTTGCAAATCCAAATTCTTACCCTTATCTTGACCTGATGTCCTCCTTTTCATGTTAAACAAATTTTGCTAACGAATCCCTGCTTCTGTGAGGTAATCTCACACCTCAGACATGCGCCTTAGATGAATTAATATTCATCCTCTTTGAAGCCGAAATCACGCAGCTGAGACATTTTATTCCGCCAGTCCTTCTGCACCTTCACCCATAATTCCAGGTAAACGCGTGAGCCCAAAAGAGCTTCAATATCAGCCCGCGCTCTTTTGCCGACTTCTTTCAGAAGCGCTCCTTTTTTACCGATGACGATGCCTTTTTGAGAATCCCGCTCGACCACAATGGTGGCGGCGACATGGACGGAGCCGTTTTCCTGCCCTTTAATGGACTCGATGGCGACAGCGATGCTGTGCGGCACTTCTTCCCTTGTCAGATGGAGCACCTTTTCTCTGATCAGTTCAGAAATAATGAACCGCTCGGGGTGGTCAGTCACCTGATCGCTCGGATAGAACTGAGGCCCTTCCGGTAAATACGCTTCAATCTGCGCGAGAAGGGTTTCGACGTTGTTCCCTTCCAAAGCTGAGATCGGCACGATTTCTTTAAACGGATAGCGCGTACGGTACTCATCAATTAAAAGAAGCAGCTGGTCAGGGTGGATCTTATCAATTTTGTTAACGATCAGAAAGACCGGTGTAGACGTCTGTCCGAGCTTTTCAATGATAAACTCGTCGCCTTTTCCGTACCCTTCTTCGGCGTTAATCATAAATAACACCAAGTCAACTTCTTTCAGCGTATTCTGCGCCACTTTCATCATAAAGTCGCCAAGCTTGTGCTTTGGTTTGTGAATGCCCGGTGTATCAATAAAAATGGTCTGCGACGTGCCGGTTGTCAGCACCCCTTGGACTTTATTTCTTGTCGTCTGGGGTTTGTCGCTCATGATGGCGATCTTTTGACCGATGACCCTGTTTAAAAAGGTAGACTTTCCTACATTCGGCCTTCCGATGATAGATACAAATCCTGATTTAAAGCTTTCGTTCGTCATGTAAATCCTCCGATGAAAATGCGCCCGGTAATAATTCTTCCGCAGTCATTTCTTTTATTTGTCCTTGTAAGTTGGTCAGAATAACAAGCATATCCTTTGAGCACAGCTCGGAAATTACTTGTCTGCAGGCTCCGCACGGCGAAACCGGTCCCGGAGTATCCGCAGCCACGGCGAGCATCGCAAATTCCGTATCCCCCTCGGAAACAGCTTTGAATATCGCCGTGCGTTCAGCACAGTTGCACATGCTGTATGCCGCATTTTCGATGTTGCAGCCTCTGTACACTTTTCCGTCTTTGGTAAGAAGAGCGGCTCCCACTCTGAAATTTGAATACGGCACATACGCTGTGTCCCGCGCTTTTAATGCTTCTGCAATCAATTCTTGTCTGTTCATGTGTACTTAATTCCTCTCTTACCTTTATCCTGTATGATACCGCTGTCACTTTTATTTTACATAATTACGATTGGTTTTTCACGCCCATTTTTGGCAATGTAAAATAATTGTAAGAATCTTCTGCTAACATATCTTCGGCAAGAAGATGAGTAAACCAATGATACACGATATCACGGCAAAGACGCAAACGGCTCCGGCGGCCGCGTCCTTTGCCGCTTTTGCGAGCGGGTGATACTGATCGGTAACTAAATCCACAACATGCTCTATCGCCGTATTTAAAAGCTCCAAAGCAAGCATCCCTCCGATCAGCACCAAAACAATGGCCCATTCGGCTGTGCTCAGCCCGGTGAGAAAACCGCAAACGATAACGGCGCAGGCCGCGGTAATATGAAATTGAAAATTCCGCTCTGACCGCGCCGTTTTCCAGATTCCCCTCCATGCATGGACAAAGCTCTTCAGGAACCTGCTCCACTCGTTTTTATGATCTCGTGAGTCCATACTCATCCAGCAAATCCTTTTGCTTTGAAAACATTTCTTCCTCTTCTTCTTTTGTCATGTGATCATAGCCAAGCAAATGCAAAAAGCCGTGCACGGCCAGAAAACCGAGCTCTCTCATAAACGAATGGCCGTACTCTTCCGCCTGCTCTTTCGTTCTGTCTGCGCTGATGATAATATCTCCTAAAACAGGCGGCATGTCGGCGCCTACGATTTCAACCTCGTCTTCGCCTTCTTCTTCAAGCGCAAACGAAATGACGTCAGTCGGAGTGTCTTTTCCCCGGTAGTCTCTGTTGATTTCTCTGATTTCCTCATTTGTCACAATCGTGACCGATACTTCAGCCTGGTCCTGAACGCCTTCTTTTTCCGCCGCGAATTGGAGCAGCTTCTCCACTTCTTGGAGCGCATCAGCTGAGACGCTGTTCGTTTCATCAACAATATCTATGAGTAAACTCATTTATTTCACCTTCTTCGTAGCCTCCGGATATTCAATCCGGGAGTGGAAAATTCCTTTTAAAGTCGCACATAGTGTTTTTGCGATCGTATCCAGTTCTCGGAACGTGAGATCACATTCTGAGAATTGTCCGTCCTGAAGCTTATCGGATATAATTCCCCGCACCAGTTTTTCGATCCGCTCGGGATTGGGATTATGCATGGAACGGACGGCGGCTTCAACGCTGTCGGCCACTGAGATAATAGCCGCTTCTTTCGATTGCGGCTTCGGCCCCGGGTAGCGGAACTCTTTCTCTGTAATCTGGTCGCCCTTTTCTTTCGCTTTATAATAAAAGAATTTTAAAAGGGACGTTCCGTGATGCTGCTCCGCGATATCCACAAGCTCTTTCGGAAACTTATAGCTTCTGAGCATATTCGCACCGTCTGTCGTATGTGCGATAATGATATTTTTGCTGAGCTGAGGAGACAGCTTGTCATGCGGATTATCCATATTCATCTGATTTTCAATAAAATATTGCGGACGTTTCGTTTTGCCGAGATCGTGATAATACGCTCCGACCCGTGCTAAAAGACCGTTTGCCCCTACGGCTTCACAAGCCGCTTCCGACAGATTTGCCACCATGACGCTGTGATGATATGTACCGGGTGTTTCCGTTAAAATCTTTCGAAGCAGGGGATGATTCGGATTAGACAGTTCAATCAGCCTCATTGTTGAAAGAATGCCGAATCCCGTCTCAAAAAACGGCATCAGACCGATAATCAAAACGGATGAAGCAAGTCCCGAGACGACCCCCATCAGCATCAGCGTTCCGATTTCAACCGGTGACAGCGCCGTATTTTGTATTAATAAAAGCGACAGCACGATAATCATATTAATAAATGAGACGAACAGTCCCGTCTGCAATATTTTTGACCTCGCATTATGTTTTCCCAAAAACAGAATGCCTGAAATGCTGCTGATTAAATAGTAAATGCCGATGACGTAATTAAATGTTCCCGTCACACCCTGATTAAACATCATACTGCCGCAGATCGCCAGAATGATGCTTCCTAAAATGGCGAGCCTTTCATTGAGCAGCAGCCTGATTAAAATCGCGCCGGCGGCGATCGGCACAAGATAGCCGATATTGGTGTATTCAATCTTCTGAAAGAGACTGACGACTTCCATAATGACGAGAATAAGCGTTGTAATGATAGAAAACAGCAAAAGAGATTTATTTTTCAGCTTAAGCTCCTGCTGCTGTTTCTCAAAATAGTAGACAAGCGTGGCAATAAACAGGCCGATCATCAGAAGAAGACCGCTGATCGGTTTTAACAGGTTGGAATTATTCAAAAGACCCGTCAGTTCAAGCTTCCTGTATACTTCCCGGTCAATCAGATCATTCTCTTCCACGAGAACCTGTCCCTGTTTGATCTGTACCGGCTGGACGCTGTCTGACGCTTCCTGGCGTTTTTCATCGGTCGCTTTCGGATCAAAAACGTAATTCGGGATGACCGCGTATTTTCCGATTTCAGTCGCAGCCGCTAAATATTTTGACGGCACAGAAGCACTTTTCAGCTCTTTTGCGACCTTATCCTTCGCTTCAGCAAGCTTTTCAGAAGGAATTTCACTGCTCATCACCGTATTCACCGCGGTAATGACGGAATCCCTCACAAATGAGAAATCTTCATTGTTTGCATGGAGAAGCGATTTAATGGCATCTTCCGAGACGGATTCATTGACATCCTGTGTCAGCTTGTTTTTCACCGATTTTACCAGTGATTTTTCCGAAGGTGACTTTTTGTCTTTTTCCGCATCTTTTTTCACTTCGCCGATGCTGTCAAAAATGGAAGTGATCAGGTCAAGCCGATTGTCGGTATAGCCTTTTTTCAGAGTGTATTGATCTTCCACCGCATCTTCGGCCGCCTGTTTTTTCGATTCCGTCGCCTGCTGATCTTCCACTGTGGCGGGCGCGTAAATCGTCTTATCACTGACTGCAAACAAATCCAAATTAAGTGATTCAGGTTTTACATGAATAAAGAGCAAACCAAACATGATCGCTGAAAGCAGCAGGTACAGCAGCACATGGGCTGAGCGGGCATGTCTGAAACTGCGGAACCGTTCCCGGGCGCTTTTGCCCTTTCCCTTCTTTTTCAAAACAAGAACCTCCTCCCTGAAACATCAGGAACACATCATATAAAAATGACCCGATAACGGGAGATCGGGTCATTTTTGCATTACTTTTGCTTATCATAAGCTTCAATAATTTTTGCAACAAGCGGATGCCTGACCACATCTGTCTGGTCAAGTTCAATCACGGAGATGCCGTTTACGTCCTTCAGCATATCCTTCGCCACTGCAAGTCCCGATGTGACGCCTTTCGGCAGGTCAATTTGGCTTACGTCGCCCGTAATGATCATTTTAGAGCCAAAACCCAATCTCGTCAAAAACATTTTCATTTGAGCGGGAGTGGTATTCTGGGCTTCATCAAGAATCACATACGCGTCGTCAAGCGTCCGCCCTCTCATATAGGCAAGCGGGGCGATTTCGATAACCCCTCTTTCCATAAGACGCTCCGTATGGTCGCTTCCGAGCACATCATGGAGCGCGTCATACAGCGGGCGCAGATAAGGATCTACTTTTTCCTTTAAATCTCCGGGCAGAAAACCGAGGCTCTCGCCGGCTTCCACAGCGGGTCTTGTTAAAATGATTTTTTTAATGTGGCCGTTTTTTAAAGCATGCACCGCTTTTACGACCGCCAAATAAGTTTTGCCGGTTCCCGCCGGCCCGATGCCGAACACCATGTCGTTTTTCTTCATCGCCGCCACATATTCTCTTTGGCCGATGGTTTTGACACGGATCGGTTTGCCTTTTGCCGTTTTCGTTATTTCCTCTTCATACATGCTTTCAAAATAGTCCAGTTCATCTTTTTTTGCCATTTTTACGGCATACAGCACATCACGTTCCGAAATCTCGATCCCCTTGCGAATTAAAGTAAGGAGCGAGCCCAATAATCTGTCAGCGATCTCAAATGTTTCATCATTCCCGGAAACGTAAATGGTTTCACCGCGTGTGATGAGGCTAATGCCCAGATCCTTCTCCATTAAATGTAAAAAAGCATCTTGGCTGCCGAACAAAGAAAGTGCTTCGTCCGGGCTTTTCAGTTTGTGATTAATCGCAAGTAAATGTTCTGCCATTCTTTAGTCTCCCTGAACAATAGGTGTGGTTTGAACGATATCTTCTATAACTTGGTAGAGAATAATCAACTTTACTTTACCATTCTCAACGGATTGGTGCAAAACTTTTTCACTTTCCACCTCTCCGCTGCCGTTTAATCGCTTTTCTACATCTTGTCTTCCCATTTTGATACCGGCCTGAACCGCTTCGCCTTTCGTATAAGTCCGCACGGATGTTTCACTTTCTCTTGTCTGTTCTGAAACGTAAGAAACCGGAAGCTTCATCCCCAGAAATTGAAACGGATGCTTTTCTTCCTCTGTTTTCGGATGTTTCAGCGGCTTCTCATTAAATTCAAAGCCCCAAAAAGGCACGCCCCATGATCCGAAAGACAGCTTGTGCTTCGTCCTTACTTTACCCGTATATAGCGTAAATGATGTTTCAAGGGGCACGGTTACTTCTGACTTGTACCATGTTTCTCCGTAAATTTCCGCTTTTGAGGCGACTTTCCGGTCTTCATTTCCGATCAGTCCTGAGACGAGGAGCTGTCCTTTGTCAACATGATCGTTCACAAAAGCCATCGGCTGCCCCTTTTGCACGAACATCCTTTTGATGACCGCCTTCTTTTTGGCAACGATATGACGGGGGCTCACGTACTTTTCTTTTGTCGGTTCGTTCTTTTCGACCACTTTCATATGAAGGGCTGTCCCGTTCAATTCCACACCGACCCACGTAATATTATCGATGCCGTTTGTTAATGATTTTTGAATTTTTTCCGGCGTCATCATTAAAAATTGCAAACGGCCTTTTTTCACACCGATTTCTTCAAGGTGCTTTACCATCTGATGCTCGGTTTCTGGCTTGGCCCCTTTAATATCAATTTCCCAAATCATGTTGGACAAAAGAAACAATATAACAAAAAATATCAAAAACCCTGCAGTGAAGCCCAGGTTTAATCTTGATTTGAGAAGCAGAAAGGGAAGACCCTTTCTTTTTGTAAAGCTTGCTTTGCATTCATGTTTTCTGATGACTCTTCTGAAAGCATGTACATCTTGAAGCTGAATCATCAGCAGAACACAGTCTTGCTTTTTTTTCACCGCAAAGATGGCGATTCCGTTTCTCGTGCATTCATTCAGCAGCCGTTCAATCCCTTTTCCTTTGACTTCCATTTGGACTTTACCCGAAAAAAATGACAGCCATTTGTTTTTCACATTATTTCCCCCCGGCTTTATGAATCGACATATCGTACGTGATCTATCGTGCCTTCCAAAAGGATTTCCTCAGGAAGGATTGCCTTAATGACCAAGTTTTTTCCTGATATGATACACTGACCCTGCTTGAGCATCAGCCTGACTTCTTCTTCACTGAACAGCAGGAGGCCTCTGTGATTCTCTATGTAGATATGAAGTCTGCCGACCATCGTAATACGAGGCAGATCCATCATAACGTCCGGGGGAATTTCCAATGCTCTTGTCAGCCATGCCTTTACACGATTCTTTCTTTGCCCCATAAAAAAAGAACCCCCTTTCATCTCATATGTATGATTTGAAAAGGGGTTCTAACACTTTATTTTTTACCGATGTTCCGCATGGTCCGGTGCGGTTTTTTTGCACGGGGCGGACCCAAAACCTCACTGAATATAATGCCTTGGACCGCAGTTTCTTTATTTATTTTGAGGGCTGATTTCTTCAGAGACGCGTTTCGTGCGCGTGCGGATGTCAGCTTATGTTCGAGCCCGTTAAACATCTGCTCCGTCTTCGCTAGGCGCTTTTCAGCTTCCCTTCTTTTTTGCTCAAAAGGGTTCTCTTCTGAAACGGCAGGCAATTCTTCCGCTTCCGGCTTATGCTCTTTCTGCGGCTGTTTTTGATCCTGCTTTTTTGCCTGATTTCCGGGACGTGTACCCGGCGGACGTTTTTCATCTTTGTTTTTCTTGCCGAATATTGCCGATATAATGCCGATGACGGCGGCAATGACGAGCGGATTTGTCAGAATCTCGTGCATATAGCGGCTCCCTCCTTAATAGAGAGGTTATTGTTGGTCTTCATCTTGCTGGTCATTCGTCAGCTTGCCGATAGAATCCCTCATGTCCGTATCCGCGTCGATATTTTTTATGTTCATATAGTCCATGACGCCGATGTTTCCTTCACGCAACGCTTCTGCCATCGCAAGCGGCACTTCGGCTTCTGCTTCCACGACTTTTGCACGCATTTCTTCTACGCGAGCGCGCATTTCCTGCTCTTGGGCGACCGCCATGGCGCGGCGCTCTTCGGCTTTGGCCTGCGCAATGTTTTTGTCTGCTTCTGCCTGATCCGTCTGAAGAATCGCTCCAATGTTTTTGCCGATATCAACGTCGGCGATGTCAATCGAAAGAATTTCAAATGCGGTGCCTGAATCCAGCCCTTTGCCAAGTACGGTCTGTGAAATCATATCAGGGTTTTCAAGCACTTTTTTATGATTGTGTGAAGAACCGATTGTCGAGACAATCCCTTCTCCGACACGGGCGACAACCGTCTCTTCTCCCGCTCCTCCGACAAGGCGCTCAATATTGGCTCTTACTGTGATTCTGGCTTTTGCTTTTACTTCAATTCCGTCCATGGCGACACCCGCGATAAACGGTGTTTCAATGACCTTCGGATTAACGCTCATCTGTACGGCTTCCAATACGTCACGCCCGGCCAGGTCAATGGCTGCGCAGCGTTCAAATGACAGTTCAATATTGGCGCGCTGTGCCGCAATCAGGGCATTGACCACCCTGTCGACATTACCTCCGGCCAGATAATGGCTTTCGAGCTGATTTGTTGTTGCGGACAGGCCGGCTTTGTGCGCTTTAATTAACGGATTGACAACGCGGCTTGGTATGACGCGCCGCAGCCTCATCCCGACCAAAGTGAAAATGCTGATTCTGACTCCTGCCGCAAGCGCCGAAATCCATAGCATCACCGGTACAAAGGTGAAGAATATGGCTAACACAATAATGGCAGCAGCAACTAATGCTAAAATCGCCAAACTTGACAGTTCCATCTAATTCCTCCTCAAGGTTATCATCTATATTTCTCTCACGACAATGCGTGAGCCTTCCGCTTTCACTACTTTCACCTGTCTGTCTTTTTCAGTGAATGATCCTTCCGAGACGACATCCAGACGTTCATCATCAATAATGACGGTGCCTGACGGTCTGAGGGCTGTAGCGGTAACGCCGACTTTTCCCAACAGCTCCGTCCGGTTCTGATTTGAAACATAACCGCTCTCCGTGCTTGTTGAATCAGTTAATATTAATTTTTTAAAGAATTTCATTCGTTTCCCCAACACCCTTGTTAATATGATAAAGGCTGTAATAGACACAGCAATGGCGATCAAGAGAGAAACCGCCATTACGGTAAAGCTGCCCGCAGCGAGAAAGAGGCTCGCGATGACGCCTGCAATACCGATAAGACCGATTATGCCTCCGGGCAGAAATATCTCTAAAAGGATAAAAACCAAGCCCGCGCAAAATAAGAATACGCTGTCATAGCCGGCGAATCCGGCAGCGATATGCCCGGTGAAAAACAGCAGCATGGCCGTCAGTCCGACGGCACCCGGTATCCCGAGGCCCGGCGAGAACAATTCAATGGTCAAACCAAGCAAAGCAAGCGTTAATAAGACGGGGACAACAAACGGATTTGTCAGCCATCTGCCCAGTTTGCCGACGAAACCTTCTTTTGCATGGTGAACATCCGCTTTGTCAAAACCGAGCTTTGTATATAAAGCATCAAGGTCTGAAACCGTGCCCTCCGAATATCCGACTTCCTTGGCTTTTTCAGCGATCAGTGTCAGCAGTTTTCCCTTTGGGGCGCCCGCTTCCTTTGCATTAATGGCGGGATCTGCCATGGCCAGGGCGTATTTCGGATTTCGGTTGTTTTTAACCGCTGCGTCCTCCATTTCTGCATGCCACAGTGATTGGGCCTTTTTGTCTGCCGCGTTTCCCTTTCCGTCGATGATGGCTGCGGCACCCATTTTTCCGCCCGGCGCCATATAGATTTCATCTGCCTGAAGCGCTATATACGCTCCGGCAGAAAGCGCCCGTTTATTAACGTAAGCGGTAACAGGCACATCCGCGCGGCCGATGATATCAGCAATATCCAAGGCTGATTGAACGGCGCCTCCCGGTGTGTTGATGTCAAGAATAATGTGTGACGCGCCGGACTCCTTCGCTTCTTTGAAAGAACGCGATAAAAACGAGGCGAGCCCCTGTTCGACATTTTTCTCAACCGGGATGACATAAACCGATGGATGATCAGCTTTCGCGTTCAATTGAACCCCTAATAAAGATAATACAAATAAGCCCAATAGAGCAACAGCAATTCCGGTTTTTTTTCGGAACAAGGCAAATATACCCTCCTTCCCGTTTCGTTCTTCTTTATATACGTAACAAATGTACTTTAGTTTCATTTTTTTATGTATAAAAAAAGACATCTCTCAAGGAAAGATGTCTTTTTTCTTGTCAATTAAGATAATTGACTGCTGACAAGTCTGTTAATTACGCTGCCGTCAGCTTTACCTTTTACTTTAGGCATAATAGCACTCATCACTTTGCCCATGTCCGCTTTGGAGCTCGCACCGACTTCAGCGATGGTTTCATTTACGATTGTCTGCAGCTCTTCTTCAGAAAGCTGCTTCGGTAAATAAACTTCTAAAATGTCCAGCTCTTTTTGAACTTTATCTACTAAATCTAAACGATTAGCGTTTGAAAATTCATGGAGGGAGTCTTTACGTTGCTTAAGTTCACGAGATAGGACAGTAAGTTCCTCATCCTCGGTCAAACTGTCTTTCTTAAGCTTAATTGCTTCGTTTTGAAGTGAAGCTTTCACCATTCGAACGACAGTCAGTTTGTCTTTCTCACGGCTTTTCATATACAGCTTCATATCTTGGTTAAGTCGCTCAAGAAGACTCATAAATCCACCCTCTTTTAGAATTTGCGTTTTCTAGCAGCTTCTGACTTTTTCTTGCGCTTTACGCTAGGTTTTTCATAAAATTCGCGCTTTCTTGCTTCTTGCAAAGTACCTGTCTTTGATACACTGCGTTTGAAGCGACGAAGAGCATCTTCAAGCGATTCGTTTTTTCTAACGACCGTTTTTGACATTCTCTTTCCCTCCCTCCGAATACACCAATCGACTACCTTTAAAAAGATACATATATAAACATGTACTTTGACATTATAATATAAGCCATCAGTCAGGTCAACTAAGCGAGCTCACTTTTCCGTCATGAATAAAGCTGCTTGTCTATATAATGATGGAAAGGGGTGTTTCATTTGATGATACTGATTCTCTTTACCGCACTTATCCTGATTTTTTTACTCGGAATGAGCCTGCTCAGGCAGGGGCTGATCGCCTTAACGTATTCAAAAATTGAGAAGAGCCTGCTCTTATTTACCGACCACCCTTTGAAAGCTTTTCTCATAAGCATCGTATTCACTGGTTTTCTTCAGAGCAGCTCAGCCTTCATGGTCATTGTCATCGGCTTTGTCAGCGCAGGCGCTTTATCTTTTAAACGGACCATTCCGATGATTCTCGGCACGAATGTCGGCTCCACGTTTACGACGGAGTTTTTAGCCATAAAGATGGATGTGCTCATTTGGGTGCTTTTTATCGGAGGCCTTGTGTTTATCCTCCTCCGTAAATATCCGTTCAGGCAGATCGGCATAAGCTTCCTCGGTCTCGGCATCATCTTTTTTTGCATCACATGCTTCAGCCGGCTCGCCGTTCCGCTGACAGAAATGAAGGCGGGGGCGGAGGTTTTGCGACATGTGAATGATTCGAGCTGGTCCGCTCTTTTTATCGGCATGATATTGACGGCAATCATTCATTCAAGCTCCGTCTGCATCGGCATTTTGATGAGTTTTATGAACGAAGGGGTGATCGGCATTGAACAAGCGGTCAGCGTCGTTCTGGGATCTAATATCGGGACATGCGTCACGGCCGTCATGGCTGCTGTTTCAGGCGGTTATGCCGCCAGACAGACCGCCGGTGCTCACGTTGTGTTTAATATTCTCGGCGTGCTGCTCGTATTTCCCTTCCTGTCCGCATCAGCAGGTTTTACGGAGCGCCTGTCTGATGATCCCGCGCAGATGATTGCGCATTTCAGCCTGTTATTTAACGTAGTCACCGCCTTATTGTTTCTGCCGTTCACACATTTGTTTTACCGGCTGATTGACAGGCTGATTCCTCCGAAACCGTAAAAAAACCGATGCGGGAAGGCACCGGTTTTTTTATCAGTTATGAAGACATGCGCATGTTTCGGGTCATTTCATCCTCAACGACGCGGACGAATTGTCCTTCGTTATACGGATAGCCCGCTTTTTGAATTTTGACTTTGACAAGTTTGCCGATTACATCTTCCGTGCCTTTGAAGACGACTTTCATGTAATTGTCCGTATAGCCGACGAACATGCCCTCCTCATCAGACTCTTTAAACGCCTCTTCCGGAATGATTTCCAGAACCTCTCCTTCATAATCGGAGGCGTATTCTTTTGCAAGCTGGTCAGACAGCGCGATCAGCTTATGCACCCGTTCGTTTTTCACGTTCTCGTCAACCTGGTCTTCCATTCTGGCCGCAGGTGTTCCGGTGCGTTTGCTGTAAGGGAATACGTGAAGCTCTGAAAACTTATGTTCTTTAATGAACCGGTATGTTTCCATAAATTCTTCTTCCGTTTCTCCCGGGAAACCGACGATGACATCAGATGTGACGGCAAGACCCGGCAGCGCTTCTTTCAGCTTATTTAAACGGTCTGCGAAAAATTCCATCGTATATTTGCGTCTCATCCGTTTCAGAACGGTGTTTGATCCTGACTGAATCGGGATATGAAGGTGACGGACGATTTTATCAGACGCATCCAGCACTTCAATCACTTCATCAGTGATTTGGCTTGCTTCAATAGATGAAATTCTGATCCGCTTCAGTCCTTCTACACGTGTATCAAGCTCGCGGAGAAGCTTGGCGAAATTATAATCTTTCATATCTTCGCCGTAGCCGCCCGTATGAATCCCCGTCAGGACGATTTCTTTATAGCCGGCATCCACCAGCTGCTGCGCCTGTTTAATGACTTCTTCCGGATCGCGGGAACGAAGCAGGCCGCGCGCCCAAGGGATAATGCAGAACGTACAGAAGTTGTTGCAGCCCTCTTGGATTTTTAACGACGCTCTTGTGCGGTCAGTAAAAGCGGGAACATCCAGCTCTTCAAACACGCGTGCTTTCATAATATTGCCGACGCCGTTGATCGGCTGACGCTCTTCCCTGTACTGCTCAATGTAACCGAGCATTTTTTCACGATCCTGCGTGCCGACGACGATGTCAACACCCGGGATGGCCATAATTTCCGCCGGAGAGGTTTGCGCATAGCACCCTGTTACGCAGATGACGCCGTCAGGATTTTGGCGGATCGCCCGTCTGATGACTTGACGGCTTTTTTTATCTCCCGTGTTTGTTACCGTACATGTATTAATGACATATACATCTGCTGTCTGTTCGAATTCTTTTCGTTCATAACCCGCATCTTTAAACAGCTGCCAGATTGCTTCTGTTTCATAATGGTTGACCTTGCAGCCAAGGGTATGAAAAGCAACAGTTGCCATTACTGATCACCTCTTAATAACTCTGTATGATAGGAAACTGCGCTTAACGCGTAAAGAGGCGCAGTTTCAGTCCGTAAAATTCTCGGTCCGAGGCCGCATAAGACGGCGCCTTTTTCTGAAAGCTGATGAACTTCAGACTCAGTCAGACCGCCTTCAGGGCCGAATACGATTAAAAGAGACGAACCTTGCGGAAGGCTTTTGAGCTCCGCAGCGAAAGCGCCCGTTTCTCCCTGCTTTGATGACTCCTCGTATGCAACGACACATTTATCGACATTCTCCGCCATTTCAAGCAGCTGCCGGAACGTATGAACGGTTTTCACTTCGGGAATTTCATTGCGGTACGATTGCTCCGCCGCTTCCTTCGCGATTTTCGCCCATCTCTCCCGCTTTTTCTTTGCCTTTTTGTCGTCTAGCTTAACGACGGATCTGGCGCCCTGAAAAGGGATGAACATACTTGCCCCCAGCTCGGTCCCTTTTTGGATAATCCATTCAAGCTTATCGCCTTTCGGGAGGCCGCTGGCGATCCTGATCTTCAAAGGCAGTTCACGGTTTTCACCCGTCCATTCAGCAATGCTGCATGATATATGATCTTTAGAAACCTCTTTAAGCAGGCATAAAGCTTCATGGCCGTCTTTCGAACAGCAGATAATCCGGTCTCCCGCACTCATTCTCATGACGTTCGCTATATGGTGGACGTCTTCCCCCGTGATTTGAAAATCAGGAGTTTCGTCCATCTCCTGCTTCGTGAGCTCGATAAAATATCGTTGCATACGCTGTGACACCTACTAACTGTTATTTTTTCGCGATGATGCTGACCCAATCTTCCATAGACAGAATTTCTATGATGGTAAAGCCGGCTTTTTCCAACGCTTCTTTTACTTCCTGTTTTTTCTGGCCGATAATGCCTGAAGTAATAAAATGGCCTCCGTCTTTGAGCAGGTCGTACGCCTGTGATGTAAAGCGGAGAATCACTTCCGCCAAAATATTTGCGACAATGACATCATGTTCGCCCGTGATGCCGTCTAACAAATTGTTCTGCTTCACTTCGGCCGTATCACTCACTTTGTTCAATTTCACATTCAGACGCGCGCTTTCAACAGCGACCGGATCAAGGTCATACGCATGAACCGATTCGGCCTCAAGCATGGCGGCCGCGATGCTTAAAATTCCTGAACCGGTGCCGACATCAATGACACGGTCGCCTTTTTGAACGATACGCTCAAGCGCCTGAATGCACAGAACGGTTGTCGGATGCGTTCCCGTACCGAATGCCATACCCGGATCCATTTCGATAATCAGTTCATCTGTATGAACAGGTGTGTACGTTTCCCATGTGGGAACGATCGTGAACTTTTCAGAAATTTTCACAGGATGATAATACTTTTTCCAAGCTGTCGCCCATTCTTCTTCATTAACTTCAGAAATGGTGATTGTGTTTCTGCCCAAATCAATGTCATACAAAAGCAGATTATTAATCGTCTCTTTTATGCCGTCTACCGTTTCGCCGAGGAAACTGTTGATCGGCAGATACGCTTTGACAATGACACCCTCATCGGGGTAATCATTGGGGTCGAGCTGGTAGATTTCCCCGTAAACATTCTCACGCTCTTTCATTAAATCAAGCGGATCTTCGATGACAACCCCGCTCGCACCAGCTTCATGCAAAATATTTGAGATGGGTTCAACCGCTTCATGTGTTGTGTGAATGCTGATTTCGGACCATTTCAAAACTACCAACTCCTATCCAATCATTACTCGCCTTTAAATGCGCGTTTTACTTTGTCAAAGAAACTCATTTCTTGTTCATCCGGCAGATTTCCGCTGACTTCAGCGAACTCGCGGATGATGTCTTTTTGTTTGTCTGTCAGATTCGTCGGTGTGACGACGCGGACGACAATGTGCTGGTCGCCTTGTCCGTAGCCCCGGACGTTCTGAACGCCTTTGCCTCTTAATCTGAATTTCGTGCCTGTTTGTGTGCCGGCAGGTATTTTCAATTTCACTTTTCCGTGAAGCGTCGGCACTTCCACTTCGTCTCCGAGTGCCGCTTGGGCAAACGTTAACGGCATTTCGCAATAAATATCGTCTCCGTCGCGCTCAAAGAACTCGTGGGCGCGCACATGGAATACGACAAACAGATCTCCCGAAGGCCCTCCGTTTACGCCCGGTTCACCTTGGCCCGGAACGCGCAGCTGCTGTCCGTCATCCACACCGGCAGGAATCGTGACATTGATTTTTTTCCGTTTTTTCACTTTGCCCGTGCCGCCGCAGTCAGAACACTTGTTTTTGATGATTTTTCCTGTTCCTTCACAGTGGTGGCAGACTCTTCGGTTAACCACTTTGCCAAACGGCGTGTTCTGTTCGACGTTCAGCTGGCCAGAACCTCCGCAGTGCGAGCACGTATCCGGCTTTGTTCCCGGCTTCGCGCCAGACCCTTTACATGTTTCGCAATTCTCTTCGCGCGGAATTTCAATGATCGTTTCTTTTCCGAAAGCCGCGTCTTCAAATGACAGGGTCATTGTATACTGCAGATCCGCGCCTTGCCGCGGCGCATTCGGGTCACGGCGTCTCGTGCCGCCTCCGAAGATGCTTGAGAAGATGTCATCGAAACCGAAGCCGCCGAAGTCTCCGCCGCCTCCGAAACCGCCGCCGAATCCCTGGTTAGGGTCTGTATGGCCGAATTGGTCATATTGAGCGCGTTTTTGGTCGTCTGAGAGCGCTTCGTACGCTTCTTTTACCTCTTTGAATTTTTCATCTGCTCCGGATTCTTTATTGATATCAGGATGATATTTTTTTGAAAGCTTCCGATAGGCTTTTTTGATTTCATCCTTTGAAGCGCTCTTACTTACCCCAAGCACTTCATAGTAATCACGCTTACTCATCTCGCTTCACTCTCCCGAATTTCTCACATAAATTAGATTGTATCATTTTGAATTATGTTTTTTCAATTCCTTTTATCCCGGGCAAGAAAAAAAGTCAAAGCCAAGAGATGCCTGACTTTGACTTTCTGTCTGTTGAATCAGAATATGCTGTGTGTTCTTCCGCCTATAGCCAAGCGGGAAAGAACTTATTTTTTCGTTTCGTCGTCTTTTACTTCTTCGTACTCCGCATCGACAACGTTGTCATCCGCTTTTTTGCCTTCAGCGTTTGCTCCGCCTTCAGCCTGCTGCGCTTTCGCCGCTTCTTCGTAAAGCTTCATAGAAAGCTCTTGAACGATTGTTTGAAGCTCATCTTTTTTCGCTTTGATGTCTTCAATTTCGTTTTTCTCGATAGCGGCTTTCAGCGCGTCTTTCGCGTCGTTTGCTTTTTTCACTTGCTCTTCGTCCACTTTGCCTTCCAGATCTTTTAATGTTTTTTCCGTTTGGAACACAAGCTGGTCAGCTTCGTTGCGGACTTCGATTTCTTCTTTTCTCTTCGCATCAGCGTCAGCGTTTTCTTCCGCTTCTTTTACCATGCGTTCGATCTCATCATCAGAAAGACCTGAAGAAGATTTGATTGTAATGTTTTGTTCTTTTCCTGTGCCTAAGTCTTTCGCTCTTACGTTTACGATACCGTTTTTGTCAATATCGAAAGAAACTTCGATTTGCGGTACGCCGCGCGGTGCAGGCGGGATATCAGTAAGCTGGAAGCGGCCGAGCGTTTTGTTGTCGGCAGACATCGGGCGCTCACCTTGAAGCACGTGAATGTCAACAGCCGTTTGGTTGTCAGCTGCAGTTGAGAATACTTGAGACTTGCTCGTCGGAATTGTCGTGTTGCGATCGATCAGTTTTGTGAACACGCCGCCCATTGTTTCAATACCGAGAGAAAGCGGTGTAACGTCAAGAAGAACAACGTCTTTTACGTCTCCCGTGATGACGCCGCCTTGAATCGCTGCACCCAGCGCTACAACTTCATCAGGGTTTACGCCTTTATGCGCTTCTTTACCCGTTTCTTTTTTGATTGCTTCCTGTACGGCTGGAATACGTGTTGATCCGCCGACAAGGATAACTTTGTCGATTTCGCTCGCAGAAAGATCCGCATCTTGAAGAGCCTGACGGACAGGAGCCATTGTGCGCTCAACAAGGTGAGCGGAAAGCTCTTCGAATTTAGCGCGGGTCAGTGTCAGCTCAAGGTGAAGAGGACCTGCTTCTCCCGCTGTGATAAATGGTAAAGAAATTTGTGTAGATGAAACGCCGGAAAGATCTTTTTTCGCTTTCTCAGCCGCATCTTTCAAACGCTGAAGCGCCATTTTGTCTTTTGAAAGATCAATGCCGTTTTCTTTTTTGAATTCTGCTACGAGGTGATCGATGATGACTTGGTCAAAGTCGTCTCCGCCAAGACGGTTGTCACCGGCAGTTGAACGGACTTCAAACACGCCGTCGCCAAGTTCAAGAACAGATACGTCAAACGTACCGCCGCCAAGGTCGTAAACAAGAATTGTTTGGTCTTCGTCCGTTTTATCAAGTCCGTATGCAAGCGCTGCTGCAGTCGGCTCGTTGATAATACGCTCTACTTCAAGACCGGCGATTTTACCGGCATCTTTTGTCGCTTGGCGCTCTGCATCGTTGAAGTATGCAGGAACCGTGATAACGGCTTTTGAAACTGTTTCGCCGAGGTAGCTTTCAGCATATGCTTTCAGATGCTGAAGGATAATAGCTGACACCTCTTGAGGCGTGTAGTCTTTTCCTTCGATTTCCACTTTATAGTCAGTACCCATATGGCGTTTGACAGACATGATTGTGTTAGGGTTTGTGATGGATTGGCGTTTTGCCACTTCCCCTACTTGGCGCTCGCCGTTTTTAAATGCAACGACTGACGGAGTCGTACGGTTTCCTTCAGCGTTGGCGATGACTGTAGGCTCTCCGCCTTCAAGCACTGCCACACATGAGTTTGTCGTACCCAAGTCAATTCCGATTACTTTACTCACTTTGAATTACCTCCTGCTATGTAGTTATTGATTCACTTTTACCATTGAAGGACGAATGACGCGATCCTTCAGTTTGTAGCCTTTTTGCAGTTCTTCGATAACAATATTGCTGCCGAAGTTTTCATCTTCCACCTGCATGACGGCTTGGTGAAGGTTCGGATCAAATTCCTGACCGACAGCTTCGATGGCTTCAACGCCTTCTTTTTCAAGTGCGTCCATCAGCTGGCGGCGGACCATTTCCATACCTTGCAGCAAGCTTTTTGTCTGCTCGCTTTCAGCTTCTACCTGTAACGCCCGTTCAAAGTTGTCGAGCGCCGGAAGGATTTCCGTTACGACGTTTTGAGAACGGTATTTCTGAGCAGCTTCCATTTCAAGGCGGCTGCGTCGTTTATAGTTTTCAAAGTCTGCTTGAACACGCAAAAGCTTGTTTTCTTTTTCATCAAGCAAACCCTGCAATTCATCAATTTGGTGCTGAAGGGCTTCTTCCTGACCTGCCGTTTCTTCATGCTGCTCTTGTGAAGCGGCTTGTTCTGCCTGTTCTGTCACTTCTTCTTGTTCTGCTGCTTCAACCTGTTCTGCGGTTTGTTTTTCTTCTGACATTGTGTTCACCTCCCTCAAATGCTGTAAAAAGATGACTGAAAATGATTGCCAAAATTCCCTTATTCATCATACAAACTTGTGAATGCTTTTGACAAGTCCGAAGTCACGTGCTGCAGCAGGCTGACGACTCTTGAATAATTCATACGCGTCGGCCCGATAATGGCGATTGATCCGATCTGCTTCGTATCAACTGTATAGGTGGCCGTGATTAAGCTGCAGTTTTCCATTTCTTCGTAGTCGTTTTCTTTCCCGATTTTGATTGAAATCCCGGCTTTTGATGACTGAAACAGCTTCAGAACATCCTGCTCTTTTTCAATTAAAGATAAGAGCGAGCGGACCCTTTCAATATCATGGAACTCCGGCTGATTCAGCATGTTGATCTTTCCGCCGAAAAACAATTTCTCAACGTGGGCCGCCGGATGGAATGTGGAGCGGAGCGATTCAAGTATGCTGTCATAGTTGGCGATATGCTGCCTTAAATATGTGACAACCTCTTTGAAAATGCGCTCATTCAGTTCGTCCATCGGCACGCCCGCCAATCGATCGTTTAGTATATTGACCAGTTTTTCAATATCGGCCAAATCCACTTTAGCCGGGAAATTGATGGTGCGGTTTTCGACATGCCCCGTGTTCGTGACGAGGATGGCGACCGCCTTATCCGGCTGGATCGGTACGATTTGAATCTGTTTAAGATAGTTCTCGCTCAGCGTCGGCCCGAGGACAATCGATGTGTAGTTTGTCAGGTCGGACAGGATTTGCGCTGATTTTTGGACTGTTTTTTCCAGCTCGAAGATTTTTTCTTTAAATATCGAGTGAATTAAATCCAGATCGGTTTTTGTCAGCTTGACGGGTGACAGCAAATGATCGACATAATACCTGTACCCTTTTTCCGACGGAATCCGTCCTGAGGATGAATGGGTTTTTTCAATAAAGCCCAATTCCTCCAAGTCAGCCATCTCGTTTCTGATCGTTGCAGAGCTGAATGTAATCTCGTCTTTTTTTGAAAGAGTTCTTGATCCTACAGGCTGCGCTGATTGTATAAAATCATTAATAATCACTTGCAGGATCAACAGCTGACGATTTGTTAACATCATCATCACCCCTGTTAGCACTCAAGGTCAGCGAGTGCTAATTCTATATCAAAAGTAACAAACCAAAAGAAAAATGTCAATTATAACTCACCCAAAAAAGCGCCAAAAACCTCATTTCCTAATAATTTGCCCTCATGCGTTAATGCAACCGATTCTTCCGTGTCACAGATCAGGCCTTTTTCGGTTAAATCTTTGAGAACATCGGGAAACAGTTCGTCGACCGAGCGTCCGAATTTATCGAGAAAAGCTTGCTTTTGTACGCCGGACATTTTTCTGAGACCGAGGAACATTTCTTCTTCAATCTGCTCCTCACGTGTCACCTCGTGCGTGTCACGGTAAGGCAGCCCCTTTTCTTCGATGAGCTGCATGTAATGTTTCACAGGCCCGGCGTTGACGGTGCGCGTGCCGCTGATATATCCGTGAGCGCCTGCGCCAAAACCGAAATACTCTTCATTGCTCCAATACGTCAGATTATGCTGCGACTCGTATCCGGGCTTTGCAAAGTTACTGATCTCGTATTGACGGATGCCCGCTTCACTCATCTGCCTCATGACTGTTTCATACATCTCGGCCTCTTGTTCTTGCGCGGGGAGATGCAGGCGGCCTTTTTGCATTAAATTATAAAACACCGTTTTCGGCTCTACGATCAGCGAGTAAACGGAATAGTGCTCCGCCTCAAGAGACAAAGCCGTTTTGACGGAATTGTCAAGATCGGCCAGCGTCTGACCCGGCAGGCCGAACATTAAATCGAGACTGATGTTGTCGAAGCCGAGAGCCCTCGCACGTTCAAAGGAAGTGAATACGTCCTTTTGTTTATGCACTCTTCCGATTTTTTGTAAAAGCTCATCTTCAAAGGTTTGAACACCGAAGCTCAGCCGGTTGACACCGGCATTTTTCAGGATTTTTAATTTTTCCGGAGACAAATCATCCGGATTCGCTTCCGCGGCAAATTCTATGAGTCCGTCAGAAGGCTTCAGCACGCGGTGAATGGAATCCATCAATTTTTCCAGCTGGACGGGTGAGAGCGATGTCGGCGTGCCTCCCCCGATAAAAATCGTGCGGAGATCAGGGCGTCCCGTCCGTTCTATTGTATTTATCATTTCCTTTTCGAGTGAGTTTAAGTACTCATCGACAGGCTGGCTCTGAATAAAATATTTATTGAAATCGCAATAGTGGCAGATATGCTCACAAAACGGAATATGAATATAAGCTGATTTCATTTTGAAACACCTTCTTCTTTACAGAAAGAAGCCGCAGCGCGGGACTGCGGCGGCTTCCGTTATTTTTTCGGGCTGTCATCCATTTTAAGAACGGCCATAAACGCTTCCTGCGGCACTTCTACTGAGCCGACCTGCTTCATCCGGCGTTTTCCTTCTTTTTGTTTTTCAAGAAGCTTCCGTTTCCGCGAGATGTCTCCTCCGTAACATTTTGCAAGGACGTTTTTCCGCATGGCCTTAATGGTTGAGCGGGCCACGATTTTCTGTCCGATCGCCGCTTGAATCGGTACTTCAAAGTGCTGGCGCGGAATAAGCTCTTTCAGTTTTTCCACAATTACTTTTCCGCGTTCGTACGCGTAATCGCGATGCACGATAAATGAAAGGGCGTCGATTTTTTCTCCGTTCAGCATAATGTCCATCTTGACAAGTTTAGACGGTTTGTAGCCGATCAGTTCGTAATCAAAGGACGCGTAGCCTTTTGTGCTTGATTTCAGCTGATCAAAAAACTCATAGACGATTTCCGCTAATGGCATGTCATAGACAATGCTGACACGATTTGCGTCTAAATATTGCATGTCGATAAAATTGCCGCGTTTTCCTTGGCAAAGCTCCATCACCGCACCGACATAATCGTTCGGAACCATCATTGTCGCTTTGACATAAGGTTCTTCCACCCGCTCTATTTTTTGCGGGTCAGGCATGTTTGACGGGTTATCCACGATGATCTTTTCGCCATCCGTCATATAAACGTCATAAATAACGCTCGGCGCGGTCGTGATAAGGTCAATTTTAAATTCCCGTTCAATCCGCTCTTGAATGATTTCCATGTGAAGCATTCCTAAAAAACCGCAGCGGAAGCCGAAGCCGAGGGCTTGTGACGTCTCCGCCTCGTATTGAAGAGATGAATCGTTCAATTCAAGTTTTTCCAGAGCCTCGCGCAAATCATTATATTTGGCTGTGTCAATCGGATAAAGTCCGCAGTATACCATCGGATTGAGTTTGCGGTAGCCCGGAAGCGCTTCTGCCGCAGGCTTAACCGCGCTCGTGATCGTATCACCGACACGGGTGTCGCCGACGTTTTTGATTGCGGCTGTCAAATAGCCTACGTCACCGACTGTCAATTCGTCTGCCGGCTGGGCTTTCGGCGTGAAGACGCCGACTTCGATGACTTCAAACTCTTTTCCGGTTGCCATCATTTTAATTTTCTGGCCCGGTTTGACCGTTCCTTCTACGACTCTGATATACGCGACGACTCCGCGGTACGCGTCATAAAGCGAGTCAAAGATGAGCGCTTTCAGCGGAGCTTCCGGATCTCCCGCGGGGGCCGGCACTTTTTCTACGATCTGTTCTAAAATGTCTTCGATGCCGATGCCCGCTTTCGCTGAAGCGAGGACGGCGTCTGAAGCGTCAAGGCCGATAACGTCCTCAACCTCTTGACGCACACGTTCTGGCTCTGCGCTCGGAAGATCGATTTTATTAATGACAGGAAGAATCTCAAGATCATTATCAAGCGCCAGATAGACGTTCGCCAATGTCTGCGCTTCTATTCCCTGAGCCGCATCAACAACGAGAATCGCGCCTTCACAGGCAGCCAGGCTTCGCGATACTTCATATGTAAAGTCGACGTGTCCGGGCGTGTCGATGAGATGAAATATATATTCTTCTCCGTCTTTTGCTTTGTATTTCAGCTGAACGGAATTTAATTTGATGGTAATTCCCCGTTCGCGTTCAAGGTCCATTGAATCAAGCAATTGTTCTTTCATTTCCCGCTGGGTGATCGCCGATGTTTTTTCTAAAATCCGATCCGCCAAGGTCGATTTGCCGTGGTCTATGTGGGCGATGATGGAGAAATTCCGGATTCTTGACTGCCTCTCTAAACGCTTTTCTTTATCTGTCACAATCTATCACTCCTACTATTAAACGCAAAATACACTAGCTTAGATTATATCAATAGGATTGTAAACATTCAATTAAAACAAGAAAGAGAAAAGCTTCCTTTAAGGAATCATCCGCTTTTCTCTTCATCAATGCTAACGGTTCAGTTTTGAAACCCACTCATACATCGCCTGCGCCGAGTCCGTCACGGTATTTGAAAGGGTTTCCCCGGCTTTTGAAAACAGGTTGAAGGTTTCCGCCTGTTCCAGCTGTTTTTGTTTTTCTTCCAGATCTTTCGCCGTAACGGTTTGCCCCAAAATGGAAGCTTCTTTTTCCTGTCCTTCTCCGCCGCCGAGCGTGAATGCTCCTTTTAAGGAAGGGTCTTTGTATCCTTTCATATCAAGCATTCCGCTGTTTGCCTGCTGCATGCCGAACAATACGCCGAAAAACATGACAATGGCGATCAGCAGGCATTTGCCGGTAAAACGGATCATTCGAATCACCTGATTTCTATTGTTTTTTCTTCTCTCCTGATTGCGAGCTGACCTTTTCTGCATCCCAGTACAGTTCGCTGAACACATCGGCCACGGCATCTGATGCGCGCCTCAGTTCTTCAAGATTGTTATCCACGCCCCCGAATTCCAGCAGAAGCGACCGGTCGTTTAAATCTTGGTTGTATACTCCATTATCTCCCGGAGAGCCTTTTGATAAAACACCGACGCTTAAGCCGGGGTATTTTTTCTCCATCAGCTTATGAAGTTCACTTGCGAGTTTATAGTTTTCTTCAAAATTAGCGCTTTTTTTGCCGACGACGATGGCGACTCTGGCATAGCTTTTTCCTTTGATGTCGGCTGTCGTATTTTTCTTGCGGCGGGAATCCCGGTGAATGTCTATGGTATATTGCAGGTTTTTATTTTTGGCGAGCGCGCTTTTTACGACCGGCCTTGATTCGTCGTAGCTTCGCGCATAATTTAAACCGTCTTTGTTCAGGCGGGCCTGAATGTCGGTTTTATCTACGGTCGCTCCTACACCTTGCGCTTCAAGCGCTTTTCCGAACATATCTCCGACAAGCGTGACATTGGCCTTCGAATGGCGGGCGTTATCCGGATTTGTTTCCCCCTTTAACAGAGGAAGATAGGATTCGGTATTATGAGTGTGGTAAATAAAAACGACTTTTTTGCTGCCTGTTGAATGTTTCGGCGGCGCCGTTTCTTCTTTTTTCGTTTTGTTTTCGATTTCTGCCAGATTCACTTCTTTTTCTTTTTCCATCACCTTTGACGGCGGCGGAGATTCAGCCGGCATATTCGTATAATCCGTCCCCTGCCCCGCCAGAAGGATCTCCGTATCATATTGGGCAAATCCCGGCAGCTCACGTCCCAAGAAACTCCGCGGGTCTTCCATATTAATGCTTGTCGCCAGTTTTAAGGAAAGCCGTGACAGCTGAAAAGAGTCTTTTTCAGGAAGCTCTGAGGCGAAATAATGATTTTCCATGCCGAGGAGGTGTGCAAACGCGTCACCCGGAAGTTCTCCGGCAATTCCGTGAAGAGAATCCGAAGAAAGCCTCAGTTCAGGGCGAAGCGATGTGAGCACACCCGATAATACGAAAATAACGATAAGGCTTGTCATAAACAAAAACATGCCCTTGAGCGCATTTCCACCGTTTACTGCAACGACAATTTGACGGTTTCTGCGTTTTTTTCTCATGATTTGAATCCCTCCAGCGCTTGTCTAGTAATTACTCTATGAACAAGCTAGAGGAGGTAGAACCATTTTAATGATTATAAGAACCTTTGTTATCTTGTGACACTTTTTCATGAAGGGCGGTGTTTAACCCGTTTGCAAGTACGTTCGCCATATCATCAATAAAGGTGTCAATCTCCTTCGGCGTGACCATCAGATTATGGCCGAGCGGAGAAAGCACTTCGTGAATCAGCTGGCGTTTTTCGTTTTCGTCCAGCGTGCCGACAATACCGAGAAAGGATTGGCGTTCTTTTTCTCCGGGAAGGTCTTCGTCTGTCAGCACCTTCTTTTTGCCGAAGTTCATTCCGGCGGGCACCAGAGATCTTGACGGGCTGTCATCTTTCATCTCTCTTCCGAAATGTTTTAATATATAATCCACCGTATCGCTTGCGATCGTAACCGCATCAACGACAGTCGGTACCCCGATTGCGATGACGGGAATGCCGAGCGTTTCCTTGCTTAATTCTTTTCTCTTATTGCCGACGCCAGATCCCGGGTGAATGCCCGTATCAGAAAATTGGATGGTCGTGTTCACCCTTTCAACGGCTCTGGCCGCAAGAGCGTCTACCGCGATCACAAAATCCGGCTTTGATTCTTTGATCACACCTTGAATAATATCGCTCGTTTCAATTCCCGTTAATCCCATCACACCGGGAGCAAGCGCGCTGACCGGCCTGTACCCTTCCTGTACGTTTTCCGGCTGAAGCCTGAACAGATGCCTTGTCACAAGAAGGTTTTCGGTCACGAGAGGGCCGAGCGCATCCGGCGTCACATTCCAGTTGCCGAGACCGACGATCAAACAGCTTGCATCCTTTGGAATCTTTAATGCCGACAGATAGGCGGAAAATTCCTCGGCAAACACTTCCGTTACTTTTTCCTGCATGTCAGAGTCGTGTTCCCGAACCCCTTGAGCCTCGATCGTGACATAGCGTCCCTGCTTTTTCCCCGATAGCTCGGCGCCTTCTTTGGTAATATCGACGGTTCTGACTTTAATGCCGCCCTTGTCGCGTTCTTTTTCAATAAACCCGTTTATTTCTTTTTTCTGACCGGCTTGTCCGTCTTTTACCGCCTGTTTCGTTTCTACCGCTAAATCCGTCCGTATCAGAAATTGATTGACATCCAGTTCGTTGTTTTTCACAGGGAAGACCTCCTTCAATCATCGTGGTACATAGTGTGGCCATTTACAAAACGAATCATGCGAATTTACCCATCAACGAAAAATACTTTACATTTATATTGCAATCTAAAGTTCTGTTTGATAGAATACAATTTGTTCTATTGTGAAGAAGATTTAACCTTAAGACACTGTGCTACAGGTTGTATCTTAGGAGGTGAAACACATGCCAAACATTAAATCAGCGATTAAACGTACAAAAACAAACAACGAACGCCGCGCTCATAACGCGACAATCAAATCTGCTATGCGTACTGCAATCAAACAAGTTGAAGCTTCTGTTGCTAACAACGAAGCGGATAAAGCGAAAACTGCTCTTTCTGAAGCAGCGAAACGCATTGATAAAGCAGTGAAAACAGGTCTTGTACACAAAAATGCCGCAGCTCGATACAAATCTAGACTTGCGAAACAAGTGAACGGACTTTCTGCATAATACAAAAACGATCCCTTTAACGGGGATCGTTTTTTTCATTCAGTCCGGAGAAGCTCAAGGAGAAAGAGCTCCAGCAAGAGCTGCTTGTCCTTTTTCCCCGTTTTCATTTCATAATCCATCACTGCGAGTCTTTCTATAATACGCCGTAGCTCTTCTTCAGAAAAAAGCCTCGCCTGATCCATCGCCAGCTTTACCCGGAAGGGGTGCACCTTTAAGTTGGAAGCGATTTGCTTTTGGCCGTATCCTTGTCCCGCAAAATACTTCGTCTGCATAATCAGACGGAATTGGTTGGCGATCAGCGCCATAATTTTGATCGGTTCTTCGTTTTGTTTTAAAAGATCATAAAATATTTGAAGACTTTCCGTCCGTTTTCGGTTCACGATTTTGTTGATCAGCTCAAAAATATTCTGCTCCAAACTTCTTGCGACGAGCTCACGGACATCTTCAAGTGTGATCTCATGTCTGTCACCGGTGTAGGCGGAGAGTTTTTGTATTTCCTGATATATGGAAGACAGATGGCCGTTTGCAAGCAGAACCAAATGCTCGGCAGCTTCTGTATCGATCATTTTATTTTCGGATTTCGCCAGATTAATCGTAAAATCCGTCGTCTCCTTTGCATTCAGCTCCTTAGCTTCAATCATAAGGGCTTTTTGCTTCAGCGCTTTCGTCAGCTTTTTCCGTTCGTCCAGTTTCTCATACGGAGCCACAATCACAAAGACCGTGTAAGGCGCAGGCTCCTTCAGATAAGTCTCCAGAGCGGCTGTATTATGCTCTATTTTTTCTTTCTTTTTTTCCCCTGTTAAAAAAGACGGATTTTTTACGATGACCAGCCGCTTCTCTCCCATAAACGGAAACGTTTCAGCATCGGTTACGGCCTGGTCAAGCGGATCTTCTTCAAGATCAAAAACAGACAGGTTAAAATCCTTTGTCCCCTCATCAACGACAGCTTGTCTGATCCGGCTGACAGTTTCTTGGAGCAGATACGTTTCTTTTCCGTATAAACAATAAACGGAGCGGACATCCCCTTTTTTCAGGGCTTTCCAAACATCAAATACCATGATCGTATGACTTCCTCTCTTTCTTGATCCCCTTCTATCCTAAATTGAGTTCGGCAATTAGTAAAGAGGAAGCTTTAAGGACAGCTTCCTCATTTATAATAAACGCCTGATTCACAAGCTCCCGGGTCTGCTTGTAAAAAGGCGATAATCACAAGAACAGAAAACGTTACCATCACTTCTAGATTTTTCAAAACAATTCCAGTATACTTAGGGAAGTCAGGAGGGATGAAATTGAATGATTTTGAAAAAAACGTTCAAAGCAAACGAAATGATGCTGTTGACTCAGCTGTCGGTTTTGTCGTGTCCTTCGGATTTTTCGCCTTTTTGTTCGTGATGGCAACAGCCATCCATCTTATCGGCTCTTAGCCGCATTCCGGGCTGCTGTCAATCGGCAGTCTTTTTTACTTCTTGCGCCCTGGTTTCTTCTATATCATATGGAGGGAAGACGGAAAACGTTCCGGCGCCTTTTTTAAATCTGTATTGAATCGTTCCGCTGATATCGGTGCGAAGCACATTGACAGAGTACGCCTTCAAACGATCCAGCACTTCTTCATGCGGATGATGGTATCGATTCTCTTTTCCTGCTGAAATCAGCGCTGCTTCCGGCTGAAGCTGCTTCAAAAAGGCTTCACTCGTTGAGCTTTTGCTGCCGTGATGACCCGCCTTCAATATATCAGCCTTCAGATTCGGATACGTTTTCAGCACTTCTGTTTCGCCGTCCGATTCTAAATCTCCCGTTAAAAGCCAGCTCACTCCGCCAAAAGCCGTCCAAAGCACCAGTGACGAATCATTTTTACTCCTTCCGTCAGACGACTCCGGAGACAGCACCTGAAACTGAAGATCCCCGGCTGTAATGGTGTCGCCCCGCTTTGCTTCGGCAACGGGAATGTTGTTTTCTTTCGCCATATTTAATATGTTCTGATCTTTCGGTTCTTTTACGAATCCTACGGGGACAATTAACCGTTTGACTCTATGATTTTTGATTAACACTCCGGCTTCCCCGATGTGATCTTGATCCGCATGGGTTAAAATCAGTGCATCCAGCTTTTTCACCCCTTTTCCGTTTAAAAATGGAATCAAAACCTTCTCGCCGATAGAATACGGGTGACGTTTTTCTTTCCATGATTCTCCGGGATAAGCAATCACTCCCCCTGTATCAACCATTACGGTCCCTTTGCGGTACGGCGCACTTATAAACAGTGAGTCTCCCTGCCCGATATCAAGCATATCCGTTTCTCCCCATGGACTGAAATACGGACGGCATATTAAATAAGCCAAAACCGCGCAGAAAAAAAGAGCCGACTTCCTGAGTTTTAAAAAACCTCCCTTTTCCAAAGCCGCAAAAAGCGTAAAAACGGAAACCGCAAGCAGAAGAAGGGAAAGAAAGTCAGGCTTTGACACAATCATAGTAAATAAATCAACGGATGCCGCATATGTAATGAAATCATGCACAGGCTTCATCACAAGGTCAAACATACCAAACAAACATTCTCCCATCTGCCTTGAGAGTAAAAGAAGAAGGAAACCGATGACAGAAACCGGAATGACAAATAACGTATAAAAAGGCACCATCACCATATTCATCGGAAAACTGACAAGTGAAATCTGCTGAAAATGATAGAGAAGAAACGGAAGTGAGCTGAGCTCTGCAATCAATGAAGCCATCGCAAGCCCGGCAAGTCTGCTTTCCCCTGCTTTCTTTAAAATGGAGGATGACAGAATTAAAGAGGCGCTTACCGCAAAGGAAAGCTGGAAGCCCGCCTGCCAAAGGAAGTAAGGATTAAACAGCAGGAGCAGCAGATAAGACAGGGACAATGCAGCAGAGGAATGAATGCCGCGTTTAACAAGAGTTCCGGCGATATAAAATCCCAGCATGAGGGATGCGCGCAATACGGATGGGGCGGCACCGCTCAGCAGCGTATACACCGGCAAAAACAGCAGCAGCAAAATTCCCGCCTTTTCTCTTGTCAGCCCGATTCTGATCAGAGCATAAAATAATCCCGCCGTAATAAGACCGACATGCATTCCGGAAATCGCCATTAAATGAACGACTCCCAAATTTTGATATGCACTCAGTATATCGTCCTCTATAGAAAATCTTTCACCTAAGGTCAGCGCTTCAACAATTCCGGCGGAAGATTCAGGCACGTGATTCCGAATGATCGAAATCAAATTTTTTCTGATGTTCAGCAGTTTAAACAGCGGCTGTTTGGATTTTTCACACTGCTCAATGGAAGTCACGGAAAATAACCAGTGAATCTGCTGAGAGTAAAGATATTCCTTATAATCAAAACCTCCGGGAACCGTCGCATGTGCAGGCTGTTCCAGAGAGCCTGTAAACGTGCAGCGCATCCCCGGTTCAAGCTGTTCAATGAGTCTTTTTTCCTCAAGAGAACGGATTTTGTACGAAGCCGCCCATTTTTCCTTGTCATGTGTACGGATAACAGCTGACATTTTCGCTCCGTCAACCTTCGGAATATTAGTGATGACGGCCTGTTCAGTATAACTGCCGGCCTGATAGCGCGTTACATTCGCAGCGTCACAAACCGTATAAAGAAAGAAATAAAGACAAAAAGAAACGAGGCAGACGATAACCGGAGCATACTGCTTTGTTTTTACAATAATAAAGAGAAGATACAGAAGAAAAAGGAGCAGAACCCAGAAGACATGAGCGGCGGCAATTCCCGCAGTTGCAGAAACCGCCGCCAGAGGCAGAAGAAGGTATTTATATTTCATTTATACGTAACTGGTAAACAGCTCATTGGCCTGTTCATGAATTTTTTTCAGTTCATCTGCCTTAACCCCCGCATCAGATAATTGCTGAATCAGACCTGCTACAAAAGACAATTTTTCGCGGTTTTTCAGATCGATGATCATTTCATCAAGTTCGACCTGCTCCACCTTGACTCCGGCTTGGCTGAACAGCTCTTTTGCATAAGGCTGTGTTTTGTAATCTTCCGCATAATAAACCGTTTTGATGCCTGCCTGGATAATTGATTTGCAGCATTGAATACAAGGATAATGCGTCACATAAATTTCGGCGCCCTCCGTCGGAACACCGAACTTAGAACATTGCAGAATCGCATTCATCTCTGCATGTATGGTCCGCTGGCAATGATTATCTATTAAAAGGCATCCTTCATCAGCGCAATGGACGCCGCCGGCGATTGAGCCGTTGTATCCGCCGGCAATCATCCGCTTATCTCTGACTACGGTTGCCCCGACTGACAGTCTCGGACATGTGCTTCTCAGCGCCAGCAAATGGCTTTGCGCCATAAAATATTGATTCCATGAGATTCGTTCCACAAGTGTTCCCTCCAAAAAGTCTTGTTGCTTTTCTAAGTTTACATAGATTTAAGCAAAACCGTCAATTCACTTTACCGTAATGGAAGTTTTTATCCGCTCAAATGACTTCTCTCCAAAGCCTGATACATTCATCAAATCTTCAGCAGTCTGAAACCGTCCGTTTTCTTCTCGGTAGGCGATAATCGCTTCCGCTTTTTTCTGCCCCACCCCGGAAATTGCCTGAAGTTCGTCCAGAGATGCCGTATTGATATTGACAGCTGCATTCTCCTTTTCACCCGCCGCTGTTTTCGGGCGATTCTCCTCTTCGCCTTCACTCGGAATATAAACAATCGTCCCGTCCTGCAGCTGCTCTGCTAAATTAACATTCAATTCATCCGCCTTTTTCTTCAGGCCGCCGGCTTTTTCAATGGCTTGCGTCACCCTGTCTCCCGCTTTCATTTCATATACGCCGGGATTTCGGACCGCGCCTTTCACATCAATCATAATCTTGTCGGCTGCGGTGTCTTTTTTGTCCGCGACGGATGCTGAGGCTGTTTGGCCGAGCACGGACTGCTGTTTGACCGGCTCTTCCTTGTCAGAACGAAACAGCCAAATACAGATAAAAACCGCCCCTGCCGCAAGACAAGCGCCCAGAATTTTCAGGTTCCGCCGCAGCCGCTCCGTCATCATCGCTTTCGTCATATTGCATTGCCTCCCCGCATAAGGTTTAGAGGATTAAGGGAAAAAGGAGGGGAATTCATTGAAAATAGGCTTTATCGGCACCGGAAACATGGGAACGATCCTGATTGAATCGTTTATCGAATCAAACGCTGCCGATCCCTCACATATCACCATCACAAACAGAACAATCGAAAAAGCATTAAAACTAAAAGAACGTTTCAGCGGCATCCATGTCACCGAGGATCAGGAAAAGCTCGTACAGGATAATGAAATAATATTCATTTGTGTAAAACCGCTGGATATATATCCTTTGCTGAAGAAACTCACACCGCATTTACGGAAAGATCACATTTTAATCTCCATTACCAGTCCCGTTCAGACGGATCAGATTGAACATACGGTTCCGTGTCAGACGGCCCGCGTCATTCCGAGCATTACGAACCGCGCCTTGGCCGGCGTCTCGCTTGTTACGTTCGGCAAAAGCTGCAGCGAGGCTGCAAAAGCGGATATTCAAACGCTGTTCACTCATATTTCAAAACCTGTGGAAATCAGCAGCGGCATTACAAGAGCGGCGTCAGACATTGTCAGCTGCGGGCCCGCTTTTATGAGTTATCTCGTTCAGCGCTTTATTGACGCGGCAGTGGAAGAAACGGACATCACCAAAGAAGAAGCCGTGATAATGTCGACGGAAATGCTTGTCGGTCTCGGAAAGCTTCTGGAAACAGGGCATTACACGCTTCCCGCCTTGCAGGAAAAAGTATGCGTAAAAGGCGGCGTCACCGGAGAAGGACTGAAGGCTCTCGAAAGCGGTGTTCAGGATATGTTCAACCGTGTCTTTCAGCGTACACATGACAAATACGATGAAGATATATCGTTAGTGAAGAAGCAATTTCACGTGTAAATGAGTATGCCATAAAGAGCTTTATCGCGCCAATCGCAAAAAATGCATTTTAAAAACCATCGTTCCGTTTAAACGATGGTTTTTGGTTTGCCTGCCGTAAAGAAAAGACGTTCAGACTCTGTTGAAGGAGGCCGGTCTGTAAAATCAGCCGTCACTTTCTTCAGTTCAAATCCGGTCTCTGCAAGCATTTGTTCATATTCTTCAATGTAAAATGTTTTTTGCTCATGCGTCTCGTCATAGCGGTCATAAGATTGTCCGTTCCATACGAAAAAAGACATATCATGGATGACAGAAAGCTCTTCATCGCCGGCAAAGCTTTGCCAGATATAGCTGATCTGCTCATCCTGATCCGCATGGGTGCTGTCCGGAAAAAGCTCCGTCATTTTAAATGGGGAATGGACGTCAAACAGAAGCAGGCCGCCCTCCTTCAAAACTTGAAAAACACTTTTGAAGGTGCTTAAGACATCATTTTTCGTTTTTAAGTAATTTAGGGAATCACAGCAGATGACAACGGCATCAAACTGTTCTTCAAAACCGGAAAGCTCTCTCATATCCTGCTGGAGAAAAAGAATCGGCTTTCCCGTTTTTTTCTGCTGGGCACAGCTCAGCATATCTTCACTCAAATCAATCCCCGTGACTTCGCAGCCTTTTTCAGCAAGCCTGATGGATATTTCTCCGGTTCCGCAGGCAAGATCAAGCACCCTTCCCTTTTCCGGAAGAGACGCTTCGATCCAGCCCGCCCATTCATCATACGGCGCATGTGACATTAACTCGTCATATACGCCGGCGAAGCCTTGGTAAATCATGAGTTCAAGCCGAGTTCAAGCTCTGCGAGCGGCGCGTCGCCCCATAGCTTTTCAAGATTGTAGTAGCTTCTTTCATCTTTATGGAAAACGTGGACAATGACGTCGCCGAGATCAACTAAAATCCAGCGGGCCTCATCAAACCCTTCCATCTTTTTGACATCAATGCCGTTTTCTTCTGCCTGATCTTTAATTTCACGCGCAATTGCCTGAACCTGCTTATCAGAATTCCCGTGGCAGATTAAAAAGTAATCCGCTATAAGTGAGATTCCTTCCATGTCCAGCGCTAAAATATCTTCTGCACGTTTATCGTCGCATGCTTTTGCCGCGATTTTTAATACGGAAGCTTGATTCATTCTTTAAATTCCTCCTGTCAATTTTGAGACACCAGCCAATTATAGGTTGCAAACGTCTCCGGAAAGACCGGCTGGTTTTTTTTCATCAGAAATATCATTGTATTTTTCATTGCTTGTATGAGCGCTTCGTTCAGATCTGTTTCCGCCAGACGGCGCACCTCTTCCACTCCGGGGAAATGGCGTCCGGGTTCAATGTAATCCGCAACGTAAATGACTTTGTCTAAAAGGGTCATTCCGGGACGCCCTGACGTGTGATAGCGGATTGCATCCAAGATCTCAGGATCAGTGATCCCCGCTTCTTTCTCAGCCAAATACGCTCCCACAGGGGCATGCCACAGCTCGGCATTGTAATCCAAGAGCTCAGCCGGCATTTTTTCCCGCACGATGATCTGCTTCATTTCTTCTTTCGGCCGGAATTTCGCATAATCATGAAAAATAGCAGCCATTTCTGCTTTTTTCGGGTCTGCTCCGAACCGGCCTGCGAGAATAACCGCCGTATCTGTCACGCCGATTGTGTGGATGTAGCGATGCTCGGTCAGCTGTTCTTTGACGCAGGCAAGTGCTTCCTCACGATTCATATAAATCATTCTCCTCTATATACTGCCTCACTTTATCCGGCATTAAGTATTGCGTCGGCTTTTTTGCTTTGAGACGTTCTCTCAGCATCGTTGACGAAACGTCAAATTCCGGAACGTCGGCAAAAAGCAGCGGGTACGGGGTCTCAATATGATACCCCGGGCGCCGCACTCCGATAAATTGAATGAGCGTGAGCAGTTCGTCCAGTTTGTACCATTTCGGCAGATATTCAATCATATCCGCCCCGATAATAAAGAAAAGCTTGTCGTTCGGGTGCCGCTCCTTCAGTAAACGGACGGTATCATAGGTATAAGAAGGGCCTTTCCGGTCCATTTCCGCAAGCTCAAGCTTAAAGCCGGAATTAGAGCTGATGGCAAGCTTCAGCATCTCCACCCGGTGCCGGCTGTCTGTAAAGTCTTCATTCTGCTTATGCGGAGGGATTTTATTGGGCATAAACCAAATCTCATCGAGCTCCGCCTGATGAAGGACTTCATTAGCCATCAGAAGATGTCCGTTGTGCGGAGGGTCAAATGTGCCCCCGAATATTCCGATTTTCTTCATGTCAACCACCTTACGGAAGCTCGATTTGTTTATTTTCCTTTGATTCCTTATACAGTACGATCGTATTTCCGATCGTCTGCACCAATTGTGAGCGGGTGCCTTTCACAAGGGCTTCTGCGACATCATTTTTATCGTCTTCGCAGTTTTGAAGCACGCTGACTTTAATCAGCTCTCTTGCTTCTAAAGCCTCGGCAATCTGTTTCACCATGTTTTCGTTGACTCCGCCTTTTCCCACTTGAAAAATAGGCGTTAAATGATGCGCTTTTGAACGCAAAAACCGTTTTTGTTTTCCTGTTAACATTGTGTTCCTCCTAGTTTTCCTTCAACAATCGCTCTCATTAAGCCGCTGTCAGGCTCTTGTTCCGTCCACAGCTTGAAAGACAGTGCGGCCTGTTCCACAAACATGCCGACACCGTCAAGGGTTGTTAAACCTCTTTTTTCAGCTTCTTTTAAGAACGCCGTTTGAATCGGGTTGTATACGATATCACAAACGATGGCGCCCGTTTTGGCCCGTTCCAATGAGAGCGGCACGGCATCCGTTTTCGGATACATGCCGACAGATGTTGTATGAATAATGACGTCATATTGTTCAAGCTGATTTTCAGCTTCTTTTAAAGTAAGGGCGCGTTTCTGCTGAAAAGAGGGAGCAGCCGCAATCAGGCTTTCCGCTTTTTCCGGCGTGCGGTTGCAAACGTCAAATTGTTTCGGCTCTCCGCGGACGATCGTCGTAAAAATCGCTCTTGCCGCTCCTCCCGCCCCAATCATGAGGATGGAGAGCTCTGATATCGGTTTGTCCAATACTTTGACTAAGGATTTATAAAACCCATCTCCGTCAGTATTATACCCGATGAGCCTGTCTCCCTCTCTTTTGACGGTATTTACGGCCCCGAGTACTTTCGCGCTTTCATGTATTTCATCCAGATGCTCCATGATCGCGACTTTATGCGGGACTGTGACGTTCACTCCGCAGATGCCAAGCGCCTTGATTCCGTTAACGGCGTCCTTGAGATGATGAGGTTCCACCTGAAACGCAAAATACTGCCCGTTGATGTTCTTATCTTGCAAAGCCGCGTTATGAATATCGGGTGACATTGAATGCCCGATCGGATTACCGATTACTCCGTACAATTGTTTCATGCTCCCTCTCCCCTTCTCTCTATATTAATGAACGGCGGACAAATACGTGTACGCCTTTCGGAGCGTATGCCGTTATTTTTTTATCTGCTTGCTGCACCGTGACCCAGCCGAGACCGGAAAAAACGATATCCGTCTTTCCTTCTTTAATCGTAAACGTGTGGGGCGTAAGCTCCGGAAATTCATCCAAATGATCTTTTCCGGGCGGGGTAAGCAGTTCTCCCGCATGCTTTTCGTATAAGGCATCAGCATTTTCAAGCTTTGTTCTGTGAATCATCAATTCATTCGGCATATAGCAGACAAACGCCGTTTTATCGCCTGATACATAGTCAAACCGGGCAAGCCCGCCGAAATAAAGCGTTTGTTTTTCATTCAGCTGAAAAGTGCGCGGCTTCAGTTCTTTTTTCGGTGTCAGCACCTTTAAGTCACGCTTGTCCACGTAATGCGCCATCTGGTGATGGTTAATGATTCCCGGCGTATCGTAAAGCGCAGATCCGTCATCGAGCGGGATTTCAATCGCGTCAAGCGTCGTGCCCGGAAATTGAGAGGTGGTAATAATATTCTCTTCCCCTGAGACCTCTTTAATAATCCGGTTGATAAATGTGGATTTGCCGACATTGGTACAGCCCACCACATACACATCGCGCCCTTCGCGATAATGTTCAATGGCGTCAATGACTTCCTTCATCCCTTGTCCGCGGGAAGCGCTGATTAAAAAGACATCAAGGGGTTTTAAGCCGTATTCTTTCGCTTCGCGTTTCATCCATTGAACGAGCCGTTCCCGTTTTACGGATTTCGGCAGGATATCGGCCTTATTACCGACAAGAATGATCGGATTACCGCCGACAAAGCGGTTCAGCCCGTTTATCCAGCTTCCGTTAAAATCAAAAATATCAACGACTTTGACAATAAGAGAGTCAGTATCGCCGATTGTGTGCAAGATATTTAAAAAGTCATCATCCGTTAATGAAACATCTTGAATTTCATTGTAATTTTTCAGTCTGAAGCAGCGCTGGCAGATGACATTCTCTTTCGTGAGCGATGCCTTTGGCGCGTATCCGAGACCTTGTTTATTCTCGGTCTGGATCGTTACTCCGCAGCCGATGCAAACAACCTTTTCCATTTCTAATCCTCCCACTGAATATGGCCTTTACGTTTCAAAGAACTCAATATTCTCCGTTCAATCCGGCGGTTAAAGCGCGTCATGACTCCGTCAGAGGAAGCGACAGGCACGACGAGGATCGTATGATACCCGTTTCTGTTTCCGCCGAGAACATCAGTAAGCAGCTGATCGCCGATGACCACACAGTCTTCTTTTTTCAGATCCATGCTGCTGACGGCTCTTTTAAAGGCGCGTCCCATCGGTTTTCTTGCCTTATAAATAAACGGTATGCCAAGCGGCTCCGAGAATAATTTCACTCTTCGTTCATTATTATTGGAGACGATCGTGACTTTAATGCCGTGCTCCTTCATTTCTTCAAACCACTCGATTAATCGAGGTGTCGCACTCGGTCTGTCCCACTCCACAAGCGTGTTGTCAAGGTCTGTAATAATCCCTTTCACATTGCGTTCTTTGAGCTTTTCCGGTGTGATATGAAATATATTTTTCACAAATTCGTCAGGTAAAAAAAACTTTTTTAACAAAACCCGCACCCTTCCTTTTCTTTCTATCATCTATATGTCGAAACCTGTCAGATTTAAAAACAAAGTCGGACTCAGTAAAAAAATTTCGACAAAAATTGGGTTTCTTCACCAGTTGTGGATAAAATTACACACATTATCCACTCTTATTACATCCGGATTTATCCAAATTATAAACAAGATACTAACAAGTTATCCACTTACGAGTGTGGATAACAGAACGATTGTTCTTATTTGTATTTCATGGTAGATTAAAGATAACCTCACCATGATTGAAACGCAACCTTCCATCATATGCTTGCGTCTGATGATTGATTACAATTATAAGGAGGTGCCACTCCCATTAATTGGGTCCCCGGCATGAGAAAGCTTTCTGATGAATTACTAATAGAATCTTATTTCAAAGCCAATGAAATGAATTTGAGCCGTGAATTTATCGAGTTAATTGAAAACGAAATCAAAAGAAGATCGCTCGGACACATTATTTCCGTTTCTTCTTAAACAGAAAAAAATTCCCGGGCGAATTTCCTTTTTTTACTCAGATGACTGATATTATATCACTTCGGTTATGCGCATTACTACCACTTTCAACAAAAAACACCCCTAAAATAGAGGTGTTTAAGAGGACGGCTGCTATATATTGAACCAATACAGACCGCCCAGGACGAGAATGACGACGAGCAGCACAACAAAAAATGCGTACCAGTACCCCGCATTCACCCGAGGAGGCGGGCATACAGGATATTGCGGAGGGAAACCGCGGTTCATAGCAATCGCCTCCAAAAAGATGTTTTTTCTACAGCCTATGAATCAGAAGCAAAACGGTTTAGGCAGCTGACGGCGTCAGCGTTCCAAAACCCGCCCATTTTTTATGCCTTCAATTAAGATTCTGGCGCCTTTTGGCGTCATATGATTTCCGGAGGGATCTATCAGTCCGGATTGGATCAGCGCCCGGTCTGTATCTTTGCCGCCGTCCGCGCGTATAAAGTGTTTCCAGTTATCCACCAGCGGCACTTTCAACTCAGCTGCAACCTGCCTCGTAACGCCGTTATAGGAATTATGCCATTTTCTCGCGCCGCCTTTTTCTTTAAAGGCTGAGGCTTTATATCTCGAATAGTAATAGAGATGATGCGTTCCGTTTCCTTCTATAACCGGGATGCACGTCATTAAAATCGGCTTTATGCCGTGATTTCTGCTTTCGTTTATGAAATAAGTCAGGTTTTCTTTAAACCGTTTCTTTGATACCCGCGGCTGATCGCCCGTCAAAATGCCCGCATCATTTGTTCCGAACATGATAAATAAATATTGGGGCTTACGGTCCAGCACGTCGCTTTGAAAACGCAGGCGCGCATCCTCAGTCGTCTGGCCGCCTATTCCCGCATTTATAACTGTAAGACGGCCGCGTTCCGCTGTTTTTAAAATGTTTACCCACTGCTGCGCCTTCGGATAATCACGATAATCCCAGTTGGAACCGCGCGTATTGCTGTCGCCGAACGCGACAACACTTTTTTCTTTGCCCGCGGCGCATCCTGATAACAGACAGATTATCGTAATAAAAAGAACAGCAAACTTCATTTTCTCTCCCCCCAAACCTTACCTCCTATGGTACACATCTCTTTGGCGGCTTTCAACGCGGCGCTCTCTTTACTGGATATGAAAAGGACCGGAATCCTGTCCGATCAAATCCGAAACCTTAACAAACGTGTAGCCCTGCTTTTTCAGCTTGGGAATGATTTCTTTCAAAGCCTCAACCGTCTGGCGCCGGTTTCCTCCGCCGTCATGCAGAAGAACGATATCTCCATCTCTGGCATGTGAAACAACGTGCCTGACGATTTTTCCTTTCCCAGGCCTTTTCCAGTCCCTCGGATCTTGGTTCCATGACCACATGATGATATGATAGCCCTCTTTTAAGATGCTTTTGAAAGCCGTATGATTCAGCGACCCTCCCGGCGGGCGGAATAACTTGTCCCCTTCCGGCTGCAGCGATGTAATATGATGCGCTGAGCTGTGAAGCTCTTGTAAAATGTCTTTGCGTTTCAGTCGGTGAAAATAAACATGGTTCATCGTATGGTTGCCGATTTCATGCCCTTCTTCAACGATGCGTTTTGCCGTTATGGGGTATTTATCTATACGGCTCCCGACACAAAAAAAGGTTGCTTTAACATTGTGCTGTTTCAACACGTCTAACACAGCCTCCGTATAGACAGGATGGGGGCCGTCATCGAAGGTTAAAGATAGTTTCTTTTTTTCAGACCTTATATCCCAGTACACGTTTCCCGTCTTCTCCATGTCACTTCTTTTTAAAGATTTCGCCTCGGCGGACACGGCAGTGAGACTCGTGAGGACGCATATCATGATGATCAGATGAAAGCATCTCAACGTTTACACCTCCAGTAAACACTACTGTTAACGTGTCCCCTTTTATAAAAAATCATTCTCTGCATCAAATGATGCACATCACCCGCTTCCCGCTTGTTTTTGTCCAAATCCGGGTGCCAGCCGTTTCTCATCAAACGGCAAATGCTGATAAACAAGTACGCTTATCGGACAGCTTATTTTAATAGAAGGAGATAGATTTGTGCTGTATACTAATTGAAAAGAGGTGAACGTGCAGATGATAAAAAAGGGATTCAGTCTTGCCGTCATCATTGCTGTCGTGATGATCGGCTTTATGCAAAAAGACGTCTGGCTCAGCATGATTCGCGCGGGCGGCATGTACGCCGTGCTTATGAGTATCCTTCTGGTCGCAGCTGACGTATTTTTTCCGATCGTTCCATTCGCCATTATCGCGGCCTTAAACGGAGCGGTTTTCGGGATTGTAAACGGGGTGTGGATTACATTGTCAGGCGCGATGCTCGGAACAATGGCATTGTTTTTTCTCGTCCGGTACGGATTCAGAGACTGGGCCAGAAAAAAGCTGCTGGCTTACCCGGCAGCGGCCCAATATGAAGATTCATTTCATCAGCACGCTTTTACGGCGGTGCTTTTCGGGCGGCTGATTCCGATTATACCGTCGCTTGCCATGAATACCGTCTGCGGGCTGAGTAATATCCGATGGCCGATCTTTTTTTCTGCGTCGGTGCTCGGCAAAATTCCGAACATTGTGATCGTGACCGTCGCAGGCGCTTCATTTACAAGCAACAAACTGCTGTCTTTCGGGATTTACGGAATGTATATGCTCATCTTAATGGCGGTCATTTATAAGAAGTTTCCCGGCCTTTTAAAAACAACGAAAAAATGAAGCGCGTACCGCCCCCTATTCCGGCGGTACGGCTCCTCTCATTCTGAGAACTTTTCCGTTACATTCTGAACCGATCACTTCCATGTTTTTCTTTCTGTAAAATGACAGAGCCTCTTCATTGCCCGGCGAAACTCTCAGGTGATATTCCGAAACACCGTTCGCTCTGAAAAACTGCCTCACGTATTGATGCAGTTTCGTTCCGCAACCCCTTCCCCTCTGCTGCTCAGTCATATAGTAAAGGTGCACATAACCGATTTTTTGGCTGCGGTAAAATTTGATGGAAGCTTCAAGCTGTCCGATCGGCTGCCCGTTATGAAAAAGCGGCATAAAACCGTCGGGAAAGCATTTGATTTGGGATGACAGCCACCTGAGATATTCATCCTTATTAAAATGATCCGCCGTGCCAAAGCTGACGAAAAACGAATCCTCACGAAATGAAACGGCCGTCTCTTTATGTTTGTTTAAATTGATCCGCTTGAAATACATCAGGAGTCCTCCTTTTTGCGGCCGCAAATAAGAACGAGCATAAAACGGCTGCCAACGCCAGCATAACAGCAGCGCCTGCGATGACGATGCCGCGGACAGAAGAACTGACAGAAGCCGCTCCGAATACCGCCGTTACTACTATAACGAAGACGGCTTCGATTAATGAATAAAAGCTCCCCACTCTCCCCATGATGTCCACCGGAACATTCTTTTGATAAAACGTCAGAAAGCCTGTATTGGCAAACGCCAGAAAAAAAGCGAGAAGGAAAAATCCGAAAGCAGCCGTCCAAAAAACGTCAGAAAACGCATAAATCATATATCCGGCCGCTGTGAATAAAGAGCCCATTCCCATCAATAAAGAAGCCGGCATTTTTTTATTAAAGAACACATTGACAAGCGCCCCCGCGATAATGCCTGCCCCTGAGACACTGACGAGAAAACCGTAATCGGCATCAGTCAGCTGAAGAACCTCTTTTGCAAAAGCGGCTTCAAGCGAATCAAGCGCTGATGGCATAACGGTCATGACCAGACTGAATAAAAAATAAATGATCATGACGTTTCGCGCCGTTCGGCTGAAGCGATAGACGAGCTTCCAATCTTCTTTGCACACTGCCAAAGAAAGCTTCTGTCTGGGAGAATGTACGTGAGGCTCATTTTCAAGGTTCGGCAGCATCATCGTGATGAAACCGGACAGCACTAAAGCCCCCGCATTCACCCAAATCGCAAAAATCGGCGTGCCGGCGATAAAAAGCAGCCCGGCCGCAGCCGGCCCGAGGAGAAAAGCCCCTGATTCCGACAAAGCCCTTAGTGAATTGAATCGTTTTCTCCTTTCAGCCGGAATAAGCATCGTCACATACGCCATGGAACTCGGACGAAACATCGCATTGGCCATTTGAATCAAAAACACGATACTATAAACGGAAAACAAAGACCGTACAGTAAACATCAGCGGCAGAACGGCAATGAATGCAGCCCGGATGAAATCAAGCGACATCATCATATTCCGTTTGTTACACCGGTCGATGATGCTGCCCGCCCACCCATTTGTCATCAAAACAGCCGCAGGCCTGATTAAATAAAGAATGGAAACCGCAAAAGCAGACTCCGTTTCTTTTAAAACAATAAGATTAAGAGACAAAAAATAAATCCATTCACCAATATTTGCTATCCCGATTCCGGTTAACAGAAGCATCGGGTACCGCCAAGACTTCAGGTTTTTCATCTTATCCCTCCCTTAAAAATAAAAAACGCCCTCAAGACAATAAAGTCTTGAGGACGGGAAACAGCCCGCTATGCCACCTCAATTCGGTTTGGTGCCGGCCTAAGCCGGGTACAAAGCTTACTCGGTAACAGGAGTATCCGCCGCATCATCCTCGTGTTGCATGATTCCGATGCGAAGCTAAGAGGTTTGCTTCAACACATCCATTCATACTCCTTCACAGCTCCCGGAGCTCTCTGTCATGAATGATATCTGTCTACTCGTCTCTTCAGCGCTTTTCGGTTATATTGTTTTCACCCTTACTTTTTTTAACAATATACAGGCTCAATCAGCAAAAATCAAGAGGCTGTAAGAAATAAAACCTGCCTTTGATTAATTTCCCTGTACAGACACAAACAGCCTGACTGCCACATACAGTTACATATAGGCTTTTGCCTACATAACTTTGTGGAGGTGAGGATGGTGACAGGTGTTTTTGCAGCGCTCGGGTTTATTGTGAAAGAACTCGTGTTTTTAGTATCATACGTGAAAAATAATGCCTTTCCACAACCGCTCTCAAATAGTGAGGAGAAAAAATACTTAGACCTTATGGCTGAAGGAGATGAACACGCCCGCAACATGCTGATCGAACACAATCTCCGTTTAGTCGCCCATATTGTGAAAAAATTCGAAAACACGGGAGAGGACGCAGAAGATCTGATCTCCATCGGTACAATCGGGCTGATTAAAGGAATTGAAAGCTACTCAGCCGGAAAAGGCACGAAGCTTGCCACATATGCTGCACGATGTATTGAAAATGAGATTGTAATTACAAAAGGGGGGTGCATACACCCCTCTTTAATAAGTTTCAATATATACTGTGTCAGAATCCACAACTAAAACCTCTTTCACGATAAAGTTAACAATTGTCTGTTTATCTTCAAGGGTTAGATTTTCTGCACCTATAGACTGAAAATAATCAACTGCTCTCTTTAGAGCATTTTCACTTGAGCTTGTATCATCCAGGACTTTCATTTTTGATTGAATTTCGTTACACTTTCCAGTAAGCTGATTTTGTTTTTTTTGCAGCTCAATAATCTGTACTTTCACTTCATCAATATCTAAATCATCGTCATCGCTTAGGCTGATTAGCGTTAAAAGACGCTTGCGGCCTTTTTTTGTTTTCTCTATTTCTTTTTGAATAAGCTCTAATTCATCATACAGGTGATTTGATTGTTCAACTTCTTTAAAAGCAGAATACTTTTCCGGATTGGTGATAAAATTAAAGATCTCACTCCATACATGCCTGTTTAATTTATTCTCAGACATTTCTTTTCCGCAGCCACGGTCCTTTGCTCCAGAATAATTTTTCCGGCAAGTATACACATAGTAGTCTTTACCATGTGATTTTCTTTTCTTCCCTGTCATGGTGTTTCCGCATTTCCCGCATCTAACTAAGCCGGATAACAAATAATTGTGAGGACTGATACTCAAGTGTTTTCTTTTACTTTGGCCTAAAAGTTCTTGAGCATAATCCCATTGTTCGGTTGGAATAATCGCTGGAATTGCAATAGTGATTTGCTCCTCTTCAGGTCTTATTTTAATTATAGATTTGTTCCCTGCCTGTTTTGAAACATAGGAACCCTCTGTGTCATATTTATATTGTTTATGTTCACCCTTATAAGAAGAGTTCATTAATATCTGTCGAACAACCTGCCTGTGCCATACTTTGGCGTCTTTTTTTGTTTTAACCCCCATCTGGGTTAAATGTAGCGCAATCCCATTCACTCTGCCGAAAAAAGGGCTTTTATGATCGGTGAAATAGTTGAAAATCATCCGAATGATTTTTGCTTCCTCTTCAAATATCTCAAGAGTTCTTTTCTCTTTAACAAATTTATAGCCATATAGTTTGGAATCTTTAATGATCATACCTTTTTTTATTTTTTGAAGTCGGCCGCTTGATGTTCGTTCTTTAATTTTGGCTTTTTCAAATTCTGAGATTGCTCCACGCATAGCGAAAAATAATTGACCTTCTGGAGAATTGGCGTACTCACCATTTACAAAAATTAAGGGTATGTTTCGCTTTCGTAGTTCATCATCAATGATAAGCTGATTCATTAATTTCCGAGAAAGACGGTCAGGATCGTAACAAATGACTTGACTTATAAGTCCTTTGCTTGCATCCTCCCTCAAACGATTCAGAGCCGGACGTTCTAAAAGCTCACCAGAAAATCCTTCATCGGCATATTTCAACACATCCTTAGTCCCTGCTTTCTTTATGCAGGCCTCGATCTGGCTGTCGATGCTCGATCCCTTGATCGCTTGTTCCTCGGTCGATACCCTTACATATATTGCTATCACCCTGGATCTCCTTCCTATAAAGTTTTATTAAATAATGATAGCAATCGTTAATGCATTTGTCAGCTTGCGGTCCCTCGATGATAATTACCTTCATAAAATGCATCACCCCTTGGGTAATGCTATGTAACAGCTGTTTGTCCTAATGAGGTGATTTTCAACGCGTATTCCATTAAAGGATCATTAGCCTAGGAAAATACATACATTATTTGTTAAATAACTTACTCTATTAAAGAAACTTGTATTATAATAGACCTAAAGGAGAATAATATGCTATGGGAGAGAATTAATCGTGGTTAAATTAACATTACGAGAGTCAGAAACACACTAGAGGAAACCAAATTGCAGTACACGGTTAATAATTTTTGCTGTTTAAATAAAAATAAATTATAAACAATTAGGTGGAGATTATTTAATGGCTAATGATAATGAAATTACATCAGGCTTCAGTGATGCTTCTGTTAATATTGCAAAACTTATTGCAGATAATTATATAATCGTTTGTGACACAAATGTATATTTAGGTTTGTACCGTTTTTCACCAGATTTCGCCAATTTTGCCTTAGACTGTTTACGGAAAATACAAGCGCATATAATGATTCCTTATACTGTTAAAATCGAATATGATAAACACTATCATGCTCTATTCAAACGTCGTCAAGGTAAGATTGAAAATTCAATAGAGGATACAATGAATTTAATTGAAAAGCAGCAAAATAAATTAAAAAACAGTTGTGCTACTTTAATTACTCGCCAATTTCCAGGAGCAGATGAACTTCAAGATAAAATTGATGAAAAATATGATGAATTAAAAACTATGCTTACAAGTTACTTTGAACAGCGAAGTGTTTTAACCCTGATACAAGATAGTTGGACAAGTGATGTCGTTAAGGAATTTGTACAAAAATTAATTGACGATAAACAGATAATGCAAGATTTTACTCGGGATGAGATATATAAGATCTGCGAAGAAGGTGAAAAAAGATATAAAAAAGAAATACCTCCTGGGTATAAAGATGGTAAGAATAAAGATGGTATTCGCAAATATAGTGATTTGATCTTATGGAAAGAAGTATTACAATTTTCTAAGGAAAGGCAGAGGAATATCATTTTTGTTACAGATGATTCAAAGGCAGATTGGTGGAATCGCAAAAATGATACAGTCGAATTTTTGTCGCAACTTTATGAGGAATTTGCCAAAGATACAAGAAAAAGAAAATCAGAAAATGGTGGTGTTGCCGGACCTTCGATGAAAATCGTGCCATTTGTATCTGCAGATTTCTATGAAGCTGTTTCTAGGAGTATGAACATTCCAAAAACCGATGTTGTTGAACAAGCACTTAGAATTACTGATAAAGATTACATAAATATGATTGAGTATTCAGCATTTGATTCTATACATGATACTCTAAAGTATTCTGGCTTTGAATACGTTGATGAATCAGCATTAACATATATAGGTTCAGAAGGTATTGAAGAATGGGATATTGATAATTACGAATTAAACAGTTTTACAATGGTTGAGCGTGATGATGATCAGATAATATATGAATTGATATATAATGTAGAAATGAGCAGTCATTCTTGTGATTATTGGGGGAAAGATGATGACACCAAAGAAATTATTGTTTCTCCCGATTATAAGCACGGGGTAATGGGGCAACTAACTATCAGTGTTGTTAGAACAGTCGATATGCTTATGGATTTTGAGGACTCAAATGATTTTGATTTGTCTGAAATTATTTCTGGAGATTTTGAGGAAACTTCCTATCAATCCTGTTTTGTCGATGAAGATTATGATGTTGTTCCTAATGCATATACTACATGTCCGGATTGCACTCGTGAAATCAACACAGAAAATGACGGTGGTAATGGGTTTTGTTTGAACTGTGCACCAAATCATTAAAGAAAATCGGCGAATTTTTTGTTACAAAGAAATGGTTAGTAGTAGCTGTTGAGATGTATGTAGACCAAAAAACCTCCGTTATATCGGTTATCATTAATCTTATACCAGGAAGTGCCCATACGCATTGTAGAGCAATACTATTAGAAACTTTTTTAAAATTTGATACTTGAAACGAAAAGCTCCATTTTGATTAATCTCATTGCAAAGTGGAGTTTTTAAGAAACCAAAAAGTTATTGCGGTGCCCTATTGCCTTTTTCTCCCCCCCAAAAAATAAGGTTATACCTATCAGTTTTCATATTTGATTCCGGTCAGAAAGTTGATGATATACTTCACTTTGCTCTACAGTAAAAGTAGTAACCAAACCTAAACTTAAAGTAACTGTACTAAGAATAATGATTACGACTTTTTTAAAATTCAGATAGGCATTCTCCCCTCTGAATTTGTTTTTGCGTTTCAAGCATTTTTTGATGATAAACATATGATGTTTCAAATTCCTTTGATTTTGCAAAAACTTCAGCCGTATTCAATTGCGATATCTTCCACATACGCATAATTCTTATTTCTTTCTAAGTAATCAATAGTTTTTTTGATTCCCGCTTGATCTACTGCATTATATAAAGTGTTTCCAAGTACTTTTGCAGGGACACGAAAAGTTTATTACCTTAGGATATCGCAGCGGATAAACCCTTTTTACTCATTTTTATTGCTTCACTTGTTTTCCCCTGCTTAAAAAGAAATTTAGCGTATGTAAACAGGAAATGTGGTAGATTGCTCAACTTAGCACTTTCTGATATTCTTGGCAACCTCATTTAATAAATGATCTGCTTTATCATTTATTCCTAAGTCTGCGTAATTCTTTCCTAGATTGTAGTAAGCCGAGCTAAGTAGCCTTTCATTGCGATCTAATTGTTTAGACAATTCTCCGGCTTTTTCAAGATGCGGCAAGCTTTTCTCGAAATGTTTAAAATCAACGTAATTTCCCGATATCACAAAATGACATTGGATTTTTCGCACTTTATAAAGATCATATTGATTATAAATGTCCATTGCCTGTTTAACATGATGCATCGAGATATGATTTTGCTTCATAGTATATTAAGCTTCGGCTAACTTAAAATGAAACTCTGCATTCTCAATATCAACATCTTGTACCACTCGTTGATTTTCACGCCAACTCTGACGATGATAAAACCGGATTCACAGGATCCCTCCTTTTTGCGTCTTTTTATGTAATATTCTAACATTTCTAAAAAGTGTTTTAACCGCAAAAAAACCGCAAATGTTTTCTTCAGTGATTAACCCCAGCATTTTATGTTCGTTTCTTCATTCTTTCTGGTAATATTTCGTTGAAGAGTCTATCGTATGAAATGATATGGTCATGAAAGTGTTTGAAGCTAAATCACTGCTTTCCGGAAACTGCTGCAATTCAAACGTTTCATATCTACTCCCCCTCCTCCTAAATTATACAATTTTGAGGGAGATGTTTTTCTTTACAGATTACAGGTATATCTACTTTAATGTCGAATAATATATAGTTATGCGAACTATACCGCGTTATTGCTTTTAAGGAGGAAAAACAGTGCATAATTTTTGGGAAGCAACTGAAGAAGATCCTTATAAACTTGATAGTGTAACTGAAGAGATGATCAAACACATCGAAAACAAGTTGAATATCATTCTACCTGAGTCGTATAAGAAGCTTATACTCAAGCAAAACGGAGGAATGATAAATTACAATGCATTCCCCACAACTGTTCAGAATTCATGGGCAGAAGATCATATTGAGTTTGATTACCTACTAGGGTTAGGAGAAGACCCAGGAATTTTAGACAGTTCATACCTAATAAAGGAATGGGATTTACCCGAAAACATTCTCCTTATTCATGGAGACGGACATACTTGGGTAGCTATGGATTATCGAGAAACTAACTCAAACCCTCCGATTCATTACTTCGATGTGGAAATGGATCAGGATTTCAAACTAGCAACCTCGTTTGACGAATTTTTGTCAAAACTGTACTCGCATCATTACGATATGGATACTGAAATATATAACAATGAAGAAACAGAAATTCACAATGCATCTGAGTCAATAACAAGTGAAGAAGTTGTTAAAATATTAAAAGAAAAGAACCCTTTGGATATATACAGGGTGGCATACTACCCCATAAAAGACACAAATGCTCTAGCATGGGTCATAAATCAGATTAAAGAGTCATCTTATAACTTAAACGATGAACAAGCTTTTGAACTAGCAGATTTATTAATGACACTAGCCACAACGTATGATAACCATATTAAAACAACAATTCTTAAAGACCGTATTGAAGAGATTGTAGCTAACTTAAGCAAACAAAAGAATGAAGATGTCGATAATATTTTGACACAAATCAAGGACTTCCTTTAATTTTTTTACTTTTTATCCTCTTTCTGTTTATTTCTTCCTAAAAATATATTAAGATGTTAAGTGAAGAAAATACTAACAGAAAGAGGAGAGATATGAAAAATTTAACAAGAATTACAAGTCTTGTTCTGCCACTGCTTCTATTTACCTCATTCGTCCTTCCTAATTTTGCAGAAGCACAAACAACAAACAGCAAAGAAAATCATGGTCCAGACATGGTACATACCTCCACTGATGATGTTTCAGATGATGAAGCTGGCTATGAAGAAACAAACTACGAAGACTATTCAGATGTAATAGAAGATCCTTATTATTCGGATTTAGCTAATGCCCCCGTCTATGAGGGTGATGTAGAAGATGATTTATCTGATGATTCTATATCTGAAGAAGCCCAGGATGTATCTGACAAAGTTTTTGATGAAAACGTTGTTAACGGAACAGAAGAAAAGACTGCTCCCGAAGTGGATGCAACCGGTACTGATGAAGAACTTCATGCTCAGTTCGGTTGGTTACTTCCTCCGGCAATTGCCATTGTTAGCCGTGTTGGGGGTAAATTATTAGTTAAACAGACACTCAAATCCACAACAAAGAAGATAACTGTAAGAAATGGTAAGTTGGCCGGCAAAAAGCATCCAAAAACCGGAGTGAAATTCAATTCTAAAGGTTTTCCTGTTTTTGCGGCAAAATATAATTATAATTTGACATTAGGGCAAATTAAATCATCAAACGCTGTTCAGTTTAAGAATGCAAATTATGCTTTGAAACAAGCAATTAACACTTGGGAACACGCAAAAAAGTTTAACAAATACCAAATACAAGATATTAAAAATGGAAAGACCCCTAGAGGCTACTTATGGCATCATCATGAAAACAGAGGAAGGCTTCAGCTAGTAGATAAGAACATTCATAAAAAGACAGGGCACACCGGTGGACGATCCATCTGGGGTTCCTTGTAATAAAATCTCCCTTTACAGGAGATTTTAAAAGAACAGACGCACCATACCACCCCGTTTATTCATGAACCTTCAATAAAAAACAAAAGCCCTATCTGGGGGCTTTTGTTTTTTATGTGCCGACTGGTTTTTCAGCTAATATATAAGTACCTACTGGCTTTTCAGCTACATGTTTATTAGAAAAACCCATAATACCCGCAAAAGCTAACCCGCTTAAACAAGCAACAGATAATGTTGCAAAAAGGATTCTCTTTTTCATCAAATTCCCTCCAACTGCTTCATTTTCTTCTCAGCTAAAATAGCTTTATTAGAAAACTTTAGAGCCTCTCTATAAAGTCCCCCTTCTTCAAATTTTTTTGAGGTGATTAAAGCCAGATCGTGAATGCTGTCAAAGTCGTTTTGTTCTGCCAATCTATTCATATGACTGTGAATCCGATCTACGCGCTCATTTAAAGGACTTTGTGAAAGCTCATGAATAATGTTTATTTTAGCTTCGTATATTTTATTCTGTTTTTGTCTAAGATTTTCCTGTCCCTTTTTCAAATAATATGAGGCCTTATTGTTTTCCCCCATCACCACCAGCTCTTTTGCAATCATATATAATGAATTTATATAATACGATGATCCACACCAATCTTTATTTCTTAATGCATGCTTAATGGCATTAAGACAATCTTGCGACCGCTTCGCTTCTGAATATGTAATGCTTAAATTGTGATGGATCATAGCCGTAAAAAATGAATCGTTCAATTTTTTTGCCACTTTAATTGCTTGTAAATAATATTCCTCTGATTTTTCGTATTGTCCCAATTCAGTATAATTATGAGCAACCACCATTAAAGACGTCGCAAATTGCTTTAAATAATTAGCATTATTCTTATAGATATTCATTGCATTGGTTATATAATTTAACGATACGATGTTTTGGCCCAACATCATGTACATAGAGGCAACCTTTGAATAAAATTCTGCTGCTTCAATTTCATCCGGTATTAACGAAAGTTTTTTTTCTGCGATATTAAATAAACTTATGGCGCTCTCGAAATTCCTATTATATGACTCGTACAGCGCTTCAAATAAATAAAAATAATATTCAATCATATGGTCTGTCTTTTGGATTTTATCAGCGTGATTTTCATTAAAATACGAATGGGAAGGCAGTTCTTTACCTCTCACCTGATACAAAAGCATTCTATGACGCTCTTCCAACAAAGAATAATACATTAAAACCTCTTGATCTTCTTCCATTTCATCTAAAAGCGGTTTGATCTCTTCAAAATATTTCTCAGCAGACTCAGCGTCTTGTTGTTTTATCGCGATATACCAATCATTTAATATATTTGCAACTCTTTCAGAAGCCAGTTTACTCATACGATAAACCCCTCTTTCTACAAATATTCTAAATTTTCTCAAACAACATTTTAGCATATGTTTAGCATAATATGTAATATATAGAAATAATTTTCGATATGCCGCAATTCTTATTTCGTTTTTACGCAATCAAAAGAAAGGGTAAATGAACCTATTTTTTAAAGTTCAAATCGAAATCAAATGGTGAAAATAAACCACTCTAAAAGAACTATTCAAAAGGATATAATCTTGATTTTTGAAGCAGCTACCCTGCTCTCGCCGCCAAGCAACGTCAACCGAATACAATGAATTGCGCAGCCAATGACGAACCTGAAAAATGCGTTCCAAGGCATGGCTGACCTTAACCAAAGATTTTTCGGGTGGAGCGCCGATAACATCAAGGCTGTATTTCGAGATCATGCAGGCATCACTGAGGAATGGCTTGAATTAATCGATATGAAAATTCCATTTCTCACAAACCTTTTCAGCAAGACTGAGACTGAATACATCCAAATAAAAAAGAAGCCTCTGAGGGCTTCAAAATGATTAATTCTTTTCACATGCAAAGTTGTCATGATCTCGGTCCATTCTAGATGAATAAGCAGGGTGAGTACTTGGTACACCATGCGGGTATTTCTTTCTCAATTCTGTACAGTTTGCAAAGTATTCTGTTCCACCAGTCGATGGGGAAGTAGCTTGTGTAGAGTTAGAAGAGCTGCTTGATGCTGAATTATTTGAATGTGAACTACTTGAGTTCGATTTATGTGTCTTGGATTGGTGTGTTGTCACTGACTTTTGAACCGGCTTAGATACACTTACTGATTTCTTCGGTTTCGTTACGCAGCCATTAAATCCTTTATCAGTTGTATATCCATTCTTACCCCAAATCTTCAAGTCCTTATCTTTCGCAACCTGTTCATCTTTCTTATACGTGTCTAAATACTTCGTGTTTGGCTCATACACATAAGCTACTCGTGCTAATCCTTCTTTAAGAAGTGTTTCTTGTACTGATTTGCCATCTACATAAACGTAAGCCAGCATTCTTCCATACTTGTCTGTACGATCTCCTTTATCAAACTCCAGTTGAAGTTTCCCCTTGTTAACTAGCTGTTTGTTTCTTGCTGAAGCATCCTCACCATATGGTTGAATGCAAGAATTTGGCTTTTTAGTTTCAGGAGTGTCAACAAGCAAGTAGCGAACAGTTTTCACTTCGCCTTTATAGTTAACCTTAATCGTATCTCCATCAACTGTTCTGTTAAGTGTTACATCGACCAACTTTTTCTTATTATCAGATGCCTTTTTATCCGACGAATCCTTCTTTGAAGCATTTTCGGCTTTTTCATCCTTGTCATTATTACTTTTGTCGTTTGATTGATTGTCTTTCTTTGTCTCTTTTGCATTCTTTTCTTCTTGCTGCGTTGTTTTAGCTTTATCTGAATCTGATTTATCTGTAGAAGCAGAATTAGACCCACACGCAGCCAAAGAAAAGCTTAGAGAAAATGCGCCAATACCTAACAACCATTTCTTCAATGTAATTCCCCCAAATTTGTATATTCTGTCTCTATATCGGACAAGCTTTCCTAATTATAAGTATAGAACCAAAGATTGTAAATTGGATATTAAATAAACATCTGATTTTGAAGATTGGATAACCTATAAGTATGGTAAAATTTAGATGAAATTAAGTGGAAAGGAGACAGATATGAAGATATTTGAAGCAGACTCGTTAATTTCAGCAGCGGAAAAGCGGGCGAAAGAATACGATCAGGTCAGGGAACAATTTATCAATCTCAGAAAAGCATTTCAAGGAATGGCTGATCTAGATGACAGTGAGTTTTCAGGTAAAGGCGCCGACAACATTAAAGCTTTTTTCCAAGATCACGCTGGTGTCACAGACAGCTGGCTTGATCTGATCGATATGAAGATTGCTTTTCTTAACAGTATTTCAGGAATAGTAGCTGATGCCGGATTGGCCGATTCGTTTGTGGAAGAGTCATTTTTAGAACATGAGCTGATTCATGCGAAGAATAAATCAAAAGCTATCATGCAGGAGCAGCGCAATGAAATGAAAGGTATCCTTGATGAAATCAGCGATATCATTCATCTTGATGTTTTCTCTACAGAAGATGTCAATCAAAAGCTGGATTCAGCAGACAAGAAACGGGACGACACTGTACATAAGCTCGGAAAGCTTGATCACAATCTAACGAAAGAATACGCAGAAACCGAGACGAATGAACATTTCATTAAGGCAGATTTTCAGCAGCTTCAAAACGCAACAGGCCAAGGAAAAAACGCCACGCCGCTTCATTACAATGCCAAGGCATACAGGGAAAGCGACATACACAAGAAAAAAGGCGAAATTGCAAGACATTCAGATGCTTATTTGACGATTAAAAAAGAAGAAGCGAAAGAGCGGGAAATAAAGGATTTGAATAAAAAGCTCGCTGATGAAGTAACTGATCCTGATGAATACTTGGAGATTGCGAAGAAGATCGGTTACGAGAACCTTGAACCTTCCCAACAGCAATATGTGATTCAGCTTGAACAAGCACAACAGCTCGAAGAAGTTGGTGAAACCACATGGGAAGTCCTGAAAGGAGTTGGAGTCGGTCTCTACGATGTCGCTAAGGATACTGTGACTGGCGTTAAAGATCTAGCTGTCGGGGCTTGGGAGTTTTCCCAGCTCTCCGAAGAACAAAAATTAGCCAAAACATTTTCAGCTGTATTGAAGACACCTTCCTATGCAAAAATCATATGGACAAACATAGCGGATACATGGAATGATAAAATGGTTAACGGAGATGCATACTCACGATCTCATTATATTACCTATGTGGTCGGGAGCCTTGTTGGACTAAAAGGCGTTGGCTCTGCTGTGAAAGTAACAAGCAAACTTGGGAAAGCCGGTGCTACCAAAGTAGATAAAGTGATTGAAGCTGGAGAAAAAGCAGCTACTAGACATGTAAACAAAGGGATTACCGTAGGGAAAAACTACATAAATTCTTTATCTAGAAATAAAGATGATCTAGCACTTGTAGGTATAGCACAAGATATTGAGAATACCCATAATGTAAAGAATACGTCTATATTAAAAAAAGCAATACAATCCAAACATGATCAATTTGTTAAAGCTGCACCATACACGTACGAAAACAGCGCGGGCAAAACAACGACTATTAACTTAAGAATGGGTCATTTGAAAAATGATGTCCATCCAGTAACAAAAGTTCCCTATGATAAAGACGGATTTCCAATATTCGAATCAAAACATACACTCACACTTGATAAAGCCGACTTTAAAAAAAGTAGAGACCAGCATTTTGACAAATTAAATAAACAATTATATAAGCAGATTGAAGAAGATCCATCATTGATTAAGAAGCTTGATTTGAACGAAGATGATTTACTTGATCTTCAAGATGGAATAACACCAGAGAAATACACATGGCACCACCATCAAACTCCTGGAAAAATGGAGCTAGTAGATCGAGTCATTCATGCTAAAACTGGTCATACTGGCGGATATAAAATTTGGGGAAAAGATGAGAAATAGGAGGTTAATCAATGCAAAGTATTAAATGGAGAAAACGAAGCACTTTTAAAGAGGCGACAAACAGTCAGATCGAAGAGGTAGAAGAAAAATTAAAAATCAAGTTCCCGACCGATTACAGAGAGTTCATTAAAGACCATAATGGATGCTCTCCTATAGATAAAAAGGTTGTTTCATTCCAAAATTCTCGAGAATCAATAAACAATTTACTGAGTATAGGAGATCCAACTCGACCAATTGATCTCCTTAGTACACTTGATAATGTTAAAGATCGGTTAGTTGATAAGATCATACCTTTTGCTACAGATGCAGGGGGAAACCTCTTTTGTTTTGATTACAGAATGTCTTCTCAAGAACCCGTAATTGTTTTTTGGGATCATGAGATCGCTTATGAAGATAAGAAAAGTTCCCTTAGCTATGTTTGTGATTCATTTACAGAGTTAATGAACAAACTTGAATAGAATGAACTTGCCAAAGATGTGGAAAGCCCTTCTCACAAAGAGATGAGCTCTTTTTTACTTGAATAACGCTTCAATTTTTGCTCTAGTCTTAGGTCCATAAATCCCGTCAGCAGAAAGCCCATGCATTAACTGAAACCACTTATTTAAGATACTGAGAGAAATTGTGACATTTCAAATGCGAATCTAGTCTATTTTTGTCGAAATTCACTAAATAAAAATGATTTCAGTTATTATAGATGTAAATATCTTGATTTAATAGAGGGAGATCATAAATGAATGAATACAAAGAAAATTACTTTAAAACTGCTCAGCCAAGTATCTTAGATAACAAAGGATTACGAAGAGCACAGAAGGATGCCTATATTAAAATTTGCAATCATTTCTTATTGGATAAATCAAAAAATCATGCTGTTGCAATTTTACCCACTGGTGCTGGTAAAACTGGTGTTATGGGCCTAGCCCCGTATGGTATCTCAAGAGGAAGAGTCCTAATTATAACCCCTCAATTAGTTATTAAAGATCACGTCTTAGATTCATTAGACCCTTCGTCTCCAGATAATTTTTGGCTAAAGCACGGAGTCTTTGAAGATTATAGTGACCTTCCAAAAGTTGTTGAATATGATAAAGAAACATTTATGGAGGAACTGGAAGAAAGTAATATAGTCATTCTTAATATTCATAAGCTAAGCACCCGATATCGAAATTCTTTATTAAAAAAAGTTGAAAGTGACTTTTTTGACATGATAATTATTGATGAAGCACATCATTCACCTGCGGAAACTTGGTCAAAAGCTTTAGAATATTTTAAAGACGCAAAAGTTTTAAAAGTTACAGGTACACCCTTCAGAACTGACAGGAAGCAAATTGAAGGACAAGTAATAATGAATTACCGGTTAGGAAAAGCTATGAAGGAAGGGATAGTTAAAACCCTTAAAAATTTTGTGTTAAAACCTGAAAAGGTTTACTTAACATTAAACGGAGACGAATCAAAAAAATACACACTCAAAGAGTTCGAACTTTTAAATATAAAAGAAAAAGACTACATATCAAAAAGTGTTGCTATGTCAAAAGAATGCAATCAACAAATCGTAAATGCAAGTATTGAACAACTTAATGAACGGTTATCAGTTAGTGATGTGCCTCATAAAATAATTGCTGTTTGTTGTAGTATTAAACATGCAGAAAAAGTAAAGTTACTGTATGAGGAATCAAATTTAAGAGTTGTAGTAGTTCATAGCAAACTCCCTAAAAACGAGAAAATAGAAGCATTACGAAAAATAGAAAGTCACCAAACAGATGTAGTAATACATGTTGCTATGTTAGGGGAAGGATATGATCACCCTTATCTTTCGGTTGCAGCTATTTTTAGACCTTATAGAAGCTTAGCTCCATATTCACAATTTATTGGTCGTATTTTACGAAGAATCCCCGATCAAGTAACAGCAAATCCAATTGATAATATTGGTACAGTTGTTGCACATAGGGACCTGGGATTAGATCCCCTTTGGAAAGAATACATGCAAGAAAAAAGATTTTGTGAAGTATTAGAAGCTGTAATAAAGAACGATAAAAAAGAATCAAAATTAATTAACTCCTTCAAAAAAGAAGAAACAGATTTAGGTCAGGTTATTTTTGATGGAGAAATTGATACAGAAGAAGAATATTACGAGTTCACAAGTGCAGCTGAAGCATACGAGGCATACGAAAAAGATATTGAGGAAACAGTTGAAAAACTCAAAAGCATATTCCCAGATAAATCTGAAAAAGAATTGTCAAATTTAGCTCGTAAAGAAAAAGCTGAACCAGAGTTTAATCCTCTCCTTAAAAACCCTAAGAAATACCGAAATGTATTACGAGAAGGATTTAATGAGAAAGTTCAATATGAAATACCTGCACAATTAATACTTGAATTCGATCTTACTAAAGAAGGTATTGAATTTAAAAACCTTCCCCTACAGCGTGTGCATCAATGGACGTTGCAAAAACCTGATAATACTGCAATAATAGCAGCATATTTAAACAGCTTCTTTAAAAACAAATATGGTGAAAGAAAAAATTGGGTGGTAGATGACTATTTAAATGCAAACAAAGATTTGGATGCTCAAATCGAATATTTGAGGATGTTAATAAGAGGAACCTTAAAGAAGGAGAGTTGAAAATTGTTAAATGAGTTAAGAAACCAGTTATGGAAAGCAATGCACCTAAATCCGGTTTGGCCGTCAGACCTTTTAGTCAATGCCAAAGATCCTGATTACGAACAAGTAAGCTTCAAGCAAATAAACGATCATTTAGAAGTCGAACTATTTTTCACAGAAAATGGAGATATTGTCAAGGCTATTTATCTATTCGATGATAATGAATATCTTCAACACGCCTCAATAATAGAGGGAGATTCTCAAAGTACAATTTACGATAGACAAAAGGAAATTGAAACGATTTTAACTAAAATAAAAAAACTAACCACTTCAAATAAGATTACTTCAGCCTAAAACATTTGCCCTTCTTCTAGGAGAAGGGCCTTTTTTTATCTCAATAATGCTTCAATTCTCTCTTTAGTCTTAGATCCATAAATTCCATCAGCAGAAAGCCCATGCATTAACTGGAATCGTCTAATCGCATCTGCTGTTTTCGGACCATACACGCCGTCAATGCCGTTGTTTTTCGATCCTTTATCCGGGTAGAAGTATAGTGCAGCCAGTGCTTTTTGAATTTGTGTTACCTTTTCTCCTCTCATCATTGGGCTCTTCACTTTAAAAATACCGGAAGACAGCGCATATGACGTTTTTTTGTTACTTGAGTTTGTTGTTTTCTCTTTAGCTGCACTTGTTTTACTCTTGCTTGTTTTCCCACCTAGCGCCTTTAATTCTTTTTCAATGGCAGCCTTAACTTGATTCCATCTTCCCTCTGACAAAATACGGTGCGGGCAATACTTACCGTTCCAATCTTGGTGCTTACGGACACGATCAACGCTCCATCCCCGTTCTTTAAGCAGCTGTGCCACAAACTTAATAGCGAGCTTTTCCGCTGCCTTATATCGTGACCCTCCTGACTCGCTATAACAAATTTCGACACCGATCGACTTACGATTTCCTGGACCGTTTGTTCCATCTCCTGTGTGCCAAGCGTTACGATTTGTTGGAATTCCTTGAATAACTTGTTTATCGTCTACTGCAAAGTGAAAACTTGTTGAGTTTGAATTATTCTTCATATATGAAATTTCATTGGCTGCTGAAGCATCATTCGCAGTGTTGTGAATAGTGATGTATTCGGCTTTCATTGGATTAGGACATTTCAATCCATATTTTGATTTAGAGACTAGATTTTTAACAACTTTGATTGGCATATATCCTCTCTCCTTCTGTCTACATAATAAAAAAGCCACTGGCTTAGCCAGCAGCTTTGTCTGCGTTATTCTTACTCTGTTCTTTTTCATTCTCAATTGCTTGTAATCGATCTGTTATCGTTGAAGGGATTTTAACACCGCTCTGTGCTAAGTTTTCAGTTATTGACAAGCCTTCATTAGCGATATAAAAAAGAACGGTACCAAAGGTTAAGACACCGTTCAAATTTAGGACTGTATCAATAACATTTGCTAAAATGACCGCAAAGAAATTGAGTAGTTTGCGGACATATCCAAACCATGCGCTCCGGCTTCGCAGCTTTTTGAATTTCCATGCCTTGATTACTCCTGTTAAAACGTCAATTATGCTAAGAACTAGAAGTAAATCAAGGTACTTCACTCCTCCAAATAAATATACTCTTGCTAAATCTAATGTTTCAAAATTGATAAACAAACTGGTTTCCTCCATTTCTAATCACCTCCTCCGAGGCAAATAAAAAAGGGACAGCCGGATCTTATGAGACGGCCGTCCCTCTAACTGAAAAGTTTCCATTTGTTAAAGCTGTAAGCTCCATAACAATTTCTTTAAAACCAATAATGTTAAAAGACCAAGCTTCTGATTTCCCTTTTGTGCTAGTGGCAAATGTTCCGTCATCCACTTTCTGCCCTCTAAGGGCTCTTTTTGTTCCAGATAAGGATTTACCCCAGAACTTCAATTCACTTGTCTCAGCCGTCCCATAAACCTCAATGAGTAACGTTTTGAATGGTCCAACGGTGAATGGGTTGCCCTCACCAATGATTTCTGTTCTATCGTGAAAGACAATATCCGTCGTTTTTGATTGAGTGTCCAATGAGCTAAGGTTCAGGCCTTCAGTCTGAACTTTTAAACGACCATCATCAGTTAAGCCGCTTTTATCTAGCTGGACTGAGAACGGAGCAACTGCTGTAATAGGAACAGTGTGGTTAATATTTATATCCTCTTCACCGGCGCCTAGTGACTGGTATAGTAAAAATTCAGATTGTTGCAGGTTACCATTTACGTATCTGAAACGGAAATAGCGTTTAGTTAAATGAACCCATTCAGTCTCGCCAAGTGTATTTGCTTTAACAACCGCCGAAGAGACTGTAGTCCATGAATTCATATCGTTACTTTCTTCAATGAATAAGGTACCTTCACGATCAGAAAAAGCATGTCCTTTTACTTTTGAAATTAAAACAGGACCTAATCGATCTTGACCATATTGTGTGTATACTTCGGTCGCTTTTAAAACTGCGTTTGCCAGCAGCTCTGCATTACCCGAAATAGCAGCCACGGGTACTATAAAATCCCTGTTCCCTTCTCTGTAAGGTTTAGCCGCTCCTGGCTTACCGGTTGCATCTGTTGGAAATTGAAAGCTATATGATGACATGGCAAATCCCTCCTTGATATCGTTGAATTTAGTGGTTGATCAAAATTACATTGTGACCACCCCCTTTATCGCAAAATAAAAAAAGCCTATATGGCTTTACCTGTGATCTCTTTATACTGTTGCGGGGTAATGAGCTTCTTTTCAACGCCCTGCTGTAAATCAGCTGCAGAACAATCGTCGTAATACATTGCCTTTTTCACCATCTCCGGAGTGGCCCATTGATAATATAGTGCCAATACCCAATAATTCATTTTGATTCATCCCTCTCTTCCCATGACATAATGGCGAGCTTTAGTTCCGACAGTTGCCGTCCAAGTGTTTGATTTAATTCTTCAAGCTGTTTACGGGCCAGTTTTTCTTCCGACAGCTTTTGTGCCAGTAATTGAATTTGATCAGGCGGTTCAAATGGCGGATTTTGCTTTAATTCGTCCCACCAAGCTTGCAAATCCGCTTCTGTAGGGATAGGGGCCCGGATATTCCATCGTGCAATGTAAGAGGGGGTGCCATCGCCATTATTCTGAATGATAAAATCTTTAGTCGGATCGGCACCGGGATATTTATAAAGGATTGCTTCACCTATATTCATTTTTTACCTCCTTACGCATCGGGGTAGTTTAAAGCGCCAACCTCTTGGATATCAAAGAAGTTGTAAACTCCATTTTTATCAGTGATACCCCTTTTGACTGTTTCATCTCCGCCATAATTACAGTAGCAGAAGATTTCCACATAATCGCCCTTGTTCATTGGGATAGTGGCTGTTCCGTTTAACCCTACATTCATTTCTTTGCCGTTATCAAAATATCCTCTATAGTGGTCAAGGGTTTTATACTCTTTTCCGTTCAGATACACCTTCAAATGAAAGTTGATATACATAGCGTAATTGATCATATAAAGCCCAACATTCACCAAGTACATTCCATCATTCGGCGCGACAAATCTATTATTTTTAATATCAAAAGCATCATGACTGTCTTTTATTTTTCGATTAAAAGCTATCTTGGTGTGATCAATCTGCTTTAAATATTGAACATCGGACACTCCCACACTTGCGTGAGCAAAACCTGATATCTTTTCCCATTTTGTCCAGCCTGTACTATCCCACCAATGGCGAATCCATGTCCCGATATTCTTCCTCTTTGTTCCATCGCCATTACCATAGAAATACTGAGCAAAGCGCCATTTGTTTAAATTTTCATTTTTAATTAAGCCATAGCCAAGAGGGTAGCCTGTGTCATTGCCCTCATAGATACCCATAAAGGTTATTCCTTCAGGGTAATCAGTGCCTGGTGTTCTTGCATCGACGATCGCTCTTTCATCTCCATCACGAATGCAAATTAAGTTCTCGTTTTTGAAATTGGAATTCACATAATTGACTGCATCAGTCAATGCCTGCTTAGCTTTTTCTTTTGCTCCTTCAGGGGTTTCTTTGTTGTTCCAGTTTTCCCGCTCTACTTTATTGATATGAAGTTCAGCATCATTCACATGAATATCAAAGTCTCGTTTCGAAGCCTGCTGTACATTATCGACGTTCCCCAGCCCAATTTGCGCCTTTGTAGTGTTGTGAGGGTTATTCATGTCATTTTTATGTACAGCTAAATTCTTATGCGCGTCTTGAATACCTTTCTCCCAACGGTTTACATCGCCCTCATTGATAGGATCATCTGGCAGCCAGTCTGTTTTTGCTTCATATGCCATTTGTTACACCACCTCAAAAGTAATCCTGAAATCTAGCGTTCTATTATTACTGACGTCTAAATCTGTTGTTCTTTCCGTAATCACGTTGTTTTGCTCATCAAGGATCTGCACACTCTCAATGTGTTCGATATCTTCTTCTCGTTGAGTAAGCACCGTGACAACGGCACCCTGAATGGTGAGTTCCACAATTTTTGTTTCATTTCCATTCAGCAGCACTTTCGATATTCTATTTTTCAAATCTGCAGCTGTTCGCTCTCTATAAAGCTGTGTAATCATACAAGGACCACCTCGTTATTATTGAGCGTGACGGAATAACCTACCTTTAGCTCACTTGCTTTTCGATACCTTCTGTTATTCAAAATGACAGTATCTTTTATCTGGAGTGGTTCATTCAAAGCAACTCGCAAGGTATATGCCAAATGAGCTGGCTTCATATTCTCCAATGTTTCTATAAGCTCGCTCATATGCTGCATATCATCTATATCAATATCAACATTGAAACGATACTCTCTAGGAAGTAGCCGAACCTGAGCTGACGGATTTTTCAGGAACCGGTTTAATGCCTGTTCAATGGTCTTATATGTTGCGGGCGGTATATTGGACATTTTAGAGATTAGACGCAATCGACGGATCTCATCGGTGTCACCTGATTCCCGCGGTACGTTCAAAATCTTTTCCCATCGTTCAAGCCCCCAGGTTACCGTAGTAACAAACAGCTGATCTGTCAGATCAAAGATGCTGTTATTTTGCTTCTCAAATTCCGGAGCTTCCGCTTTAAGAAGTTCAGTCATTTCCTTTAACTTGGTAAGGAACGGCGGCAGATAAGCAGTCATTTCATCGAGTTTGCTCAATGATGTTCACCTGCCCCAATTTAGGGATTTCGATGTCACTCAGAACCAAATTTTCGGCCACGCCGTTGATTTTAATATCTGCGTAATCACTTACTGAAGGTGAATTGTAGACGATATTATTAATCTGCGATAGACGGATGACGTTATCTTCAAAAGCAATCTTTTTAAAAAGATTTAAAACACCTGATTCGATTTCTTGCTTTACCTGATCGATAGAGCTATTGACCTCGGGAAGTACCTCGGCTGAAATCTCAACCTCTTTCCATACCGCACTCTCCACTGTGACAAAGGCACCTATTGGCGCTTGCCCCTCACCTTGTCCAGGTTCAGGATCAATATAGTTTTTCACCTTTGATATTAAAATATCGGAAGCAGGTTCCAAGTTAGCATTGGTCACGACAATTTTGACTGTGCCGTCCCCGTTCCAAAGCGGAAAGATCTTTGCCTTCCCTACTCCGTCTACTTCTTCAGCCCATTGTTTATAATGAGCTTTATTGGCACTGACAGCTTCCCGACGCACTCGGGTAAAATATCTAGCTCTTAAACTGTCATCATCCTCCTCTTCTCGTCCAGGGATTAAAATCTGTTTCACAATCGCTTTTTGGAGTCCTGGTATAGTATCTAGTGACAATAGATTCTGGCCGGATATATTTGCGTTCCCCGCTTCTCCGGCTGTTTCACATTCCAGCGTCCCATCAGCTGTGTATTGAAAATAAAGATTATCAACATAAAAGCGAGACCCTACAGGAATGGTCACGCCTTCAGTAAACTCCCCTGCCCTGACTGCTTTTGTGGCAGCAGTCCGCTCAATGCCTGCTTCAGTAGCTCGTCGATCTAAAAATTCCCCTTGTGCCGTGTCTGAGAAGACAAGTTCCAGAACAGTATCGAGCCAAATATAAGACTTGGCCAATTCTGTAGCTGCAGGAGCTAACGCGTTATAAATCACGCTGCCTTCTCTTGTATCAATGTCCGCTGAAATGCTGTTTAACATACGGTCCATGATCACTTCAAAGGTCTGATCTTCAAACATCTTCACCAAGCACCTCCTCGATCTCCAATGTTCCTTCGTCAGTCTCGACTGTAAAGGAGACACGGAACGATTCGCCTTGTTTTTCTATTTCAAAATCTGTAACAGCAGAAATTCGGTCGTCATAGATCAGTGCTTCCTCTATCAGCCGAGGGATCTCCATTTTCTTATATGCGTCTGTTGTTTCGTTATCTGCCAGCACGTCTTGAAGCTCATTTCCAATGTCATGACTGTAAACAGAATATGCGTATCGCTCAGTATGGAGAGACAAATATACAAACTGCTTGATCGCTTCAAGGCCTGTGATGATTTCATTTGTGATACGGCCATTTTCAAAATCTATTTTGTAGGTTTGCGAGGTCTCTATGACTTCGCTGTCATCTTCTATATCCTCAAACTCGATTTCCGGAGACAAAGCCATTCCAAACACCTCCTATATTTTGTCGAGAATAAAAAATGATTGTCCGCCTTTTAAGGAGACAACCATCACATTCTCACCCATCTTTAGTTCTTCATCTCCTTCAGCGCGCAGCCGTTTAGGAATAATAATCAAATCAGACGGAATAATTAGCTTTTCATTTTCATTGAGTTTAATTTCAACAGGAGAAACGGAAACCACTTCAGCCGGCATAATATCCACCGGTGACTCAGAATCAACTGCACCGACAGCCAAATGTTTGATTGCTTCACTTAATCTCATGAGGAAACACCATCAGGGATAGAATTTTTCTCAACCACATTAATGGTCATCGTGTGTGTCGATCCTTTAAATTCGTGTTTATCTGTATCGATCCAGTATGTCTTCTTAACCCCAACTTCCGGAATTGAAATATAGACGGGCAAACCACTCTGAAGATCCGGAATCCCAATCGCTTGAATACTTTTGAGTTCTTTTTTGACGCCTTTTTTCTGTGCCTGTTTGACTTTCGCACGCTGCTGAAGCTGTGCTTGGTTAATGTTATCTGATACTGTTTCAACATACTGAAGGACGCCGTATTTGCTTATGCCTGCGCTGTCGCTTGCGGTGGCCGTGTATGTTTTATTGTCTTTCTGCCGGCGGAGCTTCACTTTTGTGGCTGTGTCATTAATTGAAGTGCTGTATTGATAACCAGTAATGTTCACACCCGTCTCCAGCACCCATACTTCTGACGGATCAGGCCAAGCGCGAAGGCCAAGCTTTCCCTTCGCAGAATATAATTGATAATTCCTTCCGGTTTGGCTTTTCGTTTGTTTCAAGGCTTTCAGAATCATGTCATAAAGGCTCGTATCATCTTTAAACACTAATGATTTAATGGTGTAACCCGTATTTGCAATGGACATCGTCGGGATCTGAAAATCCCTCGCCAATCGTTTTATAATCTCGTCTGCACGCTTATTGGAGAACACATAAGCATCTTTGTTCTTAACCAGATATTGCAGCATGTCATAAGCCGTAAAGGTCAGCCCATGTTCTTCCGGATTGCGAGAAAACACAATACCTCGAAACAGCTCTTTCCCTTTCCACTTAAACAGAACCGTATCCCCTTCTGATACGCTGTAATATGAATGGGTGCCTTGTTTCGTTATGATCTTTGCTGTGATCGATCGGGGTGCCTGATAGCGTTGTCCCTCAAGAGAAACACTTTCTGTTACCAGCTCAAGCCATTCCGTTTCTTTAATGACGAAAAGTTCTATCATGTCATCACCTGCTTACTGCGGTATCTTTAATTTTTGCCCAGGAAAGATCCAGTGTCCTGGCTGTCTTATATTCCGTTTGCTTCGTTTGATCATAGCCTTTTTATTGACGTTCCAGATCTTGCGCCATTTTGTGCTGTCTCCATAAAATTTGCCGGCAAGGTCCCACAGTGTATCGCCTTTCTTAACAGTGTATGTTTTAGGAGCTGATTTAGATGGTCGTTTCTTCTTCGTCTTTTTCTTCTGCTTGATCTTCCGCGGCGAAGCAGTTTTGTATTCCTTCAGCTTTATTTCATAATCACGATCACCTATATCTTTTTGGCCCTCGCTATAAGAAAAAACCTCGATACTGCAAGTTAAATTAATTTTCGTTCCAGTAATTAAGAATTGAACCGGCTTTTTAGATTTCACCCATTTCTCGATCTTTGCAATAGCATTTTCAGGAGAAGGAAATCCCTTATACTCAGCAAGCGGACTGTGTTTCTTAGGAAAAAAAGAAGAGAACGAAATCTCTTTCGCTCCCGGTTTATCTATAAAAGTGATCTCCCCAAAACTGGCAACTTTTACTGATTCATTTTGAATTGTGTTGGATATATCAATTTGTTCAGGAAGGACCGGAAGCCGCAGCTTGTCCTTCCCTTGTGAAATCCAGAATTCATATATGGATTTAGTCAAAAGCAACGACTCCCTTCGTTCCAATGTTGATATCCTGTTCAAGCTCATCGACAAGAGCCTGCTTAATCTTAGCTACAAGACTGTTCATGTCTTGATCATTGTGAAAATGCTGATCGCCATTAAACTGAATAATAACCTCTTTACCTCCTGATGCTGTAACAGTTGTTTGCTGACTACCTGTTGTAGCTACTGTTATCTGACCGGAAGATAGTTCAGTTTGACCTTTTTGAGATGGGTCTGTGACTTCCATTCCGAGTGCCTTAGCTGCTTGGGCTAATAGATAGCGTCCACGGATACCTCGCTCCTCCGGAATAATCCATTCCCGTTTGTTTCCCTCACCGACACGTGCAATCTGCTCTTTGGTAATGAGTCCGCCGTTAGCGTAGCCAACATATGGACCTCCATGTCTCATGCTTCTAATGCCTGGTACATTATTAATTGATCCATATCTGCTTTTGATATAGCCAATCGCAGCAGCAGCGTTGTGAATCGGGTTAAGAATGTTATTCATGCCCGGCAATTTGTGTGCGTTGAAGGTACTTAGGATTGTCTGCATGAGTCCCTGAGATGGATGCCCTGCTTTCGCATTACTATCCCATAAGTTGATTGCCTTCGGATTACCGCCTGACTCATGCTGAGCAATTGTCATCAGCCCTGGAAGCCAGCTCATTGGTGTCTTTGTGGCCATGATAGCAGCCATGAGCCATTGCTTTACATTTCCGCTTACTGCTCCCATTCCGGAATAAGCAGCAGCTAGTGAACCTGCTTGTTTTTCAGCAAACTTTTTCACATCAACTGAATCCAGACCTTTTACAATACCAATAGAGGCAAAACGACCGAGACTCATCATGACACGGGAAGGTGAATGAATATCAAGCTCTTCACGAAATGCCTTCTCAACTTTTTTCGCCAGTTCCTTGGCAGCCTCATTGACTTCACTTGCCTTAGAAGTCATGCCTGAAACAAAATTACCGATCATACCGCTTCCCCATCCGTTTGATGATTCTTTAGAGCGGATAAACGGCTTGTTAATATGAGTGCTGACGTATTGATCAGTACCAGTTTGTGAACTATTTTGTCCGGAAGCAAAACCTTTGATCGTTCCGCTTCCCCATGATGAAGATTTATTAACAGTGTTCTGAAATGGCATTTTAACCTTCGTCTGCAAGAAGCCATCTGAACCGGTCGAAGTGCTGTTCTGACCTTTAGCATATCCATTGACCACTTGCTTTCCGTAATTCGGAGAATAAGAGATTAAATTGTTCATTGGCTGTCCAACGTTTTTCTGTTTCCAAGATTCCATAGAAACAACATTATCTCCAATTCCTTGATCAAAGCCTTTAGTGAACTGTTGACCAAATGAAGTCGCTTGTTCATCCAGACTGGATGTGTCAATTATAGGAGATACAGAAGCAGTCACCGCCGCTCTACGGATTAGCAGGGAAGTTGCTGGTTCACCTCCTGCAGATGAAGCAGACGCTATATCATCAACCACACTCATCCCTAATTTTGAAGCAGCTTGAGAAAGGAGCATTTTGCCGCGACCTTTATTATTCTCAACAGGGATAACGAATTCTTTACCAGCTTCACCAATCCAAGATATTGTTGGCTTCGTAATGTAACCACCAGTAGCATGTTTCTTTGGCTTTTCTTTTCCCGTACCAAATAAATAATTTACGCCACTCTTCACATATCCCCACGCTTTTCCAGCAGTTTTTTTCGCACTTGAAGCTACTTTACCACCAACTTCTTTTACTCCGCCTAAAATACTGCTTCCCAATTCCTTTACACTTTGCCACTTTTCAGACCACCACTTCTTACTAAAAAGGGTTTCTGAGATGGAACTCTTAACACTTTTCCATATTGATTTAGCATTGTCCCATTTATTTTTTGACCAGCTCTTTACACTTTCCCATTTTCCTGACCACCATTTCTCGCTAAATAAAGTGGATTTCAGTTTTCCTTTAACAGATTGCCAAACAGAAGACGCGCTGTCCCATTTACTTTGAGCCCAACCTTTTACGCCTTCCCACTTTCCTGACCACCACTTCTCACTAAACAAAGTGGATTTTATTTTTTCCTTTACGGACTCCCAAACAGATGATGCACTATTCCATTTGTCCTGTGCCCAGCTTTTAACGCCAGACCACTTCTCAGACCACCATTCACTATTAAATAAAGTTGACTTCACCTTTTCTTTTACATGAGACCATGTATCACTTAACCCATCGAGAGAAGTTTTCGCATTACTCTTAATGCCAGACCATTTTTCAGACCACCATTTTTGATCAAATAATGTACTGTCTAGTTTCTTTTTTACTTCTGAACCATCAAACGCTTTACCTAAACTTGAACCACCCATGGTGCCTGCTATACCACCAACTATTCCACCAATGGCTGTTCCCACTCCTGGAATAACACTGCCAATAGCTGCTCCTGTAGCCGCTCCAGCAAGGCCACCGCCAGCTGATCCAATTTTTTCACCAACATTATCTTTATTCATCCTAATTAAATCAGTTGCCGCTAACGCTGTTCCTAATAGAGGGAGTCCCTTTGCAAACTTGCCAACACTTTTCAGAGGACTTAAGACTTTCCCGAACTTCGATGTACCGCCTGCAGCTCTACCAGCTGCGTATAATTCAGATCTCGTAGTGGTTATTGCTGGTCTTGATCCTCTGGTTGGATTAGTACCTACAGTTCTACCGGAACGCCTTCTCTCCAACCATTCAGATGACACAACAATTGAACTGTCAGAAGGGTTCATTCGGTTTAGATTACCCCGTCGTCCTAAAACTCTTTTCCCTCGTCTTCTACGAATGCGATCATTTTTACCTCCATCGCTACAACAGCAACATGTTAAGCTGCCGCTTCGAGGTAAACTCGTTGGACCTGTAGCAGTTTTGGATTCTCTGCCCCTTGTGCTGGCATTACGATTACTGTTCCTCCTTTCACTTTGCGTATTAGTGCCAGCTTTAGGAGTACGTTTTGGAATTAACTTTCGGATTACGCCTGCTGCATCACTTCCGACAGTACCTATGCCTTTTAACAGCGGACGTAGTATTTTCAAATAACCAATCAACCCAATTAAAGAAGGGATCACAACTTTAATCGCTGTTTTCAAATCATCCCAATGGTTGACGCTCCACTCAATGGCTACGTTTAACTTATCACCTATCTCCGCACCAAGATCGGCAATATCTTTTTTGATCTCTTTAAGTTTTTCCTGACCTTCCTTACTGTTAATGAATGAGCTGATTTTATCAAAGGCCGGCCCTAATCCAGTTAGCAGAGATGTTCCCATATCCTTAGATATGCTTTCAAAATCTCTCATGGCATCATTAACCGGTGTCATCGGGTTATTATCCCGAAGTTTCGTAAAGCTACGTTCTAATTCACCGCTTGTTTTGGCACTTGTACCAATACCCTCAGCCATATCTAAAATCGGCTGCTTAAGGTCTTCATATTGTGTTCCAATAAGTTCAGTCGCAATAGCAGCCCTCTTTGTTTTATCTTTCACTTTAGAAAGGGCTTTTGCCACCCTAAATAAACTTTCCTCTCCACCTATTGAACCATCTTTGAAGCCCTTGAACATTTTCTTAGTTTCCTTAGCCCCGAACAGCGTTTTAAATGCGTCCACTTGACTATCAGACATTTCGGTTCGGCGGATGTTAAACTCACGCATACTATCGGCTAGGTTATCGAAGTTTCTGGCGCCACCCTTTGTTCCTTTTATCATGGCGTTTGCAATTTGGCCGCCTGTGAGCTTCAAGTCTCTAAAGGTGGAACTGTATTCATTCATCGTGTCCAATAAATCGTCAGCTTGGTCACCGGCATTCCGGTAAATGTAAGCGATGGTGTCCCCGCTCTCTTTACCAGTCATTTTCAGGTTGTTATACATGGCACTGAATGCCCGGTCTACTTCAGCTTGGTCAGCATTCATCAATTGAGCAATTTTGCTTGATGACTCAGTGAGTTCCGCCAGCGCCCGGCCGGATGCCCCCGTCAGTTGCGAGAGTCCCTTTAACGCAGAGCTTACTTCCTCCCGGGATCCACCGACTTTGTTTTTGTAGAAAATGTCGTCAGTCATCCGTCCTGCATCTTTTTTGCTCACGTTTGAGGTTGCTGAGACATAGGCGTCCTGAGCCATTGCATTTTTTCCGGAGTTCATAATTGCGCCGCCTGATAATCCACCCGCTGCCGCTAATGTAATCGTGACAGTCTTTAAGCTGTCCAACCTCTTCTGGATAGCATCGAGAGCAGCGGAAGCTTTGTCTTTAATAGACACAGTCGGCGTTGCCTCAGATCCATCTAAATCTGAGACGCGATGCCGGAGAGAGTTTAAATCCCCGGATGCGCGGTCTCTGACGGAGACAGTCGGCGTTGCGTCTGATCGTTGTAAATCAGACAGACTTCCCCTGATCAAACGTAGGCGTGGGGTCGCACGGTCATCCACCGATACCCTGACCTCATGTTCACCTTCTGTGATGTCCTCAGTCTGCCGCCTGATGCGAGTTAACCCTCCTGAAGCTTGATCATCGAGACGAACATCAAGAGAGCGGGGGCGCCGCGTCAATTGGGTCGCTGAGCGGTCTATCCTCCTTATGGTCCGTTGTGTCCGGTCATCAGCTTCAAAAACAAGAGGGCCATTAGCGGCCCTCTGAAGTCTTTCAGCATTTCCTTGTATTTTGCGGAGCTTTTTGGTCATCTTATCGTGTAGATCAAATGTGGCTGTTAGTTTAGCCATGGTTATTTCCTCCTTTCCCTGCTTCTTTTTCTAACAGCTCAATACCTAAGACTTTTTCGCTTCTTTTTCAAGCAAATCAAGTTTATAAGCAATGGCGCCGTACAGCAGCGCCTTATATTCACGCGGAGCTTCATAAAGCTCTCTTAATTCAGACGGGGAATATTTCAGCTCGTGCATAGCGAAATAGAAATACACAGCCTCTTTATCCCCGCCCCGTATTAGTTTTTTGCTTCTTCTTCAAGGTCTTCCAGATCATCTTCAAATCCGTTGATCTCAATTGCCTTGTTCAGCCAGTTAGCATATTCCCCGCCGACAGAAAGGATGCGCTTTGCCACTTCCACTGGATCTTCTGTCTTGTAAGCTTCGCGCAGCTCTTTTGATTTAAAATTCGGGTAAACAGTCGTTTCAACAGCAATTCGTGCATAGAAACGCTGGCTGTCCAGATCTTTCACACGGCCGCGCCCTTTGACATTTTTGTATGTTGTGTTTTCTTTCTCCAACTCATCGATGCGCTCAGTCGTAATTGCTTTGAAAACAAACGGAATCACGTTCCCCGCCTTGTCTTTAAACCGCTTTGAAATTGGTACTTTTACCTCTTCTGCTTCGATTGTTTGTCCTGGCATAAAGAATGAAAGATCATATACTTTTTCGTTTTGTTTTTCGGTCATGTTAATTAGCTCCTTTTGTTTTGGTTTTGGTTGTCTTTAGGCAATAAAAAAACACTCTCGGTTTTTGAGAGTGTTATGGTACAATATGGTTTAGTATAAATGAATTGGCTTTCAACACCTCAAGGGCGGTCTGGCTCACTCCCTCATGAAGGGGGGTGATGCTCATGATGTCAATGTTTCAAGCATTAATGCTAATGTTTGCTTTCGGCTCTTTTATAATTGCCCTGTTGACTTATATAAAAAAGAAATAGACCCACCCTTGAGCTCGTGGAAAAGTTAAAGGGTTAAGTCTATCCGTAAATCTTTCATGAAGTTGTTAAGCCAGCCCTCTTGATGGGCCAACATTTATACCGACCCGGTTGCCGCCGGGTCTTTTTTTATTTTATGCATTTCTCGTGAAAGAAATACACGGAAAACTAAAAGAAATGAAATGCATTACATCGGTATTCATGAATACCGATGGCTAGTATCAGTACTATTGTTAGTATCAGTACTAATAGTAGTATCAATACTATCTCTACTTGATAATAATTTAACCACTTTACCACAGCGTTATCAAGTGGTAATGTCTTAGATTCCACTAAATTCTGTTAGATTTCACTAGATTCCATTGAAGTTTAGAGTTTTCTAAGAGTTTTCTAAGAGTATCTGAAATGCATTCACAAAAAACAAGAACGTAAGTTCTGTGGTGATAGTTAAGGATTATAGTATACTATATATATTGAGCAAATGAATAAGCTTTCAGCTGGGCGGCTACACCCTTTTGAAAGGGGGCGTTGCCATGACAACTTACCAAGCGATTTCCTTAATGATTGCTTTTGGTACATTTACCGTGGGCTTTATGGCGGTAATCGTTGCGTTGTTATCATTGCAAAAGAAAAAATAGACCCTTCCTTATGACCCTGGAAAGTACTAAGGAATGAAGTCTATTCACAGTCAAAAACCCATAATGAGCTGCCCACAAGGGCATTGTTCATTTGCACTGACCCGGTTGCAGCCGGGTCTTTTTTATTTTATGCATTTCTTGTGAAAGAAATACCTCTAAACAATGTGACAAGAATGATACCAACTATGCTATCAGCAGTGACACCATCATTGCTATCAATAACAATATCATTAACAATATTAATAACAATATCATTAACGTCATTGTATCATACACCAGGACTCATAGTCACTATTTGTGACATTTACTGAAATTAATTTGCTACTCACTGAAGCATCTACACTGGCCCTTATTCTTAACAGTACATCAGTGTAACCTTAAAATGTATCCTTCAGCTTTTCAGGAAGATCAAAGTCTTCAAAGGTGAACGGCACTTCCTCTTCCAACGCTTCGGAATCCACATCCAACCCTGCAATCTTCGCGGAATCAAAGTTCACATCATAGAGGGTAACCCGCTCAGTCCCGCGGCCAGATGATTTATCATCAAGCACTGCCTGCAGAGTGAAATACGGATCTTCACCTTTTTTCACGTAGTTGAGCATGAGCTGTACGAAGCGAGACGTGACTTTATAAAATGTCGCTGTTCCCGTTCCATTCGCGCCAGTCGTTTTATGGCCAGTCATGCGGCGGCCCATAACGTTGACTTCTGATTTGTTTTTTTCCACGTTCGCTTCAAAAGTTTTAATAAAAGCCAATTCCTCACCATCCAAAAAGAGGCGCCCCTCTTTACCAGATATCGTATTCTGCGCTTTAAAAGCCATCTTACTTCACCTCCACGTTAAAGTAGAATTTTTCTGCTGCATCAACAGGCTGCACGGCCAAATCAATGATAAAGCCGTCTCGATCTTCATTCAGAACAATCGCGATATCAGACTCAGAGTCAAACCCCGTAATGCCGCCCCCATCTTGAAGGATTCCCATGTATTGAGTGATCAGGGTTTTCACGAACTGCAGGCCATCATCCGAAGCCGGGACATCGCTGCCGCTCGCTTTTCTGGATTTAATTAATGCTTTCAGCTGTGATGTCAGATCGTTATTAATTGCATCAAGGACCCGAACAATTTTGTTCTTCTGGAACACCTTGTTTTTCTCAGCCGTTAAGCTTGTCAGGGAATTAATATCCTTTTCAACAGCCACAGCCTTATCGCGGGGATCGAAAGTGAACAAAAATTCACCTTTAGCGAGTCGTTCAACAATTTCATCATTGTCAATGCGGTTTAAAACGTCCACAGCCCCTTCATATTCAACAAACGTAAGGGATTGGTTAAAGGTAGCCCCCGCGCTGGCCCCGGCTACCCAGGCAGTAGCCTTTTCAGGCGTAATCTCAGTACCGTCTTCCAGCAGGACCCCGCCTGTCACATTGATAATGCCTTCATGATCCCCTTTATAATTCGAAAGGACGCCTTGAATCTTCTGACCTTGGTTATCTCTTAACCGCTTCACGAATGCCACGAACGTGGCTTTAAGCTGTTCATTGTCTTCTACTGGCAGAGCAATGGTGTCGAAGTATTCCGTTTCAGCTGCATCTAAGAAATCCATATAGTCAGCGTTCGTCGGGACCTTATCTGTACCGCCGGAAAGACGGGTGCCGGCGGATGCCGGTAAGTCTCCGCTTGCATCAGCAGGTGATGTACCGGTAAGCGGGATGGATACGGTCAAATCTCCTTTTCCAGTAAAGGATACATAGCTGTTTGCCTTCAATTCCTCCGCGGCCGCTACCGTCTGCTTATCAACTTCTGACTCATCGAGATACGTAATGACATCAACCTTTTTTGAATCAATGACATTCTCAGTGATCCGGATAATGATGTCATTCCCTTTGGTCCCGCCATAAAGAGCGGTTGCCTTAACGCCTTCACTGATTTCTGCAGAAGCGCGAAGACCCTCAGTCAACCGATAAAGCAATACTGTTTTTGCCTTCTTCATTGCTTCATGCAGCAGAAGGAGCGAAGGATTATCAATGTTTAATCCGATCTTCTTATTCAAGTCCTCAATGGAAGAGATAGAAATGAATTTCTTAACCTCACCCCAGCTAGACGCTATCGGCAGCGCAACTGTCCCGCGTTCTCCGGCAGAAACTCGGTTTTCCGCGGTCGTTTTAAAGTTAAAGTAAATACCGGCACGCTCTTTTTCCTTGCCGGGTGTGAATGTTCCGCCGTTCATCTATTTGACCTCCTTTTGAAGAAACTGAGTAATCAACTTCTTCGCTTCCGATTTTGTAATACTCGTTTTATGAACATGAAAAAGAGCACCGTCAAACACCTCGGGTCTTACCCCAAAGAGCTCTCGACTGTGCTCTCGCAAATCCTTAATATAAAAAGCATTTTCTGCTTTCTCTTTTTTAGTGGCCATCATTTCACCCCACTTTTAAATTTAAAACCATTGATTGAACACTGTTCTTCCAGCTCATACCAATAGCGGCTCGTCCAGTTTAAGACAATGGTGGCGTAATCATCTGATACCCGCGTTTCTATTCGAGATAGCCGAATAAAATCACCTGTATCCTCGCCAGATTCTTGTATAAGCGGAATTATGCCCCTTTTGCTTCTAAGTGTATCCGCAATTCGTTCTGCTTCGTTATGAGCCTTCTGTGCGTTTTCGTGAAAGAGTTTTACGTTTAAAATATAGGCTTTCTGAAACGTAGATACTGTGTCCGCCCCATCGACCGTGGAAGCCGGTGGAAAGTAAAGAGACGGAATAGCAAAGTCCTGCGGTATTTCTTCTTCATACACTTGAACAGGATACAGTTTGTATAGATAGCCCATAATTGAACCTACTTCTTGATTCATGGCAACACCGCCTTAAAATTCTTCATCAATCCATTGCTGCAGCTTCCGCTCAAGGCTCCTCTCAAACATCAACTGAAATATAGCCATGGCGTTATCCCAAAAGCCAGAACCGTCGACCCATTGGAACTTCAGTAGCATACCGGAATTTCTTTCGGCAGGGTCATATTCGAAACGGTCGCCTTTCCACCGCCCTGGAACCCACCGTCTATCCTGATTTTTAGACGGATCGATAGTAAAGTGCCCGTCATTGACGTATGAGGCGTATTCCAGATTTGTTCCAACATCCAACTTTAAGCTGCCTTTTGTCATTGAAAAGATATTATCTTGGTCACCTTTCTGAAAGGAATTAAGCAAACGGCGTGTGTCTACCGTCTTCGTCCTGATAATTTCATCTTGGATAATGTCTAGGAACTCAAAACCCATAGCTTCAAGCCACTCCTCGTATTTCCCTTTCAATTCTCCACGAGAAGCACGGTTTAATGATTGAATGAACTGATCAAGACCTTTGATCTTCACAAATATTCAACCTCCCGTACTGCCGTAACTTCCCAATGATGATTCCTGACTTTGCGGGGCTTCTGTAATTTATAAACAGTCCCATCCCAAACCGCCCTGTCATTAACTCGAATATCAACAGTAGCAGGGAAATGTACAAGGAATGATTGATAAATAGCTACATTCGGTTCCTGTTGGATAATAGATTGACTCTTTTCTGTAAAATAACACGGCTGATTTTCTATGTCCGGGTCATCAGGGTACGAAAAAACCGGTTGAACATCTTCAACCGGCACCCCGAATTTTTGCTTTCTATTTTCTTTTTTCTCCTGCAGATGATAAATGTCACATCTGTGAGTCAATAAGGATTGATAACTCATATTGATCTCATCCGCACTTTCGCTTCAATCCCTTCTAAATCAGGGTCAGCCGGTTTCACATAATCTTTTATTAATGCATACACATCAGGTTTTTGAAGAGAACTGCCATCCCCTAGAGTATAAGAATAGTCACCCATTTTTTCAGTTGTATATCCTTTAATAATTGACTCGTCGCCATTTATAAGAGCATAAAACTGAGACAACTTTAATAGGGCCAGTCGAACCGTTTCAGGCAAAGGGATATACTCTGCATCTGAAAAATCATGTCCAACTTTAAGAATGATATCGGCAGTTGCCTCAAGGATATCCTGTTTTAACAACTCGTCATGTCTGGTCTTTACAGACTCAAAAACTGAATAACTCTTTAATTCATCGGGAGTGATTAACAGCATAGGTCACTCCCCTTTGTTATCTATTTGCTTAAGGATGTAGGCAATTCTTTCATCTGCATTTTTGAAGTCAGACGGATTGCCACCAAGATTAGAAATAATGGATTCATGCTCTGCTTTATTCATACCTTTCAATTCCGATTCAGTATAATTTATCGGATCATCCTTTTGATTCTTAAGATCTTTATCTAGCACAAAATATGGATTTTCATTTAAATACTCATAGAGTTTTTTCGATACTGTTTGACTGACACCTGCTCGAAAGGTTATTCCCATCACATTATATGTTTTGCCTTTAATAAGCTTTGCAGTATACACGCCAGATCACCTACTCCTTCACTTTCACAATCTTGGCTACTGCGTCTTCTTCTTCAAAAACACTATCCAATTTGGCTGTCAGAACAATGATAAACATACGACGGCGAATGTCTTTATCTACTTCAATCCGAATATTACGAGAGAATCCAAGAATAATATTCTTCGGATGAGTTAGGATGATATCAGAAACATCGGCTGCAGTATCTCCCTCTCCAATCGTATAAGGTTGTAAATTCGCAATGCCTTTGACCGGAACACCAAACGCAGAAGAAAGACCACCTTGAACAGCTGCATCCCCTAAGTTCGTTTGACGATCCGCTAAACGATCTTTCCATTCAACCTCAATACCAGGCGATGTATAGAAGCGGAACTCCTGTGGAATTCTTAAATATTTAGAAGGTACAGCTTTGTATCCTCGTTTAAATGTTTGCCGTGTCAGTTCCTCACCTGCAGCATCGACAATATGAGATGTAGCTTGTTTACGGATACCGTCAAGCTGAGCTAAGTATGAATCTAACGAACTGGTATCTCCGTTTACTAGCAACTCTTCAATATCAACCGCAGCACGCTCAGCTATCATTTGCATAATTGTATTTTGAAGACCATATTTTTCGATGTTGTTTTCAAGTGTGTCATAGGTAATGTTAACTTCAGCAATTACTTCTTTTGTGCTTAAGTTAACTGTGCTAGTTGATGGAACAGACTTTTGATCCTTAGTCAGCGCAACTCCCTCTTGGGCTGCCCTTAAAATACGCTGGCCAAAACCTATCTTCTCGATTTTCTGTGTGTCATGGTCCATTTGAATAACTCGAGCATCTCTTAAAATGGTTGGCGTATCTTGTACCATTCGAATAAAAGTTGAAGCCTGAGTAGGATTCATAATCCCGCCGCTCTCTAAAGTAGAAAGCGTCATTTCTGCTTTATTAATAACCTCTTGATTTCTCATTCTTATCCTCCTTATACATTAAAACAACCCTGACCAGATTGATTTTTGAACTTGTTCAGAACCCGATTCTTCAGTTTGCTTAGATGTTCCGCGGCTTTTTTCAATGGCTTCAATACGATCAGCGAGCGGTTGAACAGCTTCTGAAATTGCCTTTTTCAACTTCTCGCCCTCTTTTTCAACCTCTTCCTCTGTTTTTTCTTTATCTATCTTTTTAAGCTCTTCCTCTTTTTCCACTGTCTCGAGTCGTTTCTTAATTGGCTCTAATGCTTCTTGAATGGATTTCGTTACTTCCTCCGAAGTCATTTCTTCTTCCTCCTCTTTTGTTTCTACCTGACTCAGTAAATTACCAAGGGCTGCATGAGCATTCTTAATTTCTTGCAGGTTTGAAGCAGAAAACTTTCTGCCCGCCTTTTCAACTGGCTCTTCATACGATTGCTGTTGTTTGCCTATGAAAAAGTTTTTGAGCAAATTAAAAAGCCCTTTCTCATCAGTTTTCTCTTGAGAAACGGGCTTTTCTTCTTGTTTTTCAATTGTCTCAGCAGTCCCTGCCATTGAATAACCGGTAATTTCGCCTTTTTTGATTTGCTCCCATACTTCCTCAGAAGCCTTTGTGACAAGGACCCATGAACCCTTTTTGATGGTTTCCCCATTCATTTCAAAGTCTGCAGGCACTACATAGGATTCAACCACCTCACCAACACCGCCCTGAAAATCGTGCTGTTTATCAATTTCTCGGGCATCTTTTAGAAATCCATGAGCGGCCTTTTCAATTTCTGCAGCTGTCATGAAATCCCCGTGGGCGTCCACTGTATCTGGCTCATATACGATTCCATAAACAAGTTTTTGTTCAGCCGTTTCTTTCGTAAGGACCTTTACTTCCTTTTGGAAGTCTGGCTGTTTTTCCGATTTCATAAAAAAGAACTGCTTTTGATTAGCAGCCTTGTCTACGTAAGAAACATGTGTGATTTTTGCGTTTACCAATTCTCTTGGCATATGGTCACCTCCTTTCAAAAGGCAAAAGCATTTTATCATTTTGAGTCTAAATTGAGTGCTTCCTCTAATGCTTTCAAACGCTTAATTGCTTTCTGAATCAATTGTTCATACTTTTTTGCCGTTTTTTCATCCATAAATTCAAAGAAGTTAGGAAACAAGGAATCTACCACCTTTACTAATTCAAAAAGTAGTTCAGCAAAATCATTGCTTATGACTTTATTATCCCGAAGGATAGATATATTTGTTCTAATTGTATTTTTATCGGGGTTATACTCGGTTCCAACCCAACCATTTGCCTTCGCAGCAACAAATAAGTTTATAACCTCGTCACTTAAATCATCAATTGATTTTTCTAATATCAATTTAGCCCTTTTGTTATAGTTATACATATAACTTTCAGCTTTACTAATAAAATTATTTTCAATCTTTTTTTCTTTTAACTCATTATTTTCTGGTTGGTCATTAACGGTAATGGGTACAGAAGAAGGAATTTCTTCCTCATAACTTGCTTCAATTTTATCCTCCAATGTCGACATTTTCTCATTAAAAACAAGCTCAAAATCTTTATATTTTAAATTTAATAACCCTAAGATTCTTTTTGAAATTGGATCCTTTAAGAAGAAAAATATCATTAAAACAACAGATGGCCATGCTAAGTAATTGATTATAGACGACACAAATTCAAGCCAATTCATAAAATTCCCTCATTCCCAAAAGTAATGAGGATATTATACTACTTTATTCCATATTTGCTAAGGCTTCTCCCCGAATCTCTTCTTTTTCCTCTGCTGATAATCCTAAAATTTCATTATCAATCACAGGCGATAGAACGCAATGGCAATGAATTCGTTCGCCTGCTGAAAGATTAGGGTCCCTTGGAAACATGCATCTCTCGCTACTCCCTGGCATCTGAAATTCTTCATCTACTCCAATGACTGTGCCGTCAAGATCGATGTGATTCTCACGCAGATTGTTTTTCTTACTTCCGCTGTGCCGCCATTTCTTTTTCTTTACTGCGGGCGATTGTGCATATGATTCATGCTGAGCGGCAGAGGAAGCGGCAAGCACTTCAGTAATGGCCGTGGTCCGGGCCCGCTCCCTATAAAACTGCGGCATGTCTTTAAGAGTCAGCTCAATGTCCTGGATGGAAGAGCCGTTTTCTATTGCATCTGTAAGGACGTTTTCCACTGCCTCATGAGTATTCAGCTTCATGATCTTGGCCAGCTTTTCCGACCAACCTTTGATCCAATCCGCTGCCCTGGTAGATAAAGCTTCAAATGGGACATCTGGATCCAATGAATCCATGATCACTTCGGCCAGTTCCTCAACGGTCTGCTGCAGAAATCCCTCGGTAAGCTCATGAAATTCTTCCTCGAAGTCATCTTCCGCGAATAGGTTCTGAGTAAAAAACACTAGAAGGGCTTCTAACGTCTCATTCGAATCTTTGCTCACAAAACCTTTAAGACCATCTAAAAACTTCTTACGCTGGCGTCTGAGCAATCTGGCAATGCCTTTTTCATATTCTTCTACAAAGCCGGGTATCTTAGAAAGGCCGGGGAAATCAGGTACGACCTCCACGAGCTTCTCTCTCTCATCTTCCTCGGCTTTTTTAATAAAAGCATTTAGACTTTCCAGCAGTTTATCTGTTTTGTTCATCTCTGAGATCCTCCAGAACATCCCGCATATCTTTTAATAAACCGATCATATCAGGAGTACCGTTCTTAGATTTAAACAGCCTAGCCAAAGGATCGGAAGCGGACTCAGTGCTATTCTTACCAAGCGGCCTGTTATATTCTTCTTCAGGCCATTCCTCAAGCGTCTTACCAAGAACTCTCCCAGCTAAATCACGTAGATCATTCGGAGAAACTGCACCAGCTGTTATAAACGGTGTTAGAACCTTAGCAATCTCAAGTGGATCTCTAAAGTCAGGTCCTTTTAGCTGAAGACGAACCTTATGAATCTCAAGATCATTTAGAAATAAAGCGTTCAGTTTACCTGTGATTAACTTTCGTTCAGGCTGAAAGACTTGTTCCTCAGTAATCTTTCTTGCTGTATCCGCAGTCGCTCTATTGTAATCTTGAGCTTCACCTGTATAAAGTGGAGGCAAACGAAAAGCCGATCTAATTTTATCTCGGCTCTTTTGGTCATATTCAAGAAACAAAGCATCTTCTTGGAGGATTTCAGCAAGTGATTTAATATCGACTTTCACTGGAGCAATCTCTTCATCGCCATGAATGTTTTTCCCCTTCGCTATGCCTTCCGCTTCAAGTAAAAGAAACTTATGTGCATTCTCCACTCCTTCAAGCCCATTCATGTAATCCTGCAATTGTGTGTATGAATCCTCTGACAACATACCATTTTCAATTGTAATGGCAGCGGGAATATGTCTACCTTGCTTGAAGTACATGAAGTTCAGCTCTTCTGCTTTACGTGCTCCGTACAGATTAACAATATGGCCGATCCATCGAGGCTTTCCATATGTACCGCTTCCTATCTTGAAATGAACCACTTCATTTGCTTGTTTTTCGAATGGAGTCTGTTCATCATATTGGCCTGTCTCTAAATTTAAAGTACGAGGATCTCCATATTCCTTAAAGTAAACCATACGACCGTCAATCATCTGAACATACTTTCGAAATCGTTTCTCTCTTTTGATTGATTTCATTTGTCCTTGTTCGAAGTATGTAAAATCAACTTCAATTGGTTCAGACAATTTACAAACCCGAACATTTTGAACATCCATGTATTCAATGCCAGCTGGCTTATTTTCACCGTTTCGAATGACCTCGATAAATCCATTCCCTGTCTTTTCTCGATCTTCAATAACAAAGCCGAGCAAAGTCTCAGCTGACTCATCAAAGTGAAGATATTTAGCGAACTCTTCAAGCTTTGTCCATTCACTTTCAGCTTCTGTTTTTTCTTCATTTGTCACATCTGGCGAATTCACATCAAACGAATACTCAAAATCAAATCCAAAGCCTACGATATTTGTTCTGTAAGCATCAACGCATTGCTGTAAGATCGTTGAGTACTCAGCAATCATTTTCAATTCTTTTAGGTTATACGGAGGCGGTAAAATATTGCTGTCATAGGTGTCCGCAAATTCATCCTCATAAATTTGTTTCGTTGATTCAGTAGGTGGAGTAGCTTTGATCACTCGTGCTTTAACAGATTGTTTTGACATCCTTTACCTCCTCCCTGGTCTTGTTCTTTGCGGTCTTCCTTTAGATTCTTCTTTCAGATCAGTTACCTCGTAATCATCAAGCGCATACCAAATAGCTGATAGTGTATGCGGATCTATGGTGAATTCGTCTTCTATGATGTTCCCCAGCTTATCGGTAGCATAAGTGAGCGGCTTAAGTTCATAAATCGTGTTCTCGCAACTATCAGAGCAAATGATCTTCTTGAACCGTTTGATCTTCTTTGTGTATTGGAGGCGTGAACCCTGATACTTACGGGCGCCCACCATATTAAACCCATGCTGTTGAAAATATCGGATTGTTTTAGGCTCCGCAGAATCCGCCTTTATTAATTCCTTAGTCTCTGCAAATTCCTTGAGTTCTTCGGCCGTCTTATCGTCCGTTAATCCATTTTTGTAATACTCCCAGTAGATATAGAGATATTTCTTTTCATGATCCACAGCAACCCTAACGACGGCGTTATACGATTCCACAAAACCAAAGTCCATGCCAACCCGTTTAAGCGGGCGGTTAATATCAGCGATTGCAGCCATAACCTCTTCATGAGGCCATTCTTCAAACTGCGACAGAACCCGAATTCCATTCACGCCAAAATGACCTTTCCGCGCAATCCGGTAAAGGTCGGGGTCATATTCCTTCAATTCTTCAAGTTGCTGGACATAGCTTTCTGGCAGAAAAAGATTATCATCCGCCGTTGAGTGATGATAATAGGTGTCGTTGTTAACGATTATCCGCTTTTCATAAAGCTCCTTATCATCCAGTACAAATCGTTTCTCTCTATCATCTTTAAAGAAATGTTTAAAAGTCCAATTGTCCTCTCCAACTGGATTTGTTGATAGTATCATGTGAAGCGGCAAAGTCGGGTGACGAAGACGTCCTAACAGCTCCTTGAATCCCTCATACTTCACTTCAGAACATTCCTCAACCCAAATAAGCGAAATATTATTGATTGATTTCAGTTTGGCTGGCTTATCCATCCCTTTAAAGATGATTCTGCTGCCATTTGAAAACCGAATCTGCATAGGGGATGCAACACACCTAACAATATGATCTAATTTCAGATCACTTACAAGTTCATCAAAAAGAGAAAATGTTGAGTCCCTATGTGTGTCATACACCTCTCTGATAACGAGTGCAGTCCGTTTTTCAATAAGCAATTTCAGAACAATCTTCAGTGCAACATGATAACTTTTAGATGACCCATAACCCCCCACAAGAAACTGAAACTTTTGATTCCAATCAAAGAGAAATTCTTTAAAATGGGGATTTACTTGTTTAATCACTGTCATCACCTTTGTTCACAATGGTGATCTCAAAAGGTTTATCTTCTTCTGTAAGTTCTTCGATCTCTATTTTTTTCTTGTTGATATTTAAACGGATATGCTCCAATTTAAGGCGTCGTTCGTCTTCCGAATGGGCTAATTCGTCAAACTGTTTTATTAGGTTCCTGAGCTCTGCCATTGCCCGAGATTGAGCGTTCAAGAACGTTGCATGACGATCCCAAGAAAATTGGAATTCATACTCTTCCTCTTCGACTTCGTTCACCTCAGATAGGATAGACTTTTTCTTTTTCAGTTCCTTAATCATTTCCTGCTTATCGGAAACGAACATGATTTTTTGCGCTCTTATAATTGCGGCATATTGAATCTGAATTTGGTCCCATATCATATCGACAGGGGATCGCTCCTGAATCTCTTCCATGATAGAGAGTGTGTCTTTAGGTAAGAATTTAGCGAAAAATCCGTGTGTCACAGCGTTTTGATTTCTCTGCGGTGCTCCCCCGGTGTTGCCTAATGCATTTTTGTTGCCGAATGGTGCACCTACTTTTTTTGTGTGCACACCTTTCTTAGAAGGTGCACCTTTTTTTCTTTGCCAACCATGACGTTGTTTCCACGATTTAATGGTGTTCACTGACACTCCGTACTTCTCGGCAAGGTCCTTGTATTTCATACCTTTAAGGTAGTCTTTATGCGCTTGAATGTACTTTTTAGCCATCTACATCCACCGCCGCCCCCTTTTGGATTGAGTTGTTTTGGAAATGATATTCCCTCTAAACCGCCTCCATTCTTAAACAAACCGCCATTGTCTATTCTAAGATATTCCGGTAGCAGTTTACAGAGAATATAAAAAAGCACCCCGAAGGATGCTTTAGGTAAACATATTTGAAGCTGTACTATATATTGTTGCGCCTATTGTATATAAAGACTTAATTGTCTCGACATCATTTGTAAATTGATTAATTTTACTCATGACCTTTTGATACCTGCTAACAACTTCTTCATTTGATTTACTCTTCATTATCTCTAGGATTTCAACGATAATATCAAAAGTTTCGTTTTGCTTATCATTGTTTTTTTTCATTAATGAGGATATTTCATGAAGTATAGCCGTGTTCCTTTCAATACCCGCAAGAAGTTGAAGAGTTTGCTCTCGATATTCTTGCTCATCTTTTTCTTTTTTTATGCTAGCTTGCTCATTTCGTTCTTTTTCTAAAGCTCTTTGCTCATTAAATTCCCTAAGATAACTGGTATCAGGCAATGGATGGTTAAGTGCAGGCGGCTGAATATTAAGCTTTTGTATCCCTATGTCTCTTAATGAAAGATCTCCCCATTTTTTTTGACTACTCATTTAATCCCCTCCATCCTTATTATCGTTGAAAGAAAAGGACAAAGGAACAATTTGCAAAATTTGTCGAATGATTTATTATCCTATGTAATATATGTTTTAGGTGGCTCCATAATAATTTTACCGCACCGACCTGCCTCCCATTTTACACCACAGATTTTTTCAGATTCAACAAACGCTCAAAGTGGCAATCTTGGCATAATTGGCTGATCAATTCGTCTTTCATTTTACGTACAGTTTCCCTTGAAATGCCAAGGTGAAGACCTATCGCACGATAACTCATCCCCTCCATCATGCAATCATAAATAACTTTGTGCTGCTCTCCTTTGACCTTTTCTGCCCCCAACTCAACTGCATATACTCGTTCCTCATAGTACTTAAGACGTTTGAAAAGACGTTCCTCTCTCATATCCATTTGCCGCAATTCAGCCTGACTCTTCCCAGGACTTCCTTTTGGCATAGCAGCTTCTAATCCGTATTGAGCAACTCCCCAATTTTTCATTGGAATGGTCAAGCCATAAAGCACTTTTTGCAATCGATAAACCTCTTTCACTATCCAGTGATAGCTACATACTAGATTTTCAATGTCTTTTCGATTCACGGTTGTGTCCTCCTTTTTAAGCAAATAAAAAACGGACACCAAACCAACAGCATAAATACTGTAAGTTTAGTGTCCGCAGGCTTTCCATCTTGGACAAAATTAATTTAAAAATACCACTCGAAGTGTTGTCAACTCTATATTTTCAACATCAAAATGATCTATTAATTCTTCATCAATATTTATTCTATCTTCAGTGTCATATAACTCATCGATTGTTAATAGCATTTCAATATCCAAATAACCATTGATAACGCTATACTCTAGAGTTTCAAGTGAAAGTAACTTTTGATGAAAAAATTCATCCAGTATATCTATAGCTTTGCTTTCAGTTAATAAATCTCTGGTTTGAAAAAACAGATGAATTTTCGTTATTTTTTTTTCATTTACCCCAAGCATTTTACCAGAAGAAGGATCTAGGAAGTTAAAGTAATGTCTTCTTACTTCTTTAACCTCTGATATCAAGTTATCGGAAAAGCTCTCACTATAAATATTTCCCGCTTCTTTCATAAATACTTCAGGTTTAAACATATAAAATTCCTTGCCTGTATTAAAATTAAATTCATTTAACAACTCACTTCTTGGCCCAATTGTTTTTCCTTTAGATTTATACCACCAATCTTCTTTCTCATCATCCGTTATAAAGATAATATTTGTTTGTCTTTCTTTTGCAAAATCCATAATTTGTTTCCATAGAATGTAATCGCCATATTTCTCTAATATGATTTCGCCATTGTAAAATTTAGCTCCCTTTTTAGATGCATCCTTATATCCTGGTGGAATCTCTAGCTTATATCTTTGCTCTGCCTCTTTTGATAAGTCGTCAAGCCTCTTTTTTTCGTAAGGTTTTCCTACTTTATCTTCAAATATATCGGTTATTTCAGCTTTAATGTGATCATTTCTAAGCAACTTTGGATGGTCTTCCTTTTCCTGTTTTATCTCAGAAATTAAAGTATTAATTGATTCCTTAACCTGCTCTATTATTGAGTCAATACTTAAAGTTGCATGCTTTTTCCTATATGATGATAACTCAGTTTTTAGACTACTCTCTATATCGAGTGACTTTTTACTTAAAATCGATTCAATTTTCTCATAAGAAGTCTGCTGATCTAAAATTACATTCGTTCTATTTAAATGAAACTCTAAAGCTATTTGGTGAGGTAGCCAAAGACACTCTTGTGATTTTTTTAATAATGATAGCAGCTTTTTTGAAGTTTCCTTTGAGTATCTATAAAGGTTTAATAAAACATTAGCATCTAAAATGACTATTGAATTTATCCATATATCCGAATTCTTATTATCAAAATAAAATTCTTTGAATGTTGATTTCATTAAAATCCCTCAATTCCAAAATATTTCATCCCCCTCAAATTATAAAGGATTTTACAGAGTTTTACTAATTAATGTTTTTAACCTCATTTGTCTATTCCTAGTTAACTACCGATTTTTTAATATTTTCACACTATAAAAACATTTACCCTTCAACCCTTTTTATGATAGAGTTTTTAAATAAAGTGAAGGTGAGCAATAGTAGTGAAAGAAAAAATTAAACTTTTAAAGAATTTTTTGATTGAAAACATTGATATAATGGAACCAAGTGGAGGATCTGGTACACACCTTTCTTATCCTGAATTTGATTTAACTCCGAGAGACTTTTTAGAGTATGCTAAAATTGAATTACAACATTCAGTAAACAACCCAGGTTCACCAATTCATATTATTAATTGTGTATCTCATTTAAAAAGGGCAATTGATTGCCAACTTGATGTATTTCTTTCTCAAGTAAGCCTATATAGCTTGATTAAAGAACAGAATTTAAAGTTTGAAAAAAAATTAAATTTCTTAAAAGATGCAGGCATTATTGAAGCAAATTCTATAGCTAGATTAAACCAGATAAGAAATAAGCTCGAACATGAATATAAGATACCAGATATTGTTGAAATTGAAGTCTATTACGATTTAGCGTGCGCCTTTATAACAGTACTTGAAGCCACCACAACATTTTTTTTCTTTTATAATGAAATCGAAATCGAATCTAATAACCTTGAGAAATTCAAATTTCTAAGAATTAGTTATCATTTCGATACTGTTCCTTATATAACTTTTAAAGTTATTTATAACAATAGTACAGAAAATTTGTGTATTGAAGTTAAAGCTACTGAATTTGAAGTATTTCCATACTATCTTAGAGCCCTTTTGCAATTAGCAAAACTAGGATACACTAAAAATGAATTCATCATAAAAGAACTTCAATTATAATTTAGCTTAGAAGCTTTCATCTAATAAAAGAAGAAAGCTTCTTGTTGTTTATTTCACCTTAAACCCTATCTCATGATCAACCCTTGCAAAGCTTCCCTTTACAGTTTGAATAACAGTCTTACCGTGTTCAGGAGCATCTAAGACATGTGCTGTACCTTGATTTCCATCTAAAACAATGATCTGAACTTTTCCTGGGTCAATTCTCTGCTGAATAGTGAAGTCTTTTTTGATGTTTATTTCTCTTGGATTGTACACTCAAAGCGCCTCCTGTGTTATGATAGAAGTACCAGTTCATATCAAGACACTGAGGCTAAGCGCTTCGGTGTTTTTTATTTTTAGGCAGAAATCTCTTTTATCATGACTTCCACCCTCGGCTCTTCGCTATAAAACTTGCTAACTTTCAGATCCACAACCTGGCTATCGTCTTTGTATATCAGATGATTCAAAGCATCTTTCAGACCCTTTACATAGTTATCAACGTCAGGCTTTGTAATAGGCCGCAGAAGACCATTTTCAGCTTTTTCTTTCTTCTTTGATGAGTTTGAAACTGATTTTGGCATAGGTCTATACACTTTGACATCCAATGAGACAGGACCAGTAATAATTGTTTCTGGTCGATGCTGAGACGCAACCAATGCTACATACTGCTTAAAGTACTTTGATTTCGCTGGATCTCGCATATGCACCTTCCCATTTCGTATTGATCCACGCGGCCGCCCCTGTGCGACTGGCTCACCATAAACAGTGAACTTAATGTAATCCAACTGCTCTTACCTCCCGTCAAGCTGTTCCCATAGCTGAATTTCTTTTTCTATTCTCGGTGCGGAGAGCAAAATTGCCAGCAGAGACAAGACTGCTTTAAGCACTCAGCATCCGCTCCATTTGCTTTATTTTTTCCTCAAGTAAACGGATAGTTGGTGTAAGATCTTTACCTTCTGTAGAACTTAGAGGTCCGAATCTATAAAGTCCACCAGCTGCTTTTACATTCATTTTCTCCTTCATTCCCAATCACCTAACCTATGATTTAATTGCATTCGATCGCCTTTAATAATCACTATGTAATCACGGCACATCTGGTGAATTCGTGAACCAAGAGCCTCGTCTATATCTAAAATCTCATCGATTGTTAACTCCGAAGAAATCAGCAAAGGTTTATGATTTAAATACCGGTAGTTCAAGACTGACTGGATTTGTTCAACCTGCCAGTCGGTTGCCCTTGGTTGACCGTTTATTGGTTTAAATAAGTCATCAAGGAATAGAACTTCGACCTTTCTCATTGCATTGAGTTTTGCTTCTAAATTGTCAAAGTCAGCTTTCAAATCACCCACGCCCTCTACGTAAGGGAAATACATGCAGTGTACTGATTTTTTCTTGATCAGATTATTCATAATCGCCGTGAGCAAATGAGTTTTGCCGCTGCCAGGCTGTCCAAGTAATGCGATACTGTTTTGCCGTTCTCCTTTGATTTTTTGAAAATCTTTATAGTATTCCACTGCACATTCATAAGCATCTTTGATCATGTCTGGCTTACCGTCCGTGATGAAGTTACCAAAGAGAAGCTTTTCAAACTCTTCTGTAATGCCACTAGCTGACATGAGTCTGGCTATTTTCTTTCGTCTCACACACTCACATTGTTTTGAATATGTATCTTTCCATTCACAAGCTTTGTCCGGCGTGCAAACCTTCCCCAAAAGAAAATCATCTTCCGATACCATATCTTCTGGAACCATAAGATCTAACTGATTATCTAAATGCCAAGGAGTATCTTTATGGACCCGATAAACGACAATTCCACGATCCTTACAATAAGGACAATCAAATTCAGCCTTTTCTTCGGATGCGGCCTGTTTTGTTCCCAAAAAGCGGGCTGACTTTTCCCGAAGCTCCTGCATGATCGTTTGAAATGCGGTGTCTATACTGACTGCTTTGTTTATAGCCATATTGTTTCTCCTTTCTCTTTTGAGTGAATGGATTGGATAAAATGGCTTGAACGTATGACAAACTAGCTGATTTCCCCTTTAGCTGAAACGCTGTCTTGATAGCCTCCATCACTTTTTCTTCACCATAGTCATCGACCATGTAGCCGATCCGCTGTGCCTCAATCGGGCCGACTGACCGAGCAACTTTGTTTTCATATAGCTCAAAGGCATTTTTCATTTTGTCATCGACCTCCTGATGTTCAATCTCAGCTGGTTCCAAAGCTTTTTTCTTCATGTAATTTCCTATCTGTATGTAGTCTGCATAATGAAGTATGGTGACGATGAACCCTCTTTTTTGTGGAAGGCGGTCCAATTTGATATATCCCTGTTTCTCCATTCGGTCTAGTGAGTATTTAATCTGAGCAGCTGACCAATTAAAATCTTTTGCAAGTTCCACAACTTTGATAATGGTCTGCCCAAGTTCTAGCTCTTGATTTGGCCTGTATTCAGCTCTTTTGAACAAGTGATCATAAATTTTTTCATCTCTAAACTCTTTGAATGGTAGTCGGGGTATAATCACATACCCCATTGCTTTTATGTCCAAGTCACTCACCTACTTCCTTTTCACAGAGTGCAGCTATGTCACAGATGCCGACCTCAATCAAACGGAAGTTCATCGTCTTTTATATCTACAGGCTTACCGTCAAAAGGATCGACTTCTTGCGCGATTGTTTTTTCTGTTTTTTCTTTGTTTGAAGGCTCGGAATCGATAATTTCTGAACTATCCGCTTCATTGGTAATGTCAATCCGTTCCCTGATTTCATCTTCCTCAATAACGGCTTTTTGCATTTCAACAGAGAGAATCCCCCACTTGCTCAAAACTGCTTTTAATACAGTCTTAAGAGCCATCGCATCCCAGTCATTTTTCCATCCAAAATCAGACTTACTGAATTTCTTTTTGTGCTTTTCTACTTGTGCCTTTGTCCAGTACACTGTTTTTCTGAAACCATTTATCAACTCAAAATAAGCTGCATAACCAATTACCGCATCTGATTCTCGTTTTTCAAAATCAATCTCGACCTCCTCAGTCAGCGGATTCCACTTCTGCAATTCGCCTTCATGAATCGGTATGCAATTGATGGACTTATATTGGCCTGTTCGCAAGGCAAGCTGTATATATCCTTTGTATCCAAGCTGGAATTGAGCCTTTCCTCCATAAGGAACAATCCAGGCATACCCTAAGTTTTTATCTATAGGGAGGTCGAGTGTAGCTGCAACCATTGCAGATGAAATAACGCTCATAGGATCTGTTTTCTGTAACATTTGTTCGCTGTTATAAAGGCTTAAGATAGAGGCAGTAAACTGTGTAGCCCTCTTCCCTAACACTTCCTCGAATCGCTTAATAACGGATGGTGAGGAAAGTAAGCCTTTCATGGTTGCTCCTTGAGATTGCATAGGTGCGCTTTTTTGTTTCTTTTGGATGTTGTTCTTAATTGATTGATTAGTAGCCATAATCAGCTAACCTCCTTGATTCCAAAACGTCTGAAATGAGTTTCCTTTTTGACCTTTTCGTAAATATCCGGAAACTGCTCTTTCAGCTTTTTCGTGTCAACTCGATTTGAGACAACTGGCTTCCAACAAGCTTGATAGTTTCCAATAAACCCATACTCTGCATCCTTCATTTCATGTTTGATCTGATTTTCTAATTCTTTTGCCTGACTTTGAAGCTCTGAGATCTGTTCTTTAAGAAGCAAGTATTGTTGAATACGTTCTCGATTAGCCCCAGTTAAATCAATAGCTTTGTTATTTTCCGATTCGGCATATCGTTTTTTGAGGTATTCCTCCGCAGCACTTGAACCATCTAAAGTTGGAGCTCGTCCGCCTAAGACCCTGTCATTCCAGAACTCAATCTCTGCCTCAAAGATCATGTCAATTAACTCGTCGTCTCTCTCAATCTCTTTCCAGACAAATTTATTCCCGCCGATCAGCACAGCAAAGTAAGCTTTCTGATATTCAGGTCCAAGTACACCAAGATAATGCTGAACCTGAACGATATAGCTCTCGGGGATTTCTAAGTCTTCCCATTCCTTTAAGTTGTAGGCTGATGTTGTTTTACATTCAAGAATCGCTTTTTCACCAACAATCATCCGATCTACATTAGCCAAAATGAAATCATGTTCCGGATGTCTGAGTATTGCTTTTTTACGTCTAACCTTCTTGCCACTACGTATCTCAAATTCTTTTGCAACAATGTCTTCAAGCAATGATCCAAAGTAAGCAGCTTCACTTTGCGATTCACTTACAGAGACCTGTCCTGTCTTGTCTAACCATAATTCGAAAGGTGTCTTCCACTTGTTCAGCCCCAAGATAATGGATGCATCTGAGCCGCCAATTCCTTTTCTCCTTTCAATAAGCCATTCATCGCGGCTCATTTCAGAAGTCTTAGCAAGAACCTCAGCCCTTTTGCTTGTCATACCACTAACCCCCATTGTTTTTATTGAGGCTATATGATAAAATATTTGCACATGAGTTTTTTAGATAGCCTTTAAAGAAGTCCACTTTGTCCGAGTGGGCTTTTTTATTGCGCATTTTTAAATTCAAATCCAAGTTGCTCCTTAAGATATCTTTCCAAGTTCTCTCTCAGAATGATTTCGTCACCATCTATTACATAATCATCAACTGGTGTTACTTCATCACCGTAAAAATCTATTTGCATATCTGTTTCAGTCAGCTTATCGTGCCAGTTGTTTATAACCATTGGATTTTCGACCATTCATATTCTCCTTTCTGAATTTGTCTGCACGTCTATCCCATAACAGATGGAATTCATTATTGTTACGAATCATCGCACACCATTTACGAATTTCCAGAGCAGTTGCCGGCTTATGAACAAAATGAACCATCATCCTATACACCTGCTCACTACTGTTAAGTTGATGCCTCGCTGTTGCATTTTCAATGCTGTTTCATAAAGCTGTCCTTTGTTTGCCAGTCGGCTGATATCCTCAGTAAGAACCTTGATACTTCCAGCAAGACTAATAGCTTCTTCATAATCACCATCACGCAGTGCCTCTGACAGCATGATTGATAGCTCTTCTGCTGATTCAATTTTTCTTTTTGCAATAGGAACATCTGATTTCAAGAAATGGTTAGTATTCATATTGAAACCGCCTGCCTTCCTTCTTGTTTTGCCATAGCAACTTGATCAACTAGAGCTTTCCTCGTCCATCTATCGGCTAGCTCCTGCATTTTCAAACCGTGGGTACGAACAAGTGAATAAATCAATGTTTTATTAGCCGCAATCAAATCAAAAATCTGTTTAATATCAGCCATCGGCAGCTCCTCTGTTTTACCTGGTCGATTATCTGTAAGCCAACGGGCTAAATGTTTGGTAGCTTGTAATGCTTCCTCCAATTGGTGAACCATATTAATCACCGCATTACTTGCACATTCATTAAGTGCCGGATCAATCGGAGCAGCCGCTGTTGGATGGAGTTTAAATAAGTAATGTACAAGATCGATATGTTCATAGGCATCGCATTTCTCAAACCATTTAATACATAATTCTGGAGTGAGTTTGGCAAGTCCATTTTCAACATCTGAAACATACCGTTGATCCTTATCTCCGATTAACTTGCCGATTTGGTATTGGGAAAGACCTGCAGCCTTTCGGGCACTACGCATAATCTGCGGTAAATTCCGCATGTTGTATGGGTTGTTCTCCATATGTTTGCCTCCTGATATATTGGAATTTCAGTTTTAAAATTAAAGTTAATAGACAATGCTGTTTATACATGACTTAGGCTGATTCCTTTTTATTTTGTTGCGCAAGCTTCTCTTGGTGCTCATTCATACGCTGAACAAGTATACCTCTGAGGTATTTGTAAGCTTTGGCCTCTGCCTGTTCAAACAGTGGTCCTTTTTTCAAGATGACTTTCATAATTAAGCCCCCTTATCTGTACTTGTCTCATATCAAGGACACATTTTGTGTCTACTTTGAACAAAAAAAATTTCATCTACAGTTGTTCCATAATAGTCTGCAATCTTTTTGGCCAGACTTAAGGAGGGAGTTCTATCCCCTCTTTCAATTGCCCCTAGCATCTGTGGAGTTATGTTTAAGTCATTAGCAACAACTGTTCTTGACGTGTTTCCACGTAAGGAAAACAAAACTTCCCTTTCCACTTATAACACCCCCTTAGAAACGTTTTGTTTCCTTCCACAATTTATAATATACAGGAAACAAAACGTGTCCGTCAAGTGTTTTTAGAAACTTTTTGTTTCCAAATGTAGAAACGCTTAGTTTCCAAGTTATAATTAATAACAAGGAGTGAGTGTATATGTTAGGTAAAAGGATAGCAGCTTTAAGAAAAGAAAAAGGTCTAAGCCAATATGAACTCGCAGACAGATTAGGCTTTTCAAGAGGAAAACTTGCTAATTATGAACAAGGCACTCGCGAACCTGATTACGAAACATTAATCAAAATAGCCGACTTTTTTGATGTATCTACAGACTACCTTTTAAGAGGAAAAGATAAATCATCCAATATAATCACTGACGATGCAAAAAAAGTGTTAAACGATCCTGAAACGTTCCTTGCAGCAAAAGACGGTGAAGTAACAGATGAGATCTTACAGGCTGCTTTAGAGATTATAACGGAGCAATTAAAGGAAAGACGGAAATCAGATAAATAAACGCAGTTAGTTTATTATTATTTATTTCTGTTTATTATGTTTAATTCTGTTTACTAATAAGATTTAGATTCTCATTCATATCTCAATCATACCCTCATTTATAAATTGACTTTTGAATCCCATACAAACCCTTACATGGCAAGGGTTTTTGTTGTTTTTCTCATTTATATTTTCATTTATGTTTCTTTTACATTTTCATATATAAAAATGAAGTGGCCTGATTACATAAGGAGCGTTTATTGTGAAGAGAACCATTGAGTTTTTTTTAAGTTTGACAGGGAGCCTATTGGGTGTTGTAGCATCTATTTTTGCTTTAGTTATCGCCTATCTTGATTTATTTTTTCATTTAATTAGATACTTTGAAATGACAAGCGACCTTCTTGTTGAGGCATGGGTATCTTTGATCCTTTCATGTATTGGGTTTACAGCTTCAATTGTTGTCTTATTTAAGCCAAAGTTGAGCAGTGTTCTACTATTTGTCTCAGGGGGAGGACTTATATGTATTGATTGGTTCTATTTAATACCAGCTATACTTATGATTATCCCCGGGATCATGGTATTTGTAAGAAAAGAAAAATCTGCTCTTAAATCGGTTTGAATCTGAATACAAAAGAACAGCGACTGGCGGTTCTTTTGTATATTGCAATTACTTTAAATGAACTTTTTTTAGATAACCCCCTAGAAACAAACCATCATTTGCAAGTATCCATGCAACAGGATACCCCCTCACCTAGACGCATTTTCCTATGAAAATAGTCTTGGTTTCCCTATAATATTTAATGAATCCAATTTTTAGATTGTCGTCTTTAAGGAGGTTTTTCATCTTGAGGTATACAAACAGTCATTTAGAGGATTGGATTGAAAACTTATACAGGAAGATTGATATTACAGAGCCTGAACAAATTAATTTTGAACGGATTGCCGAGGCTTTAGATATCAGGCTTTCATTTAAACCTGTTACAAGCTTCGCACTTAAACACAGTGGAATTCATAATATATGCTTGGATAGCCGAAAGAGCCGAACTGAACAATGGTATGATTTCGCTCATGAATTTTGCCATATATATAGACATGAAGGTGATAAAAAAACAATGCCTGCAACTTGGACAGATTATTTAGAGTGGCAGTCCACTTATTTTACATACCACTTTTGCATTCCAACTTTCATGTTGCGTAATATTAATCTTTCGTACATACAATCACATGCAATTGAAAATGTGGCATGGCTATTTAAAGTATCCCCTTCGTTCGCCAAGAAGCGTTTGAGCATTTATTACAGAAAACTGACTCAACATTTATTTAATCAAACAGTTACGGGAAATCTGTGCACCCCCCTTTTGTAATTAATAATGAGATTTTAATGCATCTGCGCGCATTGAAAAAAACGAAAAAAGACGTCTCCCTTCATGATCCGATCGGCCAGGATAAAGAAGGGAATGAAATAAGCCTGATCGATGTCCTCAAGTCGGAAAGCGAAGATGTGATCGACACTATTCAGCTGAACATGGAACTTGAAAAGGTCAAAAAATATATCGATATTTTAGACGACCGCGAAAAAGAAGTCATCGTCGGCCGCTTCGGGCTTGATTTAAAAAAAGAAAAAACGCAGCGCGAGATCGCAAAGGAGCTCGGCATTTCAAGGAGTTACGTGTCGCGGATTGAAAAACGCGCATTGATGAAGATGTTCCATGAGTTTTATCGGGCGGAGAAGGAGAAGCGGAAGAAGAAGGGAAAGTGAGCGAAAAGCCGGATCTGACATCCCGGCTTTTTCTGCATTTTAGGACATTGCTCTTCAAGTATAACTTCAGGATTTAAAAATAAAACATAACAAATGAATAGAATTGGTACAATCGTTAACCTTTTTAATAATTTTTCATTGATATTTTACCCCTTCAACATAGCCCTCCCTTTTTAACAATCCATTTCATTTGGGCTACACCCCCAACATTGAATGTATTTCCTATGAAAAATGATTTTGAACCTCATAGGAACCCTTACATGACAGGGTTTTTGTTGTTTTTTCATTGTTTATCAAGACCTAAAGCAAAAGAACTTGCTAATTCTCAAATACATCCACCAAATTTTCAATGTTAGTTTGTTTTTCATACATACTAATAAAAAAATAAAACCTAGTTGAAACTTTACAAGACAAGCTGAATTGACTATAGTCTAATTAGACTAAAATATTGATGTAAAGAAGTGAAAAATTAGATGATAAAGTCTTTTTTAATGTTGGGGCAGTCGAATATGGCGGGCCGTGGATTTTTGAATGAAGTAGACCCTATCTATAATGAAAAAATAAAAATGCTGCGCAATGGACAGTGGCAGATGATGACAGAGCCGATTAATTACGACCGTCCGGTTTCCGGCGTTGGCCTGGCCGCATCTTTTGCAGATGCATGGTCGAAAGCTCATCCCGATGAAGAAATTGGCTTGATCCCGTGTGCGGAAGGTGGCAGTTCATTGAATGACTGGCATCCGGAAGGCATCCTTTTTCAGCATGCTTTGTCCGAAACCCGCTTCGCCCTCCGATCCAGTCAAATTTGCGGAATCCTTTGGCACCAAGGTGAGAGTGACAGTTATCGTTCGCTGCATGAAACTTATTACGAGAAATTAACTCTTATCATCGGGACGCTAAGAAACGAGTTGAAACTTGATGAGGTACCGTTGATTATTGGAGGGCTTGGTGACTTTCTTGGGAAGACTGGTTTTGGACAGCACGCGACTGAATTTCGACAGGTTAATGAACAATTGCTGCGTTTTGCTAATGAACAACAGAATTGTTATTTTGTTACTGCGGCAGGTTTGACTGCGAATCCTGATGGCATTCATTTAGACGCAGCTTCACAACGCAAATTCGGTTACCGCTATTTCGAGGCTCTTTCGAAAAAGCACCATATCCTGAAACCCATTTCGGGAGAGGAGCAATCACTGAAAGTGAATGGTGACTATTCTAAAACAGAACAGATTTACCTTCATAGTATGGATTTGGCTTCGGGTAAAATTACGTACGCGGAATTTGAGGCGCGGATGGCGAAGGTGATGAAACCATGATTCCCTTACTTATCCTTGGCTTGCTCATCCAAAACCCCGGAGCTCACGGCTATGAACTTCTGGCCTTAATGGAAAAACGTCATTACAAGTACATCGTTAACTTCACGAAAGGTTCATTTTATTACAATCTGCAGCAACTTGAAGAAAAGTGTTTGATTGAACAGATTCAGCAGAAACCCTCAACCGGCGGGCGTGAAATCCGTAACTTTAAAGTCACAGATTCGGGAAGGGCAGAATTCGAAAAATTAATGATCAAATACGGCACCAAATCGGAATATGTGAACCTGCAATTTTATGGGGCGTTACTCTTTGCCGATGAATTCGACAAAAATAAATTACTGGATCTGATCCAATCACAAATCGATCAGACTAAAACTCGAATCGAGCTCCTTGACGAATACCTGTCCATCACTCAAGAAATTCCCAGCACAATCAATTACTTTCGCCGTATGAACGAAAATTCCCGTTCACATCACTTGGTTAATTTAGAGTGGTTCGAAAAATTGAAAGCAGAAATAGAGTGAACTATTGCATAATAAAAAATGCAATGTTACATATATCAGAATATTAGTTACCTACATATAAAACCTGTGTCGCAGATATCTAGTAACACCATTGATACAGGTTTTATACTCCTTCTTTTAATTAAACCAGTAATGGGGTTGTCAACACTTGCCCCCAACAAGAGCAAGTGAGTCTGCTGCGTGTTCTTCTTTTTCAATCCGTATGAATAACCACTTTTTACACCTATTTAGTATTCAAGTAAGTCATAGGACATTTCAGTGGCGTATCGGTATAAAGTGAACTAATTTATTAATGTTCAACAACAGAATTTCGTCTATTGACAATAAAGAATGCACAAATCATTGCAAGAATGGCCATCGCCCACCAGAACGTTGAGATCGCCTGATCATGATCGATGATAATCAAACGAATGACAGCCGTGATGCCAATATAAATAAAGTAGCGAAGCGGGAAATGAAAGTCTGATTTGAAGTATTTGATAATCAAAGCAATGAACTCAAACTACATGAAGAATATAAGCAGTTCCCCAAGCATCTCATAATAGCTGTCCACTTTGTTGAACAGTGACTTGTATACGAATTGCACAATGTACCATGTCTCGCTGATCAGAAGTCCGCTTAAGGCTATGGCCAGGAAGAACAGGCAGACATTGAGAAGCGCTTGTAACAGGTAAGGTGCTTTTTTGAAATTGTTGGAAAATCTCATCTTGTTGTCTCCTATTTCAATATTTTCGTCGTTTTGATTCGCAGCCTACATCTTTCTGTTCCAAAATCGCAGCACGATGCAGTACTTGGAATTCTTTTGTATACTGTGAAACTGCCCCTGCATGCGGGACATCATTCGCGCAATGCTTCTTTCACCGAGTCCGTTGCTTTCCGGTGTTACATCCGCAAGTTTAATCGTATTGCTAACATGAATCTCAAATATTTCTTGATCCGATACAAACGTGATGCTGATTTCTTCTTCCGGATCTGCGTATTTAAATAAGTTTGACATCACATTATCAAATACACGACCAAGCTCCTCCAAATTCACGTTAATATAGGTTTCCGGCAGCTCGCCTGAAATATGGACCCGGAAATGCTCCTGATGAAGGATAGCAATCTGATCTGATATTAGATCGTAGATCACTTCTTTCACTGCAACGGTCTCCAGGTCGGCCCCATGTTCCTTATTCAGCAGGAAATACGCAAACAGATTGTCAGACAAGTTTTTTAATTGCAGTGCTTTACCATAAGCATTGGCTACATAACGATCTTTGCTGGTACCCGCTTCGCCTCCTTCTTTTTTGGCAAACTCCAGATTCATGATCAGCGACGTCAGCGGTGTGCGCATATCGTGCGACATTTCGGTAACCAGGCTGCGGCTCTCTGCTTGCAATTCCTCGATAGCTTTAAGTTTGTCCAAGAAAGCTTTCCGCAGATCCTCAATGCTCTTTGCAATCATCGCTAATTCATCATGCCCTTTTATCGTCATCTCGTAGTCCAGCTGGCCCCCTTCAAGAATATGAATCTCTTGGTGAAGCGTTTTAAGGTAGCGAAGACTTTGACGGATGCCCAAGAGAACAATGATTAAAAAGATGAGGGTTGCACCGAGCAAATCCAATGTAAAGGCCAGATCATAATATCGGGAAGAGTAGAAACCGTCGATAATGACTCGTCCTTCACCATCGCTGAACTTGACAGGATGTGAATGATTTCGAGCATACTGAGTCAGCTTTTCTTTTCCATAATCGGATTCGGAATAAACGGAATCATATTGCAGCTCCTGATCCTTGAATATGGTGAGGTTAATGTAATTTTCTTTTTTGACCCACTCGCCAAACGCTTTTCTATCCGATGTAGACAACCCATTTTCTGAAACGTACTGACTGAATTTTTGAATGTATCTCGCTGACTCCTTGTGATAATACTCATCCGAACTCAAATATCCCTCGATCAGATCATCTGTAATCTTTTGCAACGTCAGAAAGAACACACCGCTCACAATCGCAGCAACCATGATCAGCAAAGCCAGTTTTTTGGTTAGCGTGAATTTACGATGTGCCAAATCGATATCCTCTTCCCCATTCAGTTTTTATATAAACCGGACGTGCCGGATCATCCTCAATTTTGGAGCGCAGTTTCCGAATATGCACCATCACCGTATTGTTAGAACAGTAAAAGTAAGGCTGTCCCCACACACTCTCATATATATTTTGAGCAGAAAATATTTTGTTGCGTTTGCTCATCAGCAGTTTCAAGATACGATATTCCAGATCTGACAACTTGATTTGCTGCTCCTCTTTGTAAACCTCATTAAATTCTTCGCTCACTCTCAGGTTGCCCCCGATAAGAAATGTTTCTTCCTGTTCCTTCTTTTCCTGATAGATTGTATATCTGCGTAATTGAGCAATCACTCTAGCGTGAAGTTCCTCTTCCGAGAAGGGTTTAGTCATATAATCATCGCCGCCGGCGAGTAATCCCTCAGTTTTATCGAGTGTACTCGATCTGGCCGTCAGAAACAGAATTGGGACGTTAGAGGTTTTCCTAATGTGCTGACAGGTTTCGATTCCCGAGATGCCTGGCATCATAATATCCAAAATAACCAAATCAAGCGAGTCATTCACAAGTTGCAATGCTCGCTTTCCATCCTTGGCTCTTAGCACCTCGTAGCCTGCTCGCATAAGGGATTCCTCCAAAAGATCACCAATATCATGATCATCCTCTACGACTAATATTCGATGGGTCATGCCTCTTTCACCTCATGATTCTTGATGTTATCTCTCGTGTGACCTTACTATATATCATTCATAAGTAACACGTACGTTATAAGATACCACGTAAATCTTAACAGTTTATGAAAGCTGATGTCCGCCACAAGTTTGTCACATTTTTAAAAAAATGATGAACCTTCATAAATTGTTAAGATTCTGTCTTTATATTTATCCATTGTAAGGCTCAAGTTTTTCAGATCCGCACTGCACATTGCAATGGTAAATGGGAAAGGAGTATTGATATGATTGTACAAAAAGAAGGACGCGGGCAACCAGTGAGTCTGCGGGAACGGGTTCATTTTCTGGACATCGTACGTGGATTTGCCTTGCTTGGCATTATTATTGTCAACTATTTTCTGATCGTAGATTCAGTAAAGGGATTCGAAATGGCCTCCGATGACGTCCTGCACAATCTGGTTTCCTGGTTTGCCGAAGGGAAATTCGTTACATTATTCTCTTTCTTGTTCGGAGTTGGGTTTATGATCTTTATGGATCGAGCCGCGCAGAAGGTAGATAGTCCCAACAAGCTGTTTGCCCGCAGGTTATCTATCCTGTTGGGGTTTGGCATTTTGCACATCACATTTGTTTGGGTCGGTGACATATTGACCTTTTACGCCGTAAGCGGCTTCCTGTTACTCGCCTTCTATCAACGCACGGCCAAAACGGTGCTTAGATGGATTATCGCACTTATCGTGTTTCAATTCCTGACTCCTGTTTTCACAATGTTGTACAATGTCATCAATACTGCAGGGTCAAAAAACCCGAATTTTTCAGAGTTTACTTTGTTTAGCCACACAAGCCTTACCTACATGGAATCCATCAGCACTCGGTGGACAGATATGGTCACGATGGCTGCTGGCTCTTTCTCCATGATCTATTCCATGTTTCTCATGTTTCTGCTGGGCGTGTACTTTGTTAAGATGGAATTTTTCAAAGACATGGAAGCGAAAAAGTTCATATGGAAGCGTATCTGGATCATTAGCACAATCGCTTTTCTAATAACACAAAGCAGTATATTACTAGACATGTTTAATTTTTCTGAGAATATGCTGTGGAAGGACATTTCCTCTGTCTTGGGTCAAAATGGCGGCTTAACCGGAAGTATGTTTTATATGAGCACTTTTGCAATGCTGTTTCTGTATGTTCCTCAGCTGCGAGGCCCTATGATGATATTCACCAAAGTCGGACGGATGTCATTGACCTGTTATCTGCTTCACTCTATCATTGGAACAGTTCTGTTCCTCAGGTACGGATTCGGGCTTGCGGATCATATTCAATCCGCCGGCACGTTCATGTTCAGTCTGGCCGTGTACTTCGTGCTTATGAGCTTTAGTACATTGTGGTTGAAACGATTTAAGTACGGTCCGATGGAATTAGTATGGCGCAAGCTGACGTACGGCAAAGTAAACGGGAGTCCTAAAGCAACTCCGCTGCATTCGGAAAAATCAATACAGAAATAATCCCTTTGCACAGATTGCATGACTTCAAATTTGTTGTTGACTGAAGCGGGCATTAAACGGATAGATTTGATATATATACTAGTTATTTTTATATCATTTAGGCTTCTTTGGGCTAATAAATCCACCGGAGTTTACTCAATGTGCATTGCTCATGATCGAAAGTAAATTGAATCTTTTACGCATGTTCATAGTCAAAGGCGGCCCATTCGACTATTTTTGTAACTTTTCGCAGGAAAAATTCGAGAATGATGACAAATCCCGCATACGACACTTAATACGGTAATGAACGATAGTAAATAAGGGTTACATGCAGCTTGTTTTCCAATGAAACAAAGAAAAAATACAAAAAGACAGGAGAAAGCTTTTGAAGTATTTTAACGCCAAATTTACCGCGGAAGAAAAAGCGGCAGAGCAGCTGGAATTACACTGAACGACTGAACTCGTTATTTCAGCAACTGAAGGAGTGAGCAATCATGAAAACAAAAAAGGAACCAAAAGTTATTCTGGAACCAGCAAAGGAATCTGATCTGCCAGAATTCCAAAAAAAATTACAAGAGGCCTTTGCGATCGCCGTGATTGAAACGTTCGGTGATTGCGAAGATGGACCGATTCCATCGGACAATGATGTTCAGGAGTCTTTCGACGCTCCCGGAGCAGTCGTATATCATATTCTTCGGGATGGTGAGAAGGTAGGTGGTGCAGTAGTACGTATCAACAGCGAAACACATCATAATTCGCTAGATTTATTCTATGTATCTCCAGAACATCACAGCCAGGGGATTGGTCTTTCTGCTTGGAAAGCCATAGAAGCACAGTATCCGGATACTGTGCTTTGGGAAACCGTGACACCTTATTTTGAAAAGCGAAATATCAACTTCTATGTGAATAAGTGCGGATTCCATATCGTAGAGTTCTACAATGAACATCACTCTGATCCGCATATGCATTGCAATGGACGCGAAGATGACAAGCCCCTGCCGGATGATGATGACTTTTTCAGATTTGTAAAGATTATGAAAAAAAGGGACTAAACAATCGAACACTGCGATATGCCCCAGAAAGTTGCCGGTAAATTTTTTAAAGATATTTGTTTGGATCGAAAAAATTCCAAGTTAACCAATAATTCCCCATGTTTACAGAGTTGATTAATAAACGATAAGAGGGATAAACGGATAGAGCCTTCCCCTTCTTTTTAAGGAGAAAGTATTAAAAGGCGGAAAGCCCTTCTCGTTATGAGAGGGCTTTAATTCGGTGTGAAAATGAGATGGAGAATAAAAATAAACAAAGAAATAATTAATTAGGTGATGAACGATTTATAAGAATTTTAGAGAGATACTCCAACGGAGAACTTAACGAAGAACAAATCACTTCTCTATTGTAGGATGCTGCCGAAAATAAATCACTTCACAACAGAGAAACTGAAAGCGGTATAAAAAAACAGCTCCGTTAAAATGGCCGGAACTGTCTTTGAATTTTGGATTTTGCAGTTATCTCCATCCGTTAGTTTAATTAGAATTCAGATAATCCAAGACACGATCAACTCTTTCATTTACTGAGTAATCTCCTTCAATTTTTAGCAATGGACAAGATAAATCCGCCATCCAATGTTCGTGTAAAGCTTTGCTTCTAACTTCCATTCCGGCATTATCATATAAAGAAGCCCACTCTAAAAATGTTTTTGATTGTTCATATTTACTGCCGCCGGCTAACACTTCGTTTCCATAACGCTGAAATTCCCTATGCCTTAATCTCTCAAGCCGTATATCTTGCGGAATCCATAAGAAGATGACAAGGTCAAAGTAACTTTTTAGATCATCGCCCCAGCCGCACACTGCGCCAGAAAGAATCCATTTCTCATTTATTGTCAAGTCTTTTTCAAGCAACTTTCTTCTTTCAGGAATTTCTCTTTTCTTAGTGAATTTGTCTGTCCAATAGTAATCATCAGTATCAAGATGTGTATGAGGCAAATGCTTTGATAATGCAACACCCAATGTTGAAGTTCCGACTCCGGAGGCTCCCAGTATGTGAATATTTTTTTTCATAGTTCCCCCTCCTTATGAAGCAACGTAACTCCCTGTCCGTCGCACAAGGTTCTTACAATTTTAACACAACTACCCAAAAACCTTTACTCTTTGCCAAGGGAATACAGATGCGTGTTAAAACTTTACTGCTTACGAACTTCATGGTCATTTTCAAACAGAATGATTAACTTTCTCTCCGGCCTATTTTAATATCCTCATACACTTTCTCAAAAGTCTCGATTGGCAGTGAAAACTTGGTTGTTTTCTCGTTACGATAATTGATCATGATCTCAATTTGATTATTTTTTTGTTCAAACTCAATAAGTGCATTCTCCCATTTATCTCTGATTGAAATGATACAATTTCCATTTTTCTTTTCCTTTTTCTTATAAATGTAATTCACTTTAACTCCCCTTTCATTGATCGACAAAAGGTTTCGGAATAAGGAAGCTCCTCAAAAAAAGAATCAAAACTTTTATCAAGTTTGATCCTTTTCCCTTTTTAGTCATTTCTTTGCGAACGTTTATAGACATTCACGGTTACCAACCAGCTCATAACGATGATTCCTGCAAAAAGAATGAGCATATTACCGTACAAATAAGCGGAATGATCAGCGTTAACAGGCAGCAGCCTTTGATCCAGCAAGCGGATCGATAATAAACCGCCTGCAATCGAAATACCCGTTCCCTCTGATAGAAAGCTGGTAAAATTAAGCAGACTCATTCCGGCGCCGGCTTCCTTTTGTTTCAAACTGCCAGATACCATTGTAGATATAACCGTTTTTGTGAAGGAGAGCCCCCCAAAAACAAAAACGATGATAACGGACATGAGCCATGGTGTCGCATCTATAAAAAAGGCAGCGATTAAAAAGCTGGAAAACATCAATGCAATCCCAATGGTCAGCACATATAAAGAACCTTTCCGATCAACAAGCCATCCTCCAATGTAACCGAAGATGATGACGCTCATCGTTCCGGGAAAACATAATCCCGCTTCCAATTGCCGCAGTACTTAAATGTGAACATCTTTCATCATATAAGGAACCATAGACACACATCCTGCTGCAGTGCCGAGTATCAGGCCTCAGCAAAGGACGCCCATCATAAACAAGACATTTTTCCACAGTGCAGGGTCAACAAAGGATTTTGCACTTCATCCATAACTCCCCCTGCATTGATTGATATACCTTATTATAAATCCTCAAGCCGATGTTTTGAATACTTTGCGACACACACCCGCTAAATGACGAAACATCTAAAATTTACAGTACCAAAAAACCGCAATTTCATTTGCTGTTGAAAAATTGGAATATAGCATTGTATCGACCGCTCCTATGACAAAGTTATTTTTGGCATAAAAATGACAAGCTGAAACATTAATATCTTGTGTTTCAAGCATAAGACCGCATAAATGATTCTCCTTTGCCCACTCAACCGCTTTATGCAATAAAGCCGTCCCGACACCATTTTTTCTATAATCTTCTGCAACGGCAATGTCTTCAATCAGTGCGTATCCATTCCAATTAGAACGAAGCTTACTCCGGCCGACACAGTCGTTCTCTGCGTAATAAAAAAAGACAACTTTATCCTCTTCTTCAATATAACTGACATCAATGTCTTCATCATCATATTTTTTGACATAAGGTTCAGCAAATTTCTCCTCTGTATATGTCCAAACATTGTTTTCAAATGAAGGGATGATTCTCCCTGAAACAACGAAAGATTCGTTTGGTTTATTGAAGTCTTTCATATTGAATCGCGTCATTTTAGTTATCATCATAATCACCTTTCTGTATTTATTGACCTTAATTTACATCTTTTGAACTGTTGATTCGTCTGCATGTCATGGATACCGGTTTAATAACTCTAAAAAACAAAAAAGATACTAACATCGATTGGTATCATCTATTCATTCGAGCCCTTACAACAATATCCTATTTCGGAGCTTCCAAACCGAATTTAGTCCATTCCTCTTTTGCCGGACCGTAAATACCCGGAACAGGTAAACCTGCTTGTCTCATAAGGACAGTCATTTGTCCTCGATGATGGTTTTGATGTTGAATTAAAAACATCAAAAGTGAACCATTTGGCAATTGCTGACCAATAAAGTTGACACATTCTTGAAGTGTATCGTCAGTCCATTGCGTTTTTAACGCCTGTACAAATGCATTACTGGCTTGATGATAACTCTCAGCAATAAACCGCGCCGATGCAGGAACATGATAATCTTCGGCCGGAGCGTGAAACGTTAAATCTGTGTTTGAGGTAATGATGTGAATGGCAGCGACAGTATGCCATGCAATACGGCCCAAAGTCCAATGTTGTGAAGTGATTTCTTGTTTAAGTGATTCATCAGTCAGATGATTCAGCAGTTTTTGTGTCGCATCGGCTTCGAATTCCCAAGATTTCAAAAAATGGTCTAAGGTTTGAAACATAAAAATCCTCCTTATCCTTTTTTGTTTTTCTATGTATCTACAGTTCAATTATAGTGCTCCGTTTAGTTAAAAAAGAACAAAACGATAGACAGACATTTTCAACAGAAAGCCCGATCTGACAACAACAGACAAAATATAAGAACATAACGGATAACTCTATACTTCTTTTTCTTCAATCGACAAAAAAAGGATAGCTGTTCAAACAGGATTCTTCTGTCTAATATTTTCTCTTTGCGAAAGTCCATATCGTCTTAGTGATTGAACCGGAGACAAAACAGCTCCCCGTCATCATAGCCACCCAAATGAAAAATGTCGGTTCGGCACCTATTACAATAAACATGAATATCAAGGACAAAAAGAATACAATAACAACCATCATCCATACTTTTTTAAAGATGAAATATCCTAAAATCCCTAACAGAAAAGAAGCTGCCGGAAGAAAAATAAGAATGATATACGCGGGGCTCAACAGCGGGCTAATACAAACACCTCCCAATTTCAAAACGAGGCAGTTCCTGCTTTTTGTCTGATATGAAGTGATTTTTTTCATCTTGATATTAAACCGCTTCATTCATTTTATACATATTATACCAATACCATCGAGTCAAATATAGATATTTATTCATTTTTAACATACTTTAGGAAAATCAGGAGTGAATTAAAGTCTGAGGATAGCCCGCTTTTTCTATCCCTAGTAAGTCCTGCCGCATTGATTTTAGCTCATTGTTTTTGCAGCGCTAATATTCTCATAATCGTGTGCATAACGCTGCTTTCCTCATTTGATTTGATGACAAAGTGCGCCGCATCTTTTATTTCGTCAATGGCATTCTTAACCGCAAAGCTGTAGGATGCCGCTTCCATCAATTCTTTGTCATTGCGGCCGTCTCCGAACGCCATTGTTTCATCAGCCGAAACCCCTAATAATCGCTGCAGTTCTTGTACTGTTGTTCCTTTATGTATTCCGATATTTGCTATGTCCATCCAGGTATCCTCTGATGCTACGATATATAATTGGTGAAAAAATTCATGCAGCTTTTCTCTCGTTTCCGGACAGTTGGCGTCGGGATCATGAACCGTAATCTTGATAAAATCATCTTTTATCTCAGTAAAATCAGTTATTTTCGTTACATGTGCATAAGAGGCATTTACATATTTCATCTCACTTTCAGACAGATTTTCTTTTACGATCGCACCATTTTTTGTGCATGCGATAATGCTATGCCCGCAGCTGATTTTTTCTAAAGCGCCTATAATTGACAGTCCCGCTTCATTGCTGATCAAAGATTCATATACGAACTTGCCGTTCTTTTTTATACGTGTGGCACTGTCTCCTAAAATCCAAAAATCTTTCGCATCTTCTCCGAATAAAGCTTCCACTCTTTCACACTGCTTCCCGGTGCAGATGGCGAAAGCGACATGCTGTTCCTCCATTACTCGTTTTGTCTTTTCAAATAACGTTCTGTCAAAATCGCCTTGATTATTTAAAAATGTACCGTCTAAATCCGTAATCACTAATTTAATCATCGTTCAGCACCTCCGCAGTTAAAACGTCTTTTTCAGACAAAGGGTTTTTCACATTTTAGAATGGAATCAATCGCATTTAAGACCCCTTCTTCATTGTTTGATTGCGTGATATGCGCGGCAGCCTGTTTAATGCTTTCCTGCGCATTATCCATGGCGACCCCGTATTTCACGGCGGACACCATCTCCAGATCATTGCCGCTGTCTCCGAAGGCCGCACACTCTTCATCACCCATCCCCCATTGTTTCTGGAGAAGCTTAATCCCGCTCGCTTTATGAAGCCCCGGTATGATCAGATCTATGTCACCGTGCCCGCTTGATACAGGCGTGACGAAAGACCCGATGGCGTTTTTCAAATGGCTCAGTAGTGCGGAACAATGTTCAGCGGGAAAGCTGATGGAAAATTTCAAAATGTCATCATCGATGTTTTCAAAATGCGGCACCCTTTTTAACACATAATAATACTTACTGGCATGCAGATATTCATCTTCACCGGCATTTTCATGAATATACGCGCTTTTTTTTCCGCAGACAATGACGTTATTCACCTCATACTGTTCTAAAGCACGGATCACTGCTTTTGTAGTGTCTTCAGACATGTTACCCGCGAATAATTCTTCTCCGGCATTCACGACGAAAGCGCCATTCTCAGCAACGAAAGCGATTTCACTTTTGATTTCCGGAAAGAAGGATGTAAGCTGCGCATATTGGTTTCCGCTTGCTACGGCAAATTTAATTCCCCGCGATTTTAATTCACGATACTGATTCATAAAACGCTCTTTGTTATATGCCATTTCATCATTCAAAAACGTTCCGTCCATATCAACCGCTATCAGTTTGATACTCATATTGTCCTCCTTTTTTCGGCCGCTTTTGTCAGAGACCCTTAAAGAGATCATGCATAAAGCGTATGAACGAATTATATCCGCAGTTGTTTTGCGCCGTAAATCATTGGCTGACGTCTTGTTTTGAATGACACAAAAAGTGATTTGTCACATAAATATAACACTATGTTTCTTTTAAAAATGATATGTTACGATTAGATGTACATTCACCATTCTCATAAAAAGGAGAATCCCCCTGCATGTTCACACACGAAATGATTGCTTCATTTAACGAGCTTGAAACTTCTTTATACAACTACATCTCCCAAAACAGCGAGAAAGTCGTCTATATGCGAATCCGTGAATTGGCAAATGAAACCCATGTATCTACGGCTTCTATTTTACGTTTCTGCAAAAAAATAAACTGTGAAGGGTTTTCGGAGTTTAAGGTGAAGCTGAAAATGTATACGGAGGCAAATAAAAAAACGATTTTAAAGAGTCCCCATCATTCCGTTGCCGAGTTTTTTGAAAGAACAGTAAGCGGAGGGATGGAAGAAAAGCTGAAGGAAGCAGCAGCCCTTGCGGCCGATGCAGAAAGCGTCGTTTTTATCGGAGTGGGAAGTTCAGGAATTCTCGCCGAATACGGGGCCAGATATTTTTCGTGCTTAGGGAAACTTTCAATGTATATTAAAGATCCTTACTTTCCGGCCCATTCCCATTTCCGTCATAACAGCATCACGATCGCATTATCGGTTTCAGGTGAAGGAGATTCTACGGTGACTCATCTGAATCAGCTGAAACAAGAAGGCAGCCGGGTCATCAGTATTACAAATCATAAACATTCAACCATTGCCAAAATGTCCGATGTGAATATTTCATATTACGTGACGGAAGAATGGGTTGAAAATGCGAATATCACCACCCAAATCCCCGCTATGTACATACTTGAATCAATGGCTCGGGAGATATACAAATTGAGAGAATAAATTCAGGAACGAAAACACTGATACACTGGAGATTTCGCCCTTTTTGTAAAACCCTTCTCTGATGCTAGAGAAGGGTTTTGAAGATCACAGATGAGACACAATACAATTTGCATGGCCTGCCAGTTTATATTCTCCCAAACCGGAAGGCAGGAGAATATGATCTCCTTTTCTAAAGGGATATTCATGCCCGCCTGCAATCATTATTCCGTCTCCTTCGATCACGCTGACAAGAAGGAAGGGATGATCCTGGAATAGATTTGCTTCACCTTTTACATCCCACTTTTCGACTGAAAAATAAGGACATTCTATTAAAACAGCTGCCAGCAGATCATCTGTTTGTTTATATTGAACGGTCGGCCGTTCACGGACAGATGGAACGTCTATCACTTCTATACTTTTTTCCAAATGGAGCTCGCGCATCCTGCCGTCCGCATCTTTTCTTCCGTAATCATACAATCTGTAAGTCGTATCTGAATTTTGCTGCGTCTCTAAAATAAGTGTGCTCTTTCCAATCGCGTGAACGGTGCCGCTTGGGACAAAGAAGAAATCTCCCGGCTTTACCTTAACTCTGTTCAAAAGCCCGTCCCATTCTCCGCGCTCAATCATGGATATCAGTTCTTCTTTTGTTGTTGCGTTGTGGCCGAAAATGATCTCCGCATCTTTTTCACAATCAATGATATACCAGCATTCGGTTTTTCCAAGTTCCCCGTTTTCATGCATTTTGGCAAAGTCATCATTCGGATGCACCTGAACGGACAGGTCTTGGTCTGCGTCCAAAATTTTTGTAAGAAGAGGAAAACGGTCTCCTTCAAGGTTTCCGAATAAATCTCTGTGATGCTCCCACAATTCACCGAGCGTACATCCTTTATACATGCCGTTTCGAACTGTGCTCTGTCCATTTTGATGAGCGGCGAAGGCCCAGCACTCCCCTGTCCGCTCGGACGGAATATTATAGTGAAAATCACGCAGGGCGGCGCCTCCCCAAATTCTTTCTTTGAAAACCGGATTGAAAAATATCGGTTCAGTAGACATGATCATCCCCCGCTTTATTCGATTTCTTCCAGAAGCTCATACGCCTCTTCTTTTGTCTGAACGGAGAGCAGCCTTTCCCGATAGCTGTCATCCATCAGTTTTCGGGATAACATCTGCAATATTTTCAGATGCTGATTTCCGCCGCTTTCCTTCGGTACGGCAATCATAAAAATCAGTTTTGCATCAGAACCATCAAGGCTGTTCCAGTCAACACCCGAACGTCTTATTCCGAATGCGACACCCGGCGTTTTGACGGCTTCAGACTTTCCGTGCGGAATGGCGATATTCATACCTATCGCCGTGGTTCCCTGCTGTTCCCGGCTCAAAATGGCCTGCTTAAATCCGCTGTCAGACAGCAGCATACCTTTACGGGACATTTTCTCGATCATTTCATCGATAATGTCATCCCTCGTTTCGCCGGATAAATGCGGTTCAATCAAGTCCGTACTGATAATGTCAGTCAGTTTTTTGATTTCGGTCATCCCGGCTTTTCGGCTGTCAGCCTGAGATGGTTCCTTTGTTTCTTTTGCCGCTGCAGCTTCATTTGGTGCGGCAGACGGCAGCACCTCGCCGGGCGCGGGGGATTTCGCCATATCTTTCTTCAGTACATTAACCAACAGAGCGGTGACAAGAGAGCCTGCTGTTACAGCGATAAAAAACATCAGTACATGATCTACTGCTCCAAGTACAGCAACGATGGGGCCGCCGTGTGCCACTCTGTCCCCCACATGGCCGATCATCGCTATCACCGAGCCGATCATAGAACCCGCCATAATACTCGGGATCACACGAAGGGGGTCTTGGGCCGCAAATGGAATGGCTCCTTCCGTGATACCGAAAAGGCCCATCGTAAATGATGCTTTTCCCATTTCTCTTTCTGCGGCGGCGAATTTTCTTTTCCCTAAAAACGTTGCAATCCCAAGCCCTATCGGCGGTATACAAATGGAAACGGCAATCGGGCCCATGATTTCATAATTTCCTTCTCCGATCATTGCCGATCCGAAAAGAAAGGCCACCTTGTTTACGGGTCCTCCCATATCAAAGGAGATCATCGCTCCTAAAATCAATGCCAGAAGAATTGAGCTCGAACCTTTCATTCCCGCAAGCCAAACCGTTAATGATGCGAAAATATGAGCGACGGGGGCGCCGATCAGAAAGACAAACGCCAAACCGACGATCAGTGAGGCAAACACCGGAATAATAATGATCGGCATAATCGGCTGTATTGCTTTAGGAACTTTACATTTTTTGATTCCAAGCGCCGCATATCCCGCCAAAAATCCCGCAATGATTCCTCCAAGAAATCCTGCGCCGCTTGCACTGTCGTAAAAGCTGCCGGATGCCGCAATATATCCGCCGATCATTCCGGGGACAAGACCCGGCTTATCAGCGATGCTGAACGCGATGTACCCGGCTAAAATCGGGATCATGAATGAAAAAGAAGCACTGCCGATCTGTTCAATCGTTTTCCAAAAAGACTCGTCCGGAATGACTAAGCCCTTTGGTGTTTTTTCTCCTCCAAGCGTCAATGCAACCGCTATCAATAATCCGCCGACGACAATGAAAGGAACCATAAAAGAAACGCCGTTCATTAAATGACGGTAAATCGGGTTTTGTTTTTTGCCCTGCTGACTTGCGGATTCAGCTTTTGAAGCAGATTGATAGACCGGCACTTCACCGCTAAGCGCTTTTTGAATTAATTCTTCCGGTTTGCGGATGCCTTCCTGAACCCCGACAGCCAGCAGCTTTTTTCCCGCGAATCGGTCTTTGTTCACCGAACGGTCCGCCGCGATAATGATTGCGTCTGCTTCCTGGATTTCCTCTTCGGTCAGCCTATTTTCCACCCCGATTCCGCCCTGGGTTTCCACTTTGATCTCAACGCCTAATCTGCCGGCTGCTTTTTGTAAATTTTCAGCAGCCATATACGTATGGGCAATGCCGTTCGGACATGAAGTAATCGCTAACAGTTTCATATAAATCCTCCTTTGCAGTCTGAATTTCAAGATCTTGTCTCAACTTTATACTGAAATCAGCCTGTGATAAGCACGTTTTTTTACCATAAGTTCCGGAAATAACGGCATTTTTCCCTATAAACAGAAAAAAAGCAGGGAGCCATTCCCTGCTTTTAATAGTTTAAATACGATAAAAACGTCATCACATTTTTTTCTTCCGTCAGTTTTTGAATAAATGCCGGCTGCTCGCTAAGATAGGAAAGCTCACTGAATAATTGCTTTACCTTGTTTTGATCTTCGTGTTTGACAGCAAGCATAAAAACGAGCGACACCTTTTCTGTCCCCCATTCAATCGGCTCTTTTAAGGTGGCGATTGCAATGGCTGATTGTTTGATATATTTAGAGTTCGCGTGAGGGATGGCAATACCCGCCCCAATATTTGTCGCCGACATTTTTTCTCTCATTACTGCATGAATGCCATACTCTTTTTCTACATAGCCTTTTTCATACAAAGCCTGCGCCAGCTTTTCAATGACCTGATAACGGTGCTCTGTCTCTTGCTGTAAAAAAACGAGAAACGGAGTCGTGTCGTTCAGCATTTTAAACGTTTTTTGCTCCCGGCGATGTGATGTATCAAGCTGTTGCATAAATGCGCTGAGCTTCTTTTCATCAGCAGACTCCAAAAGCGGTGATACGACAATATGAGGGATCGTTACATTTCCAAGCCCTATCGTAGAAATGACGAAATCTATATCTTTATGCTTTTTGATATACTCTGTCAGCTCCGCTTTTGCGATACAGTCTTTTACCGTAATGTGATGAAATTTGCGTTCAATTTTAGTCCGCAGCAATTGTGACATGCCAATGCCCATATGGCAGACGATGATCGTCCCTTTAGGGTTATGACTGCTTCGGCGCAGCCGTTCGATCGCTGCCTGAAAATGCAGCGTCAAATAGGCCGCCTCTTCTTCAGGAATATAAAGATCAAATGTTTGATTGATGTCTTCTAAAACGTCAATGATAAGATGAAACAAATAAGGGTACATTTTTTTGATGTCGTGAAGCATGGGGTTTGAAACAGAGAGATCATAGCTCAGCCGCTTCAACACCGGATCGAGATGAATGTTCAATCCGTTGATCAGTTCCCGGTCTTTATGAAAATCCAGCATTTGCAGTTCTGAAACACGATTGATCAAATGCCTGACGACTTTGGAAAGCTCAGAATCTTCAAGATCAAGCTTCTTTTCTTGCTGCGATGGATAGCGGACTTTCCCGCCTATTATATGTAAAGTTAAATAGACGGCTTCTTCCTCAGGAAACCGGATGGCAAATACCGGCTCAAGCCGTTTTAAACAAGCCAGTGTCCATTCATATTCTTTCTTCTTTTTTACCGCGTCCAGCTGTCTTGCAGAAATGGCGACCGGCTGTTTCATTTTGATACGGCGGATAGTCAGCAATGTATGCAGCAGCAAACTTTCAAATGTTTCATCCGTAAAATAGATAGAATGTTTTTTTTGTAATAACTTGATTTCTTTTCTCACAAAGTCCGCTTCATAACTTAAAAACTTACTTTTTATAAATTGGCTTGTAAATTCCGCATTATCAATCAAATCTGAAATTCGCGCCAATGCTTTTCTTTTGTTTTTTTCGTCCCCTTCAATCTTTAAGCCAAGCCGCTGTTTAGAAACCAGTATGAGATCAAATCGCTTCAGCCACTCCTCAACCGCACTTACATCCTTTTTAATGGAAGCTCTGTTTACAAAATGCTGTGCGGCAATTTCTTTTGCGGAAACGGGCTTTGAATTCATTAATAAATCATAAGCGATGTGAAGTATTCTTTCTTCATCGGTCTTGTGCCCGCACGTAAAGTGCTCATTATAAATTTGCCGGCTTAACCGTGACCTTTCCTGTTCAGATATATGTAAATAGACGCCTAATCCCGGTTTGCGGATCAGCTGAGCTTGAGCATGTTCATTCAGGAAATCTTCAATCGTTTTCAAATCATTCCTGATCGTTTTTTCAGAACAGCGGACCCTGTCTGCGAAATCTTGCACAACTAAGTAGTCATCAGGTTCAGATAACAACAGATACAAAATCTTTTTCTGCCTTGAATTCATGTATTTCATCTGTTTTTCTATCCTTCCTGTCCGTTTCTGCTGGAGCAATTGTGATAGGTTAAATATACTGCGCATACGAAACCGTTTTCATTTTATAGTGAAACAAAAGAGTAAAAAGTTTTGTTTTTTACCGCAGGTTCCGGAAAAATCATGTTTTATACAGAGACAATTCACCTTTGATTGACGTCAAAACACCAACCGTTTTTAAACGATTGGTGTCGGCAGCGAAAACCTGCTGTTACAGCCAAAATGTTTCGCCAAGCGCTAATGCTTTCAGGTTTTCAGGAGATAATGCAAGCCGATCCCACTCGCCGTGCAGTCTGCTTAATGCTTCCCGGCCTGTATCATCAGCAAGCCGGAATGCCCCGTAATGCATGGGAATGAAGCTGTCAGCCTTCAGCTCCAAAAACGCTTTTACGGCGTCTTCCGGATTGATATGTGACACTTGCATAAACCATTCCGGTTCGTATGCTCCGATCGGCATCAGAGCCGCCTTAATACGAAACCTCTCTCCGATTTCTTTAAAGCCTTCAAAATAGCCTGTATCTCCTGCAAAATAGATGGACTCGCCGTTTTTGCTTTCTATGACCCAGCCTCCCCAATGAGAGGTATCGGTATCCCAAAGCGTTCTCCGTGTCCAGTGCTGGGCCGGAACAAATGATATATTCACCCCCCGCATCTCAAAACGATCCCACCAATTCATTTCATGAACGTTTTTGCGGCCTTTTTTGTTGAACAGCTTTTTCAATCCCGCAGGCACGTAAAAATCCGGGTTTCCTCTCAGTTTTTTTATACTCGGAAAATCAAGATGATCATAATGCCCGTGTGAAATGAGCACGGCATCAATGTCAGGCAGTTCGCTCAATTCATATCCCGGCTCTGTCAGCCGTTTTTGAAAACCCATCCGCCGCGCCCATACAGGGTCGGTCATTATGTTAAGCCCCTGTATTTGGATCAGAAATGAAGAATGGCCGATCCAAGTTATGGCGGTTTCCGTCCGATTGACGGCAACATCACGGACATCCCTTGTGACCGCTTTCGGAATGTTCTCGCTTAAGTCTTTACTTTTTTCTCTTCGTTCTTTCATCCATTTCCACATGTCCCTGAATCCATGTTCATTCTTCACGCCATTCAAGTTTTCATATCTTTTTTTCATTATCATTCTCCCTTGACACGTGTTCTATTAGATTCATCGGACATTTATACAATGTCTGTAAATACCGCCCCGCTTGCTTCGGCTAAATCTTGAGGCGCTGCTTTCAGCTGCATTCCGATTTTCCCCGCACTGACAATCATAAACTCCAGTGTTTCAGCGGATCTATCAATAAAAGTCGGAAACCTTTTTTTCATGCCGATCGGAGAGCAGCCGCCGCGCATATAGCCGGTTACTCCCAAAAGGTCCTTCATGGCAATCATTTCTATTTTCTTCTCACCTGCCGCCTTCGCAGCTTTTTTCAGATTCAGTTCTTTTGCAACGGGAACGACAAAGACGTAATAACGATCAGTACCTGCAGATGCCACTAAGGTTTTATAAACATATTCGGCAGCGTATCCGATTTTTTGTGAAACGGAAAGACCGTCTGCGGGCTGTCCCCCTTCTGTTTTGTAACCTAATAGCTCATAGGGAATGTTTTGCTGCTCAATTATACGGACAGCATTTGTTTTCACTGTTTTTTTCGCCATGGTTTTCCTCCGTTTTCTGTATTTCTTTCTGCTTTATTTTCAACTTCGATTTTAATAAAATGACCGCTCAGTTGCGTGCTTTGTAATACTCAAGTGCAAACTGTTTAAAACACTCAGCAGCGGGAGAAAGAGCATGGTTTTTCAGCTGGGCTAGCGCTATGGTGCGTTCGCATTGGTAATCTGCAACCGGTAGAAAAACGACCGGAAAGTATGAATGCTCCGCGGTTTTCGGCAGCACTGCAGCCCCCAGACCCGCGGCGGTCAGCCCTAATATGGTTGACACTTCCTCTCCTTCAAATGCGAGATGCGGGTGTATATTCAAATCCCGGCACATCAGATCAAACATATACCTCAGCCCGTATCCCGGTTTAAAACCCACAAAATCCTCGTCCTGCATCTCTTTCATTTGAATGCTTTTATTTCCTGCAAGCGGGTGGTTCTCAGGTAGCACCGCATAAAGAGGCTCTTTCTCCAGCACTGTCCATTGTAAAAGCTCGCTGGGAAGCGGCGGGGAGCTGAGACAGATATCCGCATCTCCCGTTTCCACCATTTTGCGAAGCGTTTCATTTGCACCTTGATAAAGCCGGAAGGTCACGTTTGGGTATAGCTTTTTAAATTCGGCAATCAGCTGAGGCATTAAGCGCAGCCCGAGCGTATGAAGAAAAGATACAGATATTTCGCCGTGCTCCAGGCTCATATTCTTTTTCACTTGTTCAACGCCTTCATTTAAAGCTCGTCTCGCTTGTTTTGCTTTTATTAAGAACTGCTCTCCGTGCCTTGTCAGCCGGACGGCTTTTGTCTCTCTGTAAAATAACGGCGCGCCTAATTCTTCTTCGAGCCTGATAATCGATCGGCTTAATGCCGGCTGAGAAATCATTCTTTCTTTTGCCGCATTTGTGAAATGCTGATGAGCTGCCGCCGCAATGAAGTTGTCAATTTGATGAAGCTCCATTTTCTCCTTCTCCCCTTTCTTCATAACCTACACGCATTAATTCTATAGTTATTATAAATTAGACACATTGAAATGAAAAGCGTACGATACATATATAACCAACAGTGAGAAAAGAGGGACATTCATGACGTTTATTCAGCCTCATACAAAGGCTTACAGAAAGGCCAGCTTGGCTCTGTTTATCAGCGGCTTTGTGACCTTCGCCACCCTTTACACGACACAGCCGCTTCTGCCTTTGTTTTCGGAAGAGTTTCATATTTCCGCTGCGGCTGCCAGCTTAACTTTATCCATCTCAACAGCCGTTTTGGCATTTTCATTATTGGCCGCCGCTTCGTTGTCTGACGGATTCGGCAGAAAAAAATTAATGGTGCTGTCGTTAACAGCTACTTCTGTTTTAGGTCTATTAACAGCGTTCAGTCCGGCTTTTCCCGCGCTTTTGGCGATGAGGGCGCTGCTCGGTATTTTCCTGGCAGGCGTTCCGGCTGTCGCTATGACATATGTAGGCGAGGAGTTTGATCCGAAGGGCCTCGGGAAAATGATGGGCTTGTATATCAGCGGCACAAGCATCGGGGGAATGAGCGGCAGGCTGTTAACGGGGCTTCTGACCGATGTATTCGGCTGGCGGCCGGCGCTTGCCATCATCGGCATTCTTTCTATTGTATTAAGCTATTTGTTTTGGCGTTTTCTTCCGGCTCCGCGCCATTCATCTGAGCGGCATGCGGGCGTAAAAGCGGCATGTAAGGAATACGGAGCGGTCCTGCACCGCAAACGGCTGCTTTTGTTAATATCTCTGGGATTTATATTAATGGGGAGTTTTGTGACATTATATAATTATATCGGCTTTCATTTAATGGCGGCTCCTTATCATTTGTCGCAGACTGTGATCGGTTTTATTTTTATTGTCTATCTCGCGGGAACGTTCAGCTCTGTCTATATGGGGAAAAAAGCAGATCTTTTCGGAAGCGCGAAAATGATTAAGATTGCGATTTTTGTTATGCTTGCCGGCGCAGCGGTGACACTTTTGCCCCAGCTTGCGCTTAAAATCGCGGGGATTGCCGTCTTTACCTTCGGCTTTTTCGGCGCGCATTCGATCGCAAGCGCCTGGGTCGGCCGCGCAGCCGGTGATCATCGCGCGCAAGCCTCTTCATTATATCTGCTTGCATACTATATCGGTTCAAGCGTGGCCGGGTCTTGCGGCGGTTTCTTTTGGACGCATTTTCATTGGATCGGTATCATTTCATTTATTTCGGTTTTGCTATTGCTGTCTTATCCGATTTTATTTCTGGCGGAATTCAGAAAAAAGGGACATAGCCGCCTGCATGTGAATCAATAAAAACATTAAAGATTTGTGCCTTTTGTCCGATACTAAAGATAAGGCCGGCACGATACTCCCTATAACTATTCCTTTTGATTCAGTAGATTTCAAATATCGTGCCGGCTTTCTTCAATTAAAAAACATTCTTCAGTTGTCTCACTCTTCTGTTACATACCTGCCCAAACATCTTTCGCATATCTTCCTTCCGCCTGCAGCTGTTCAAGCCAATTCAAGGAAACTTTTGAATCAGTGTTATGCACCTTTTCATACGCCTGAAGCAGTACATTTTCGACAGCCGGAGCCATTTTGCTTCCGTCACCGCATATATAGAGATGGCCGCCTTGGTCAAGAAGGGCAATAATTTGTGCAGCCTCGCGAAGCAGAACATCCTGTACATATACTTTACAGTCCTGATCTAACCTGGAATACGCCCGATGCACGGTGACAAGGCCGTTTTTCTCCGCATGGTCGAATTCATCTTTGTACAGATCGTCTTGTTCAGGATGCCGGCAGCCGAAGTATAAATGAGCTTCGCCCAGGCTGTTACCGGACATTTTTTCGGCAGCCCGCGCCTGGATAAATCCCCTGAACGGCGCAATTCCTGTGCCTGCTCCGACCATAATGAGAGGCGTTTTCGGATTTTCAGGCAATGCGAAACCCGACTGCGGCGAGCGGATGAAACAGACAGCAGAATCGCCTTTTTGTAATCCGGCTAAATAGTTCGAAGCCACGCCCCGGTATTGCCCACGGCCGCTCCATGCCGGAGCCGTCACAACGCCGACCGTGATACTGAGCTCCCCGCTGGTTGCCTTCGGTGAGCTTGAGATTGAATAATAGCGCGCCTTTAAGGACGGCAGAAGTTCTAAAAAGCGCTCAAACGGCAGTTCACATGCAGGATAATCTTCCAGCAGGTCCAGCATGGTCATTCGTTTTTTCAGCACGTTTTCTTTATATGCCGCATCATCAGAATAAAGATGCTCCAATTCTTTTTGGTGCGGCGGGCACACGGTATGTGCGGCAAGTTCGCGAAGCTGGGCTCTCGTTGCCGGCTCCTGCAGCTCTACATAGGATGCCAAAAGCTCCGGCGCATTAACCGGCCGGTCCATCGGCAGATGAGGCAGCTGCCGGCCCTTGATCTTAAAGTGCTGGTTCGGATCAAGACCGAATCGGCGAATGACACGGCTGATCAGTTCCCCGCTGTTTTGCGGAAGCACCCCGAGATGATCTCCTTCCTGATACGTTTCTGTTTCGGGGAGACGCAGCTCAATATGCCGGACTGAGCGCTTGCTGCTTTCGGTATGAAGCTCTTTGTTCGTGATGACCTCCGCCTCAAATGCTTTGTACGTTTTGGCAATCGGCGTCTCGGCTGCTTCACTTACGTATTCGATTGATAACTGTGATTTGTTTGTCTGTTTTGGAGCGGCCTCTATATGAAAAGCCTTCATGATGTCCTTCCAGAATGAGTCTTCCCAGGCTTCCTGACTGTACTCAAAATCATCGGCATTGTCGCCCTCCCCGATAGAGGTCAGCCGTTTTGCCCCTTTTTCTTCAAGCACTTTGTCTATCAGGCGGGGGATCCTTTGGTAAGTGGCGGCCCAGTTGCGGTCTCCGCAGCCGAAGACGGCGTAAGAAACACCCTTTAATTCCTGATCTTCAAGGGTTTCCATCCATTTCACAAAACCCGCCGCATTATCAGGCGGCGCCCCGTTATAAGAAGCCGTAACAATAACGACCGCGCCTTTTACAGGCAGTTTCCCGGCATAATCATCGAGCGGGCCGGTTTCAGTTGAAAATCCTTTGCTTCTTCCGATATCAGCCAGCTCTTCCGCGATTCCTTCCGCAGTTCCTAAATTTGATCCGTAAAGAATGAGAAGCGGCGTTCCGTGGGACGGGATTTCTTTCGTTTCTTCTTTGTGACCGCTGCCTGCAGCTTTATGGTTTTGTGCGGACTGCTGATTGGACACGTCCTTGTTTTTCACACGGATTTTAAAATCACCGGGCTTAATGGTTAGAGCTTCTTTAATCGTAAGCTCATAATCAGTATGATCAATCAGTTCAAAATGTTTCAGGACAAGGCCGAGCACCATTGTCGCTTCCTGCAGGGCAAACTGCATCCCGATGCATGCGCGCTGTCCGTTTCCAAACGGCTTATACGCGTCAGCCGGAATTGCCGCGGGATCGCTGAACCTTTCCGGGCGGAATAACTCGGCATCTTCTCCCCACGCGCTTTTATCCCGGTGCAGCTGCGGAGTCAGAATCGTCACCGGCTGTCCCTTCGCAATCGGATATTTCCCGCCGAGAACCGTATCTTCTTTCGCGTACAGAGAAAATGCCGGGGCAGTCGGATACAGCCGCAAAGTCTCGTTTAGCACCATGCGGATATATGTCAGCTGCTGAATCTGCTTATATTCAGGGGTCTCTCCCGTCAGCACCCGCTCGGCTTCCTGAACGGCTTTTTTCAATTTATCTTTATTTTTCAGCAGGCAGTATATCGCAAAAGAAAGCAGCCCGCTTGTGGTTTCATGCCCCGCGATCAAAAAAGTAATGATTTGATAACGGATATTTTCATCATCCAGCCTTTCCCCCGTTACAGGGTCTTTCGCTTCAAGCATCAATGCTAAAAGGTCAGACAGATTCTCATCCGGATTTTCCCTCCGCTCAGCGATGATCCGGTCTACAAGCGAATTCATCTCTTCAATATCCTGCTGGAACTGATGTCTCGTTTTGATCATCAGCTTGTCCTGCAGGCTGTGTCTCTGTGATTGGCGCATTGCCTCCTGCAGCGCACGAAGCATACTTGTGATAAAAGGATGCTGTGTGTCGCGGTAAAAGCTGTTAAAGCGGTAATGAAATCCGCACAGGCCGATTGTATCCAGCGTCAGGCGCGTCATATCTTCGGCAACGTCAATTTCTTCATTCGGATTTAATCTGCTCCACTTCTGCACGAGCTGCATGGCAATATCCAGCATCATTGAATGATAGCCTTTCATCGCCTTCTGGCTGAAGCTCGGCAATAAAATCCGATGCGCTTTCTGCCAATTCTTTTCGTGAGTCCAGCTCGTAAATAGTCCGTCACCGCCAAACTCACGGACTTTCAGCAAGGCTTTGCTGAGATTTTTGTCAAATCGCTTTTCATCACAGACTTCTGCCGCGAGCTCGCGGCCTGATACGAAGACCCCGACAGAGCTCGGAAATTCAAAACGAAAGATCGGGCCGTATTCTTCGGCAATTTTCCAAAGCGATTGTGACAGTTTTTCTTTTTCCAAGTGAGGGAGATTTTTCAGAGGCCCGTATGTTTTCGGCTGCGGTATAGCGCTTAGCTGTTTCATATCGATCTTCCTTCCTTCGGCGAATAATTAATGAGTTCTGATGGCATCCCAAGAACATTGTTCCAATTCTTTCAAAAACGGTTTTGTTATTTCGACGCTTCCCGTCCGGATAAGCTGATAGAGTTTGAGATATGCCCCGAGCAGCAGCGCCATCAGCACATTGGACGGCAGATTGCGGAGCACACCTTCAGACTTGCCGCGCTGAAAAAAGACGTCAAGCATCTGTGTTATTTCATCAAGAAGCTTACGGCTCGTTTCATTCAGAAAGTAGGCGTCCTTATTCGTTTCAAGAAAAAACAATGCATACTCACTTTCCTTCGTAAAATCAATCAGACAATAAAACAGGTGATGAAACCCTTCTCTTACAGATATCCCCTGAAAGTCCGTTTTGACTTTTTTCATAAAACGCTGCGCACTTTCCTGATACAGTACGTTCACAAGTGTCTCTTTACTGTCAAAGTAACGGTAAATTGTGCCGGTTCCAACATCGGCCTGAGCGGCAATCATCGGAATCGTCGTGGCGTCAAATCCTCTATCTGTAAACAAAGTAAGCGACGCTTTCATAATGAGTTCAACCTTATTTGAAGCTGTCATTTCATCCCCCTTTCTAAATACGGAATGAATATTCATTCCGTTTGTTCAAAATATTTAAAATGTACGGTCATCTGATTACCATTGTATAAGAAAAAAACTTTTTTTAATATAAAATATATGTGAAATAACCAAAAATAAGGAAATATGCCCAATTCCACAAAAAGAGCTGCAGTGACTTAAGCAGCTCTTTTTATTTCCCAAGAAATATTCTATTTAATGGCAGTAATAAAATGGAATGAATCTCTGCTGACAACTGAAATGTCTCTGAAATGCTGATCATAGAGCACCTCAATCACATCCTTTTCACTCATCCGCGAAGGTTTCAAAACCATATAGAAACACCCGTCAATTTGAAGAACGCGGTACACTTCTTTACATGCCGTCCGGTAATCGCTGACTGTTTCAGCAGTATGTAACGAGAAGACTTTATGAAAACTGCGGTCGCGGAACGGTATGCTTTCCGGTCTCCCCTGCTGAATGTTTCCGAGCCCGGCTTTTATAACCGAACGGTTTGCGCGCTGTGTTTTCCGTATTTTACGTTTCGATGTTTCTATGCTTTTAAGACTGCCCTTTTCAAGCTGTCCGATGATTTGTTTAAACATTGAGCCGTTTCCGGTCCCGATTTCCAAAATGCGGTCGTATTCCTGTATGTCCATCAAAATTTGCTGAATGACTGACTCTGCCGGTTCTGATGCAGCAAAGTATTTCGCGCGCATTCGTTTTAATGCTGAAGATGTATGTTGCAACATTGTATAACACCCGCTTTTCCATTCCTGTGATTTATTATTCAGAAATAATATTACCTCGTATTAGTATGAGGTACTAACTAGACGCACTTCTCTTCATGAACGTTTCGATTTATTTGAAATTTATATTTGTTTTCATAAAAAAAGACGGAAAACGTAGGTTTTCCGCCTGCTCTAGTACCAATAATACGGTGCTATATATCTTGTGTGCCGGGAAAGCGCCGCCATTCTCTGCCGGCGATACGGGTTGCCGTAGCCGTGTTTAAATGAATGGGGCATTGACGCATACCCGTGCCCGATGGATGGAATTCTGTTCTGACCGCCTTGCATGCTATCACCCGCTTACCAGTTTTTCTTTCTTTACCATGGTATGCAGGCCGTCTGCGACGTGACAGCAACATCCTCGCTAAACCTGGTCCTTCTCCATTGTGTAATGATTCAGCAGTTCAATTCTGAACATGATGATCTCCTCCTTCTCCTCCGTTTTGGCCCTTCGTGTCCGTTAGTTCATATAAAAGTGTTTCAGCTGGCGTTCTTTCGCTTCATTATAAAACTCTTCGACCTGCTGTTCTCGTTCATACTCTTCCGCACTTTTAAAACGCTTTGAAATGGTCAGTGTTAAAAAGAAAAGATTAATGGTCATTATCGCTCACCCCCTTTCAATATCCGCACAAGCGAAAATAACCCGCAGCAAAGTTCATATGCGCTGCGGGCAGACTAAATCCGCAGACAAAAGAAGACGGTGCTTCTTTCCCTGCGGGGAGCTGCGAATGTCCTGATACTCCGAAATTAACGTGCTTGACGGGCAGAGGTTAAGGAAGGACACGAACTCTTCCACAGGCTGAATCGGTTCAATTGTAGATTTTGATTGCCGTTTAACGTCGTCATGTGATTCAACCTCCCTTTGCTTTTTTCTTACTTTGTAAGTATATCCATCAGCTTCCATTTTGTAAACATTTTTTTCAAGATTTGGACGGAAAATGTGCTGGCATTCCGCTTCAATTGTCCGTGTTTTCCGGCATCTTTCTTACCTCAGGAAACTCTTTTCATCCCTTGCTTTTTCTGATCTTTTTTTGAATATGCAATAAAATAAATAAGGCCGACAAACACTGCCCCGCCGATGACATTCCCGATAAAGGCCGGAATGAGATTGCCAATCAGATCACCCCACGAAAAAGAACCTGCAAATATCGCAGCCGGGATGATAAACATATTGGCTACAACGTGCTGAAAACCAATTGCGACAAACGCCATAATCGGAAACCATATACCCGCGATTTTTCCGGCTCCGTCTTCTGCGCCGAAAGAAAGCCAGACAGCCAAACAGACAAGCCAGTTACAGCCGATCGCCGAAACAATGACTTTTCCAAACGGCATATCCAATTTGCCTTGTGCGACCGCAATCGTTTTTTCCAAGTAAGGTCCTGTTTCGGTTAATCCGACAACATGTCCGAAAAAGTAAGCGACAAACAGTGCGCCGACAAGATTCATCAACGTCACGATCACCCAATTTTTCACTAATGCACCGGCGGATATTCTTCTGGAAAACAGCGCCATGGATACCGACATCATATTTCCCGTAATCAGCTCCGCGCCGGCAAGAACGACGAGCACCAATCCGATGGGAAACACGGACGCCCCGATTAAACTCGACAGGCTTCCCCATTCTTTCGGAAGGTCGCCGATGACACGGATATCAAGCAAATAACCGAGTGCGATAAACGCTCCTCCCAAAAATCCTAATACAATCAGTGCTGAAAGCGGTGAATGCACCTTTTTTACCCCTGATTCGACCGCAAGCTCCGCTATTTCGTCCGGTTTACGAAAAGCCATAATAACCCCTCCATTTATCATTTCAGCCCGCAGTTTCCAAAGACGCCTAACAAAAAAGGCAGCATTCAACTAACCCGTCTGAAAAAACGGGGTTTGAATGCTGCCTAACTTGTATGCATACCCATACAACAATATCAAGCAGAATGAAAATATGCGGTATAGAATATGTACAGATCATGCACACATTCCATAAAAAATCGTCCTTAGGCCACTGCTGGCAGTTCATATCATATCAAATGTGACAATTTCGTGTCAATTGAATATTGTCAGCTTTTGATTTCTTCTTTATGCTCTTCAATTGAGCGGTCAAAGACAAACACCGATACAGCAATATTTTCCTCTATTTTTATATCTGAAAACAGATGCACCAGCTTTGCTCCGATGAGCTCTTCCATTCCGTCAGGCGTTTGTTTTGAATACAGTTCCTGAATTAAGCTGGTACGCGCCGCATGAACCATTTCTCTTCCTTCAGGCGTGCGTGCGATAAACTGCTCACTTGCGCTTAGATTGCCGTAAAGTGTAGATACCGCCATGTTATCCACAAAAACGGTGTGAATTCGTTCAGGCCCCTTTCCAAATAATTCTTTGCGCAATTTCCGGATAATATCGTTAAATTCATGAATTTTTTTAGACATATTGTCCCCTCCGATTTTAGCCTATGAAAGACATTCCCGGTTCCCCTTTGTGACATTTCACCTGGTTAAAGTTTTCCTTTCGTATTGTATTATAATAAATATCACCTTATAATAAAAGCAGTGAAGATGGATTTGTAATAGGAAACGTGTTATGAGTCTATCGTTTTATACAAATAGGATTGGTCTGTTAGTAAGACTTGCTAGTGAACTATTCCGCCATGCGTATTTATACCGTTCTCCGTACAGGAGGCCGGTATCTATGTGCATGGCTTTTTTTCGAGTTTAAAAGATGGAGGGGAATTGGAAGTGACAGACGTTCAGTCTATCCGTGTCAAAATTGACGGCACGGAGTATGAAGCACCAGAGGGGTCTAAGATTTTAGATATTTTAAACCAAAACGGAATTGAGATTCCGCAAATATGCCATGTACCGGAAGTGGATCCGATTCAAACATGTGACACCTGTATTGTTGAAGTAAACGGGAAATTGCAGCGCTCTTGTTCCACGGCTGCAGAAAACGGGATGTCCATCTCGCTTACGTCGGGAAGGGTAAAAGAGGCTCAGACAGAGGCCATGGACCGCCTGCTCGAGAATCACCTGCTTTACTGTACGGTATGCGATAACAACAACGGCAATTGCACACTGCATAATACAGCGGAAATGATGGGAATTGAGCATCAGAAATATCCGTATACGCCGAAAGATGATTCAAAGTGCGCGGTTGATATGTCTCACCCGTTTTACCGCTATGATCCGAACCAATGCATCGCCTGCGGCCAATGTGTGGAAGTGTGTCAAAACCTTCAGGTGAATGAGACCCTTTCAATTGATTGGGAGCGCGACCGCCCGCGGGTCATTTGGGATGAAGGCGTCGCCATTAATGAATCTTCCTGCGTCAGCTGCGGCCAGTGTGTCACTGTCTGTCCTTGTAACGCACTGATGGAAAAATCAATGCTCGGCCAAGCCGGATTTATGACAGGAATAAAAGAAGATGTCATGGAACCGATGATTGATTTAGTGAAAAATGTTGAACCCGACTATACAAGCATCTTCGCCGTGTCTGAAGTGGAAGCGGCTATGCGCGATAAACGGACGAAAAAAACAAAAACAGTCTGCACGTTCTGCGGCGTCGGATGCTCTTTTGAAGTATGGACAAAAGGACGTGACATCCTTAAAATTCAGCCTGTTTCCGATGCTCCGGTTAACGCGATTTCCACTTGTGTGAAAGGGAAATTCGGCTGGGACTTCGTGAATTCGGAAGAACGGATTACAAAACCGCTTATCCGGAAAAACGGCGCATTTGTTGAATCGTCATGGGAAGAAGCTCTTGATCTTGTCGCTTCAAGACTCGGTTCGATCAAGGACGAACACGGAAATGGTTCTGTCGGTTTTATTTCTTCTTCTAAAATTACGAATGAAGACAACTACGTCATTCAAAAATTGGCACGTCAAGTATTTGAAACCAACAACGTGGATAACTGCTCACGCTACTGCCAGTCACCGGCAACGGACGGCTTATTCCGCACCGTCGGTATGGGCGGAGACGCCGGCACAATTAAAGATATCGCAAAAGCGGGCCTCGTGCTCATCGTCGGCGCCAATCCGGCGGAAGGACATCCGGTTCTGGCCACACGCGTGAAACGCGCCCATAAACTGCACGGCCAAAAACTGATTGTTGCCGATCTGCGCAGAAATGAAATGGCTGAACGGTCCGACCTCTTTATCAGCCCGAAACAAGGGACTGACCAGGTCTGGCTCATGGCAGTAACGAAATATATGATTGACCAAGGCTGGCACGATCAAGCGTTTATTGATGAAAATGTCAACTACTTTGATGATTATAAAGAAACGCTGGAAAAATACACATTGGAATATGCGGAGCGCATCACCGGACTTTCTCAGGATACGATCATCCGCATTGCCGAAATGATTCGTGATGCAGACGGCACTTGTGTTCTTTGGGGCATGGGCGTTACTCAAAATACAGGCGGCTCTGATACATCAGCGGCGATTTCCAACCTGCTGCTTGCCACAGGAAACTACCGCCGTCCGGGCGCCGGAGCCTATCCGCTGCGGGGACATAACAACGTTCAAGGCGCTTGCGATATGGGAACTCTTCCAGGCTGGCTTCCGGGGTATCAGCATATTACCGATGATGCGGCACGCGCTAAATTCGAAAAAGCTTACGGTGTTGAAATTGACGGCAAGCCGGGTCTTGATAATATCGAAATGCTCCATGCGATTGAAGAAGGAAACATGAAAGCCATGTATCTCGTCGGTGAAGATATGGCGCTCGTCGATTCAAACGCCAACCATGTTCATAACATTTTATCCAGCCTTGATTTCTTTGTTGTGCAGGATATTTTCCTTTCAAGAACGGCGCAATACGCGGATGTCATCCTGCCTGCGGTTCCATCTCTTGAAAAAGACGGAACATTTACAAACACAGAGCGGCGTGTGCAAAGATTGTATCAGGCGCTTCCGACACTCGGCGATGCAAAACCCGACTGGTGGATTATTCAGGAAGTCGCCAATCGTTTAGGCGCTGATTGGAATTACACGCATCCTAGCGACATTTTCTCAGAAATGGCGAGCCTTTCTCCGCTGTTCGGAAAAGCAAGTTACGACGTTCTTAGCGGCTGGAACAGCTTCTTGTGGGGAAGTTTTACGGGAGAAAGCACTCCGCTTCTTTATGAAGACGGCTTTAACTTCCCGGACAAAAAAGCCCGTTTTGCGCTGAGCGATTGGGTGGAGCCTGCCGTATTCCCTGAAGAATATGACCTGCATATTAACAACGGACGGATGCTTGAACATTTCCACGAAGGAAACATGACAAACAAGTCAAAAGGCATTCAGTCTAAAGTTCCGGATGTATTTGTTGAAGTATCGCCGGAGCTCGCGGCTGAACGCGGAATTTGCGACGGGACAATGATCCGGCTCGTCTCTCCTTTTGGGGCGGTTAAATTGAACGCGCTTGTGACAGACCGCGTCCGCGCAAATGAGCTTTATCTGCCGATGAACTCTACAGATAAAGATTCTGCGATTAATTTCCTGACCGGGCCTGCGTATGATTCACGGACACATACACCTGCCTATAAGCAGACAAAAGTCCGCATGGAAGTGCTCGGTTCCTGTGATACTCCGCCGCTTCCGAAAACGAATCCGCGGAACAAAAAACGTCATCCGCAAAACGGTGTGGAAGCTCAGCGAAAATGGAACCGTCCGGGCTATGTGCACTTAACTGATTAAGGAAAGGAGGAAACATTATGGCAAGCCCAATTACTGAAATTCAAAAAGAAACGAAAACAGAGGAACAGCTGAAAGCTGAAAAACTGGAAGAGCTGAAGACGCTTCTCGCAGAAAATGAAGAAGCCGTCGCGAAAACGATGTCCATCATGGCAGAGCTGAATGGCTTGGGCATTTTTGATGCCGCCGGCTATATGCTCCAGGCAAAAGAGGAGATTGCCAAAATCGCACTCGGACAGATTTCCCGGGAACCTGTCACCAATCTCCTGAATACGATGATGGCCGCGGGAGGCGCGCTGTCAAAAGCTGATCCCGAATTTATGGGCAGACTTTTAGAAAGCGCCATGGCCGGGACGGATCAGGCGCAAAGATTTTTAAAAGAGGACAGGAAAGTCAGTATGTTTGAACTGATGAAAGCCGTCGGTGATCCTGATATTAACCGCGCGCTCGGCTTCGGGCTGCAGTTTTTAAAAGGAATGGGAAAAGAATTACGCGAAACCCCGTCTGAATAAGAAACGAAAAAGCCATTGTCAAAAGACAATGGCTTTTTTTTATTCATCGGCCTCTTCCAGCCTCTTTTTATAAATAAGTGAACGGTCAACGCAGAAATAAGCGCCCGCTAAAAATACACAATCCGTTACAAACATCAGCATTTTCTGGCCCGCAGTCAGCCCTTGTCCGGGAAGAACCGCGCCGATATAAATGAAGGTGCTGACTGCAAGCAGAATAAATGCGTAATGCTTAAGATCTTCTATTAATGATTTCAGTCTTTTCTTCTCCATATAAGGTCACCTGCCAGTTTTATAGTCTACCAACATTATAATACAAGCTGACAGCCGACAGAGAATGTAAATCTATCCATTCTTTATAAAAGTGAATCAAGCGCCTGTTTCACATCCGCCGTTAAATCCTCAGTATCCTCAATACCGACCGAGATCCGCACGAGCCCGTCGGTAATGCCAAGCGCAAGCCGGCGGTCGCGCGGGATCGATGCGTGCGTCATTCTGGACGGCACGGAGATTAAGCTTTCAACCGCTCCTAAACTTTCCGCGATCGTAAACAGGTTCAATTTTTCTAAAAACGCGTCGACGCGTTCGCTGCTGCCGACATCAAAGGAAATCATTCCGCCGAAACCGGAGCTTTGCGCTTTTGTCAGCTCATGGCCCGGGTGTTTCGCTGATCCGGGATAGTAGAGCGTCTGAACGGCATCATGTGCTTCAAGCAGCTCGGCGATTTTTCCGGCGCTGTGATTGATGGCATCCATTCTGAGTCCCAGCGTTTTAATGCCTCTCATCAAAAGCCATGAATCCTGCGGTCCTAAAACGCCGCCCGTTGAGTTTTGCACATAATGAAGCTTTTCGCCCAGTTCTTTATCAGCCGTGACGACTAAGCCGCCGACGACATCGCTGTGGCCGCCGAGATATTTTGTCGCGCTGTGAAGCACGATGTCCGCGCCGAAGCTGAGCGGCTGTTGGAAATACGGCGTGTAAAACGTATTATCGACGATAAGCAATACGCCCGCTTCTTTTGCGATGTCAGACATCAGTTTGAGGTCAGTCACTTTCAATAGTGGGTTTGTCGGTGTTTCGATATAAATGGCTTTCGTATTCGGACGGATGGCTTTTTGGACTTTTTCTTTGCTGCTCGTATCGACAAAGTCCGCTTCAATGCCGAAGCGGTTCAGCACGCCTGTCATCACCCGGTAAGTGCCGCCGTATACATCATCCGTCATAATAACATGATCGCCGCTGTCAAACAGCATCATGACGGCAGTAATCGCAGCCATGCCTGAGCCGAACGCATATCCTGCCGCGCCGCCTTCAAGCTCCGCAATTAAGCTTTCAAGCGCCGTCCGCGTCGGATTGGCCGTTCTTGAATATTCATAACCCGTGTGCTCGCCCGCTTTCGGCTGTTGGTACGTGCTTACTTGATAAATCGGTACGGAAACCGCTCCTGTTTTTTCATCTCCCGTAATTCCTCCGTGCACCATCAGCGTTTTTTTCTTCATCTTACTGGCCTCCTTGAAAAATGTTTTTGCTTATATATCGATCGCTGCCGTCAGGGAAAATAGTGACGATATTTGATCCGGCGGGCGCTTTTTTCGCTTCTTCAAGCGCTGCATAAAGAGCCGCCCCTGAAGAGCTTCCGATTAAGAGGCCTTCTTTCTCAGCCGCTTCTCTGACAAGCGAAAACGCCGTATCGTCTTCCACCGTGTAAATGGCGTCAAAATGGTTCTCGTCCATATAATCCGGGATAAACTCCATGCCGATGCCTTCCGTTTTATGGGCATGCGGCTCTCCTCCGTTCAGGATCGAGCCTTCCGGTTCAACGATCACCGTTTTGACGGCAGGATTTTTCTCCTTTAAATAAGCTGCCGTACCGGCAAAGGTGCCGCCGGAACCCGCTCCTGCGACAAAAGCGTGGATATCCCCGCCGAGCGCGTTCCATATTTCAGGTCCGATCGTTTTGTAGTAAGTCAATGGATTTACTCGGTTTTTAAATTGCAGAACGGCATAAGAATTATTAATCTCTCTCTCCAGTTCAAGCGCTTTTCGGATGGCTCCCTGCATGCCTTCTTCTCTCGGCGTATGCACGATGTCCGCTCCGAGAGCTTTCATAATTTGCTGCTTTTCTCTGCTGAAATGCTCCGGGACGCAAAAAATGGCGCGAAGCTGATGCTTTCTGGCGCACAGAGCGAGTCCGATCCCGGTGTTTCCGGCAGTCGCCTCAATGATAACGCCGCCCGGTTTCACCTTTCCCGTGCGAAGCGCATCTTCAATGAGCATCCCGCCCAGCCTGTCTTTAATGCTTCCGCCCGGATTCATCATCTCAAGCTTAGCATAAACCGCTGTTCCCTCCGGTATATCAAAATGCTTGAGACGGAGCAGCGGTGTATTTCCGATTAGTTCTGTAATATCTGTTATCACGTTCAATATATGTCCTCCTCCTGGAAAAGCGGAGGAGAACGAGAATCCCCCGCTTAGTGAATTCGTTTGATGACATTCAGGACAAGCTCAGTTGAATGAACGGCAGCCTGTTCTAAAAATTTATCAAATGAAACGTCAGATTCTTTTCCGGCAATATCAGATAAAGCTCTGATGACAACAAAAGGCGTTTTGAACTGGTGGCACACCTGTGCGACAGCCGCAGCTTCCATCTCAACCGCGTACAAATCCGCAAATTTGGCGCGTACGTCTTCAACCCGCTTCGGATCATTCATAAAAGAATCTCCCGTTGCGATTGTGCCTTTGGCGACTTGAATGCCGTTCAGTTCAGAAACCGCTTCCTCAGTAATACTGATCAGCTTTTCATCAGCTTTGTATGCTGCCGGAAGACCCGGCACCTGTCCGTATTCATAGTCAAACGCCGTCACATCCACGTCATGATGGCGGACATCTGTTGAGATGACGACGTCGCCTACATTCAATGTATGATGAAAACCGCCCGCTGAGCCTGTGTTAATCACATAATCAGGTTTGAAACGGTCAAGCAGAAGCGTCGTGCTGATCGCCGCGTTGACTTTCCCGATACCTGATTTCAGCAAGATGACTTCGACGCCTTCATAGCTGCCAGTTGTAAACTCACAGTGAGCGATCATCTCTTGTTTTGCGTCTTTCAGTTTGCTTCTTAAAATCGTAACTTCCTCTTCCATTGCTCCGATGACTGCCAGTTTCATTTATACACAATCCCTTCGATTTACCGTTTAATCGCCTCCATTATCCAGACAAAGTCATTTTGCTGCGTAAACCGAGCGGCAAATCCCTCTTCTGAAAAGATGTTTTTCATTGTCCCGAGTGTCGGATAATGTTCCGTCTTTAAATCGTCCGCTAATTGATGATAGCCGTTTCGGATTGCTTTTTTAATGGCTTCATCATAAGCTTCATGATCTTTAAAGACTGTATCGGCAAACACTATTTTATCATGCTTCTGAAGGATTGCGCCATACTGCTTTACAGCCGTTCGCTTTTCTTCATCGGTTAAATGATGAAAGGCGTACGAGCTGACGATGGTATCTATTTGAAAAGGCGGAGCGGGAAACTCCAGAAAATCTCCGTCACTGAACACGGCTTTGTCAGAAAGCTTGTCAGCCGCCAGTTTTCTCATTGACGGAGACGGTTCTACACCAAACACCTTTTTGTTCGCAGCGGCTAATTTCGCCGTTAAATTCCCCGTTCCCGGTCCGAACTCTAAAACGTTTGAACCTGAAAGTGCGACAATGCTGTCAAGAATGCTGTCATATCCTTTAAAAACAGCGGCATATTGTTTGTCAGCCCCGTGCACTGTGGCATCATAAGTCGCTGCCCAATCTTCAAATAAAGGAATAAATTCACGGCCCATATTTTTCACTCTCCATATTTTATAATTCCTATGAGTATAGTATGGATTAATCGTGGAACAGTTCCTATCCTATCACAAAAAAGAATGGAAGGGTACTAAAATACTTTGGGATTATTGCGCAATTACGGCAGAAAGGCTTATACTTTCATTGACTCAGAAGAAAAATCAGGAGGATCTGTACTGATGAATTTTCAATTGGATTTAATCAAAGATAAAGTAGAATTTTTCGAAGCGGCATCTTTGCAGGAGCTTGAAAAGAAAATAAACGTTCAGATTGAAAACAACCAGGCGATTATGCTTCGCGTCCGTTCCGTATCCCATCAGGTGACGGCCGTTGACGGCAGAATCCTTTACAGCGCGTCGGTGCATTTTTCAGCTGACGTATGACAGAAAAAAGCAGCTGAATAATCAGCTGCTTTTTTGCGGTTATTTTAAGGTTTCTACTTTTGTCGGCTTCCAGCCTTTTTTGTCTTTCCAAGTGATGGTGACCTGATACTTTTTGCCGTTCGTTTTGTCTAAAACTTTACCCTTCGCATCTTGCGGGCTTCCATTGTTTCCGAGCCACAGCACTGTCATATGATCTTTTGACACGCCTGTGGCGTAAGAGATGGCGTCAAGCATTTCGGACCAGTCTTCAGAGCTTGAGTCATACGTCGCCGCATGTTCTCCCGTCTGCTTTGTGCCGACCGCTTTCCATTTTGGGTTAACAATTGTTTTCTCGACATCGCTTGATGAGCCGCCCTCTGTTATTTTTGCGCCTTTAAAAGGATCGCTTGAATCAGAGTCTTTTTTGCTGCTGTCATCACTTTTCGATGAATCATCGTCTTTTTTGCTGTCAGAATCTGAAGATGAATCAGATGTGTCCTTATCCTGTTTATCTTTTTTGTCATCGTCTGATGCCTTATCTTTTTTGCTGTCTTTTATGTCTTCATCCGATGTCTGCTTCGTCTTGCCTGATGCAGGTGTTTCCTGCTTCTGGCTCGTGTCCGCTTTTTCGCTCACGTCGCTCGACGGACTGTTGATGAAGAGGCTGACGGCAACGACGACAATAAGAATAGATACGATAGCAATTAAAATGTTAAGCACCATATTTGCTTTTCTGCGCTTATCACGGTTTTCAAAACGAGATTGTTTATTGCTCAATCATTCTGCACTCCTTTATCCCTCTTGCTCAGCATATATTTTAACATGGGCTGAGCGGTTGTTCTATGTCTGATTTATTTCATTTTCATGTACCTTTTTAACAATATCATAAAACACTGTATTTGTCAGAGCCTTATCCCCCGGCGTGTCCATGTGCAGCACCACGAGAGCGTATTTCGGCTTGTCCGCGGGAAAGTATCCCGCAAACCATTTGTGGTAAAGCGTCTGTTTTTCTTTTGTGAACATTCCCGTCTGGGCCGTTCCCGATTTGCCTGCTATCTCATACGGCAGGTCCTGAAACCTTCGGCCGGTTCCTTTCGGTGAGGTGACGACTTCTCTGAGAATTTTTTGAAGCTGCTGCGCCGTATATTTGTCGATGTTTTCCCCTTTTAACGGCTGATCATTGAATGACGCCATCGTCGTTTTGTTTTTGTATTCAATTTTGTCCGCGATTTTGACTTGTTTTTTTTCACCGCCGCGCGCGATCGCCGCCATCATATTGGCGACTTCAAGAGGCGTGACTTTCACGTTTTTTTGCCCGATCGCCGTCTGTGCGACAGCTTTTTTTACGGTTTTGTCTTTGTCATCTCCCCAAATGATCCCGCTTTTTTCATTATACAGCTGCCTGAATCCGTCTTCCCGGTACAGCTTGCCTTCCCAGCCCGCCCGCTGTGTGAGACCGAGTTTTTCCGCCATGTTTTCAATAACGGAATCATCTTTTTTGATCAATTTTTCCGCAAGACTTGTAAACGTATAATTGCAGCTTTGAGCAAAGCTTTCTCCAAAACTGAGCGTGCCTTTGTCATCCCCCGGCTCTCCGTACAGGTTGAGATTGCAGTTAAAGGATGTGCCCGGCTTCACTTCGTTTTGTTCTATTGCGGCTGCGGCGATCACCGTTTTAAACACTGATCCCGGATAAATCGGCGTCAGCATGTAATTTTGCAGTGTCTGCTGCTTTGACATGTCGGCGTCAGGCTTTGATACCATTCCGAGCACACTGCTTTTTTCAATGTCTAAAAGGACGGCTCCCCCCTTTTTTAACCCGCGGTCTTTCAATACATCTTCCATTGCTTTTTGAATATTGCGGTCGATGGAGGTTTTGACTTGCAGCGGATAAAACGCGTTTGCTTCAGCCGTATATTTGACGTCCATTCCGAATAAAGGGTTTCCCCTTCCGTCGACATGATACAAAAGTTTTGTGTCCTGATCCGCCAGTAAAAACTCATCAAACGTCCGCTCCATCCCGCTTGTCCCGATCTTTGCCGTGATCGGCAGTTCCTTCCTGCCGGGGTATTTCTTTTTCAAAAGCTCAGGGTCCTGGTTTGTCGCGCCCAACAGATGAGCGGCTATGTTTGTTTCCTTGCTGTCTTTCATATATACGCCGTAAATGCCGGGATATTTCAAAGAATTTATATTTGACACGGATTGTTTCGTCAAATGTTTTATTTTTCTGCTGTTCAGGACCACCGGTTTTTTCGCTTCCGTGAGCAGCTGCCTGAGCTCCCCCTGTTTCATTCCGAGAATGTCTGATACCCGGTCAACCGGCCAATCCTGCGTCACGAGAAAGGGAAACAGTATGACGGCAGGCTGCTTTTTTCCGGTCAGTTCTTTGCCGTTCCGATCAAGAAAAGAGCCGCGTCCGTCTGAAATAAGGACTTCTTCCGTCCGCTGCTTGACGCTTTCCTGAATCAGATTAATATTGGATTTTGAAAAAGATTCTGTGAAAAACAGCTGAATTTCAGCCAGCCTCGCAAGCAGAAAGAAAAACACGAGCAGAAAACAAATCACGGCCGCTTTCAGCCTTTTTGATACGATCATAAAAAAACACCTCATCCACATTTTGGACGAGGTGTTTCATTGTTAAACGGATCTTATGAAATTTTCACAATTTTCACGAGCATTTCTCCGCCCGGCGTCTGAACTGTCACTTCTTCGTCCACTTTTCTGCCAAGCAGGCTTTTGGCGATTGGCGAGTCGTTTGAAATTTTCCCTTCAAACGGATCAGCTTCAGCGCTTCCGACAATCGTGTAAGATTCTTCTTCACCGTCCGGCAATTCGATGAATGATACGGTTTTTCCCAAACCGACTACATTTGAACCGCCGTCGTCCTCGATGATTTTCGCATTGCGGATCATGTTTTCAAGCGTCGTGATGCGCCCTTCCACAAATGCCTGTTCTTCTTTTGCAGAATCATACTCAGAGTTCTCTGACAGATCTCCGAAGCTTCTTGCGATTTTAATGCGTTCTACTACTTCTTTACGTTTAACCGTTTTCAATTGCTCTAATTCTTGTTCTAGTTTTTGTTTTCCTTCGTGAGTCATCGGAAAAACTTTTTCTTGTGCCATGTTCCTTCACTCCTTGGTGGTTGTCCCTCAACAATAACGTGTGATTATGTATGAGAGCATAAACGAAAAAATCAAGAATGAGAACACAGGGCAGTCCTCGTTCTTCTCTCCCATATAGGTACTGTTTATCTTAAACTGAATGTGTGTTTTCTGCAAATGTTTCGGTTTATAAACAGGGAAAGAAGGGAACTGTCTCATTCCCTTCCAGCCTATACATAATATGGTCTGAGTTATTTATGTCTATGCTATGGTATTACAAAATTGCATTTTGTTCAAGGATCGTTTGAATCTTCGTGACCATCAGATCAATCGCGACGTGGTTTTGTCCGCCTTCCGGAATAATGATGTCCGCGTAGCGTTTCGTCGGTTCAACAAACTGATTGTGCATCGGTCTGACGACGGACACATACTGCTCAATGACAGAATCGATTGAACGGCCTCTTTCGTTAATATCTCTCATAATCCGTCTGATGATACGGAGATCCGCGTCCGTGTCGACATAAAGTTTCATATCCATGAGGTCGCGAAGTCTTTTATCTTCGAGAACGAGAATGCCTTCCAGAATAATGACATCCTTCGGCTCAACCGGAATGGTTTCCTCAGAACGCGTATGCAGTTTATAATCATAAATCGGCTTTTCTATCGGCCGGTAATTCAAAAGCTCTTGAATATGCTCGATTAAATAGTCATTATCAAATGCGAGCGGGTGATCATAGTTTGTGTTCAGCCTTTCTTCAAACGGAAGATGGCTTTGGTCTTTATAATAAAGGTCTTGCTGGATCATTAAAATCGAGTGTCCTTTAAACTGTTCATAGATGGAACGGGTGACGCTTGTTTTTCCTGATCCGGAACCTCCTGCGATGCCTATAACTACAGGACTCTTACCCATTGGTGATTACTTCCCCTTTCTCATCATGTTGCTCGGATAAATCTTTTTGTCTACTTTAAATGTAACGATTTGCAGGGGATGGCGGGCAGCATCAAGCTCGTTTCCGTCTTCGTCCCAAATAGTGCCGATTGTGAATGTGAAATTGTCGATTTCAGGACCGAAAAATTCCACTTCGTCACCTTGTTTAAAGAAATTGCGCTGCTGGAGCGTCACCATTTGAGTTTCCTCGTTATACGCGAGCACGAGACCGGCAAAATCAAATGTTGTTTTCTTTCCGTGTTCACCGAACATCTGCTCTTCATACCCGGGCGTGCCTTCAAAGAAAGCAGGCGCGGTATCCCGGTTTGCACATTTGTCCAGCTCATCCAGCCATTCTTTTTGAATGACAAAGTTTTCAGGATCAGCGCAGTATGCGTCGATGACTTTGCGATACACGCTGACAACCGTCGCAACGTAATGAATCGATTTCATCCGGCCTTCAATTTTCAGGCTGTCGATGCCCATCTCGATCATTTGCGGGATGGATTCAATCAATTTTAAATCTTTCGGGCTCATCGCAAACGGAGCGTCTTCTTCGTCGTAGAGCGCGACCGCGTTTGCACCGTCTGTCTGATACAGGTCATAATCCCAGCGGCAGGACTGACAGCAGCCGCCGCGGTTAGAATCCCGGGCCGTCATGTGATTGCTCAGCACGCATCGGCCTGAATAAGCGATACACATGGCGCCGTGGATAAAGGTTTCAATTTCAATATCCACCTTTTCCTTCATTTCTTTAATTTCCAGTCCGCTCGTTTCACGGGCAAGCACTACGCGGTCAAGCCCTTCTTCTTTCCAGAACTGCACCGCTTTCCAGTTGGAAAGGGACTGCTGTGTGCTGAGGTGAATTTCTACGTCCGGGGCCACTCTCCGGCATGTTTCAATAATCAGCGGATCAGCGACGATAATTCCGGCAACTTTTGCGTCTCCCAACGCTTTTAAGTATTCTTCCAGACCGTCCATATTTTCATTATGGGCGAAAATGTTTGTTGTCACATATATTTTTGCCCCGTATTTTTTGGCAAATTCTACGCCCTCTGCGATTTCTTCTATTGAGAAGTTATCCGCATTTGAGCGGAGTCCGTATTCCTGTCCTCCGATAAAAACCGCGTCCGCTCCGTAATGAACGGCAATTTTTAATTTTTCAAGGTTTCCTGCCGGAGCAAGGAGTTCAGGTTTTTTCGTAATGACGCGTTTTCCGTTTACGACTTTGGAAATGGTTTGATTTACGGCTGTCATCCGTTGCACCCTCCTTTTTAATAGACCGTTTCTTTAAAGAAGAATCCTGTGTCGATGCTTCTGTTCACAGGCTGAATGCTTTCAATCCGCTCTATCCAGCTCTCTTTTTTCTCTTCGTATGTCTCTCGGCTTTCGAAGCACAAATCGATTGCTTCTCTGTACATGCGGGTCACTTCAGTTAAGTATTCAGGAGACTTCAAAACTCCGTCGATTTTGAAAGAATCGATGCCGGCGTCCATCAGGTCCTCTAATTCATCAATCATGCACACATCGTTCGGGCTCATGATGTGCGTGCCGTTTTCATCTTCAAAAATCGGGTATTTATTGCCACGTTCCTTGTCATGCAGAAACATCCCCGCTTCTTTTTTCTTCTGTTCGATGTCCATGACTTTACCTTGATATTCGAAGTAATGGCCCACTAAAGAACGCTTCGATTGGAACATGCACGTCATGCCATGGATTTGAATTTCAATTTCCACTTCGGCGTTTTCTTTTATGTCAATGATGCTGTCCATATTTAATTCCTTAGCCAGCACTGCCCGCCGTGCGCCTTTGCGTCCCCAGTAATTGCAGGAATAGTAGTTGGTTCCCGTTGTTTCCGTGCTCCAATGCAGTTTAAGCTCGGGAGCCGCTTCACGCGCCGCCATTAAAACGGCCGGATCACCGAAAACAGCCGCATCAACGCCGGCCTCCTGCAAAAAGGCAAGATAGCCGTTCAGCTCGTCCACTTTTTCGTTGTGAAAAATAGCATTGACGGCAGCGTACACTTTCGCGCCTTCCTGATGAGCTGTCTTTACGGCTTCTTTTATATCTTCTCTTGAAAATTCACCGGCCAGTCTCAGGCCGTATCTCTGTTCTCCGACTAACAGGGCCGTTGCGCCCGCTTGAATGAGCGGAAGAATATCCTGTACAGAAGTCGGAGTCACCAAAAGTTCAGGTTTTTTCATGATCCTTCACCTCTTCTTTTTACTGATGGCGATGCCGTCTCCGACCGGCAGTATGACCGTTTGATAGTCAGGCCGGTCCATCAGCCATTGGTTATATTGATCAATTTTTTCAACAAGCTTCCGTCTTCTTTTCGGCTCAATGTCCGAGTGATTTTGCGCCACCAGCCCTTTAAACAGAACATTGTCCGTAAAAATGACTCCATCCGGCGCAAGCATCGGTTCATAGAGCTCAAAAAAGTTCGTGTACTGGCCTTTGGCCGCGTCGATAAAAATGGCATCATAAGGAGCCGTGACACGGACAGACTCAGAAAGTTCCAGCGCATCCCCGTGCACTACGTGAATCCGGTTTTCCATTTCAAAGTCTTTTATATTGTTCACAGCTTCTTCATAGCGTTTGTCGTCCCGTTCAATCGTGTAAATATTCGCATCCGGAAGCTCAAGCGCCATCCGTATGGCGGAATATCCGATTGCCGCGCCGATTTCCAAAATGTTTTTCGCCTGTTGAATCGACAGCATTTGAAGCAGCACTTCAATGCCCGCTTCTTCCATAATCGGAACATGGTGCTCTTTTGCATAGGCTTCAAGCTTTTTCACTTTATCAGGCCGAGGCTTCAGCATCGCGTTTATATACTCGTTTATTTGTTCATACCGATCATTCACGGCAAACAGCCTCCGTTCTAAAAAGGAGTGCCCCTGACGAATCCGCGGGGACACTCTCTTAAGACACTTCTTTATCCATAAGTAAACAACCCGATATATTTTATCATAAAACCTTTCAGAATGGAATAAAAGGAGAGCTTTTGCCCTCCTTTTATTCGCTGTCTTTTTTGGAAATATACTTTTCCTTCGCTTTATTATGGTCTTTTAATGTTTTGGTGAAAACAACCTCGCCGTTTGATTTTGCAAGGAAATAGAGATAATCCGTTTTGTCAGGGCGGAGAGCCGCTTCCCATGATGAATCACCGGCATTTGCAATCGGTCCCGGCGGCAGCCCCTTATGTTTATACGTATTAAACGGAGAATCAATTTTCAGGTCTTTGTAGTAGACCCGGCTTTTATGCTTACCGGCCGCATATAATACCGTCGGGTCAGTCTGCAGCGGCATTTTTTCTTCGAGCCTGTTGTAAAAAACGCTGGCGATTTTGTGACGGTCGGCTTTGGCGGTGGCTTCTTCTTCAATAAGCGATGCCATTGTCAGCGCGTTATGGACGGAAAGTTTCTTTTTTTCCAGTTCAGATTTATATGTTTCGATACGGGTGTTTGTTTCCTGAACCATTGCCGTCAAAATCGTGTCAAGCGATGCATCCGGATCATTAAAAGGATATGTGGCCGGATACAGATAGCCTTCTAGCGGATGCTTGAGCTTCTTGTTTGAAAGCGCGTCCGTTATCGTATCAGGAAACTGTTTCTTCAGTTTGCCGATGAATGTTTTGTCATCCAGTTTCGCCATGATCTCTTCTTTTGAATATGATGTTTCTTTTGCGATCGCATCCGCAATCTGCGTAAGCTGTTTTCCTTCAGGAACGGAGATCTGAAAAGCATATCCCGTTGATCCCGCGGTCAGTTTTTTGATAATCGCATCCGCATCCATTCCTTTATTCAGGTGGTAAAATCCCGCCTGAAATCCGGAAGCGCCTTTATACTTCACATACAGCTGAAATGCTTTTTTGCTTTTGATGACATGCTGATCCTCAAGAATTTCAGCGATTGCCGAAACGGAAGAACCGCTCGGAATATTAATATTGACTGCCGTTTTGCTGCCTTTGTCAACCGGAGACAGCAGAGATTTTCCATAGAAAAAAGCACCGCAAATGATGATAAGCAGAGCGATCACGGAGGACAGTATTATCGTCATTTTTTTGTTTTTACGCGGAAATGAATGTTTAGTCTGATTGATATTCATACAAGTATTTTCCTCCCAACAGCTCTTATACTACATGATTCATGTGCATTCGGCAATTTATTACAAAAAAAAGCCGAAGCGCATATGCGCTCCGGCTTTTTCCGTTCATTTTATTCTTCGTCTTCTTCCGCTAAAAACGTGTTCAGCGTTTCTTCGATCATTTCCCACTCTTCATCGGTTTCAATCGGCATCAGTTCGCCGTCTTCACCATTTTCGTTCGGTTCGAAGCTTGAAGCGTGAATTTCGATTTCATCATCGTCTTGAGCATCAATCGGATAATAAAGTACGTAAGATTTGTTGAATGTGTCGTTTTCAAATGTGAACAGCACTTCGCAAAGCTGTTCGTTGCCTTGATCATCGACAATTGTAATGTGTTTTTCGCCGTGTTCCATTTTTTTCACCTCTTAGTTTAAACTGTCCAGATATCCTTGAAGGATCATGACAGCCGCCATTTTATCAATGACTTTTTTTCGTTTTTGCCTGCTGACGTCAGCCGCGATCAGCATTTTTTCAGCCGCCATCGTCGTCAGACGCTCGTCCCACAGCACAACAGGGACATTGTACGCTGTTTCAAGCAGTTTCGCAAATGTTTGGCTGGCTTCGCCTCTCGGACCGATCGTCCCGTTCATGTTTTTCGGAAAACCGAGCACGATCTTCTCTACATTATAGTCTTTCATCAGCTCGGATAAACGGTCCAGACCGTAATCTCCTTCAGCCTCGTTTATTTTTATCGTCTCAATGCCTTGAGCGGTCCAGCCCATTTCATCGCTTAAAGCTACGCCGAGTGTTTTCGTTCCAAGATCAAGTCCCAATATTCTCATGAATGTATTTACGCCTCTTTATGCTGTTCTAGATAGGATTTTACCAATTCCTCAATTAATTCGTCACGTTCCAGTTTGCGAATTAAGTTCCGGGCGTCGCGATGCCTAGGAATGTATGCAGGATCTCCAGACAGCAAGTATCCGACAATCTGGTTGATAGGATTGTACCCCTTTTCCTGAAGCGCATCATATACCGTATTCAGCACTTCTTCGACGTTTGTTTCAGCAGAATCATCGGAGAAATTAAATTTCATCGTTTTATCAAACGAGCTCACCGTTTTGCACCTCTTTCCCAAATTCGCAGGCAAAGTTCAGCCTGAGGTCCTCATCTTATCATCATTCTACACTACTTGAAAGGATTATAAAACGGATTTTATCCAATCTACCGCAGATGCGAGCGCCTCTTCCAATTTTTCAGGCTGCTTTCCGCCGGCCTGTGCCATGTCCGGACGGCCTCCGCCTCCGCCTCCGCAGACTTCAGCCGCTTGTTTGACCATTTTGCCGGCATGAAGGCCTTTTTCGATCAGGTCTTTCGTCACGCCTGCTGAAAGGTTGACTTTCTCATTTTGCACGGCGCCGAGAATGATGACCGCAGAACCGAGCTTCGCTTTCAGATCATCCACCATAGTGCGAAGGTGGTTCATGTCTTTCGCATTTACTTTTTCAGCCAGCACTTTTACGCCGCCGATGTCTTTTACTTTAGACAGAATGGCTCCGGCTTCCACATTGCCGAGTTTGCTGAGCAATGATTCATTTTCTCTTTGCGCTTCCTTCAGCTCCGCTTGAAGAGACTGAATTCGCTTCGGTACGTCTTTTACGTTTGATTTCAGCTCGTCCGCAGCATGCTGCAGAAGGCTGAGCTGGCTGTTCATTTCCTGATAAGCGCCTTTTCCTGTTACGGCTTCAATTCTTCGTGTCCCTGCGCCGATCCCTGATTCGGATACGATTTTAAACAGGCCGATTTCAGCCGTATTCGTGACATGGCATCCGCCGCAAAGCTCAAGGCTGTAATCTCCGACTTGTACGACGCGGACGATATCGCCGTATTTCTCGCCGAACAGGGCCATCGCGCCCATTTCTTTCGCTTCATTGATCGGTTTCAAATCAATCGCTACCGGAATGCTCTCCCAGATTTTTTCGTTGACGATTCCTTCAATGCGTTCAAGTTCTTCTTTCGTCACTTGACCGAAATGAGAGAAGTCAAAACGCAGACGGTTTTCGGTAACGAGTGAACCCGCTTGGTTGACATGTGTGCCGAGAACGTCTTTCAGCGCCTGGTGCAGAAGGTGGGTAGCCGTATGGTTTTTCACCACGCCGCTTCTCATTTGATCTTCAACTTCAGCCGTCACGCTTGCGCCTTTTTGAATCGTGCCGCTATCCACCGTGCCTTCGTGTACATGCTGACCGTTCGGAGCTTTTTTCACGTCTTTAATGGTTACGACAGCCTGCTCGCTTCTCAGCACTCCTCTGTCACCGATCTGTCCGCCGCTTTCAGCATAGAAAGGCGTTTTGTCAAGAAGGATTTGGACGGTATCCCCTTCATGCGCCTCGCTGATTAATTGCCCGTCATGAAGAAGCTCGATCACCTTCGCTTCAGCTTTTACGGCACTGTAGCCGACAAATGTGCTTTCTGCGGTAATGTCGCGCAACGCGCCGCCCTGAACCTGCATGCTTCCTACATCTTGGCGCGCATTTCTCGCCCGTTCACGCTGTTTTTCCATTTCGGCTTCAAAGCCTTTATGGTCAACCGTCATTTGCTCATCTTCCGCGTATTCCTCCGTCAATTCAACCGGGAATCCGTACGTATCGTACAGTTTGAATACGTCTTTTCCGGAGATGATGCCGCTGCCTTTTTCCTTCTCTTTCTTTATCACGTCGGATAAAATGGCCAGACCTTCGTTTAATGTTTCGTGGAAGCGCTCTTCCTCCGTTTTGATGACTTTGGCGATAAACTCTTGCTTTTCTTTCACCTCCGGATAGAAAGCGTCCATAATTCCTGCAACAGTCGGTACTAGCTCGTACATAAACGGACGGCTGATACCGATGGTTTTCGCGTATCGCACTGCCCGGCGCAAGAGGCGTCTCAGTACATACCCGCGCCCTTCGTTCGAAGGCAGCGCCCCGTCGCTTACCGCAAATGCGACCGTTCTGATATGATCGGCGATCACTTTAAAGGCCGTATCCTTCACTGCGTCCTTTCCGTAAGCATCTCCGGAAATGCGCTCTGTTGCTTCAATAATCGGCATAAACAAATCAGTGTCAAAGTTTGTCGGGACATCCTGAATCACGGAGACCATCCGTTCAAGCCCCATGCCCGTATCAATGTTTTTCTTCGGAAGCGGTGTGTACGTGCCGTCCGGGTTGTGGTTGAACTCTGAGAATACCAGGTTCCATACTTCAAGATAACGATCATTTTCGCCGCCCGGATACAATTCAGAATCTGACGGGTCATTGCCGTATTTCTCGCCGCGGTCATAGAAAATTTCCGTATTCGGTCCGCTCGGGCCTTCGCCGATATCCCAGAAGTTCCCTTCCAGACGGATGATTCTTTCTTCCGGAACGCCGATTTTTTCCGCCCATAGCGTATAAGCTTCTTCATCCTCAGGGTGAACCGTTACAGACAGCAGCTCCGGATCAAAGCCGATCCACATTTCGCTCGTTAAAAACTCCCATGCCCACGTGATCGCTTCTTCTTTAAAATAATCACCGATGGAAAAGTTTCCGAGCATCTCAAAGAACGTGTGGTGGCGCGCCGTTTTCCCCACATTTTCAATATCATTTGTTCGGATTGATTTTTGCGCGTTTACAATTCTCGGATTCTCCGGCACAACGCGGCCGTCAAAGTATTTTTTCAGCGTCGCAACGCCGCTGTTGATCCATAATAAAGACGGATCTTCATGCGGAACCAATGAGGCGCTCGGTTCAACGGCATGGCCTTTTTCTTTAAAGAAATCTAAAAACATTTGACGCACTTCAGCAGAAGTTAAGTGTTTCATCTATATTCCTCCTTATCACTACCCGAAATTCTCTTTTGCGACAGCAAAAAAGCTCTCTCCCTATGCAAACCATGCGTTCACACAGGGACGAGAGCTGTCTCGCGGTACCACCCTGATTACAGGCCGAAAAAGGCCTGTCACCTTTCATCCCGTAACGCAGGACTGCGGCAGCCTTTAACTGCACTCAGGATTAGCTTCGGCCGATCTTCTGCTGAAGCTCCTTTCAGCGTATCGGAGCTTCTCTCTTAAACAGGGCTTCGGCGTACTCATATCCGTCACTCGAGATTCGTATGTATTCTACTCGAAATTATAGACAAGCAGAACCCGAATGTCAATGTTCCGTCCTGATCCGCAAAAAGTGTATGGCCGTCACTTTTAAAACGGCTGCCGCCGGAACAGCGAGAATCATGCCGGGAATGCCCGCGAGCTCTCCTCCGGCAAGGAGCGCCAGCATGATCACGACGGGGTGCATTCTGAGACTGCGCCCGACAATAAGCGGGCTCAAAATGTTTCCTTCTATAAATTGCAGAATAAAAATCGTGACGATTACGATGATCACAGCTTTAGCAGAAATCGCCAGCGCAAGGAGCAACGCCGGTACAGCGCCGATAAACGGACCGAAATACGGGATGACATTCGTAATCCCGATGGCAAGGCCCAAAATCAGCGGGTAAGGAAGCCCGAACAGCCAAAATGAAACGCCGGCTATTAGCCCGAGCAAAAAACAAACGAGAAGCTGACCGCGGATGTAATCACCGAGAGAGTCGTCTACATCCCGCAGAAATTCACTCCCCCTTTTTCTCCAGGACTTCGGCGTCAAATACCAGACTGTCTTTTTCATGACGTCTATATCCTTCACCATATAGAACACGAGAAAAGGAATCGTCGCCGCGATCAGGATATAATCAAGCACGAAACGGATGCTTCTGATCGTGCTTTCAATCGTGCCGGCAAGAAACGTTTCTGTCTGCTGAATCATTTTGTCCATTCGATGGTGCATGCCGTCAGGCCAATGATCCGTGTGATTATGCAGATGCTTCAGCATGCTGTTGTAGTTTTTGGCAAGACCGGGAATGCTCTCAGACAGATCCTGCAGCTGTTCAATTAAAACAGGAACCCCTTTATAAACCCCCCAGCCGATTCCGCCGAAAAACAGGCAATAAATCAGAAGCAGGCTTAAAGTTCTAGGCATCCCTTTTCTATGAAGCCATTCAGTAATCGGAAGTAAAAGATAAGCAATAAATACTGCGATAAATATAGGAATAAAGAGAGATTTTATAACAAGCCAAATGGGAGACCATAACATATCGAGCATGCAAAAGACATACACTGTTAACAAAACGAGCAGACATACAGCCGTCCACATTAAGAGCTGCAGCGGTTTTTGAAGCATGACGTTTCACCTCTTGCTTTATCTTTTGACAGAAAGCCGGAATTATTCCCGTTTCATAAACTCCGCCTTATGACGCAGACCTCTTGACGGAAATAATTATCAGAAATTACGAAATAATCTAAATAATATTCATAAAAATCTGTATAACCATCGTAATGTGTTAAAGGATTTCAAAAACTGTCCAGTCAATATGACTCATGTTTTTTAAGGAGGATGGCCATGATTTCATTTCAGGATGTAAATAAGCACTACGGACATTTCCACGTGCTGAAAAACATTAATCTGCACATTAAAAAAGGGGAAGTCGTCGTTATCATCGGACCTTCAGGATCGGGAAAAAGCACGCTTCTCCGCTGCATTAATCAGCTGGAAACAGTTGATGGAGGCGCCTTAACGGTAAACGGCGTCTCCATCCATGACAAGAAAACGGATATAAATAAGGTCCGCCGCAATATCGGCATGGTGTTCCAGCATTTTCATCTGTACCCGCACAAAACCGTTCTGCAAAACATCATGCTCGCACCGATCAAAGTGCTTAAGCAATCAAAAGAAGAAGCAAAAGAAACGGCCTTATACTATTTGAAAAAAGTCGGTATACCGGAAAAAGCGGACGCTTATCCTTCACAGCTTTCCGGCGGCCAGCAGCAGCGTGTCGCCATCGCCAGGGGGCTTGCGATGAAGCCCGAAATTATGCTGTTTGATGAACCCACATCCGCGCTTGATCCGGAAATGATCGGGGAAGTGCTGGATGTCATGAAAACACTCGCAAAGGAAGGCATGACCATGGCAGTCGTCACACATGAAATGGGATTCGCAAAAGAAGTGGCGGACCGCATCGTGTTTATCGACGGCGGAGCCATCTTAGAAGAAGCTGCACCGGCTGAATTTTACGAAAGCCCCCGTGAAGAGAGGGCGCGTTTATTCTTAAGCCGTATTTTAAATCACTGAAAAGAAACGGAGGAGTGCTTATGTCACGTGTAACAAAATGGTTGTCATTCGGGTTGATATCACTGCTGGCCGTCTTTATGCTGGCCGCCTGCGGAGGGAAAGAAACGTCCGGAGATTCAAAAGGAACGGGAAAAGACACGTTAGCCTCTATTAAAGACAGAGACAAAATCATCTTCGGCGTCAAAACCGACACGAGGTTATTCGGGCTGAAAAACCCAAGCTCCGGTGATATTGAAGGCTTCGATATTGATATCTCAAAACAGCTCGCAAAAGATATTCTGGGGGATGAGAAGAAAGCGGAATTTAAAGAAGTGACGTCAAAAACGAGAATTCCGATGCTGCAAAACGGCGATATCGATGCCATCACCGCCACGATGACAATAACGGATGAGCGGAAAAAAGAAGTTGATTTCTCAGATGTTTATTTTGAAGCCGGGCAATCCCTGCTCGTCAAAAAAGGAAGCAGCATCAAAAGCACCGAAGACCTGGGAAAAGGCTCAAAAGTATTGGCGGTAAAAGGCTCTACTTCCTCACAAAACATCAGAGAAAAAGCGCCTGACGCCTCAGTGCTGGAATTTGAAAATTACGCCGAAGCGTTCACTGCGCTTAAAGCGGGACAGGGAGATGCGCTCACAACTGATAATGCGATTTTATACGGCATGGCAGATGAAAATAAACAATATCAGCTGACAGGCGAAACCTTCACCGATGAACCTTACGGAATCGCCGTCAAAAAAGGCCAATCCGGACTCATCAAGGAAATCAACGCCTCTTTGAAAAAAATGAAAGCCGACGGCAGGTACGAAAAAATCTATAAAAAATGGATTAAAGAAGAACCGGCAAAATAGAAAGGACCGCGGGATGAGCAGGCATGCTCATCCCCGTTTTATAAGGAGTGACATAGATGAACTTTTCAATTTTAACGGAAAACTTCGATATGTATATGGACGGTTTCCTGCACACATTGCTTGCGAGCTTCATCGCGCTGGCAGGCAGCTTTGCGCTGGGCGTTCTGATCGCAGTCATGAGAATCATGGCTTTCAAACCCCTTCAATGGATCGGCACTGCGTATGTGGAATTTATCCGCAACATCCCGCTTCTCCTCATCACATTCGTTTTTTATTTCGGACTTCCGAACGCCGGGCTGAGACTGGACGGCTTTCAGGCGGGAACGATTGCGCTGACGATATACACGTCGGCCTTTATCGCAGAAGCCATCAGAGCCGGAATTCAGACTGTCTCCAAAGGGCAGATGGAAGCGGCCAGATCGTCAGGCTTCACCTACAGTCAGGCGATGAGATACGTCATTCTTCCTCAGGCCGTAAAAATCGTGATTCCCCCGCTCGGAAACCAATTTCTCAACCTTGTCAAAAACTCATCAATACTCGGAGTGGTGGCGGGACTCGATTTGATGTATCAGGCGGATCTCGTTTCCTCAAGCACTCTTGTCGTGTTTGATGTCTATATTTTCGTCGCGCTTTTTTATTTGATAGTAACGATCCCGCTCAGCATCGGGGTTCACTATTTGGAAAGACGTCTCGGAAAGAGTTATTAGAGAAGGAGAGTGAAAAACATGGATTTTAGCGGCGCCTATACACCTGACCATCTGCTGTTTTTATGGGACGGCTTTTTGGTCACACTTTATGTTGCGCTGATCTCCATTGTCCTGAGTTTTATTTTCGGGCTTGCCGCCGGCACTTTGCGCTATGCGAAAATTCCTATCGTCTCGGGCATTATAGCGGCCATTGTGGAAACCATTCGCAACCTGCCGCTGTTATTAATCATTTTCTTTACGTTTTTTGCCCTACCGGAAATCGGGATCAAACTGGAAATTACCGCGGCCGCCATCACGGCGCTGACGATTTTTGAATCGGCCATGCTGTCAGAAATCATCAGAAGCGGTTTGCAATCCGTTGACAAAGGACAGATTGAAGCGGCGCGTTCTTCAGGACTGACGTACACGCAGACTCTTTTTCTCGTCGTCATGCCGCAGGCGCTCAGGCGTATGGTTCCTCCGATTGTGAGCCAGTTTATCTCCTTATTAAAGGATACGTCACTTGCGGTCGTCATCGCTCTGCCCGAACTGATTCATAACGCGCAGATTTTAAACGGACAAAGCGCTGACGGGGGATATTTTTTCCCGATCTTTCTGCTGGCGGCCCTGATGTATTTCGCGGTCAATTACTGCCTGTCTCTCGCAGCCAGACGGCTGGAAGCGAGACAAACGTAAAAAGGATACTTCCGGAGAAGTATCCTTTTTTCTGCTTAAAACATTTTCATGACTCGTCTTCTCATCCGTTTCATACCTTTTTTATTCAGCATATCGGACTGAGAAGCCATACGATACATAACGGCTCCAGCTCCTAAAGCCAACAGAGAGGTCATTGTTCTGCCCATCGCGCGTATCTCCTTTCAACTTTAAAAATTGATACTGCGTTCGTCTTCAGAAAACAAATCATCAAGACTGCTTAACGTGCCGTCTTCCTCTACTTGATGTGTCGCAATTTTGCCTTTGGCCACCGTCAGCTCAATGAAGCAGCCCCAGCAATAGTATTGGTTTACGCCGATTTTGCCGATATCTTTACTTTTGCAGTTCGGACATACAAGCACAGACTACACCTCTTATCCGTTCAGGACGATGCCTTCTTTCCCCGCTTCAATAAGCGTATCGGCGGCGCGGCGCACTTGGCGTCTGCCAGCCAGATCTGAAAAGAAGCCGTCCGAGAGTTCATATGCTACGATTATGCCCCTGTCCAAACAAAAGTATACATCTTCCAGCAAACCGAACATTTCACCATCAGGCGATTTCACCGGCTGCATCTTAATCTGTTCAAAGGTGAAACAGCTCTTCGGCAAAGGCTGCAAATGAGCATGACCGGCAGCTACGGCTTCTTGATCCATCTCTTTTATATCACTTGCCTCTAAAAAAAGATGGCGGTTATGAAACAGGCGTTTCTGCTCCAGCACGAAACCGAGAAACCGGCCGTCCAGAGAGAAACATACATCCGATATCATCCCGAGACTGCGCCCGGTGTTTTCGTCATATACTGTTCGTCCTTCAGCTGCATGGCATGTTCTCAAAGTGTGATCAACCACCTTTTGTTGAACACGTATAGGTTTTGCCAAGAAGCCGGGCAGCATACTTTGAAATGACTTCCACAGGCGAAAACCCGGCGCATGTTTATGCTCCGGGTTTTATTTACGCTTTTTCTTCCATAAAGTCAAACGGCGTGATGCCTTCCATTCCGATGTTCGCATCATATACACTGAACGGCAGCTCTTTTTGCAGGGCGGCCAGTTCTGCATCCATCTCTTCAGTCTGCTCTGTGAGCCTGTTTTTAAGCGACGTCTGTCTGACGGTGGCATCATTGTTTTTGACGCCCCATTCAAGCGCTTCTTCTTCTCCGCAAAGAATCAGAAATTTTTTCGCTCTTGTTATGGCGGTATAAAGCAGATTTCTCCTGAGCATTCGATAGTAGCCTTTGACGACAGGCAGGACGACAATAGGGAATTCGCTTCCCTGCGACTTATGAATCGAACAGCAGTACGCGTGGGTAAACTGGCTGAAATCCTTTTTCGTAAAGGTGATTTCGTTGCCGTCAAATGAGACGACGACCATGTCTTCCTTTTCCGTATTTTCTTTGGCATAAAAAATGGACACGATTTCGCCAATATCGCCGTTAAACACATTGTTTTCCGGCTGGTTGACAAGCTGCAATATTTTATCGCCCGTCCTGTAGACGACATCTCCGAATTTCAGCTCCCGCCTTTTTTCTTTCGGCGGATTCATGATGTCTTGAAGAAGCATATTCAGCTCGTTAATTCCCGCTTTTCCCCTGTACATCGGGGCAAGCACTTGAATATCCCTGGAGGTATACCCCTTTTTTAACGCGTTCGAAACGACCTGATCCACGACTTCTTTAATCTGTGAAGAATTACAGCGGATAAATGAGCGGTCCTTTGTCGGCGCGGTCAGCCCCTTTGGAAGCAGTCCTTTTTTCATATCATGCGCAAGTTCCACAATGGATGATCCTTCAGCCTGACGGTAAATATCTGTCAGGCGCACGGTCGGCAGCACCTCAGAAGCCAAAAGGTCTCTGAGCACCTGCCCCGGTCCTACTGAAGGAAGCTGGTCTTCATCACCGACGACAATGAGCTGAATGTGCTTAGGAAGCGCCTTAAACAAATGGCTGGCGAGCCAGATATCGAGCATACTCGCTTCGTCTATAATGATCAGTTTCCCTTCTATCGGCTGATCTTCATTGTAGGTAAAGCCTTCAGCGCCATTCCAGCCGAGCAGCCTGTGTATCGTAACAGCCGGCAGACCCGTAGATTCGCTCATCCGTTTTGCGGCTCTTCCCGTCGGCGCGGCAAGCAGCACCGGGAACGCCTCGTCTTTTTTATAATCACCGGGGTCAAGCGATACTCCGTGCAGTTCACTGTATAATTCCACGATTCCTTTAATAACGGTCGTTTTCCCCGTCCCAGGTCCTCCGGTCAGTAAAAGCATCGGTGAAGACAGCGCTTTTTGAATGGCATCCTTTTGGCTTGGTGCGTATTGAACATTCATCCGTTCTTCCAGTTCACCGAGTGCAAGCAGAAATTCCGATTCAGGAAATTGATCGGCATACTCCGTCTGAGCCGCAATGTCGAGCACGCGTTTTGCGACATTTTGTTCGGCGTAAAACAAGGACGGAAAATAGCAGCGTTCTCCTTCTATGACGATATCCTTACTCTCCCCGAGGGCGATGATGCCGTCAGCCGCATCCATTTCCGTGACGCGGCCGCCTTCAGCTGACTGATTCAGGAGCGTTTGCGTATTGATTATCAGCTGCTTTGTTTCTATGTACGTATGGCCCTCTGAAAGACAGGTCGATTCAATTGTATATAAGATAGCCGCTTTGATCCGCTCCGGGTGGTTTCCTGACAGACCCATTTTTCCGCCCAGCTCGTCAGCTTTCACAAAGCCGATGCCTTCAACGTCTTTTACAAGCTGATAAGGATTTTCCTGAATTTTCTCCAGTGTTTCCGTTTCGTAGGCCTGATATATTTTCATGGATAGCTGAGGCCCGAAACCGTATTGGTTCAGAGAGATCATAATCTGCTCAAGCCCCTGATGCCGCTGCAGCTCTCCGGCAAGCTTATCCGCTTTCTTTTTCGACATTTTCGGCACATCGTAAAGCACCGACGCATCCGTCAGAATTTTATTGAGCGCGCCGTCTCCGAGCTTTTTGACGATTTCTTCCGCCGTTTTTTTTCCGATTCCTTCAAACAGATCACTTGATAAATAGTGAATGATCCCTTCTTTTGTGGTCGGAATTTCTTTTTTAAAGTGCTCAGCCTGAAATTGCAGGCCGAACTTAGGATGCGTGGCGGTTTTTCCGTAAAATGTGTAGGTCTCATCTTCTTGCAGCAGAGGGAAGTAGCCCGTTACGGATACGACCTTGTCTTCGATCGCCTCAGACGTTTCTGCAACCTTGACTTTCAGCACTGTATACAGGTTGGTGTCATTATGATAAATGACCGTATGAATGACGCCTTTTACATACGGCTGTTCCTCGATGTTCAGCTGATCCACGAGCCTTCCCTCCTTTTGTTATGACTGGGTGATAAGCTGTTTCGCATGAAGCGCAAGCATATGATCAGGCTGTATGCCGATTGCGCCTTCCAGCATCTCAAGCGCCTTTTCACGATTTTCTTTGTACGCGTAAGCGACCCCGGCATTATAAATTGCGTCCGCGTGGCTTGGGTCCTGCTCGATCACCGTCTCAAACTGCGCCAGAGCTTCATCCAGCATTTCTTCGTTTGCGAGGCACATTCCGAACTGGAAGCGTGCTTCCGTGTCATTTTCGTTTAATTCAACGGCACGCTGCAAATATGGCAGTGCAAGCTTCGGCCGCTCTAATTTAACGAGAACGGTCCCCAGCATATAAAACAAATCTCCGTTTTCCATTCCGGAGCGAAGCGCTTTTTCAAACATATCCTTCGCTTCGGAAAACGATTCTTTCATCACATATACGTTTCCCGCACCGTAATAAGCGGCTGCCGCCGAATTGTCCAATTCGAGCGCTCTGTTATAGAATGCAAGCGCCCGTTCGAGTTCGTTCACAGAAGAAAGCAGATTTGCGAAGTTGATATATGGCACCGGATCTTGCCCGTTTTCCTCAATCGCTTTCGTAAAAGCCTCTGCCGCTTTTTCAAAATCGCCCTCCTGCATGGCGTCAATCCCGATTTTATTATAATCCATTTTTAACTTCCTTTCGCTAAAAAACCCCAACATGCGAGTTGAGGTTTTTTACATGTGTTATACGTACCACAGTTTTGTTCCGTCTTTATAAACGTCATCTATCGTTCCGCCGCCGAGGCACTCTTCTCCGTCATAAAAAACGACGGCTTGTCCCGGCGTAACGGCGCGTACCTGCCCGTCAAAAATGACTTCCGCTTCATCATCACCCGTCATTTTCACCGTTACTTTGTGATCTTCCTGACGGTAGCGGAATTTCGCCGTGCATGTCATTTCGCCGCCGTCCATCAGACCGGGACGCGTCCAGCTGACATTTGTCGCCGTGATCTTATCAGAATACAGAAGCGGATTATGGAATCCTTGATCAACATACAGAATGTTTTTTTCAAGATCTTTACCGACGGCGAACCACGGCTCGCCGCTTCCGCCGATTCCAAGACCGTGGCGCTGTCCGATAGTATAATACATCAGACCGTCATGACGCCCTTTTACTTCTCCGTCCATTGTCATCATATCGCCCGGCTGAGCGGGGAGATATTGGCTGAGAAACGTTTTGAAGTTGCGTTCGCCGATAAAGCAGATTCCCGTGCTGTCTTTTTTCGCAGCTGTTGCAAGTTCCGCTTCTTTGGCGATTTCCCGCACGCGGCTTTTTTGCAGATCACCGATCGGGAACATGACTTTGCTGAGCTGTTCCTGATTGAGCTGATTCAGAAAATAAGTCTGGTCCTTGTTTTCATCCAGACCGCGGAGCATGCGCACTGTACCTGCGCTTCTGTCCACGCGGGCGTAATGGCCCGTCGCAAGATAATCCGCGCCGAGTGACAGAGCATGATCCAAGAAAGCCTTAAACTTAATTTCTTTATTGCACATGACATCCGGATTGGGGGTTCTTCCGGCTTTATATTCATCAAGGAAATATTGAAATACCTTTTCCCAATATTGCTTCTCAAAATTGACGGCATAATACGGAATTCCGATCTGGTTGCAGACCCGGATGACGTCTTCATAATCTTCCGTCGCCGTGCAAAAACCGTTTTCGTCCGTATCATCCCAGTTTTTCATAAAGATTCCGATTACATCGTAGCCCTGCTCCTTCAGCAGAAGGGCCGCCACGGAAGAGTCCACACCGCCGGACATGCCGACTACGACTCTTGTATCCTCCGGCCGTTTTTCCATTTGCATTCACTCCATTAAAAACGTAAGTCCGCCGTTTTAAGCAAGCCGTTTAACGACGGCGGCAAGCTTTTCGGCGGCTGTTTCGATTTGTTCCGGCGTATTGCCGAGGCCGAAGCTGAGACGGATTGACGAAGTCAGCCTGCCGCTCTCACTTCCGAACATGGCCGTAAGCACATGGGACGGAAGAACGGATCCTGCCGTACAAGCAGATCCGCTGGAGACGGCAACGCCTTCCATGTCAAGATTGACCAGCAGCGCTTCCACCGGCACACCGGGAAAGTAAAGGTTTAAAATATGAGGCAGGCATTTCTCGGCATCTCCGTTCACCTCCGCTGTGACGCCGGATTTTTCCAGCGTGCTCATGATAATGTTCTTAAACTCCTTATACTTCGCTGTTTTCTCTTCCCTCTCACGGTTTGAAAGGACGACCGCTTCTTTTAAGCCGGCGATGCCCGGTACATTTTCCGTCCCCGCGCGGCGCTTTCGTTCCTGCTCTCCCCCGAGAAGAATCGGTGACAGCTTCACCTCTTGATTTACATATAAAAAGCCTGTCCCTTTAGGCCCGTTAAGCTTGTGACCGGAAACAGACAGCATGTCAATTCTGCTTTTTTTCACGTCAATCGGCATATAACCGAATGCCTGGACGGCATCTGTGTGAAAATAGGCCTGATGCCCGCTTAACAGCTCTCCGATTTCGTCAATCGGCTGAATGGTACCGACTTCGTTATTGCCATACATGACGGTAACAAGGATTGTATCATCACGGAGCGCTTCTTTCACCTGATTTGCACTGATCCGTCCTGAAGGGCCGGGGATGAGGTATGTCACCTCAAAGCCGTCTTCTTCCAGCTTTTCGCAGGCGTGCAATACAGCATGATGCTCAATAGCGGTCGTAATGATATGCTTACCTTCATTCTTCCGGGCGGCAGCCGTTCCGAAAATCGCTAAATTATCAGCCTCCGTGCCGCCGCTTGTGAAAATAATTTCCTGTTCTTTCGCACTGATTTCGCGCGCGATGTCCGCTCTCGCTTCATCGACCCATTTCCGGGATTCTCTCCCGAATGAATGAATGCTTGACGGGTTGCCGAAACTGCCGAAGAAATGGGGCTTCATCTCTTCGAGCACACGCTCATCCATCGGGGAAGTCGCGGCATGATCTAAATAAATCCGTTCCATTGTCTGTACACCTCTGGTTTAAATATAGAACATATAAGCTTCCTGCTCGCCGTCCGTGTAGCTCGCAAGGTCTTCTAACGTCGTGCTGTCCAGCACGTCTTTTACAGCGTCGCGGATGCGGATCCATAACTCCCGCTTGGCAGGCTCTTCATCCTCAAGCACTTCTACCGGGCTGATCGGCCCTTCCAGCACTCTGATAATATCTCCGGCCGTTATCTCTTCAGGCTGGCCCCCGAGCACGTAACCCCCGTAAGCGCCTCTGATGCTTTTTACGAGTCCGGCGTTTCTGAGCGGTGATACAAGCTGTTCCAAGTAATGCTCAGAAAGGCTGTTTGTTTGGGCGATGCTTTTGAGCGACGTCGGACCGTCTCCGTGCTTTTTCGCCAATTCAATCATAATGGTGAGCCCGTATCTTCCCTTTGTCGATATTTTCAATATGAACACCCCAGTCAATTCTAATTGTTAATTTATACAAGTAAATGGATATGAATAATCTGTTTAGTATCTTATAGACCAACTGTTATTATAACATAACTTATCCTAATTTTCATTGAAACACGGGGCCCGCCGCAATTCGCTTTTCTAATCGTCCGTTTTCCGTTACCCTGTATATGTAAGGAGAGATGTTCATGAAACCACTGGCGTATCGGATGCGGCCTGCCAATATTGAAGACATTATCGGCCAGGAACATTTGGTCAAAGAAGATAAAATCATCGGCAGAATGGTGCGTGCAAAGCACTTATCATCCATGATCCTGTACGGACCGCCGGGCATCGGAAAAACATCCATCGCCACAGCGATCGCAGGATCGACAAGCATCGCATTCAGGAAATTGAATGCCGTCATTCATAATAAAAAAGACATGGAGATTGTCGTACAGGAAGCGAAAATGTCAGGCCAGGTCATTTTAATCCTTGACGAAGTGCACAGGCTTGATAAGGGAAAGCAGGATTTTCTGCTGCCCTATTTAGAAAACGGCATGATTATTTTAATCGGCGCAACGACCGCCAACCCTTATCATGCCATTAACCCGGCCATCAGAAGCCGGACCCAGATATTTGAGCTTGAACCGTTAACACCCGATCTGATCAAGCAGGCATTGAAAAGAGCGCTCACAGATGAACACCGGGGACTCGGTTCTTACAGCGTTTCGGTGGACGACGACGCGATGGATCATTTCGCACAAGGGTGCGGAGGAGACGTCCGCTCCGCTTTGAACGCACTGGAGCTTGCCGTGCTCTCCACAAAGGAATCAAGCGACGGCACGGTCCGGATTACACGGGAGACGGCGGAAGAATGTCTGCAGAAAAAAAGCTATACTCATGATAAAAACGGCGATGCGCATTATGACGTCTTATCCGCCTTCCAAAAATCGATCCGAGGCTCGGACGCAAACGCCGCCCTTCATTATCTGGCCCGTCTGATCGAAGCCGGCGACCTTGAAAGCATATCAAGAAGGCTTCTCGTGATCGCCTATGAAGATATCGGCCTCGCAAGCCCGCAGGCAGGCCCCCGGGTGCTGAGCGCGATTCAGACCGCAGAACGGATCGGCTTTCCGGAAGCGAGAATTCCGCTGGCCAATGCGGTAATCGAATTATGCCTCTCGCCAAAATCAAACTCCGCCATCTCAGCCGTTGATGAGGCGCTCAAAGACATCAGGACGGGTAAAATCGGCGATGTGCCGAAACATTTAAAAGACGCCCACTATAAAGGGGCCCAAGAGCTCGGACGCGGGATCGGCTATCAATATCCTCACGATTTCGAGAACGGATGGGTCGAACAGCAATATTTGCCTGATCCGTTAAAAAACAAGCAATACTATAAACCGAAACAAACGGGGAAATTTGAAGCCGCCATAAAGCAAGTGTATGAAAAACTGATGAAGCAGAAAAAATAACCGGACAAGGACACCCTATGTGTTCTTGTCTTTTTTGATACCGGCCAAGATCTTTCGTGTAAACGGAGGATTCAAATAAAAAAAACAGCCTTTCCTGAAGAAGGCTGTTTTTCTTTTTATTTATCTTTAACCCGTTTAATGTCGATGTCCTTTAAGAGCTCCATGACAACATGTCCGCCCATAATCAGACCGGCCACTGACGGAACCCAGGCGTTGGAAGACGGCGGCATTTGCGCTTTGCGGATTTTCGCTTCATCATTCCCGACTTCTTTTCTGACGTCTTCACGGATGACGATCGGGCTTTCATCAGAAAAAATGACCTGTACGCCTTTTTTAATGCCCTCTTTACGAAGCCTTGTGCGGACGACTTTGGCAATCGGATCGGTATGGGTTTTTGAAATATCAGCAATCTGAAAGCGTGTCGGGTCTGTTTTATTCGCCGCTCCCATGCTTGAAATCAGCGGAACATTCCGTTTCAGACATTCTTTCATCAGATGAATTTTATAATGAATCGTATCCGACGCGTCAATGACGTAATCGAGCGGATGCTCAAAGAACTGCTCATACGTCTCTTCCGTATAAAACATTTTTAAGGCGACGACATCGCAATCCGAATTAATATCCGCGATCCGCTCTTTCATCAAGTCTGTTTTCGGCTGTCCCACCGTCGACAAGAGCGCATGCAGCTGGCGGTTTACGTTTGTAATGTCAACATCATCTTTATCGACAAGCACGATCCGCCCCACTCCGGACCTCGCCAATGCTTCGGCTGCGAATGAACCGACTCCGCCGACGCCGAGAACGGCCACCGTGCTGTTTTTTAACGTGTCCAGCCCTTCTTTTCCAATCGCTAGCTCATTTCTGGAAAACTGATGTAACAAGAACCTCACTCCACATTCTGGTTTTATAAACTCGGCTTGTCAAAAAGCCGCTGGTTTTAGCGCACAAAAAATAAAGTCCCAATTGTGCCGTTGCAGCTTTCCTTCGTTTTGAACCCGCTCTCAGCAGGTGGGTGCCCTTTTTTAAATCTTGTAAGTCCTCTTAACGAATGAAAAGAGGCATGTACGCCATTTAAAAATACGGGCTCCCAAATCAAAAAAATGTTCGGTCAAAACTAGGTGTACAACTAACACATCAGGACTTTATTTAACTTGTCAAAATCATATCACAGCAGATTTTGATTTTCAAGAAACAAACTGCTGATCTTTACTGTTTCACTTTTCTTTTGACAGAAAGGTGAAGTTCTTCAAGCTGGGCGTCGCTCACTTCGCCGGGCGCTTCCGTAAGAAGGCAGCTTGCGCTTGCCGTTTTCGGGAAAGCGATCGTATCTCTTAAGTTTGTGCGGCCTGCAAGAAGCATAACCAAACGGTCTAAGCCGAGCGCGATTCCGCCGTGCGGAGGTGCGCCGTATTCAAAGGCTTCGAGAAGGTATCCGAACTCCTCCTCCGCTTCTTCTTTTGTAAAGCCGAGAAGCCCGAACATTTTTTCCTGAACGTCTTTTTCAAAAATACGGATTGAGCCTCCGCCGAGTTCATAGCCGTTTAAGACGAGGTCGTAAGCCTGCGCTTTCATATCTTCAGGCGCCGTTTCAATCAGGTCAAGATCTTCACGGACAGGCATTGTAAACGGGTGGTGAGCCGCATAGAAACGGCCTTCTTCCTCGTCATGCTCCAGTAACGGCCAGTCCACAACCCACAGGAAGTTGAAGAGGCTTTCGTCAATCAGGCCGCGTTCTTTGCCGAGCTTTAAGCGAAGCGCGCCGAGGGATTGAGCCACAACCTCAAACTTATCAGCCCCGAACAGGAGCAGATCGCCTTCAGAAGCATCAAGCGCTTCAGCCAGTTTTGCCTGCCTCTCTTCATCAAAGAATTTCGCAATCGGGCCTTTTACGCCGTCAGCTTCAACTTTCACCCAAGCGAGACCTTTCGCGCCGTAATTTCCGGCAAAAACGCCGAGCGCATCGATATCTTTTCTGGAATAGTCGCCGGCAGCGCCTTTGACATTGATCGCTTTTACAACGCCGCCGTTTGCCACGGCTGATGAGAACACCTTAAATTCAGTATCTTTCACTATGTCTGACACGTCCGTCAGCAGCATGCCGAAGCGGGTGTCAGGCTTGTCGGAACCGTAGCTGTTCATCGCTTCTTCATATGTCATTCGCGGAAGCGGAAGCGGTACTTCAACACCTTTTGTTTCAAGCATGACTTTCGCCATCATCTCTTCCGCCAGAGCCATGATGTCCTCTTGACTCATAAAGGACATTTCAATATCAATCTGCGTAAATTCCGGCTGGCGGTCGGCACGCAAGTCTTCATCGCGGAAGCAGCGGGCCACTTGATAATACCGTTCAAAGCCCGACACCATCAGAAGCTGTTTGAAAATCTGCGGCGATTGCGGAAGGGCGTAAAATTCTCCTTCATGCACCCGGCTCGGCACTAAGTAATCACGGGCGCCTTCGGGAGAGCTTTTTGTTAAAATCGGTGTTTCAATATCAAGAAATCCGTTTTCATCCAAGAAATGGCGGATGGATTTTGTGACTTGGTGGCGCATTTGCAATGTTTGAAACATCGCCGGGCGGCGCAAATCCAAATAGCGGTGTTTTAACCGGACGTCTTCAGAAACCTCAGCCGCCTGGTCACTGATCGGAAACGGAGGCGTTTTCGCCGTACTGAGCACCGTCACCGCTTCAGCTTTGATTTCAATTTTACCGGTTTTCAGGTTGGGATTCACCGTGCCTTCTTCACGGGCAGAAACCGTGCCTTCGATATCAAGCACATATTCGTTTCTGATTGCTTCCGCTGCGGCAAGGGCTTCCTTCGATACGTCAGGGTTGAACACGACTTGCACAATACCCGAGCGGTCGCGCAAATCAATGAAAATCAAGCCGCCGAGATCGCGCCGCTTCTGCACCCACCCTTTCAGTTTGACGGTTTCGCCAATCGCTTTTTCAGTTATCTCGCCACAATAATATGTTCTTCCAAACATAGCGTTCCTCTCCTTCACTGCTTTTGATCTGCCTTTAACACTTGTATCAGCTCGTCTAACACCACTTCACGCTGCTCTCCTGTTTCCGCATCTTTTACATTGATTTTATTTTGGGCAAGCTCATCTTCCCCTAAAATCGCAATAAAACGTGCGCCGAGACGGTCAGCTGTTTTAAATTGGCCCTTCATCTTTTTATTTTCATAATCGATTTCACTTGAGATGCCCGCTTCTCTCAGTTTGTACACGAGGGAAACGGAATAATCCTTCGCTTTTTCTCCGAGCGTCACGATGTAGCAGTCAATCCCCTGATTGACGGGAAGCTCTGTTTTCTCAGCGTCAATGGCTGCCAGCAGACGTTCGATGCTCATCGCAAATCCGATACCCGGCGCCTCAGGTCCGCCGATCTGTTCAACAAGCCCGTCATAGCGGCCCCCGCCGGCAAGGGTTGTAATCGCTCCGAACCCTTCGGCATTGCTCATAATTTCAAAAGCGGTATGGTTATAATAATCAAGCCCTCTGACAAGGTTCGGATCTATTTCGAACGGGATGCCGAGATCGTTTAAGTATTGTTTTACTTTCTCAAAATAAGCGGCTGATTCTTCATTTAAGTAATCAAGAATGGACGGAGCCGTTTTCATCAGTTCATGCTCTCTGTCTTTCTTGCAGTCAAGAATTCTGAGCGGGTTTGTGTGCAGGCGCGACTGGCAGTCTGAGCAAAACTCTCCGATGCGCGGTTCAAAATGTTTGACGAGCGCTTCCCGGTAGGATTTGCGGCTGTCCTGGTCACCAAGGCTGTTCAGCACAAGCTTGACATGTTTCAAACCGGCTTTACGGTAAATACTCATCGCAAGCGCAATGACTTCTGCATCCACGGCCGGATCTTTGGAGCCGATCGCTTCAATTCCGAATTGATAGAATTGGCGGAAACGCCCTGTCTGCGGACGTTCGTAACGGAACATCGGTCCGACATAATAAAGCTTCGTCGGCTGCACCGGGTTCGCAAATAATTTATTTTCATTGAACGCGCGGACTGCGGCGGCTGTTCCTTCCGGCCGAAGCGTCAGGCTTCTCCCTTTACGGTCTTCAAACGTGTACATTTCTTTCTGCACGATATCTGTAGACTCACCGACGCCTCTTGCGAACAATTCCGTATGTTCGAAGATCGGCGTGCGGATTTCTTTATATTGATAAGTGCGGCACGTCTCCCTCATAATTTGTTCGACGAACTGCCATCTGTCTGATTCACCCGGCAGTATGTCCTGTGTGCCTCTTGGAATGTGATATGCCATGTTACAGGCCTCCTTAATGTCTTTCTTCAAATAAAAAAACTCCCGCTCCTACTATACATGTATAGTAGGGACGAGAGTTATACCCGTGGTGCCACCCTAGTTGGAATGCCGAAGCATCCCCGCTCTGACCTTTAACGCAGGTTCACGTCCGCTGCCTAATGACTTACAAAAGCGTTCAGCAGGGAACCTCCGGAGTGTTGTTTCGAGAAAGATGCAGTGCGGATCCGCTTTCAGCCCGGGACGGTTCCTCTCTTCTCCATGCATTCTGACCTACTCTTCTCCATTATCGGTTCAAAATCGTTATCATGACTTATGTACATCAATTTCTATTATAATAATGGGATTGCACTCCCCTGTCAAGTTTTATTCCGTCTGTTTTTCCTTGCGACCGCATCTTTCGATAAAAGACCGAACTCCGTCGCCGTCTCTTCAAGAAAACCCGCCTTTTCTCTATCGCTCTGATCACTGAAGTGCAGATTTCCTTCCGCATCGTGCAGCGCGCGTCCCATTTTTGGTTGATATTTCATGATTTGCACACCTTTTCGCTGTATTTATGACTAGTATAAACAAACCATTTTATTTTTATTTAACATTCAGCAAGGAAAATACGATATTATACAAGAATGTATTTTAGTTAGTTCAGAAAGGAGGACAGCCATGAAGAAGAGAACTCTTGCTCTTATTTTATGCGGCGTCATCATCACAGCGCTTCTTCCGTCATTCCACACCGCAATCGCCGCAGAGGGAGAAGCGGTCATCGCGACAGACAAGATCAATGTCAGAGGCGGTCCCGGCCTGAGCTATGGAATTAAGGCTGAAGTAAAAAAAGGGGAAAGATACCCGATCGCTAAAGAAGAGGGAGACTGGGTGCAGCTTCAGCTGAGCCCCGGTAAAACCGGATGGGTCGTTTCCTGGCTGATATCAAAAACAACCGGAGGAGCAGACCATTCATCCGCAACAAGCGGAACGGTCACTTCCACCGATCCTGACCTCCGCATCAGAAAAGGCCCGGGGACATCATATGAAGTCATCGGCAAACTTCCGCAAGGCGCACATGCATCCGTGCTTGACAAGAACAGCGGATGGGTGAACATTTCTTATCAAGGCACAACCGGATGGGTTTCTTCCGAATACGTCACCGCGGACAGCGGCGGATCGGATACGAAAGCAACTTCGGCCCGAAGCGGGTCAAAAAACGGGACTGTCGGCGTTTCTTCATTGAATGTCAGAAGTGCAGCGTCACATGATTCAGCGATTATGACTAAATTATCACGCGGAACAAAGGTTTCCATCTTAAGTGAAGACCACGGCTGGCTGAAAATTGAAGCAAACGGGCAAAAAGGCTGGGCAGCAAGCCACTACATCATAAAGGATTCTGACTCATCGGACAGCGCATCCGGCTCGGGAGACGGTTCTGCGGGCTCAGGCTCCTCGAAAAAAGCGTATATTGTTTACGGCGGCACCAACTTAAGGAGCTCGGCCTCAACTTCCGCTTCTATCGTAAAAAGAGCAGATAAAGGCGCAGCCTACCCGATTGTCGGCTCAAGCGGCAAATGGTATGAAGTCCGGCTTGAAAACGGACAAACCGCATATGTGGCAAACTGGGTCGTACAAACGTCAAAAAGCGGTGAGGAAACAGGTGAAGCACCTTCTCCCGACACGTCAGGCGGCAGCGGCTCACTTAAAAACAAAACGATCGTCGTTGATCCCGGACACGGAGGAAAAGACAGCGGAACGATCGGCTACTCCGGAAAGTTTGAGAAAAACGTAACCATTAAAACCGCTAAGCTGCTGGCCCAAAAATTGCGGGCGGCCGGTGCAAACGTGTATATCACCAGACAGGATGATACTTTTATCAGCCTGCAGGCTAGGGTTTCAACCTCTCATTACCGGAATGCGGATGCCTTTATCAGCATTCACTATGACAGCTATGCCGATACGTCAACACGGGGAAGCACGGCTTATTATTACAGTCCGTCTAAGGATCGCCAGCTTGCCTCAGACGTCCATTCTGAAGTAGTGAAGCGTTCCCCTATCCCGGATCGCGGCGTTCTGTTTGGCGATTATTACGTCCTGAGGGAAAATAAACGGCCTGCCATGCTGTATGAGCTCGGCTATCTCAGTCAACCGCAAGAAGAAACAATCATACATAGCGGCTCTTATCAGGAAAAAGTGACAGACGGAATTGAAAGCGGATTGGAACATTATTTTCAATCATAAAAAAAAGCTGCCGAACGGCAGCTTTTTTATTGTTTAGAATCCATAATCAATGTAATCGGCCCGGAATTCGTCAGCTGAACATCCATCATGGCTCCGAATATTCCGGTTTCCACTTTGACTCCTTTTTCCCGAAGGAGTTCGTTCCACTTTTCATAAAGGAGCACAGCCTGATCCGGTTTAGCCGCATTCATAAAATTCGGGCGTCTCCCTTTCTTCGTTTCGCCGTAAAGCGTAAACTGTGAAACGGATAAAATCTCCCCGCCCGTATCCAAAAGCGATAAATTCATCTTGCCGCTTTCATCATCAAAAATCCGAAGATTCACGATTTTATCCGCCAAGTAAGCGGCATCTTCTTCTGTATCTTCATGAGTGATGCCGACAAGCGCCATAATACCGGGTCCGATCCGGCCGGCAACAGCGCCGTCAACCGTCACACTCGCTTCTGTTACACGCTGAACAACTAATTTCATAGCAAGCTCCTTTTAGTTCATTACCCGGCGGACTGAATAGATGTCTCTGATCTGCTTAATCCGCTCGACCACTTTATGCAGATGATTGATGTTTTGAATAAAAATCGCCATATGAATCGTAGCGACTTTATTGCGGTCGGATTTGCCGGAGACAGAGGAGATGTTGGTTTTCGTTTCATTTACGGCTTGGAGCACCTCATTTAAAAGCCCGAGACGGTCATACCCCAAAATCTCAATCTCAACGTTATATTCTTTGCGTCTTTGAACCTGTGATTCATGCTCCCATTCAACGGGGATCAGACGTTCCTGCGCTTCATTCGTTTTGACGTTCGGACAGTCATCCCGGTGAACGGATACACCGCGCCCTTTTGTAATAAAACCGACGATATGGTCGCCCGGCACCGGGTTGCAGCATTTCGACAAGCGGACGAGAAGGTTGTCAATGCCTTTTACGCGCACACCCGCTTCCCGTTTTCTCCCTTGCGGATAATGTTTCGGCTCGGAAGTGACTTCCTGAACGATTTTTTCCTGCTCTTCCTGGTCACGCAGCTTCCGTTCTTTTTCGGTGAGCCTGTTGGCCACCTGAAGAGCGGTAATGCCGTTATACCCGACCGCCGCGTACATATCCTCTTCATTTGAGAAATTGAACTTGTCGGCAACTTTTTGAAGATTTTCGAGTGTTAAAACATCTTTCACTTCAAAATCAAGATTTTTAATTTCTTTCTCGACAAGCTCACGGCCTTTTTCGACGTTTTCTTCACGGCGCTGTTTCTTAAAGAATTGGCGGATTTTGTGTTTCGCCTGGGACGTCTGCGCCAGTTTGACCCAGTCTTGACTCGGACCGTATGAATGCTTGGACGTCAGAATCTCGACGATGTCGCCCGTCCGGAGCTTATGGTCAAGCGTCACCATTTTTCCGTTCACTTTCGCCCCGATTGTTTTGTTGCCGATCTCCGAGTGGATCCTGTAGGAAAAATCAATCGGCACAGAGCCTGACGGCAGTTCAATGACATCGCCTTTTGGCGTAAATACGTATACCATGTCAGAAAACAGATCGATTTTCAGCGATTCCATAAATTCTTCCGCATCGGTAGACTCGTTTTGGAATTCCAGAATTTCACGGAACCAGGACAGTTTTTTCTCAAATGTCGCTTCTTCGTTTGCAGCCTTGCCTTCTTTATATGCCCAGTGTGCGGCCACCCCGTATTCAGCGATCTCATGCATCTCAAATGTTCTGATCTGCACTTCCAGCGGATCGCCTCTAGGCCCGATTACGGTCGTATGCAGGGACTGATACATATTCGGCTTAGGCATTGCAATATAATCTTTGAATCTGCCCGGCATCGGCTTCCAGCACGTGTGAATAATGCCGAGTACGGCGTAGCAGTCTTTAATGCTTCCGACAAGAATACGGACGGCGAGCAGATCATATATTTCATTGAACTGTTTATTTTGCAGCGCCATCTTGCGGTAAATGCTGTAGATGTGCTTCGGACGTCCTGAAAAGTCCGCTTTGATATTCACTTCTTCGACGCGTTTTTTCACTTCATTGACAACCTCTTCGACATAAAGTTCGCGTTCCGCGCGCTTTTTCTTCATGAGGTTGACGATTCTGTAATATTGCTGAGGATTCAAATAACGGAGAGCGGTGTCTTCCAGCTCCCATTTGATTTTAGAAATCCCGAGCCGATGGGCCAGCGGAGCGAAAATTTCCAGCGTCTCATTTGAAATTCTCCGCTGCTTTTCCTGCGGAAGATGCTTTAACGTCCGCATATTGTGAAGGCGATCCGCCAGCTTGATCAATATGACTCTGATATCCTGAGCCATAGCGACAAACATTTTTCGATGGTTTTCCGCCTGCTGCTCCTCTTGAGATTTATACTTAATTTTACCGAGCTTCGTCACGCCGTCGACAAGCATCGCCACTTCTTCAGAAAATGCTTCCTTCAGGTCGTCGAGGGTGACATCCGTGTCCTCTACCACGTCATGCAGAAATCCGCCCGCAATTGTGGAAGGGTCCATTTCCAGATCGACGAGGATCCCCGCCACCTGAATCGGATGAATGATGTACGGCTCACCTGATTTGCGGTACTGTTCGCGATGCGCGTTTTGCGCATACAGGTAAGCTTTCTCAACAAACGCAATCTGCTCCTCCGGCAGATAAGTGCGCGCTTTATCTATTACTTGCTCGGCAGTCAATACTTGTTCGTTCGCCATGGAATCACCTTTTTTAAATGTAAACTGTATTAGTTTATTATCAAGAAAAAAACGAGAGATGTAAAGGGCAGAAGTTCAAAACACCTAAAGAATCTGTCAGGATGATGAAATAATAGGAAAAAAGCACCCTGACACGAGTGCTTTTTTCCATATGCGGTTAATATTTCATTAATGTTAAAATATCGTAATCGTCAAGCTTGTCTCTGCCGTCAAGGTAAGAAAGCTCGATTAAGAACGCAATACCGGCTACAACGCCGCCCAGTTCTTCGACCAGCTTAATTGTCGCTTCGATCGTGCCGCCTGTTGCAAGCAAGTCATCAGTAATCAGCACGCGCTGTCCCGGCAGAATTGCATCTTTATGAATCGTCAGTACGTCTTTTCCGTACTCCAAACCGTAATCGACTTTAATGACCTCACGCGGAAGTTTTCCTTCTTTCCGAACCGGCGCAAAGCCCACTCCGAGAGCGTATGCAACCGGACAGCCGATAATAAAGCCGCGCGCTTCAGGCCCGACAACTAAATCAATTTCTTTTTCTTTTGCATATTCAACAATTTGGTCAGTGGCGTAACGGTATACGTCGCCTTTGTCCATCAATGTCGTAATATCTTTAAATTGTACGCCTTCTTTCGGGTAATCGGGCACAATTGTTACGTATTTTTTAAGATCCATCTGTTCTATGTCCTCCTCGTACTTTCATAAGCTTCTGAACCTTGGTTCATCAGCTTATTCAGCCATTCCTTCAGCTCATGGGCTGCGGAATAATTGAGCTTCTGGTCTAATTCCATCAGCTGCTGTTTTACCTGATAGGTTTGCGAATCTGCCAGGTCGCGTTTTTTCGCGCCGCTCACGACAGACAGCACACCATCTTCTATTTTAACAAAACCGAGATCAAAAAACACCTTTGTCATGAAATTGATTGTGTCAATTGACCATCCTCTGTGTCTCGCAAGCTCTGAACCATGCTTGCCGAAGTCAAAAGCGCCCCTTTTCAAGAGAAATGCGTAAAACCACTTGAAATCATTCCGCGATGGAAATGAGGACAGGAAATGTTCTTCATGATTGATAAAAACAAAATAAATCCGTTCCGGCTTCTTTCCGTCAAGCAAATGCTGCAGGCGATCCGCTGACGGCGGCACATCCAGAAAAACGGCATATTTTCCGTCAAGCTGGAGAGCTTCCGCCTCGGATTCCGAAGTGATACCGGCCAGCTCGCCCGACAGCTCTTTTGCATGGAGCTTCTGAGCGGTTTTTTCGTTAAAGCTGATGAGCACCCGTTTTTCCTTCGGCAGCGCGGTGACCGTGTCTTCCCACGTCCGCTTGCCCCTGATATCAAAAAGCTGCCATTCCGGCACCGCAGCGTCTTTAATCATCAGCTGGGGCTTCTTTCTGTTGTTCCATTCATTAATAGACATCTCGCCGACAATGGAAATCGTTGATCCGGGGACAACTCCGGCTTCAAGCTCTCCTTTGTTAAAGCCGACGCAGTCAAGGACGGCGGAATCACTTTTTACCGTCATTTTCACGTGGTTTTTATTCGCTCCGATCAGGCGCACATCATCAAGCACCGCATTTTTCACCATCACATGCGGTTTAGGGTTAAGCATGCCGAACGGCGACAGCATATTCAATTCTGTAATGCTTTCAACGGTTATGTCTTCAACGCCGCAGACAAGATCAACCTCCTGAACGGGAATAAAATCCTCTTCCGTAAGGGTTTCTTCAGCCATTTGATTCAGCCTGTCCCTTAATTCCGCCACATCTTCAGCCTTCAACGTCATTCCTGCCGCCATCGGATGCCCGCCGAAATGAGGAAGAATGTCTCTGCACTGTGAAAGGCTCGTAAACAGGTTGAAGCCTCTGATGCTTCGCGCCGACCCTTTAGCGATTCCCTGCTCCTCATCTATCCCAAGCACAACAGCGGGCCGGTAAAAACGTTCAGCCAGCTTCGATGCGACAATACCGACGACTCCCGGGTTCCAGCCGGCTTTTGCCACTACAATGGCAGACGGGTTTCCGCCTTGCTGCTGAACCATTTCAACAGCCTCTTCGGTCATGGTTTTCACCATTTTCTGCCGCTCTTTATTCAGCCGGTCAATATCCGAAGCCAGTTCCTCCGCTTCAAACTGATCTTCGGTCATCAGCAGATGGACGGCGGGATCGGCCTGTTCTATTCTTCCGACGGCATTGAGCCTTGGCGCGACCTGAAATCCGATCGTTTCCTCATCAGCTTGTCCGATATCTCCGCCGGAAAGCTTAATCAGGGCTTTGAGGCCCGGCCGATTTGTCGTCCGAAGCCTTTCGATTCCGAGTGACGCAATTAATCTGTTTTCATCATGAAGAGGCACCAGATCTGCAACCGTACCGATTGCCGCCAAGTCCAGCATAGCTTCCGGCAAAGAACCCGTAAGCGCGTGGGCAAGCTTAAACGCCACACCGACGCCGGCCAATTCTTTAAACGGATAGCCGCAGCCCGGCTGCTTCGGGTGGATGATCGCAAATACGTCAGGAAGCTCGGGTCCCGGCTCATGGTGGTCGGTAATAATGACGTCTAAGCCCAGCTCTTTTGCGACTTCAGCTTCATGGACGGCGGCGATTCCCGTATCCACTGTAATGATCAGCGAAAATCCCCGCTCTTTTATGGAGCGGAAAGCTTGTTCATTCGGGCCGTAGCCTTCTGTGAAACGGTCGGGAATATAAAAGTCAACGTCCGCCGACAGCTGTCTGAGTGCCGTCAGCATCACCGACGTGCTTGTAACGCCGTCTGCATCGTAATCTCCGTAAATCATAATCGGTTCCCCTTGAGAAACCGCCAGTTTTATCCGATCAACTGCTTCCCGCATTCCCTTTAATTCATACGGGTCATAAAAGTCTGCATCCTTTGTATGTAAAAACAGCCTTGCGCTTTCGGCAGTATCAAAACCTCTTTTTACAAGCAGTGATGCCACAAGAGGTGTTATGTCCAATTGTTCTGTGAGTGATTTGACTTTTTCCTGATCCGGCTGCTGGATTTCCCAGCGCATTTTTGACGCTAACATAAATTCACCCCTCAACCACCCTATTATACTAGAGCGGACTGAGGGGTTTCAAATGTTATTCTGATCCTTTTTTCTCTTCAAGCATTTCTTCCGGCGGCGCGGCTGTTTTTTTGCCGTCCGAATCAGCCGTCAATTCAGCCGCAGATCTGTTTTCTTTCCGCAGCATTTTAATTTCGCGCTTCAGCTTCATCACTTGAAAGATACCGGCTGAAAACACGATCAGCGCTCCCATTAACACAGAGCCTAAAATGACTAAAATCAGCGGCCATTCAGCGGTTCCGAACAGATAATCAACCTCAACCGCCCGCACGTTAATGACAGCAAAGATGGCGACAATCAAAGTAAATAGTAAAGCGAATATAATAGTCCATTGTTTATTCATGCGTCTGCCCCCAATTGTTCATTCTTATCTTTTCCCCCATTTTCCCGGGAGTAAACCCCGGTCTCAGGAAATCCGGGCCGTTAACTGCTCGCGGACCAGCTTTTTCAGTCCGCTCCTTTCTCCCGATATGACGAGGGTGTCCCCTTCTTCAATTACGGTATCAATGCCGGGGCTCAGCTGTTTTTGCCGGTTTTTCTTTACGATCGCAATAATCTGGACGTTGTAATGTTTCTTGATCTCCAAATCTCCGATTGTACGGCTGACAGCCGGTGCATGAGATTCGGCTTTAAACCACTCAATGACGAGGTCATCAAGCGCGACTTCCACAGATTCCAGCGCTTTCGGCTTATACGTCATACCACCTAAAATAGCGGAAATCTGCCTCGCCTCTTCGTCGTTAAATTCAACGGATGCCAAGCATTCGTCATGATCATTCTCATCGAAGTAATAGAGCTCTTTTCTGCCGTCATCATGAAGAATAATACTGATTTTATCGTGATTTTTCGTAATGACTTCTACTTTCTGGCCGATGCCCGGAAGCTCCGACTCACGAACGTTCATAAGAACCCTCCTACATGTTTTTACAATGATGATTGATTATGTAAGCGTATGTCATTATAGCAAATGCAGGTTTTAAGTTCAATGCGGCCTGAAAAAACAGGCTGCCTTCCGGAAGACAGCCTGTTCCCATTTTACTCTTCGATTGATTTTTTCCCTTTAAATTCTTTACCTTTCCATACAAGCCACAGCTGCGCGGCGATGTAAAGAGAGGAATAAACGCCCGTCAATAAACCGACCAATAAAGCGACGGAGAAGTTTGTAATTGACGATGAGCCCAAAATGAGCAGCACGACGACAACAATCACAACGGTCAAGACCGTATTGATCGAACGTGTAAAGGTTTGCTGCAAGCTCAGATTCACGATATGTTCCAGATCGGCAAATGACTTCGGCTTACGTTTTTTCATCTGCTCGCGTATCCGGTCAAATGTAACGATCGTATCATTTATCGAGTAACCGATTATGGTGAGAATAGCGGCGATAAAGGTGACATCGACCTCCAGCCTTGTAATGCTGAAAAACGCGACGATAAAGAAAGCGTCATACAGCAGGGAGACAATCGCGGCGATAGCCATTCTGTACTCGAAACGTATTGATACGTAAATAATGATGCCGATTGATGCAATGGCGACAGCATATAAAGCATTACGGGCCAGTTCTTTTCCGACTGTCGGCGATACCGTGCTGACGTTCGGTTCAGATCCGTATTTGTCCTTAAAGTACGTTTTGATTTCAGCGATTTTTTCTTTAGATGGCTCTCCGACAAACCGGGCCGCGGCAACATGGTTCTCTTTACCAGAAAGCACGATGTTTTCCGGCTCCATGCCGAGAGAATCAAAATCTTTTTCAACCTGATGCGCCGTCAAAGAATGATTGCTCTGCACGTCAATCCGCGCGCCGCTTGCAAAATCGATTCCCAGGTTGAGTTTAAAGACCATTAAGATGATAATTCCCGCAATGGTTACAGCGCTTGAGAAAATAAAGAAGTATTTTCGCTTGCTCGTGAAATCCCATTTTTGGAATGCCGTATGCGGTTCAGTATTTTCATCCGTTTTTTGAATGTCCATAATATGTTTTTTCTTGACGCCGAACCAGCCTTTTTTCCGGTCAAGCCATCTGCTTTCCACGAGAAGGGAGAGCAGGAATCTTGAAAGGAAGACAGCTGTAATAAAGCTTGTCAGAATTGACAGAATCAGCATCGTCGCAAACCCTTTTACAGAGCTTGTCCCGAAAATAAAGAGCACGACCGCTGCGATGATCGTTGTAATGTTCGCATCAAAGATCGTCGCGAATGACCGTCTGTTCCCTGAACGGAAAGCTGAGCGGACGGATTTGCCGAGTTTCAGTTCTTCTTTTATCCGTTCATAGGTGATGATGTTGGCGTCAACCGCCATCCCGACACCCAAAATGAGCGCCGCAATACCCGGAAGCGTCAGCACCGCCTGCATCCAGTCAAACACTTGAAGCGTAATATACACGTATACAGAAAGCGTAATTACCGCTATGAGTCCAGGCAGTCTGTAATAAAGCAGCATAAATAAGAAAACAATTGCAATACCGATAATGCCGGCCTCTACCGTATCATGCAAAGCCTGCTGTCCGAATTGCGCCCCTACTGAAGTAGAGTATTTTTCGGTCAGTTTCACAGGCAGCGCGCCCGCGTTTAAAATATTGGCCAAATCCTTCGCTTTTTGAACGGTAAACTGGCCTTCAATTGTGACATCCTTCGTGTTTAATTCCTGGCTCACATTCGGAGCGGATACATATTTCGGATGTTTTTTGCCGACTTCTTTTTTAAATGAATCGCCTTTTTGGTAATCAAGCCAGATCACAAGCTGATTATTAGGCGCCATTTTCTTGACTTTTTTCGTCACTTCGCCGAACTTATCCGCATCCTTCAGCTTAACGCTGACAATCGGTTCGTTCGTCGTCGGATCAAAGGTTTGCTTCGCGCCGTTTTCCACGAGATCAGAGCCGTTTAACAGCTCTTTATCATTCGTATCCCTGAACGAGAGCTGCGCTTCCGTTGACAGAATTTCGCGCGCCCTGTTCTGATTCGTGACGCCCGCCAGCTGTACGCGGATGCGGTTATTTCCTTCAATCTGAATGTTCGGCTCGCTTACGCCGAGAACGTTAGCCCGGCGGTTCAGCGCCTGCACCGTGCTGACGAGCACGTCTTTTGTGATTTTATCGCCTTTTTTGACGGGCTGCACATCGTACAGAACTTCAAACCCGCCGCGTAAATCCAATCCTAACGTAATATTATTGGCAGCCGGTTTTGTAAAATACCCCAGCCCTGTGCCGATCAATAATACAATCAGGAAAAACGCAATCAAGCGTCCTTTTTTCATTATGTATTTCCTCCTTAAACCTATGCCGTCAAATCATTATCTCAGCAGTTCATCTAAAGCTTCCTGACCCTCATCGCTTTCCAGCCAATTAGACGACTTAAAAGCTTCAACGGTTGCATAGTTCATAAAATCGCCAATTTTAACTGATAAAATATGACCGGCCAATTCATGCAGCGGCAGTTCCTTTTTCTGTTTCCACTTTTTATGTATTAAGTATGACCATAAACTCTCGTGCTCAACATCATCGTATCCGAGGATTTTGAACTCTTCAAGTTTACTGTACAAGAAAGGCCGCAAATGATCTTTGTACATTTCGGCGGGATGTTTCTCCACTGGGCGCTCGCTCCTTTTTCCATTTTTCTCGAAGACTTGTCATGCTCGGACGACATCGGCGCATATCTTTATTGTATATGATTCCAGGTAGTTTGAGAAGGCAGGGGTTTATAAAATGGCAAAACAGACTTTTTTAAGGGGCACTCTTATTCTCATCGCAGCCGGGATGATTACGAGAATGCTCGGCTTTGTCAACCGGGTGGTTATCGCCCGGTTTATCGGTGAAGAAGGGGTCGGTTTATACATGATGGCTGCCCCGACATTTTTCTTGGCCACCACTTTGACTCAATTCGGCCTCCCCGTTGCCATCAGCAAACTTGTCGCTGAAGCGAGCGCGCGGGGGGACCGGCAGAAAATGAAACATATTTTAGTGATGTCGCTTACCGTCACCGGGATATTAAGTCTCATCTTCACGCCGCTGTTTTTATGCTTTGCGCCGATTATGTCCGAAACGATGCTGACGGATCAGCGCACGGTTTACCCGCTTCTGGCGATTACGCCCGTCGTGCCGATTATCGCGATCTCCAGCGTGCTGCGCGGTTACTTTCAGGGCAGGCAGAATATGAACCCGCTGGCGTTTTCCCAAGTACTTGAGCAGATCGTGCGGATTTCACTTGTCGCGGTCTGCACGACGGTGTTTCTGCCGTACGGGATTGAATATGCCGCAGCCGGAGCCATGATTTCGTCTGTCATCGGGGAGCTTGCCTCTCTTATTTATTTATTCATTTGTTTTAAAGCAAATAAAACAATCAGAATCAGAAAACAATTTTTCAAGTCGATCGCAAATGGAAAAGAAACCTTCCGCCAGCTGATGAGCGTGTCGCTCCCGACAACCGGAAGCCGCTTCATCGGAAATTTATCTTGGTTTTTTGAACCTATTGTCGTCGCGCAAAGCCTTGCGATTGCAGGAGTGGCCACCGCTGCCGCCACCAGCCAGTACGGGGAGCTGACCGGATTTGCCATGACGGTTTTGACGCTGCCCAGCTTTATAACCTATTCTCTGTCAACGGCGCTTGTTCCTGCGATCAGTGAAGGAATGGAGCAAAAAAAGCTGCAAGTTGTCGAATACCGTCTGGAACAGGCGATGAGGCTGTGTCTTTTAAGCGGAGGCATTTCGGTGGTTATTTTATTCTCTTTCGCTGATGAACTGATGTCCGTCATGTACGGATCAACTAATGCGGCGGTATTTGTTAAAGTGATGGCGCCGTTTTTTCTGCTTTACTATTTTCAGGGGCCCCTTCAGGCGGTGCTGCAGGCTCTCAATTTAGCCGGGGCCGCCATGATGAACAGTTTTATCGGCGCCGCTGTCAAAACTGGCCTAATTTTTGTTTTGGCGACCAGGCCTTCCTTGGGCATCATGGGCGCCGCACTTGCGATTGTAACGGGGATGGTCCTTGTCACCCTGATGCATGCGGCCACCGTAAGCAAGGTGCTTCCGATCAGCATTAAAATAAAAGAATACGCGCTCTGTTTTGCCGTCATATTCATTTGCGGTTATGTCAGCCGCATCATCAAGCACACCGTTCATTTTTCAGGGTCAGAGGCTGTTAATCTCACAGGCTGGATTGCAATGACCGCGATTTTGTATATAGCGCTTCTTCTGTTATTCAGGCTGATTAAAAGGGAAGAGCTGATCCGGATTCCGGTCATCGGCAAGTTCGTGACGCGGTGAAACCGATTCACGGCTCCCCTTTTTCATCTTTAAGATCAATAAAAAAAGCGCCGTCCGTAAACGTGCAGAATGATATAACCGAAAGATCGCGATATCCTCTTTTTGCTAAATTTTTTTCGAGCCAGTGTTTATCTTTCCCGATTCTGTCCAGATGCTCGTTCTGAATGACCCCGTCAACGATAAGCGATGTTTCCATCTGCTTATCCTTATTGTTTTTCTTTTTGACGATCGACAGTTTGCCTGAAGACTCCAAAATGGCATATGACACGTCAGAGATTCTATCGATGTTATTCTCCCTCAGCTGCATAAGAAGATCGTCAAAATTGTAGCGCTGCGATCTCATCGCCCGTTCATCAATTTTTCCCTGTTTTATAATAATGGTGGGTTTTCCGTCAAGCAGCTGCCGTATTTTTTGGCTTTTGAGCGAAATAAAAGCAAGGCTTACTTGAATAATCATTAAAACGACAATCGGCACAATCGTATGCAAAAGCTTATCTTTTACATTTTCAATTGCCAATACGGCAATCTCGGCAATCATAATGGAGACGACAAGGTCTAAAATGCTCAGTTCTCCGATTTCCCGTTTTCCCATCAGTCTGAAAATCACAAGAATGATAAAATAAAGCACAATCGTACGAAACGTAATAATGAAAATATCTTCCATATCGCACCTCCAACGGTCATAGCATTTGCCATCGGCTCTGAATTATGTAAGAAACGGGCTGAACATCATGCATTTACGTCTAATTCGAACATTCAGAGAATACATTTAGAAAAAGACGGGCTCCGGCTTGTCATATATCAGGCCGCAGAGCGGAGAGGAGATAAAAATGGAAGAAACGAAACAAGTGGGAAGAGGCGTCTTGTACGGCTTAGTGGCTATCTTTGCGGTGATGCTTCTTACGAGTTTGGCGATTTCGCTTTTACTGACGGTTACCTCAATGGAAGAATCATCTTTCAGCTGGCTGATCACCGCGCTTTCTTTTCTTTCTTTATTTGCGGGCGGTTTTATATCGGGCGGCAAAGCGAAGGAAAAAGGCTGGATGATCGGAGCGTTAACCGCCGTCTGTTTTTCATTAATTATCTTGCTGTTTCAATATTTAGGGTTCGGAAAAACGTTTACATCCGGTCAGCTTTTGTTTCATCTCGGCTTTTTGGGAGTCAGTATGCTGGGCGGCATTTTCGGAGTGAATTTGAAAGGAAGCAGATCAGCGTAATAAAAAAAGAGCGGATTCTCCGCTCTTTTTTTGTATGTATGAGCTTCGCTGTTATTCAGCGGAAGCTTCTCTGATTGCGCGGCGGTCAAATGTTAAACGGGTGTTATCACCTGTTTTAATGACGACCTTGCTTTCATCAATTGACTCAACAGTGCCGTGCAATCCTCCGATTGTCACCACTGAATCCCCTTTTTTCAGCTCTTCCTGCATCTGGCGTACGGCCTTCTGCTGCTTTTGCTGCGGACGGATGAGCAGGAAATAAAGCACTGCAAACATTAAAATAATAGGAACGATTGTACCTAAAGTACCCATCTGTTTCCCTCCCTTCAAGAATGGTTTTATTTAGAAGCTTTTCGCATTTGGCTTATTATAGCCGTAACGCTCAAAGAACTCTTCTCGGAAATCACCAAGACGATCCTCCCGGATGGCTTGTCTGACCTGCTCCATTAAGTGTAACAGAAAATGAAGGTTATGGTAAGTTGTTAATCGAATTCCAAACGTTTCATTACAGCGGATCAAATGTCTGATGTAAGCGCGGGAGTAATTTTTGCATGTATGGCAGCTGCACTCTTCATCAATCGGACGGAAATCACGCTCATATTTGGCGTTTTTCATATTCAGACGCCCTTCATTCGTAAACACCGTGCCGTTTCGGGCAATCCGGGTGGGCAGTACGCAGTCAAACATATCCACGCCGCGGATGGCGCCGTCAATTAAGGCATCCGGTGAACCCACACCCATTAAATATCTCGGCTTGTCCTTCGGTAAAAGCGGAGTTGTAAACTCAAGCACTCGGTTCATGACGTGCTTCGGCTCGCCGACAGATAACCCGCCTATGGCATACCCCGGAAAATCAAGCGAAACCAAGTCTTTTGCACTTTGTGTCCGCAGGTCTTCGTATTCTCCGCCCTGTACGATTCCGAACAGCCCCTGCTCATCTGAGCGCCCGTGCGCCTCCAGGCAGCGTTCCGCCCAGCGGCTGGTCCGTTCCACAGAGCGTTTCATGTAATCATACTCTGCCGGATACGGCGGACACTCATCAAACGCCATCATGATATCAGAGCCGAGGGCGTTTTGAATTTCCATCGCTTTTTCCGGAGATAAAAACAGCTTGTCTCCGTTTAAGTGATTGCGGAAATGAACACCTTCTTCTTCTATATTACGAAACTTGCTCAATGAAAAGACCTGAAAACCGCCGGAATCCGTTAAAATCGCGCGGTCCCAGTTCATAAACTTATGAAGCCCGCCCGCTTCTTTTACAATGTCATGTCCCGGGCGGAGCCATAAATGGTACGTATTGCTTAAAATAATGCCCGCATCCATAGATTTCAGCTCGTCCGGAGACATCGTCTTTACCGTAGCAAGCGTGCCGACCGGCATAAATACAGGCGTCTCAAAGGAGCCGTGGGGCGTATGGACTCTGCCCAGGCGCGCTCCCGTTTGTTTGCATTCCTTTATAAATTCATAACGTATCGGTTGTTCAGCCACTTTGTATGAGGCCTCCTGTCATTCAAATTAGATAATCAGCATGGCGTCGCCAAAGCTGAAGAAACGATATTCCTCTTCTACCGCATGACGGTAGGCGGAAAGAACATGCTCTCTGCCGGCAAGCGCAGAAACGAGCATAATAAGGGAAGATTTCGGCAGATGAAAATTGGTGATCATGCCGTCAATCGCCTTAAATTCATATCCCGGATAAATGAAGATGGACGTCCAGCCGCTTGAAGCGGTAAATTCGCCGGCATGCTCGCCGGCAATGGTTTCCAGGGTGCGCGTTGATGTCGTCCCGACCGACACGATACGCCCTCCCGCCTTTCTGACCTCGTTTAAAGAGGCGGCGGTTTCTTCCGTCATTTCATAAAATTCCGCGTGCATGTTATGCTCTTCCACATCATCCGCACTGACCGGGCGGAATGTGCCGAGTCCCACATGAAGTGTGATAAATTCAATCCGCACACCTTTTTGCTTCAGCTCGTCCAGAATCTCTTCCGTAAAATGAAGTCCGGCCGTCGGAGCTGCGGCAGATCCGATTTCTTTTGAAAAGACGGTCTGATACCGTTCTTTATCATCAAGCTGCTCTTTAATATAAGGAGGCAGCGGCATTTCACCGAGTGATTCAAGCACTTCGTAAAAAATCCCGTCATACCGGAATTCTATTTTTCTGCCTCCGTGATCAAGCTCCTCCGTGCAGACCGCTGTCAGCCGGCCGTCGCCAAATGTCAGGACCGTTCCTTTTTTTACGCGTTTCGCCGGCTTTACGAGCGTTTCCCATGTATCATTTTCTTCCTGTTTTAATAACAGAAGCTCCACTTTCGCTCCCGTATCTTCTTTTGTGCCGAATAATCTTGCAGGCAGCACACGGGTATTGTTCAAGACGAGGCAATCCCCTTCATTAAAAAAGCTTACAATCTCTTTAAATGAACTGTCCGTCAGCCCGCCCGTCTGTTTGTCGAGCACCATCAGCCGCGATGCGTCACGCTCTTTAAGCGGCACTTGGGCAATGAGGCGTTCAGGCAGTTCAAAATCAAATAAATCGACTTTCATCATTTCACCTTAATTCTGTCTATTGTTATTTTATTCTGCCGAAAAAATTAAGCAGAATGGATAGTATCACACTGATCACAATACAAGTGACAACGGGAAAGAAAAATGTAACATTTCCCTTCTTAACAAAAATATCTCCGGGCAGCCTTCCGACAAAGTGCCAGACTGCGCCGGCAATAAGCAAAACGGCACCGAGAACCATGAGAACCTTCGGAAAGTCAGTCACGGGCGGGCGCCTCCAATCGAAAATGTTCATACACAGCCGGAGTCACGACCCGTCCCCTCGGCGTCCTCTGAAGAAATCCGATCTGCAGCAGATACGGTTCGTACACATCCTCTATTGTATGCGGTTCTTCGCCGATTGTCGCGGAAATCGTATCAAGACCGACGGGACCGCCGCTGAATTTTTCGATCATGCCCATCAGCAGCTTATGGTCGATATGGTCAAGGCCGAGCGCATCGACTTGAAGACGTTCGAGCGCGTCGTGAGCGATTTCTTCCGTGATGCGGCTGTCGCCGAGCACCTGGGCAAAATCTCTCACCCTTCTGAGCAGACGGTTTGCAACCCGCGGCGTTCCCCTTGACCGTCTGGCGATTTCCAGAGCCGGTGCTTTTTCGATATCCACTTCAAAAACGTCAGCCGTTCTTGACACGATATCTGTCAGCTCTTCCTGCGTATAGTATTCAAGGCGCGACAGCACCCCGAACCGGTCTCTGAGCGGTGCGGTCAATAATCCGACCCTTGTCGTCGCTCCTACAAGCGTAAAAGGGGGAAGGTCGAGACGGACGGAGCGGGCGGACGGGCCTTTTCCAATGACGATATCAAGGCAGAAATCCTCCATCGCCGGGTACAGCACTTCCTCAATTGAGCGGTTCAGCCTGTGAATTTCGTCTATAAACAGCACATCCCCTGGTTCGAGCGCCGTCAAAATGGCTGCCAAATCCCCCGGTCTTTCGATGGCGGGACCTGACGTCGTCCGCATCTCCACACCCATCTCATTGGCCACGATAGACGCAAGCGTTGTTTTCCCGAGACCCGGAGGCCCGTATAAAAGAACGTGGTCCAGCGTTTCCTGCCTCATTTTCGCCGCATCGATAAACACGCGCAGATTTTCTTTCACCTTCTTTTGGCCGATATACTGGGCGAGATTCTGCGGCCTGAGGCTTTGCTCGATTATTGATTCATGGCTGTCTGCTTCACTTGAAACGAGCCGTTCATCCATGAACATCACCTTACTTTAATAATTTTTGCAATGCTTTTTTCACATATTGATCTGTTGAAAGCGCCGTTTCCTCTTTTAAGTGAGGAAGCACTTTTTTAATTTCTTTTTCGGCGTAGCCGAGAACCCGGAGCGCTTCAAGCGCCTCGTCAAGCGCCGTTTCAGCCTCTTGTTTTTCAATGCGCGCTTCATGATTGAACAGGTTGTCAATCATTTCAGGCACGACGTCGGCCAGTTTGCCTTTCAAATCAAGAATAATCTGCCGCGCCGTTTTTTTGCCCACACCCGGAAATTTCACCAAAAAGGCTTCATCTTCCTGTTCGATCGCTTCGATGACGGCTCCGGGATCACCGGAACCGAGGATGGCGAGCGCCCCTTTCGGCCCGATGCCGGTGACGTTCAGCAGCTTTGTGAAAAGCGCTTTTTCTTCCCGGGTTGAAAAACCGTACAAAGAAAAGGCATCTTCTTTTATATGATGATACGTAAAAATGGTCTCTTGATTGCTTACCTTATAAATAAACGGATTCGGAGTGAAGACCTGATAGCCGATTCCGCCGTTTTCAATCACGATGTATTGGGGAGATACATAATCAATCGTCCCCTTCACGAATTCAATCACACCTATTCACCTCTTTGACTGCTTATCATTGTAACACAAAAACAGCCAAAGTCTTATAGAAAAGTTAACGTATGTTCGCTTTGACACCTTCCATTCAGAAAAAAAAGACATGTGTCACATGTCTTGCGTCAAAGTCAGCCGCTGTAAGTCTTAATATGATCGATCACGCTCTCAAACTCCGCTTTTGTCCTGTACGGTATGCCGTGTTCCAAGTGCTTTTGCAATCGGCTTTCCAGTCTTTCTATATCAATCTGGAAGAAAGATTGAATCGGCTCGGCCAGCGATCCGGGACGGCCGTGAAAAGTGGAGATGACGCCTCCGTCCGTGACGCCGATATAACCGTTAACCTTACTGAGCGGAGAAATGTCATCAACATGCTTACGGAAAAGGACGAAGCCTTTTTTCTGCTCAACGAGCGTCCAGCCGGCATATGAGGCCCAAAAATCCTCCATCGCTAAAACGGTTTCATCCGTATGTTCGATGCCGACATCACCGTCAAGATAGACCTTTTCCAGCTGGACGTGCACCCGAAGCGGCCCGTAAAGCTCAACCTCCGCCCCATATGCGCCTTTTCCTCCGCAAATCAGGACTGCAGCCGATAAGACAAGCATAAACAATAGACGAGCACCGCAAATTCGTTTCACCAATAACACCTCTTTATTCAATCAAACTCTTGATGCTAGTTTGACCAAAGATGCCGGTGCTTAATCGTTTTCTTTCATTTGTCTGTTTCAGCCGAAAAAAAGCAGCTCTCTAAATGAGGGCTGCTGCGATGATTATGCCCGGCCGGCTGAAATCAGTTTCATTTGTCCGGGCGTCAGTTTGAGCCGGTATCCCCTTACGGTCAGATACACAGTTTTTGCTCCGCGGCTTTTGTCATGCTCCGTTTTTTTCATTCCGGCCCCTCCGTTACGTTTTATTACTTTTATGTTAACACCGCAATATAAAGAGCGTTTTAAGAATATGTAAAGAAATGATGAAGCTTTATTCATAAAAATACTGCCGGATGAAATCATCCGGCAGTCCCGTTTAACGGCTGTTTCTGTTCATGTCTTGCAGCTTTGTAAAAGTAGCGTTGTCGGTAAACACTTGAATTGTACGGCCGTCCGCGAATTTTTTGGCCGCATGTTTGACATGTTTATCATCATTCTTCGTAAAAGGATGATTTGTTCTGACGGCAATGACGACTCTCGTGTCAGTCACGATGACCTGACTATCCTGTACGCCTTTTACTTTTTTCACGCGGTTTGCAACTTTTGCCGCCAACCTGATGTTTTCGGCGTTGTCATACCCATTATAAGACATTGCTGCCGGCGGCGTATTGACATTTCGGCCGTTATATGTGCCGTCCGTCGTTAACGGAGCCCCGTCATTAGGCGCGTACTGGTCGGACACGTTTGTCGTATTATGACGGCCGTTTCGGTTTTCCATCATTTCAGAAACGGGTCCTTGATGGTCCATTCCGTACTGGCCTCTGCCGTTACCATTATCATTCGAATAATATCCGACCGGACGTGTTGACTGGTTGTAGCGTCCGTCATTCATGGCATTATTTGCTCCGCATGCCGTTAAGCTTGCCGTCACGGCTAAAACGCCCGCGATCGTCATCAGTTTTTTACCCAATGGAAAAACCCCCCGTGGATTCATCGCTGTTTTGAGCGTTTTCCGCTCATGTTTAGGATGCGCGGCGGGCGGCGGGTTTAAGCTTGTCAGTTATGTCCATTCCTCAGTTGGACATAAAAAAAGGAACGACATACATCGTCCCGAAACATTAATCTTCTTCTTCCTCCGGCCGTCCGAATACTTGATTTGGACTCGGCTGATTCGGCGCGGCATTAGGATTTGCTCCGCCGTAAGGCATAAAATATCCGGCGTTTGCACCCATATTCGGATACGGCTGCACAGGCATATTTGCGTGATGGTGATGTGAACCGTGGTGATGGTGGTGGTGATGATGTGAATCATGGCAGCCGCAATCATCATCCTTATATTTTCCATCATGATGAGGCGCGTTTGCGTAATGTGACGAATATCCGCCGTAATACGGCATTTGACCGTACGGAGCACCGCCGAAACCAGATGCAGAACCATCATAATGCTCTGCATTTTCATGGGCCTGGTTTTCATATTCACCGTAACCCGCATGCGGCCCAAATCCCGGATGATGGAATCCGTACGGTAACGGCATCGGCATGACCGGAAAGCCTCCAAAACCTCCTCCAAAACCGCCGAAACCTCCGCCTACCGGGAAGCACGGATGGCATAGTCCCGAACCCGGCAGCATCGGTGTCACCGGAACCGGACAAGGACAAGGCATGCACGGCATCGGATAATGCATAAAAGACGGTTCAACGGCCGGCATATTCGGAAACGGGACATTCGGAATGTTTGGCATGTTCGGCAGATGATAAGCGGCGTTTTCTTCTTCCATCTTTCCGGCTTCAGGCGCCTTTGGCATATTCGGGTAATTCGCGTTTTCCATGTTGATCATTTCCTCCTGTTGTGGAATGTTATTGTCATGCTCTTTTTCTTTCGGCTCGACAAAATGTGTCACCGGTTCCTCCGGCTTAGGAGGCGACCACGGCTGAAACAGCTGATTGGACGGGTAATATTGGTTCATATCAGCTTCCGGCAGCACATTTTCATGCTTTTCAGGGATTGGCGGCACATACGGAATTGACGGCTTTGGTTCTTCCGGTATGGTGTCTTCAATGTCCACAACTGATTTCGGTTTTTCTTTGGCATATGGATGCTCATGCTTATGCGCAGACGTTCCGAAGCCGGCCTTAGGTTCTTTTCTGACCGGAACGGCTTCTGAAGGCACCTTTATCTTCATTCCAGGCATAATTAAGTCTGGATTGCTAAGCTGATGATTCAGTTTTTTTAACTCTTCAAGATCAACTCCGTATTTTTCAGCTATTTTCCAGAGCGAATCGCCTTTTTGAACGATATGAATTTTCAACGTTTTCCCCTCCTATGCACAAAACGTGAACGGTACATTTGTCATTACAATACGTTTCTTCACACTATATGCCGATGGACTGGGCATGATGATAAAAAATTTGGGAAGGAGGGGAAATTTTTATGATTACGTATGACTCAGCATTCTGTTCAAAGCACGAAGCGCTTCTGTCCGAACCGCTTCCGGAACTTTAATGACACCCTTCGGCTCGCCTTTTTCAAGCTGCTCAAGCGACCACAATAAATGCGGCAGGTCGATTCTGTTCATTGTCAGACACGGACACATATCGGGATTCAATGATTCAATCTGTTTATCCGGATGCGAGTGAATGAGGCGCTGGACAAGATTCATTTCCGTGCCGATCGCCCACTTGCTTCCCGGTTCAGCCTGTTCGATCGTATCAATAATGTATTTGGTAGACCCGCTGTCGTCACTGAGCGAGACCACTTCCCGCGAACATTCCGGATGAACGATAATGCGGATGCCGGAATCCCGCTGCCGCAGCTGAGAAATATTTTCCGCTGTAAACTTTTCGTGTACGGAGCAATGCCCTTTCCAAAGGATAACCTTAATGTTTTCCGGATGGTCAGTAAGCAATCGGTTCTGCACCGGGTCCCATACAGCCATTTCTGTCAGCGGAATGCCGAGGTCATAGGCCGTATTTCTGCCTAAATGCTGATCCGGCAAAAATAAAATTCTCTCTTTTTGTTTAAAAGCCCATTTCAGCACACTCCGGGCATTCGAAGAGGTGACGGTCGCTCCTCCGTGCCGTCCAACGAATGCTTTAATTTCCGCCGTCGAGTTAACATATGTTAACGGAATGATGGTGTTACCGTACAGTTCTTGAAGCTCTTGCCATGCTTTGTCCGTCTGCTGAATATCTGCCATATCAGCCATCGAGCATCCGGCGCGCATGTCGGGCAAAATGACGGTTTGGTTATCATCAGTCAGCATATCAGCGGTTTCCGCCATAAAATGCACGCCGCAAAACACAATATATTCCGCCTCTTTATTTTTTTCTGCCACTTGAGCAAGCTGCAGGGAGTCACCTGCCGTATCGGCGAATTGTATTACTTCGTCTTTTTGATAGTGATGCCCCGGAATGAACAGGCGCTTTCCGAAAGCCCGTTTAATGGCGGCGACCCGCTTTTCCATTTCTCCAGTGCTCATGTCTTTATAATGGCTCGGCATCATTTCGGCTGATGCAGTTAGCACGTCAAAAATAGACATCTTAAAAATCCCCCTGTTCCGCTGCCTCAACATCCATGCTGATGTCGGCGCTTTTTACTGAATGAGTCAGAAATCCGAGTGAAATATATTGGACCCCCGTTCCTTTATAAGCGGGCAATGTGTCGAGCGTTATGCCTCCGGATGCTTCCGTTTTGATATGGCCCGGTGTCATACCTGCAAAACGCCGGACGGACTCAGGCGGACAGTTGTCAAACATAATAACGTCTGCACCCGCTTCTATTGCCTCGAGCAGCTGCTGTTCGGATTCGATTTCGACTTCCACCGCAAGCATCTGCCCCGCCGTTTTTCTTGCCCGCTCCATGGCCGCCTTTATCGATCCGCAGGCGGCAATATGATTATCTTTAATCATGATGCCGTCATATAAGCCGAAGCGATGATTAAAGCCGCCTCCGACCCGAACGGCGTATTTTTCCAGCATTCTGAGCCCGGGTGTCGTTTTTCTCGTATCACAAAGCTTGATAGTCGGATCATCAAGACGCCTTTTGGCCTCATCCGTCATTGTCGCAATGCCTGACATTCTTTGTATGAGATTCAGAATGACCCGCTCCCCCGTAAGAAGAGCCGCCGCCTGGCCTTCCATTTCAGCGAGCACGTCTCCTTTTTTCATCCGTTCTCCGTCTTTTTTCAGGGAGCGGATGCGGATATCATCGTGTAAAAGCTTCCATCCTTCACGGATAACGGCTTCTCCGGCAAACACGCCGTCTGTTTTTGCGATGATTCGCGCTTTACATTGCTGATCAGAAAAAATCGCTTGTGACGTCGCATCACCCGTTCCGATATCTTCCTGAAAAAAATGAGTCAGCATTTGTTTCAGCTGCAGAATGTCCATAGTTCCCCAATCCTTTCGTTTTTTCTGATAGCTGTTCCAGATGTTGAATGAATGATTTGTTTTCCGTGCCACTCTTTCTCCGTCCCGGGAAAATCAGCGCGAAAATGAGCCCCCCTGCTTTCTTCCCGAATAAGGGCTGAGGTCACAACAAGTTGCGCAGTCTTCCATAGGCAGGATAGCTCGGCTTGTTCTATTGTGATTCCCTTCACATTTATATGACGCACAGATACGTTGTTAAGCCAGGATGCCAGCGCCTGCATGTTTTCTTTTTCCCTGACAATGCCCGCTCCGGTTGTCATTTTGGCTTGGAGCACATGAAGCGCTGTGTCCGGCACTTCTAAGATGACGTCAGATTTCTTCGGGGTTTTTTTATATCTTCCGTTTAACGGCGTTTGAATGATATGTTCAGCACATCGTTTCCCGCTTGCCAGCGCTTCCAGCAGTGAGTTGCTCGCAAGGCGGTTCGCCCCGTGCAATCCTGTGCAGGCGGTCTCGCCTATGGCGTACAAATCAGGCACGGACGTTTTCCCCCATGTATCGGCTTTTACTCCGCCCATTAAAAAATGCATTCCGGGTGCTACAGGAATCCCGCTTTCAAGATCAACACCGGCTGTTTGACAAATTTCTGTTATGGTCGGAAAACGTTTCTTAAAATCGGCTATTCGGCTGCAATTTATAAAAACAGGATTTTCTTTCATCATTTCTTCATAAATCGCCCGTGAAACCACATCCCGGGGCGCCAAATCTTCAAGCGCGTGTCTGCCAGCCATGATCCTGCGCCCGAAGCGATCCGCTAAATATCCGCCTTCTCCTCTCACTGCTTCAGAAATCAGGCCGTACACAGTCCCGTTTTTCACAAGGAGGGTCGGGTGGAACTGGGTGAACTCCATATCCGTGATCTCAGCTCCCGCGCGGAAGGCAAGAGCGATGCCGTCTCCCGTTATGGCGGAATCATTTGTGTGATATTGGTACAGACTGCCGCAGCCGCCTGATGCAAGCACTACACTATCCGCTCTTCTGTAAGAAACGGCGCCTGAAGCATCCTTGACGGCAACGCCTGCGCATCGTCCGTGTTCAATCAGCAGATCAACAACCGTCTCGTGTTCAATGATCCGTATGCCGTCCCTCAGCTGCTGAACCAGAAACTCAACTAACATCCGTCCGGTCGCATCTCCCCCGGCGTGCAGAATCCTCCTTTTGGAATGAGCGCCTTCCCTGCCGAGACAAAACGTCCCGTCCGACTTCGTATCAAAAGGGAAGTGGCCTTCTATCAGCCTGTTTATCATGCTTTGTCCGCTTTTCAGCAAATGCCGCACGGCTGTCACGTCATTGTGTCCGCATCCCGCATACAGTGTATCGTTCACATGGGATTCTATAGAGTCATCTTTTGCATATGAAACAGCAATCCCGCCTTGAGCATAATGCGAATTGCTGTTCGTTACGTTTCTCTTTGTGATGACGGTCACTTGGTATGACGGAGGAAATGAGGAAGCACAGGCAAGGGCCGCCGTCCCCGAACCAATGACGATAATTGTTTTTTCAGACATACATCACCCTCCTGTTATGTTTACACCTGTCTTGACACCTATATTTACACAACGATAAAATAAACTCAAGCTTTTTTTTAACATAAACGGATAGGAGACGGGCTGTATGATTTATCTTGATTACGCGGCGGGAGCGCCTTTAAGCAAAGAAGCCGCGAAAGTCTTTCAGCATCTCAGCACAGAGGTATACGGCAATGCAAGCAGCCTTCATGACGCCGGAGGAAGAGCGGCGGACGTGCTGGAATATTGCAGACATTCTGCAGGCAAATTGATCGGCGGAGCGGCAGACGGCATTTACTTTACAAGCGGCGGAACGGAAGCGAACATCCTGGCCGTCCAATCATTGCTGCACGGCCTGCCCGATCACAAAAAACATTTTATTACGACCGCAATGGAACACCATTCGATCCATAATGCCGCGGCGTTTTTAGCTGACCGTGGAATTAATGTCACCATCATATATCCCGACGAAAACGGCCTTATAACCGAGGACATACTGGCGGCTCATATCCGTCCTGACACGGGGCTTGTTTCCATACAGCACGCCAATTCAGAAACCGGCCTCATCCAGCCTGTGAATCGTCTGGCCGCTTTTCTTCACCAGAGAAACATTTTGCTGCATTGCGATTGTGTTCAAAGTTTCGGCAAACTGCCGATTGATGCGGATCAGGAGGGAATCGACGCCCTTTCCGTCTCCGGTCATAAAGTATACGGCCCGAAAGGCACCGGGGCTGTTTACATTCGGCCCGGTGTCAGCTGGAACCCGGTTTATCCGCATACCGTGCATGAAAACGGGTTCAGGCCCGGTACGGTGAATGTGCCGGCCATCGGCGCTTTTACCGCTGCTGCCGAGTATGCAGTGAAACATATGGAGGAACACCGTGAGCATGCTGACAGGCTGAGGAATTATTTGTATGACCAAATTCGGCGTCAAGGCCTCCCCATTTCATTTTCAGAGGAAGAAACCGGCGGTGAATGCCTGCCCCACATTGTCGGGTGTTTTTTTCACTCCTTTGAAGGACAATATATTATGTTAGAATGTAATCGTAACGATATTTGCATCTCAACCGGGAGCGCATGTTCCGCCGGCAGCCACGGCCCTTCTTCAGCTATGAAGGCGCTGGGAAAAACCGAACGGGAAGCGCGGCAGTTTTTCCGGATCTCATTCGGAAACGAAACAACATGTGAACAGCTCGATATGCTGATACATACATTTACGGCGCTATGGGAGCAAAAGAAAGGAGAATCAGCAATTTGACAGAAGGAACGAAGCTTACTGGGGAGAAAAGACGCGACATGCTGCTTCATTGGCTGAAAGAAGCCGGCTCGCCATTAACAGGAGGCGAATTGGCCAAAAAAGCAAATGTCTCAAGACAGGTGATCGTGCAGGACATATCGCTTTTGAAAGCAAAAAACGAGCCGATTATCGCGACGAGCCAAGGCTACTTATACATCAGCATGAATGCCGGCGGCGAAAAAAATGCCGAACGGATTGTCGCCTGTCTGCACGGCCCGGAGCGGACGGAAGAAGAGCTTGCACTCATTGTCGATGAAGGCGTCACCATAAAGGACGTCATAATTGAACACCCCGTATACGGCGATTTAACCGCCGCCATAAGAGTCAGTACACGGAAAGAAGTCAAACAATTCATGGATCACATTAACTCGACAAATGCCGCTTACCTTTCACAGCTGACCGGAGGCGTGCACCTCCATACGTTAAGCGCCCCGACAAAAGAGCGGATTGACCAAGCCTGCCAAGCGCTGGACGACGCGGGTATTTTAATAAAAGATTAAAAAAAAAGCCCCCTGAAGGGCTTTTTTTATATCGAATAGGATTGATATGTTCCCAGAAGCTTGACCCGGCAGCCGAGGGCTTCCATCTCTTGAACGGCACCGGGAATGAGAACCTGATCCATCGCCTGTTCAATATCAATAATAAAGAAATAGTTGCCGAGACCCGTTTTTGTCGGGCGCGATTCGATCTTTGATAAATTCAGGTTTCTCCATGAAAAAGCGGACAGCACCCTGTGCAGCGCACCTGATTGGTCATCTTGGGGAAGCGTTACCATCATCGTCGTTTTCGGCCGTGAAGACAGTTTCGCATTCACTTCGAATGAGACGTCTTTTTCAGGCGAAAGAATGACAAATCTCGTGTGGTTGTCCTGATAATCCTGAATATCCCGCTTCACGATGCTCAATCCGTATGTAGCGGCGGCCATTTCATTTGCAATCACGCCGATCGGAAGGTCCGAATGCTCACTGACATACTTGGCAGCCGCACCTGTTGACTTCGCATACTCATAAGGAACGGACGAAAAATGCCGGTGAAGAAATTTGTGGCATTGCGCAATCGCATGGGAATGAGAATAAATTTTCTCAAGCTTTTTCCACTCATTTTCTCTCGAAGGGTGAACGAGCAGATGCTGGTGAATCGGCAGCGTCATTTCCCCCACGATCGCAAGAGGCTGCTCATGAATCAAATAGTCAATCGTTAAGTTAACCGAGCCCTCCAGCGCGTTTTCCAAAGGAACAAATGCAAGATCAACTTCTCCCGCAACCGCCGCATCCATGCATGCCGGTATTGTTTGATAAGGTGCTTGTGTCACACTGTTTTGAAAGCAGGAACTGACTGCTAGATGTGTAAATGTGGCTTCTGGCCCTAAATAACCGACTTTCATGTCTCTTCTCTCCTTACGCGCCTGACCCTAAGATCTCAACTTTTTCTATAAAATCAAATTTTCTCAGTTTATTCATTAACGTATGAATGTTTTCTTCCATTGCGGACGTACTGATTGAGAGCGTGACATTCGCCCTGCCCTGAAGCGGAATCGTCTGGTGAATGGAAAGCACGTTGCTTCCTGAGTCAGCCACCGCCTGCAAAAGCTGGGATAACGCGCCTGACCGATCCTCCAAATGAAAGAAAAGTGTGATTATTTGTTCCTTAACCATCGTGTAAAAAGGGAAAACCGCATCTCGGTATTTGTAAAAAGCGCTTCTGCTTAAATCAACTTTCTGCACAGCATCTGCAACCGATTCAGCCTTTTTTCTGTCGAGCAGCTTTTTGACTTCAAGGGTTTTCCGCATCGCATCAGGCAGAACGTCTTCACGCACTAAATAAAATGTCTCTTCTTTCACCTGCACCCCTCCCTTTTACATCAGAGAGCCTGCATTGCAAGCTCTCCGTTTTTTTAATCAATAAATTCAAATTCAAATTCCAGAAGCCGGATGATATCGCCGTCTTTAGCACCGCGTTCTCTGAGCGCTTCATCAACGCCCATACCGCGCATCTGTCTTGCAAAACGCTTGACGGATTCGTCACGGGAGAAATCAGTCATTTTAAAGAGGCGTTCCAGGCTGTCACCTGAAAGCACAAACGCGCCGTCCGGATCACGCGTAATGTTAAATGGAATTTCTTCATCTTCCATCGTGTACATTACGCGGTTTTCCGCCAGTTCTTCTTCATCATACAGCGGGAATTCAGGCGTTGTTTCCAGCTGGTTGGCGACTTCAAACAGAAGATCGCGGAGCCCTTCTCTCGTCACCGCGCTGATCGGAAAGACAGGGTGATCATCCTGAAGCTTTTCTTTAAACGCTTTAAGATTTTCAGCCGCTTCGGGCATGTCCATTTTATTCGCAACGATAATTTGCGGACGCTCCGTCAGCCGCAGATTATATTCACTGAGCTCCTGATTAATGGTGACATAATCCTCATACGGATCACGGCCTTCCATCGCTGACATGTCAATGACGTGAACGATGACGCGCGTCCGTTCGATATGGCGGAGAAATTGGTGGCCTAAGCCGACTCCTTCATGCGCTCCTTCAATCAAACCGGGCAGATCCGCCATGACGAAGCTTCTTCCGTCATCCGTTTCCACCATGCCCAGATTCGGAACAAGCGTTGTAAAATGATAATCGGCGATTTTCGGCTTTGCCGATGAAACGACAGACAGAAGCGTAGATTTTCCGACGCTCGGGAAGCCGACGAGACCTACGTCTGCAAGCACTTTCAGTTCAAGCACGATATAGCGCTCTTTTCCGGGCTCTCCGTGCTCTGACAGCTGCGGTGCCGGGTTGGCCGGTGTCGCAAAGCGGGTATTTCCGCGTCCGCCGCGTCCGCCTTTTGCGATGACGGCACGCTGCCCATGCTCAGTCAGATCGGCAATGACCTGTTTTGTATCGTCATCCGTTACGACTGTGCCGGGCGGAACTTTAACAACCATATCGTCCGCATTTCTGCCGTGCTGGTTTTTAGACATGCCGTGCTCGCCGCGTATCGCTTTGAAATGCCGCTGGTACCGGAAGTCCATGAGCGTACGCAGTCCTTCATCAACCTCAAAAACGACGTCGCCTCCATTACCTCCGTCACCGCCGGCAGGCCCGCCTTTCGGCACATATTTTTCACGGCGGAACGCAACCATTCCGTTACCGCCGTCGCCGCCTTTTACATATACTTTCACCTGATCTACAAACATAATATCCTCCGTTCTAAACCGTAAAAAACCGCTAGTTCATTCCAATTTCGGCCACACATTCATGGCCGGTCAGCTCAAATTGCATGACATCAAAGTCCTCATGCCGGGATTTGCGAAATTCATCAAACACATCTGCATTTGCAATCGTTCCATGAAAATCGAGATATACAATAAGCTGTCTGTCAGGGTGATCCGTCTGCAGCGATACGGTCAGATGATTTTCACTTTCATTGTTTACCGCCAGACCGAACAGATGAAACAGTTTTCTCATCAGGTTCGACAGCTTTTGATCATATGCCGATAAATCTTTAATTTCTCCGAGCACTTCGTATTCGAGCCTCATATAACGGGACTTCCAATTAAATGTAAGAAAGTCAAACGCCAAGTGCGGGGTTTTCAGGTTTGAGAGCTTTGATTCGTGCTTTGCATCTATGACCATTTCGTCAATAATTTCAACGACCCTGTCATACTTCTGCAAACTTAAGTTTCCTTTTATCAGCTGCAGCTTATTCATCCAATCATGACGGAAATGGCCCATTAATTGGATCAGCTCATTGATCAGAGCCGCATCGCTTACAGGTTCTTCTTGTTTCTTCGATACATCCTTCATTTTCGCACTCCCAATCGTTTAATTTCTTTTTAGGAGTCTTGATAAGTGTGTACTATGAATTATAACAGAGAAGGCTTTGTTAAAAAAACACTTGTTTTTCCTGGTTCATCATGTTCCTTTTTCGGATCGCATACAATGCGGATGCCAGGCAGAAACATTTTTGGTATCACTGCTTGGGGAACATATCCAGTGGGTATGGGAAGCTGATGTCCTCATTCAAGGCGGGGTTCACTCACGCATCCTCTGCTTTTCATTCTTGATGTTACTCCGCTTACTGCAAAAAAAACTCCAGTCAACGACCGGAGTTTTTTGTGTCATTATTGAGCTACAGGATATACGCTCACTTTTTTGCGGTCACGGCCGAAACGTTCGAATTTAACAGTTCCGTCGATTTTAGCAAAAAGAGTGTCATCTCCTCCGCGGCCCACGTTTTCACCTGGGTAGATTTTCGTTCCGCGTTGACGGTAAAGGATAGATCCGCCTGTTACGAATTGACCGTCTGCACGTTTAGCGCCTAAACGTTTAGATTCAGAGTCACGTCCGTTCTTTGTAGAACCTACACCTTTTTTAGAAGCGAAAAACTGAAGATCTAATCTAAGCATGTAACTCACCTCCTATATTTGGTTTGCAGTCAACCGTAAGTGTTCACTGTAATCCCGCTCGATCGTTTCAAGAGAAACAATCATGCCTTCAATCAGCAGCTGCGCTTTTTGCAAAGCTTCCTGATCAGCGGCTTCAGGGAATTCAAAGTAGAAATAACCCCCGTCCTCGCCTATATCAAGAATCGGTTCGAGAGGAGCCAGCGCGATAACCGCATTGACCGCTCCGAAAACGACAGCCGTGACCCCGGCGCATACGAGATCTCGTCCATGTTCAGCAAAATCGGCATGTCCCGTCATTTCAAAGGACAATATGCCCCCGTCATTCCGGGATCTTCGAATTGTTGCCTCAATCATGCTTACGCGTTGATTTTTTCGATTGTCAATTTAGTATAAGGCTGACGATGACCTTGTTTTTTATGAACATTTTTCTTTGGCTTGTAACGGAAAACAGTGATTTTTTTCGCACGGCCTTGTTTTTCAACTTTAGCTGTAACTGTCGCGCCTGCAACTGTTGGGTTGCCGACTTTCACGCTGTCTCCGCCAACAAACAATACGTCTTCAAACGTCACTGTTTCACCTGCTTCAGCAGCAAGTTTTTCGATGTAAACAGTTTGACCTTCTTCAACTTTGATTTGTTTTCCGCCTGTTTTAATGATTGCGTACATTCTCTGCACCTCCTATTAGACTAAGACTCGCCAGCAACAGGGGGCTTTAAAGCTCTTATCACCTGTCCCGAGCGGTTGTAGCATTGGTGCTACATCCATAACATTAAAAAATATATCAGAACCAAAAGGATATGTCAATCTATTTCTAGTAAGGCAGCAGCAGGTCTTCCATAGAGGAATCTGTCCGTTTATCGGCAAAATACGCATGAAGCACTTCATTTTCATCGAGCTGGCTGAGCTTTTCGCCGGCTTTTTCAACGATAATGGGGTGCTTGCATCCCCGTTTGAATTCGGCCATGACATGCTTTACTTTGGCATCGGCCGCGACCGTCAAAGGATGCAGCATGGCGACATCGCGGTTTTTGCCGTAGTATCTCTCCAAAAGAAACCTCAGCTGAATATAATGCCGCTTCCGGTATTCATCCCATAAAGAGACGGCGAGAAAGACGAACAGAACCCATGCGCTGACCTGAAGGGGGACGGCCAGCACAATCCAGCAGCAGAGCAAAAGCGCGGAAACGGCCGATGTCTGCAGGCTGAGGAGATGCGCTTTTTGAAAAGCCATTTGTTTAGAGAAGTATAAAAACACGAACTTTCCGCCGTCAAGCGGCCAGATCGGCAAAAGATTGATGAAAAGAATGGAGAGATTATAAAAGGTAAACATCTCAAATGTCTGCTCACTTGCAAAGCCTGACATGAAAAAGAGCCAGGCTGCCGCCTGAAGCCACACATGCTGAAGCGGGCCCGCCAGGATGACCGCAAATTCCTCTTTAAGCGGCCGGTTTCCGTGCTCCTCCACCTCAACCGTCCCGCCGAAAGGGAGCAGAAAGATTCGTTTAATGCGCCACGAAAAAAACACAGCCAGAGCAGCATGCCCCAGCTCATGAACGGATACGACCAGCAAAAGACACAGCAGCGCTTTGATGTGCCCCGTCATAAGACCAAGCCCCATGATAATCCAAAGAAAAGGATGGACATGAATTTTAAAAAGGAGGATGAGCCATTTATTCATCAAATGTGATCACCTGGATCGGATCTATGAATTTATCGCCATCCTGGATCGCGAAATAGTACTGGCCTTTACTTTTATCGTTGAGCTTGATCGAACCGATCTTTTTCCCTTTATCGACAAAGTCGTACAATGAAACGTTAACATCTTTTAGCCGGCCGTAAATGCTGCTGGTATTGTCGGCGTGCTGCACCTTCACCGTCAGCCCTGTTTTTTTATCTTTGCTCACTTCCATAATGTAGCCTTCTTTTACGCTGTCAATGGCTTCGCTGGCGGTTTCGACGACGACGCCTTCTCCGTTATTTTGAAAGTCCTGCTGGATTTTCCCCGCGGCAGGAACGGCCATATCCTGACTGACCGCCACCTGACCGTCCTTCTTTTTCGTTCCCGGCGTAAGAAAAGCGAGCGGGTTTCCGAAGGAAGATACGAACCAATTGCTTACGGCAGCAAACTGAAATTCTTTTTGAAAGGTTTGTGCGATCGCCGGTTTGATCTGACTCAGCGGCTGTTTGTCAGTTTTATAGGCAATAGCGGAGATCAGTACGAGACAGGCGGCCAGCAGGCATTTTAAAATAATAGAATGAGCGCTGATCAATGGATGCCGTCCGTTAAATTCGGGCGGGTGTTCCGTTTGATATTCGTAGTCCGGTAGAAGCTTGTGCTTTTCCTGCTCCTTGACCGTCTGCCACGCGGGAAAATTCTGCGTTTGGGCGTTTTGAACGAAAGTCCGTTTTGATTCAGGCCGCTGTTTTCTTCTTTTGGCCAGTCTTTTTCTAATTTCATCAGCTCTGTGACTCATCGCCATCATCCTTTGCAATCGTTGGGTTTGTACATCCTATGTCTTGTCCATTGCAAATATGCGCTCTTGAAAAACAAAAAAGACCTGATAAGCTGGGCTTCATCAGATCTTTGTATTCTGGTATATATTATGAACGCACGCCGAAAAATGACTTGATTTTCGCCATCATCCCTTTTTGCTGCTCTTCAAGCACCTGCAAAGGAACGGATTCTCCTAAAATGCGCCGGGCGATATTGCGGTACGCAATGCTGGCGCGGTTTTTGGAATTCATGGCAATCGGTTCGCCGATATTTGAAGCCCTGATCACTTCATCATCGTCAGCAACGATTCCGAGGAGATCAATAGACAGATGATGAACAACTTCATCCACATCCATCGTGTCACCGTTTTTCATCAGGTGATTTCTGATGCGGTTCACAATAAGGCGCGGCGGTTCGATATCTTCCTGCTCCAAAAGTCCGATAATGCGGTCAGCGTCCCTCACCGCTGATATTTCCGGCGTCGTCACAACAATCGCCTTATCAGCTCCGGAGACGGCATTTTTATAGCCTTGTTCAATTCCGGCCGGACAATCAATAATCACATAATCAAATTCCTGCTTAAGCTCCTGCACAAGCGATTTGATCTGCTCAGGGACAACAGCCGTCTTGTCGCTTGTCTGGGCAGCCGGCATTAAATGCAGCAGATCATCAAAACGTTTGTCTTTGACAAGCGCCTGATGCGTCTTGCATCTGCCTTCAATTACATCTACTAAGTCGTAAATAATTCTGTTTTCAAGACCCATTACGACATCAAGGTTGCGCAGTCCGATATCTGTGTCTACCAAACAGACGCGCTTCCCTAAAATGGCTAAGGCGGTACCGAGGTTTGCAGATGTTGTTGTTTTACCTACTCCGCCTTTTCCCGAAGTTATTACGATAGCCTCACCCAATTTCACATTCCTCCCTCAAGCCTTGTTAGATCAGGTCTTAAATGAGCCAATTGCTGAAGGCGTTCAATGACCATATTTCCGTCAGTATCTAAATAAGCACATTCCATGTCGTTCCCTTTTTGAATGTGGTCTGGGGAGCGATTTAACACGTGATTGATCCTCAATTGTGTCGGCATCATTTCTGATGCGGCGATCACAGCCCGGTTATTTCCGTTATAACCCGCGTGGGCAATCCCTTTTAATGAACCGAGAACAAATATATTTCCTCCGGCTCTGATCGTACCGCCGGGATTCACATCTCCGATTAAAAGCAAATCTCCCGTCACGTGAAGCACCTGGCCCGAACGGACGATTTTGGAAACAGAAACAATTTCCTGCTCCTCTTTCATCCGCTGCGCTTCTTCTTTGGCGATGACTTCACTGTCAATTGAATGCACGACTAAATCTTTCTTTGACGCGATCAGATCAGTCAGCTGCTCTGCCTGTTCCTGATACAGATACCGATGCCCGAGTTTAATATGAACACTGATTTTTTGGCCTTTGCCATCAGTATATTGTTCAATCGACAGCATGTTTTGAAGACCATCGAGAAGCTCATCAAAAGAACACGCATCATCCAGATGCAATGTTAAGCCGTTTTTTGTTCCTTTTATTGTTACATATTGCTGCTTTTTGGTCTTCATCAATGTTCACCTCAACAACATACTCTTTTCGTCAAAAAAAGATAAAATCCTTTTTACTCATCTCTTAATTCTTTCTTCAGACTTATATAAAACAGCCTGAAGGGCAGGACTAATATAACGGCTCCCGCAATATTCAGCAAAGCGGTCGGCAAGAACCTCTGAATGACAAAATCGTTAAATGTCATTGTGCCGCTGCGGATTAACGTCTGAATGCCGTAGACGTAAAATTCAAGCACACATACGCTCAGCACCGCAACCAGAATGACCATCAGGGCGTTTGTCTGCAGCACTTTAAACGCTTTGGCCGCCAGATAGCATAAACCGGCAAAACCAAACATATAAACGCCTAAAACACCCGTATAATTGATGTCATAAAGAAATCCGAAAATCAAACCGTAGATCACCGCATGCTTTTGGTTGATATAAGCGGACATAAAAATCAGCGCAAGCAAAAGAAAATGCGGAACGACCTGCTGCTCGACGGAAACGAAAGGAAAACGCACCAGATCGGTATAGATGCTTTCCGCACAAAAGACCAAAATCATAATCAAAGGGAGAAGGAAACGTTTCACGATCCTTCCTCCCCTGTTGCTACGCTTCGGTTCACGACGATGACATGGTCAAGATCGTACAGGTCGGCAGCCGGTTTCACGTAAGCGATTTTCGTCAGGCCGTAAGCATCTGATTCTACATCGGTCACTTCCCCGACCGTCAGTCCTTGAGGAAATACGCCGCCCGTTCCGGATGTCTCCACGAGGTCGCCTTTTTTCACTTCACGTTTTTCATCCGGCTCAAGGATGGTCATTTTCAGAGTCTGTTTCTTTTTATCATACCCTTCAATTAAACCGTAGCCTTTGCTGCCCTTTTTGCCGGAGATTTTGGTGGCCACTCTGTTATTGCGGTCAACATCGCTCAGCAGCTGAACGGCGGATGTGAAACTGTTGAGTCCGCTGCTTTTGATCTTTCCTACCAGCGCACCCTTTTCGTTCGTGACAGCCATGTCTTTGGCCACTTTCTGCTTCGTTCCCTTATTGATCATGATCTGCTTGTACCATTGATCAGGGTTTCTGGCGATAACGGTCGCTAAAATCGGATCATAGTCGGAAATTGATTTGACATGCCCGAGTTCATCACGCAGCTTCTTGTTTTCATCTTTGAGTTCTTGGAGCTTCGCTTCATATTGTGTCTGTCCGTCCAGCTTTTGTCTTAAGCGTTCGTTTTCCTTGTACGTGTTTTTCAGGTCTTTTATGTCCCCGAAGAACCCTGCAAAATATTCGGCAGGCGTGTGAAAAATGTTTTGAAATACTCCCGTCGTATCACCGATCAGCTTTTCAGGCCAGGTGGTATTACGGCCGTTCTTCAGCGAGAATCCAATCATAGCCACCAATATGATAATACACAGAAGTAATAGCATTAACCGTTTGTTCGGCATCGTGATACACCTCTTCTATTTAACTCCTGATTATCTTGTTTTTCCTTTGAAAAGATGGATGTGCTCCAGTGCTTTTCCAGTGCCGATCGCAACACAATCCAGCGGATCTTCAGCGATAAGAACAGGCATTTTCGTTTCGTCGCTGATGACTTTGTCGAGATTGCGGAGCAGGGCGCCTCCCCCTGTTAATACAATACCTCTGTCCATAATATCAGCGGCCAGCTCAGGCGGTGTTTTTTCAAGCGTGCTCTTCACCGCGTCAACGATTGAGAGAACTGTATCACGCAGTGCATTTGCAATTTCCGTTCCCGTGATTTCGATCGTTTTCGGCAGACCTGTCAGAAGATCGCGGCCGCGGATTTCCATTGACGCATTTTCTTCACCGGTTTCTGCTGAACCGATCTCCATTTTAATAGCTTCCGCCGTACGGTCACCGATCATCAGATTATATGTTTTTCTGATATAGCTGATGATTGAATCGTCCATTTCGTCACCGGCTACACGGATTGACTGAGACGTGACAATGCCGCCTAAAGAAATGATCGCCACTTCAGTTGTTCCGCCGCCGATATCAACGACCATACTGCCCGTCGGCTCCCATACCGGAAGATTCGCGCCGATTGCTGCTGCAAACGGTTCTTCAATCGGATAAGCGTCACGTGCGCCCGCTTGTCTTGTCGCGTCGATGACCGCCCGTTCTTCAACGGCCGTAATACCTGACGGCACACACACCATAACGTAAGGCTTTCTCGCAAACAATCCTTTATTTTTCACAGCCTGATTAATGTAGTATTTCATCATTGTCGCAGTTGTTTCATAGTCAGCGATAACGCCGTCTTTCATCGGACGGAGCGCTACCACGTTGCCCGGAGTTCTTCCGATCATGTTTTTCGCATCGTTACCGACCGCAACGATGGACTTCGTATCCGTTTGCAGAGCAACGACAGACGGCTCTCTCACTACGATTCCTTTTCCTTTAACAAACACAAGCGTATTCGCGGTTCCCAAATCTATACCAAGGTCTCTTGTACCAATTCCGAACATATGTATGTATCTTCCTTTCTTAAAGCAAAAATACCCTAAAGGGAAAAACTCATAAAATCTATTATATCTTAAATCAACGAAAAAAAAAGTGTTACAAATATCCTTTTTCCTTTAAACTCACAAATTTTTTGTCACCAATGACCAAATGATCCAGCAGCTCGATGCCGATTAAATTTCCGCACTCAAAAAGCCGCCTGGTTACCTCTATATCTTCCCTGCTCGGTGTAGGATCTCCTGAAGGATGATTGTGAACACAAATGAAGGACGCGGCGGATCGTTTGAAAGCTTCTTTAAACACCTCCCGCGGGTGGACAATAGATGAATTCAGACTTCCGATAAAAACGGTGCGTTTATGAATGACTTGATTTTTGGTATTTAAATATAAACAGACAAAATGCTCCTGGGATAAAAAGCGCATATCCTCCATCACATACTTCGCCCCGTCTTCCGGAGAGCGGATGACGCAATGCTCCCCGGCGGATGTCTTATGAATGCGGCTCCCCAGCTCAATTGCGGCAAGAATCTGAACGGCTTTCACCGTGCCGATTCCCGGAATGCTGGAAAGCTCCTGGGCAGAGGCGCCTTTTAACAGTCGCAGCCCGTCAAACGTCCGCAGCAGCCGGTGAGCGAGGTTCATGACGGACTCATGTTTCGTTCCCGTCCGCAGCAGGATGGCGAGCAATTCATTGTTAGAGAGATGTTCGGCTCCGAAGTGCAGAAGCCGCTCTCTCGGTTTTTCTTTTTCGGGGAAATCTCTTAATTTTAACGGCAGATCACGGATGATCAACCCCTCCTTGTTCCCCTTCCCGGTTTGAACATCAAGCTTTTATATTAAATTCTTTCAAGGCTCTCATTGTTTTAGCGACAGGAAGCCCGACGACAGAATAAAAATCACCGTCTATTTTTTTCACTAAAAGCGCGCCTTTTCCTTGGATGCCGTATGCACCTGCTTTATCCATCGGTTCTTTTGTTTCAATGTAGAGCTGTATGTCGTCTTCACTGAGCGGCCAAAACGTCACTTCCGTCGTGTCACAGAACGTTTCTTTCCGGTCATGCGTCTGAATGCTGACCGCCGTAATGACTTGATGGCTTCGGCCGGAAAGCCTCCGCAGCATGTGTGCCGCTTCTTCTCTGTCATGCGGTTTGCCGAGGCACTCGCCGTCTATGCACACCATCGTGTCAGCCCCGATAACGACTGCATCGGGATTTTCGGCCAATACAGCACCAGCTTTTTGCTCGGCCAAACATTGGACGTTTTCTTCCGGCGAAAGGTTTCGATTTAATTTTTCTTCTGTGCGGCTTGCAATAATGCTGTAAGGAATCTGAAGAAGAGTAAGGAGTTCTTTTCTTCGCGGAGATTGTGATGCGAGTATTAAGCGTTTTGTCATGATTGTCATCCTTTCAGGGTTTGCTTAAGAAAAAAAGATACTTGTCTATCCTACCAAATCAAACGGGCAACCACAATTTCAGAAAAATAACTTTTTGATGACAAAATAAAAAATCCCGCCGGATGACGGGAAATGAGATACTATTTTACAACACTTAAAAGCTCTTTTTGGGCTTTCCAGCCGGATTCTGAACCCGACGTTTCCAGTTCTTTCAGCGCTTGAAGCACGGCCTCTTTCTGCTTTTTGTCAGCGGCGTCTGCACCGTCTGCCGCTTTTGCCGCTTCAGCCACTTCCGTTTTTGAAAGATCTTTGCCGGTAATCGCTTTGGCGGAGAGCTCAGATGCTTGTTTAAAAGAGTCTTCCAGTCCTGAATCGACCGCAAAGCTGAGCTCTTTTCCGCCCCAAGCCTCAAAATCATGGTCTATCAGTGTCTGACCCAATTGCTGTGATAGGCTTTTTTCCGCTGCAAGCCCGGCGATCACGTATGTGTATCCATCTTCTTTAGCCAGAGAGACGGCCGAGTATCCTTTTTCAGTCAGCTGGTCAACAAGCGTTTGCGCTCCTTTTTCTGATGAAAATTTTCCGGCCTGCACCGCATATGTTTTATAGTTTCCCTCTGAAGATTCCGCATCTCCTGTGCCGGCTGTTTCAGATTTGTCTTTAGAAACATCCCCCGCTTTCGCCGTCTGCCCTTGTGAACCTTTGTCAGCTGATGCCGGAGCGGAGGCTTCTTTACTTCCCGACATATTTAAGGCGACAAGGCCGAGCCCGGTGCCTAAAACAGCCGCAACGGCAATTGTCGTGACCGCTTTTTTAACTGGAGAAGACGGCTGCTTTTTTTTCGGAAAGTGAGGGCCGTTTTTTTTCTTCTGGTATGGCGGAACGACTTTCGGGTCATCTTCAAATACCTCAGAATTCTTCTCATGATCCCAATTGAAATCTTCTTCTTTCGGATCTTCATGGGATGCAGCGGTCTCCTGCTCCGCCTTTTTTGTTTCCTCCCAATTTGAAAATGTGACGGTTTTCTCCCCGCCTTCTTTCACATCTTCTTGTCCATACATCGTTTCTTCTTGTCCGTTAATGGTTACTTTAAGGGCATTGTTTTTTGCTTTGCTGTGCTTTTTGCTCTTCCTTTTTTTCAACGTCTCTTCCCCCTTGCATTCGTCTTGGCCGTACCTTGAACTGATCATGGTTCACACTTTAGCATAGGCGAAAAAAAAAAGAACAAGACTTTTGTCGTCTTGTCCAAAAAACGTTCGCCAAATTTTTCAAGCCCCTCCTGAAGCTAGCTTGATGTAAAACGAAAACAGCTCTTCACCGTATAAATAACTCAAAGCGCTCCCGGCTGAGATGGCCGGCGCAAACGGAAATGGCTGCTTTTTACCAAGCCTGCCCCGGGCTGCGGCGCACATACCGTATACGGCTCCGATCATAACGGAAAGAAAGAATGCAATGAGCACGAGCTTCACGCCGAGCGTCAGGCCGATCACCCCAAACAGTTTCACATCACCTGCGCCGATGCCTCCTTTACTGACAAACATGATAAAAACAAGCAGAAAAAATCCGCAAACGGCTCCCGCAAACCCTGCATACCATGAATCCAGCGGAGAAAACATACGGCCGGCGATGAAAAGCGGAAGAAAAAACAGCAGAACCTTGTCAGGAATCAGCATATATTGCAGATCCGTCATAGTAACAATCATGAGCAGAGACAGAAATAACAGCGCGACTAACAGTTCTTTTGAGAAACCGAAATGAATGCCTGCAGCCGTGAATAAACACGCCGTCCAGCATTCCGCCGCCGGATACATAACCGACAGCTTTGCACGGCAGTTTCTGCATCTGCCTCTTTGCAGAATATAGGAAACGACGGGCACAAGCTCCCCCCAGGAGAGCGGCAAGCGGCAAAACGAACAGGCTGAACGCGGCGAAATAACCGAGATTCGCAGCGGGATACGGCACGCTGCTGTATAAAAAAAAGAACCGAAAATCAAGCCGAGAAAAAACAGAATCAAAAGCACTCAGACCACACCTTTACTATCAATCTGGCTCAGATTATAGCAAAGAAAAACACCATGACTGAAATGGCTGAAAATATATTTTCAGCATAAAAACACCCGGCAAAACCGGAAAATGGTCCGTCGGGCATCCGAGGGGCTGTCAGATAAGCCGCTTTCTCATTTCTGAAATAAAATATAAGGAGCCGGTAATGATGATGACATCATCCGCACCATCTTTTTGTTCAATCCACTCTTTCACACTGTCCGGGTTCTCATCGAAACTCTTATCCGCTAGACTGCTTGCGTTATAAAGGGCTTCGGCGCTTGAAGCACGCGGAAAGTCAAATGATACAAAGTGAATGGAATCCGCTTCGGTTTCAAGCTTTTTAATCATTTCCTGATACGGTTTGTCTTTTAATGCGCTGAATACGACATGGACGTTTTTATCGGCAAAGCGCTGGCGGATCGTTTCTATCAGCGTTTCAACGCCCTCTTCGTTATGCGCGCCGTCCGCAAACACTAAAGGGCGGCTTTGAAGACGTTCAAACCGGCCCGGCCACGATGCTTTTTTCAGACCGTTTCGCATCGCTTCTTCAGAAATGGCTGCGGCTTCCAGACGATTCAGCCATTCAGCGGCCAATATCGCCAATGCCGCATTCTGCCTTTGGTGAATGCCGATCAGCGACGTTTGAATGTTTTCATAGCATTTCGTTTCCGTTTCCAGCGAAAAGCTTTCACCGGAAGGAAGCGCCGCTTCATTAAACAGTCTGCACGTTTTATATAGTGACTGATACGGAGCCTGCTTTTTATCGGCTTCCGCTTCAATAACGCCGAGTGCTTCCGGCTGATTGACGCCCGTAATAACCGGAATGGAATTTTTAATGATACCGGCTTTCTGCCCGGCGATCTCCTCGATGGTATTGCCTAAAATCGCCATATGGTCATGTCCGATACTTGTAATGACCGACAGGAGCGGATTCACAATATTGGTTGAATCAAATGTGCCGCCGAGCCCCGCTTCAAAAATGACAAAATCGATATCAGCCCGCTTCGCAAAATATAAAAATGCACACGCTGTAATGATTTCAAATTCTGTCACCGTTCCGGCATCGGTCTTATCAAGCTCATCGACTATCGGTTTTATGTCATTAACGAGCGTTCTCCATTCCTCATCAGAAATCGGCGTGCCGTTGACGCTGATACGCTCATTAAACGTAATGATGTAAGGCGATGTGAACGTGCCGACTTTATAACCGGCTTCTTGAAGCACGGAACGGATAAAAGCGACGGTTGATCCTTTGCCGTTTGTGCCCGCCACATGAATGGCGCGAATGTTCTTTTCCGGGTGTTCCAGTTTTTCCATCAGCTTTTCCATACGGAGAAGGCCCGGCTTAACGCCGAACTTGAGTCTGCCATGAATCCAGCTGATCGCTTCTTTGTACGTATTAAACAATGAAATCCCCTCTTTTATACGACAAGGCGGTTTCTTAGGAAACCGCCCCGCTGTTTTATCAGCCTTTCAGCTCTGCAATCCGCTGCCGGACAGCTTCGCGTTTTGCCGTGTAGTCTTTCTCTTTTCCGCGTTCTTCTTCAATGACATGCTCAGGAGCTTTTTTAATGAACCCTTCGTTGCCGAGTTTTTTCTGAACGCGTTCGACTTCTTTTGTCAGCTTGTCGAATTCTTTTTGCAGACGGGCGATCTCCTCATCAATGTTAATCAGCCCTTCAAGCGGCAGAATGACTTCCGCTCCGGTGACGACCGCTGTCATCGCTTTGTCTGCCGCAGTGATATCCGTCCCGATTTTCAGCGTGCTCGGATTCGTAAAGCGTTCAACGTAAGAACGGTTCTTCTCAAGGCGGCCGGCAATGTCTTCCGTAGATGTTTTAATGTAAAGCTCAACCTGCTTGCTCATCGGCGTGTTGACTTCGCTCCGGATATTGCGGACAGAACGGATTAATTCAACGAGCAGTTTCATATCCGCCGCTGCCTCTTTATCCGTATGTTCCGGCACCGGAACCGGCCAAGAGCTGATCGTGATCGACTCGCCTTCATGAGGAAGGTGCTGCCAGATTTCTTCCGTTAAGAATGGCATAAACGGGTGAAGAAGACGCATCGTCTGGTCAAGCACGTATGCCAGAACAGAACGGGTTGTTTTCTTCGCCGCTTCATCTTCCCCGTACAGCGGAAGCTTCGCCATTTCGATATACCAGTCGCACACATCGTCCCAGATAAAGTTGTACAGGTGGCGTCCGACTTCACCGAATTCATAACGATCCGCAAGCTGGGTTACGTCTTCTATCGTTTCATTCAATCTTGTGAGGATCCACTTATCAGCAACTGATTTTTCACCGGACAGATCAAGCTCGTCATACGTCATGCCGTCCATGTTCATTAATGCAAAACGGGAGGCGTTCCAAATTTTATTTGCGAAATTCCATGTGGATTCCACTTTTTCATAGCTGAAACGGAGATCCTGTCCCGGTGAACTTCCGGTTGCCAGGAAATAGCGCAGGGAATCCGCTCCGTACTTGTCGATGACATCCATCGGGTCCACGCCGTTCCCAAGGGATTTACTCATTTTTCTGCCCTGCTCGTCACGGATTAAGCCGTGAATCAGCACGTCTTTGAACGGACGCTCGCCGGTAAACTCAAGACCTTGGAAAATCATCCGGGATACCCAGAAGAAAATGATGTCATATCCCGTTACAAGAACATCGGTTGAGTAATACCGCTTAAAGTCTTCAGCGTTTTCATCAGGCCAGCCCATTGTAGAAAACGGCCAAAGCGCGGAGCTGAACCATGTATCAAGCACGTCTGAATCCTGTTCCCAATTTTCACTGTCCTCAGGCGCCTCAAGGCCGACGTACACTTCTTTTGTTTCTTTATGATACCAAGCCGGGATGCGGTGGCCCCACCACAGCTGACGGGAAATACACCAATCACGGATATTTTCCATCCAGTGCAGGTACGTTTTCTCGAAACGGTCTGGAACGAAGTGAACTTTCTCTTCTTTTGACTGAAGGTCAACCGCAGCATCGGCCAGCGGCTGCATTTTGACAAACCATTGTGTGGACAGGTACGGCTCAACAACGGCGCCGCTTCTCTCACTATGTCCGACAGAATGCATATGGTCTTCGATTTTAAAGAGAACACCGGATTCCTGAAGATCTTTGACGAGTTTTTTGCGGCATTCAAACCGGTCCATGCCGTTATATTGCAGCGCTTTTTCATTCATTGTTCCGTCTTCATTCATGACGAGAATCCGCTCTAAATTGTGGCGGTTTCCGAGTTCAAAATCATTCGGGTCATGGGCAGGCGTGATTTTAACGGCGCCTGATCCGAATTCCATATCAACATAATCATCGCCGACAATCGGAATTTCACGGTTTGTAATCGGCAGAATCACCGTTTTGCCGATTAAGTGCTTGTAGCGCTCATCTTCAGGATGAACCGCGACAGCCGTGTCGCCAAGCATCGTTTCCGGACGGGTGGTCGCGATTTCAATTGAGCCTGAACCGTCTGCTAACGGATAGCGCAAATGATAAAACGCGCCCTGTACGTCTTTGTAAATTACTTCAATATCGGATAAAGCCGTTTTTGTGGCAGGGTCCCAGTTGATGATATATTCGCCTCTGTAAATCAAGCCTTTCTCGTACAGCTTGACGAATACTTCCCGCACGGCTTTGTTCAGCCCTTCATCAAGAGTAAAACGTTCGCGTGAATAATCGAGTCCGAGTCCCATCTTAGCCCATTGGCTGCGGATGAAATCAGCATACTCTTCCTTCCACTTCCACGTTTCTTCTAAAAACTTTTCACGGCCGAGGTCATAACGGCTTGTGCCCTGTTCGCGGAGCTTCGCTTCGACTTTTGCCTGAGTGGCGATGCCGGCGTGGTCCATGCCCGGAAGCCAGAGCACGTCATAGCCCTGCATGCGTTTCATACGCGTAACGATATCTTGCAGCGTCGTATCCCACGCATGTCCGAGGTGCAGCCTGCCCGTCACGTTCGGCGGCGGAATAACGACAGAATATGGCTGTTTCGTTTGATCGCCGCCCGCTTCAAAATATTTTCCTTTCAGCCAAAAATCATAGCGGCCTTTTTCAATCGCAGACGGATCATATTTTGTCGGCATTGTTTGTTCATTTGTATCCATGATAACCCTCCAGCATGTTTAGAAATGGCTGAGCAACTAAAAAAGAGCCTTCATCCTGATAAAGGACGAAAAGCTCTTTCGCGGTACCACCTTTTTTCATGAACAGATTTGTTCATGCACTTAAACGGATAACGGGTGCGGCCCGAATTTCTCTACTGTATGTTCAAGAAATTATGCTCCCGGGCGACCTTCCAATGAGACAGCATAAGAAGCCTTTCAGCACAGTAGCTTCTCTCTCTTCATGCGTCTTTCTTGTACTCTTCCCGTTCAAAGCAGGTGTATTTATATCAGCTCATGATCTTATTTATTATGTTCTTTATTATAGTAAAAGTGTTTTTGATTCGTCAATCATCTTTTCCAAAAACCGCTGCCGTCATACATAAATGGGCATGCACCCCGCCCTTTCCCTTACATACGATACATAGAAAGGCGAATGTGAGGAGGAATTGCCCGTGAGAAAAAAATTCAATTCTTATTCGCTCCCCCAGTGGGCCAGACAGGTCCGCCTTGTATCCGTGCAAGTCATTATCCCGATTACGATCTTTCAGGGGATCAGGACGATTTTCTTTCCGACGACTTTTGATGTCCTGCTGCTTGCCATCCTGCTGTTTTTAGCGTGCGCCCTGCATTTGGAATGGATATAAAAAAAACGAGTCCCGTTATGAAGAGGACTCGTTTTCCGCTTTTATTTTTTTCTCCCGCTCAATCTGATGAACCTTCATGAGAAAAGGCTCAACATTTTTCATCTGCCAAAACGCTCTTAATAATTGCGTGCACTCTTCTTTTTCAGAGCCCCTTTGGCCGGTCTGATACCGTTTCAGCACTTTGTACATGGCGGACGGATAAGCCATATAGCTGAGAAACAGGCTGATTTCCGCTTCACGGAGCGGGAATGATTTGTGATACGTATAAAACCAGTCCAGACACTCCGGGCATGCTTTCGGATAGCTTCTGAACATTCTGGAGTAAAAGCCGAGCAGGTCGTTTTGCGGAGGGCCCAGCGCAGCTTTCTCGAAATTCGTGAAAAAGCCCGATCCCGCATCATTATACAGAAAGTGGCGGCTCGATAAGCTGCCGTGGTTGATCACCGCTCTCGTCTTGTCATGATCCTTTGCCGCGTCAAACCACTCTTCCAGACGTTCCAGAGCGAAATTGACGGCGGAAACCGTTTCTGTAAGATACGTAACAGCCTGCAGTTCAAAAGGTGAAAGATACCACTCTTTTTCCGCCCGGTCGGCGAATTGTTCATAGACAAGCTTATCATTTTCCCAATCTCTTTTCGTTGCTTCATAAAAGCCGCTGATATCTTCAGTCCGGATTTGGATGTCCCGCACAGTCGCAGAATGGAGCTTCGCGACCTCTTTAAAAAGGTAAACATGTTTTTGATCCCGTTCCTCTTCCTGATCGTACTGAAGCCAAGGCATTAAATAATAAGAATTCTCCGTCTGTCTTCCCGCAAAAAAATCGCCGGCATACGTGCGGCAGATCGGCACAAATGATCGGTACCCTTTCTCCTCAATCTCAATCATAAGATCCGTAAATTCACTGCTGCGGGCCGGCTTGAGCTGTTTCAAAGCAAAAATGCCGTAGTTTGAGTAGACCTTCCAAACATGCGGGCTGACAGGCTCAATATACTCAGCCGCCAGCCCGTATTCCTGAAGCACTGATTGGACTGCTTCCATTCCATTCACCACATTTTTACGGCCTCTTTGTGCTTACGCATGGCTGTTATTATATTCAGGTATATACAGAAGCTGACCTTCTTCAAGCTCGTCATCAAACGATAAAGCATTCGTTCTGATGAGCTGCTGGGTTGTTATGTCATATCGTTCACACACCCGGTCGATAGTATCTTGCTGCTGTACGATACAAATTTTCATTCTTGAAAACTTTTCTTCTTCCCTTGTAAATAATTTTGTCAAGTAATGAGAGTTGTCATTTTCCTTCTGCTCGGTTCCCGGTGCCGCTTCTTCATTCTTTCTTTCAGACTTAAGCGGCTCAGGCGGTTCAGCTTGCGCCGGCTCCTCAGGCGGCAGTTTGGAAAACTGAAAAGACAAATCGAGAGGCTTCCCGGTTTCCTCCTCCGGCTGCGCCATCTTCCTTACCTCAATTTCAAACCCTTCTTCATCATGAGCCTCTTCTTCAAGCAGCTTAGGAGCGCTGTAAAACTCCTCTTCCTGCCGTTCCGGAACGAACTCGCGATAAACGGGCGCCTGCTCTTCTTGAAAAACCGCAGGCTCATCTTCGTCTTCTGCCGCCTCATGATCGCTCTGACGGAGAAGCGGCTCGGCCTCTGGCTGCTCTTCTTTTTGAAGGAAGGGCTGTTCCGCAATTTTTGGTTTTTCTGCATGCGGAGTCAGAGTGAACGCAGGGAAAACCTTTTCGATATCATCTTTTGGCTCTTCCTGGACTTCTGCTGAATCATCCTCAAATACAGGTTCATTCCTCACAGCCGACATGATTGCAGGCTCCTCAGCTTCTTCCGGCTCTTCTTCGTGTTGGAAAGAAACGGGAGGAGGAGGCTCAGTAAAGGAAACAGGTTTCGGCACCTCTTCCTGCTCCCTCAGAATTGGGGCAGTCTCCCGCTCTTCTTCTTCCCGCTCCCTCAAAATCGGGGCTGCTTCCTGCTCTTCTTCTTCCCGCTCCCTCAAAATCGGGGCAGCTCCCTGCTCCTCTTCTTCTTCCTGCTCCCTCAGAATCGGGGCAGTCTCCTGCTCTTCTTCTTCCCGCTCCCTCAAAATCGGGGCTGCTTCCTGCTCTTCCTCTTCCCGCTCCCTCAAAATCGGGGCTGCTTCCTGCTCTTCTTCCCGCTCCCTCAGAATCGGGGCTGCTTCCTGCTCTTCTTCTTCCTGCTCTCTCAGAATCGGGGCTGCTTCCTGCTCTTCTTCTTCCTGCTCTCTCAGAATCGGGGCAGTTTCCTGCTCTTCTTCTTCCCGCTCCCTCAGAATCGGAGCAGCTTCCTGCTCTTCTTCTTCCCGCTCCCTCAGAATCGGGGCTGCTTCCTGCTCTTCTTCTTCCCGCTCCCTCAGAATCGGGGCTGCTTCCTGCTCTTCTTCCTCCTGCCTGAGTAAAGGCGGGGTTTCTTCCTCGTTCTTCTCGGTTTCTTGTGCTGCTTCTTTTGATACACTCAAAGGTATTTCAGGCTCATGGCGTATCATTAATTCTGGTTCGTTTTCGTCCTCCGAATGATGTCCGGCAAGATTGATCATTTCTTCTCTGGCAAATTCAGGTGCCACGTACAAAGGGATCTCCGGCTCTTTTGGCTCGGATTCCTCAAGCAGCCCTTCAATTGCCAAATCAGCCTGAATGGTTAAGATCCTTGAATCCGTCAGCTGATAATCAAAGGCATCGATAAATACGAAAACATCATTGAGGTGGCTCACTTTATTTTTCGGAATCGTAATGTCCACTGGGAAACAATGAATGAGCTCGGCCGTGCCATCCTCCCTCGCCCTCACTTCCTCTACATGCCTCAGCTCCCTATCAAGCTCTTCAAAATGACTGCTGTGATCTATGTTGTACTCGCCAGTAAGTTCTAGTGATCCTTTAATTGAGACATAATCATTTACTTCCTGCACCCTGATGTCAGGGTCTAATGAAATCGAAAGTAATTCAGAAACTTCCTGTCCTTTTTGGAAACAGATTGATTCTTCAACAGAAAATTGCAATCGGTGATTATGCGGCAAGTTCATATCCTCCTTTCATCTAATCCATACAATTAGATGTCACTAAAGGTGTATGCCGCAATCCGGAAAAATATGATAATGGAGGCATTGAAAAAAGCCGATACAAGTCTTGCTTGCATCGGCTTTTCCGTATCAGCGGCTGATCGCCTGGAACACTTTCTCAGCGGCTTGAATGGTTTTTTCAATATCCTCCATTGTATGCGCAGTGGAGAGAAACAATCCTTCAAATTGAGACGGCGGCAGAAATACGCCTGCATCAGCCATCCCTTTATAATATTTGGCAAACAGCTTTAAATCAGATGATTTGGCTGCTTCATAGTTAATGACAGGCTCATTTGTGAAAAAGAAGCCGATCATTGAACCCGCCCGGTTAAACGTGTGCGGAATGCCATGTGCTGCAGCTGCTTTTGAAATGCCTTCTTCAAGCATATCGCCTTTTTTCACAAATTCTTGGTAAGATTCAGGTGTGAGCTGCTGTAACGTCTCAAGTCCCGCTGTCATGGCAAGCGGATTTCCTGACAATGTTCCCGCCTGATAGATAGGACCGCTCGGCGCGATTCGTTCCATAATATCAGCTTTTCCGCCATACGCACCGACAGGAAGACCGCCGCCGATGACTTTGCCGAGACACGTTAAGTCAGGCGTCACGCCGAAATACCCTTGCGCACAGTTATAATCCACGCGAAAACCGGTCATGACCTCATCAAAAATGAGCAGCGCGCCATACTGTTCCGTCATGTCGCGAAGTCCTTGTAAAAAGCCTTCCTGCGGCGGAACAACGCCCATATTGCCTGCTACCGGTTCAACAATGACCCCGGCAATATCTTCACCGTACTCCCGGAATGCGAGTGCAACGCTTTCCAAGTCGTTGTATGGAACGGTAATCGTATTCATTGCTATTCCTTCCGGCACGCCCGGGCTGTCCGGAAGGCCGAGTGTCGCCACTCCGGATCCCGCTTTGATCAGCAGTGAATCACCATGGCCGTGGTAACAGCCTTCGAATTTCAAAATTTTGTTGCGGCCGGTATATCCTCTTGCCAGACGCAGGGCGCTCATTGTCGCCTCTGTGCCGGAGCTGACCATCCGTACGATTTCAACAGACGGCACACGGTCAATGACCAATTTGGCCAGTTCGTTTTCCACCTCAGTAGATGCTCCGAAACTTGTCCCGTTCTCGGCTACTTTTTTCAGGCTTTCAACGACCCGGTCGTTCGTGTGGCCCAAAATGAGCGGCCCCCAGCTCAGGACGTAGTCGATATATTCATTGCCGTCAATATCAAAAATTTTCGATCCTTTTCCGCGCTGCATAAAGATCGGGTCCATATCGACTGATTTAAACGCGCGCACCGGGCTGTTCACTCCGCCCGGCATCAGTTTCTGCGCTTCTTTAAAAGCGGCTTTTGATTTTTCATAGCTTCTCATCTGCCTCAGCTCCCGTCAAATGAAATCGTTACTCAGCAAGCCATCTTGCTGCGTCTTTTGCATGATACGTCATAATCAGATCGGCTCCTGCACGTTTCATGCTCGTTAAAATTTCCAGCACCATTTCTTTTTCTTTAATCCAGCCGTTTTGGGCTGCCGCTTTCACCATGGAATACTCCCCGCTCACATTATATGCGACCAGCGGCAGGTGATGGCGGTTTTTCACATCACGCATAATATCTAAGTATGACATAGACGGTTTGACGATTAAAAAGTCAGCGCCTTCTGCCGCGTCTGATTCAGCCTCACGGAGCGCTTCCAAGCGGTTGGCCGGATCCATCTGATATGTTTTTCGGTCTCCGAACTGCGGCGTGCTGTCAGCCGCGTCGCGGAACGGACCGTAAAATTCACTTGAATATTTTACGGCATAAGACATGATCGGAATATTCGTGAATCCTTCTTTGTCGAGCGCTTCCCTGATCACTGTGACAAAACCGTCCATCATATTTGAAGGAGCGATGATGTCAGCGCCGGCTTTGGCCTGGCTGACGGCTGTCTGAGCCAGCAGTTCAAGCGACTCGTCATTGAGGATTTCTCCGTCTTTCACGACGCCGCAATGGCCGTGATCCGTGTATTCACAGAGACACGTATCAGCGATTACGATCATTTCAGGATAATGCTTTTTAATTTCAGCAATCCCTTTCTGCACAATGCCGTGATCGTGAAAAGCCTGGGTTCCGCAGGCGTCTTTTTCTTCCGGCACGCCAAAAACGATGACCGACTTAATGCCGAGCGATATCAGCTCAGCCATTTCATCCTTTAACAAATCAAGTGATACATGATAAACCCCCGGCATGGAAGGAACTTCTTTTTTTCCTTCGAGTCCTTCAACGACAAATAACGGGTAAATAAAATCTGAGGGGTGAAGACGTGTTTCTTTTACTAAATCTCTCATCGCAGCGTTCGAGCGCAAACGGCGGTGTCTGTTAAATGTTTGATTCATCATTATCAATCCTTTCCCGACATGCTGCACATGACGTCCAGCATGCCTTCAATCGTATAAGTGTCAGGCACATGGGATGAGATCCCGTATTCCAAGAGCGCTTTCTCTGTCAAAGGGCCGATGCTGATATAGCTCGCACCGCTGTTTTCCCACGCTTTTTCTCCGTCTCCGACCGCGTGCATAAACGTATGCACCGCCGATGAGCTGGTAAACGTAATAAAATCAAAATGAGAGCGGGATGCAGCCCGTCTCAGCTCGTCCATGCCTTTTTCATCCTGAATGGTATTGTATAACACCCATTCCCTTATTTGATAGCCAAGCGGCTCAAGCTCCGCTTTTATGACATCGCGTGATAAATTGCCCTTTATCACTGAAATGGGTTCGGCAGCTGATGCGTGCCGTTTTAAAGTATCAGCCAGACATTCCGCCACATACTCGTCAGGCATCGCATCCGTCCGGGCTCCCCGCTCTTTCAGGGCGCGCGCAGTCTTTTCACCGACGGCTGCGATTTTTTTCCGTCCCGAAAGCGCAAGACCGTGACGATCAAGATAGGAAAAAAAGAACCGGACACCGTTTACGCTTGTAAACACAAGCCATCCCGGCTCAGAAAGGTCTTCCCGCAGACTGTCCGCACATTCATCCGGGAGCGCTTCCTGAAAAGCGATCAGCGAAGCGGAAACAGCCGTTCCGCCGAGCGCCTCCACTTTTTTTCGGAACGGAGCGGCCTGTCTTTTGTTCCGAGTGACAAGCACGGTCTTTCCTTGTAAAGGAAGGTCATTTGCCATCCTGATCGAGCTCCTGTTTTACGCTGTCGATTAGTGCTTTGGCTCCTTTTTCAGACATCATCGCCGCACAGCGTTTACCGATTTCTTCCGGATCATGTCCCGCCGCTGTTTCTTTATAAATCGTCTTTCCGTCCGGAGACGCGACAAGACCGACCAATTCAACCTCATCCCGGTCATTGACGGACGCATACCCGGCTATCGGCACTTGGCAGCCGCCTTCCATCGCGTGTAAGAAAGCCCGTTCGGCTGCCACCGTGCGCTGCGTATACTCATCGGTAAATTGCGCAAACAGCTTCAAAAGCTCCTCATCCGACTCTCTGCATTCAATGGCAAGAGCGCCTTGGCCGACCGCAGGCAGACAGCGGGCCGGTTCGAGAAATTCAGATACGACATCATCTTTCCAGCCCATTCTTGAAAGTCCCGCAGCCGCTAAAATAATAGCATCGTAATCTTCCGTTTCAAGCTTTTGAAGTCTCGTATCGATATTGCCTCTGATCCACTTAATTGTAAGATCAGGGCGTTCAGCAAGAATCTGGGCGCTTCTTCTTAAACTGCTGGTGCCGATGATGCCCCCTTCTTTTATGTCGTCCAGCTTTTGATGCCCCTTTGAAATCAGCGCATCACGCGGATCCTCACGTTTCGGTATGCATCCTATGACAAGACCCTCAGGCAAAACGGCGGGCATGTCTTTCATGCTGTGAACCGCCATATCAATCTCCTGATGCAGCAGCGCCTGTTCAATCTCTTTGACAAACAAACCTTTGCCGCCCACTTTTGACAGTGTAACATCGAGGATGCGGTCGCCTTTTGTGACAATCTCCCGGATTTCAAAGTTATAGGAAGGGTTCAATTCCTTCAGTTTGTTAATCACCCATTTTGTCTGGGTCATAGCCAGTTTGCTCCGTCTGGAACCTACCTTAATCGTTCTCATTTTCTTTCCTCCCGAATCTGTTTGGGCGCGTGCGTTAACTGAACCAATGGAATTGCGACAGGCTTCCGAGCAGGAAGTAATTAATCATCAGCACGAGAAAACATGCTGAATTCCATAACGCCGCCACTTTTCCCTGCAGTTCCTTAATCATTCTGATATATAAATAGTAGCTGTATAAAAGCAGCACAATAAACGAGCCGAGCACTTTTGAATCAAACCAGTACAGCGTTTCCAGCGACACATACGCCCAGATCACGCCTAATATCAGGCTCAACAGCAGCATCGGAACCCCGATGACATTTAAAACGTAAGCCATATAATCAAGTTTTGACAAATCTTCAATTCTCAACAGCCATTTTCCCCACTTTTTCTTCTTTAATAAAGAGTATTGAAACTGATAAAGAAGCGAAAAGACAAAAGAAAGGGAAAAAGCGCCGTAAGACAGAATCGCCATTGTAATATGAATGACCAAAAGCTCCGAGACCAGCTGGCCGGAAAAAGCGGCCGAATGCTGATCCGTCGGTGAAAACGTATGGATCGCAATCATCGAGAAACCGATGACATTCGTGAAAAACACGATAAAATCAACGCGCAGAATCTGCGTGACCACAAGTGAGAGCGTGACAAGCACCCACGCATAAAAGTAAAGGGCCTCCGTAATATTCAAGACCGGAAATCTGCCCGTCTGCCACATGAAATAAGAAAGATAGACAGTTTGCAGAGTCCAGACAATAGAAAGCAACCAGAAGGCCATTTTCCCAGCCTTCCGGTTGTGTTGAAGAAAATCTATAAAGTAAAAAAGGACGCTTACTGCATAAATAACAATTGTCGCTTCATTAAGTCTTGCCATTGCTGTATCAATCATACAGCCCTCACTCACTTACAAGCGGACGTAAGCCCGTTTTTGCTTCTGCCTTTTGAAACGAATGAACCGTCTGGCGGTTATCCAGGCTTTTGTCCAGCTGGCGGCCGGCCTCTTCCTCAATATCGAATATCTGCATAAACAGCTTCAGCTTTTCATCTGAATCCGCTTCAGCCGCAAGCTCTTTCGCTTTCAGAATCGGGTCGCGCAGCATTTGGTTAATGATGCTTTTCGTATGTTTGCTGAGAAGTTTTTTCTCTCTTACCGTCAGATGAGGCAGCTTGCGCTCAATGCTCTGCATCGTATCGGACTGGATGGACAGCGCCTTTTCACGCAGCGCCGAAATGACCGGCACGACGCCGAGCGTATTAAGCCACTGCTTAAACTCAACAATTGCCGCTTCAATAAACAGCTCGACTTTTTCAGCGGTTTCACGGCGTTCTTGTAAGTTGGCTTCAACGATTCCTTCAAGGTCATCAATATCATACAGAAAAACACCTTCAAGATCGTTCAGCGCCGGATCGAGATCTCTCGGCACAGCGATATCCACCATAAATAACGGGCGGCCTTTCCGCTGTCTGCCCGCTCTCTCCATCATTTCTTTAGACACGACGAAATCACTTGCGCCTGTCGAACTGATTAAAATATCAGCTTCAGCAAGTGCATGTTCAAGCTGGTTTAAGCTGCGCGCTTCTCCGGAGAAACGGTCAGCAAGCGCTTTTGCCTTCAAAAACGTTCTGTTGATGACCGTTACTTTGCCGATGCCCTGACCGTGCAGGTTTTCTGCGGCGAGCTCGCCCATTTTTCCCGCACCGAGAATCAAAATGTGCTTATTTGACAATGAGCCGAAGATTTTTTTCGCGAGTTCAACGGCGGCGTAACTGACGGAAACGGCATTGGCGCCGATATCGGTTTCGGCATGCGTGCGTTTGCCGACGGTCACCGCCTGTTTAAACAGCTCATTGAAAACGGTGCCGATCGTCTTCTCTGCCTGCGCCGTTTTAAAGCTTGAGCGGACCTGGCCGAGTATTTGCGTTTCCCCGATGACCATGGAATCCAAGCCGCACACCACACGGAATAAATGCTCGATCGCCGCGTCGCTCTCATAAAATTTCAGAAACGGAGACAGCTCTTCTTTCGGCAGCGAGAACCATTCGGATAAAAATGTCTTTATATAATAACGGCCGGTATGAAGCTGGTCGACCACCGCATATATTTCGGTGCGGTTGCAGGTTGACACGATAATGTTTTCAAGAACACTTTTTTCTCCTTTTAAACGGAGCATCGCTTCTGCAAGCTCATCCGGCTGAAAACTTATTTTTTCGCGTATTTCAATAGGGGCGGATTTATAATCTACTCCCACAACAAGAATATGCATCGCTTTCATGCACCCCCGTACATCGCAATTTATTTATAATCATTCTAACATAGAATTTATTATTTATAATGATTATAACATAGTTTCTTCGGGAAAATGTGAACAGATTTCAAAAATGTTATGCTATAGTATAAAAAGCTCGTTTCCACTGTAATCATCATACTAAAAATCCTTTACTGCGGGTAGGTGACAGGATGAAAAAAACATCAATTTTATTACCGGGACTTCTGCTTGCCGCTTCATTATTCGCATGGCTTCAGAGCGGACAGGTTCACCTGTTTGCGAATCAGGGGGAATGGCCGGTGCTCCTTATGCTTTTGGGCGCTGTGCTCTTGTATCAGGGCAAAAAGGAAGCGGCCGGGCCTCACGTCCTGATCGGCATGCTTCTTTTCGGCATAGGTTTACACTTTTTCGCCAAACCTGAGCTCTCATGGTGGCCGGGAGATTTTGAAATGATTCTCTTCGTCTTCGGGTTCTCCTTATTTGCGGCAGCCAGAAAAGAATATGTATACGAAGCGGTTGCCATGATTGGTTTTTCCCTCTTTTTATACTTCTTTAAACAAATTACGGCGTGGCTGGAGTCCGTCCATATTCCGACGGAACACTTCAAAACATACTGGCCGTATGTTTTCATCGGAATCAGCCTTTTATTATTGTTTATCAAGCGGAACAAAACTATACGATAAAACCCAAAACGCACTGCGTTTTGGGTTTTTCATTACCGGCTGATCATTTTTTTAATGGCTCCCCATGCTTCATCTTTGCCTTTTTTCGTTTCAGAGGAAAATAAAATCAGCTCATCTTCAGGATCCATATCAAGCGTCTGTTTGACAACCTTTAAGTGCTTGTCCCATTTTCCTTTTGGAATCTTATCCGCTTTTGTCGCGATAACGATGACGGGAATGCCGTAATACTTCAGGAATTCATACATGTTCACGTCTTCAGCAGACGGCGCGTGCCTGAGATCGACAATCTGCACGCAGGCTTTCAGCTCTTCGCGGGTCGTCATATAGGTTTCAATCATTCTCCCCCATGCTTCCCGCTCGCTTTTGGAAACTTTCGCAAATCCGTACCCGGGAACGTCGACAAAATGCAATTCATCATTGATGATGTAAAAGTTTAGGGTCTGTGTTTTCCCCGGTTTTGATGACGTTCTGGCCAAGTTTTTCCGATTGATTAATGAATTGATAAAAGATGACTTTCCTACATTTGATCTTCCCGCCAGCGCGATTTCCGGAAGCCCCCCATCAGGGTACTGTTCGGGTTTGACCGCGCTGATCACGATTTCTGACTTTGTGACTTTCATTTCTTCTCTCCTACTAAGGCATGTTCCAAAACGTCATCCAGGTGAGAAACGAATATAAACTTCAGTCCTTCTCTGACGCTTTCTGGAATATCCTCTATATCTTTTTCGTTATCTTTAGGCGCAATAATAGTGGTCAGGCCCGCTCTGTGCGCGCCGAGCGCCTTTTCTTTCAGTCCGCCGATCGGAAGCACGCGGCCCCGCAGCGTAATTTCTCCCGTCATACCGACTTCGCGTTTTACCGCACGGTCCGTTAATGCTGAAACGAGCGCCGTGGCCATCGTAATTCCGGCAGAAGGGCCGTCTTTCGGCACCGCTCCTTCAGGGACATGGATATGAATGTCATACTTCTCATGGAATTTCGGGTCGATTCCGAACTGTTCCGCTTTCGAGCGGACATAACTGAAAGCGGCCTGTGCTGATTCCCGCATGACATCTCCAAGCTTCCCGGTCAGAATCAGCTTTCCTTTTCCCGGTGACAATGACACTTCGATTGACAGCGTATCTCCGCCGACCGTCGTATACGCAAGCCCCGTGACAACCCCGATTTGATCTTCGGTTTCCGCCTGTCCGTATCTGAATATCCGTTTTCCGAGATAGTCGGCCAGATTTTTCTCTGTAACGGTAATGCGTTTTCTCTCCTCAGACACAATGGCTTTTGCAGCCTTTCGGCAAATGGCGGCAATCTGGCGTTCAAGCGTTCTCACGCCGGCTTCCCTCGTGTAGTAGCGGATGATGTCCGTAATCGCCTGGTCCCGAATCTGCAGGCTGCTCTTTGTGAGCCCGTGCTCTTTGATTTGTTTCGGAAGCAGGTGGTCCTTCACGATCTCCAGCTTTTCGTTTTCAGTGTAGCCTGACAGGCTGATAATCTCCATTCTGTCTCTGAGAGGGCCCGGGATGGAAGCAAGGTTATTCGCAGTCGCGATAAACAGCACTTTCGATAAATCGAACGTCTCTTCAATATAGTGGTCGCTGAATGTGCTGTTTTGTTCCGGATCCAGCACCTCAAGCATCGCTGAAGACGGATCGCCTCTGAAATCAGACGACATTTTGTCGATCTCATCCAGGAGAAAAACCGGATTTTGTTTGCCGGCTTTTTTCATCCCCTGTATAATACGGCCCGGCATCGCTCCGACGTATGTACGCCGGTGCCCGCGGATTTCAGACTCATCGCGCACTCCGCCCAGTGAAATTCTCACAAAACGGCGCCCCATGCTCGTACTGATTGATTTTGCAAGAGATGTTTTACCGACTCCCGGAGGTCCGGCCAGACAAAGAATCGGCCCTTTCAGCGTTTTCGTCAGCTGTTTCACGGCCAAATACTCCAAAATCCGCTCTTTCACTTTCTCTAAGCCGTGGTGCTCTTTATCTAAGATTTCCCCGGCTTTTTTAATATCAAGTTTATCTTCTGTTTCATCCGACCACGGAAGGGCGATGAGCCAGTCAATATAGTTGCGGATAACAGAGCTTTCCGCTGAGCTTGACGGCACTTTTTCGTAACGGCTTAATTCCTTAAGCGCCGTTTCTTTGACACGCTCAGGCATGCCTGCTTCTTCTATCTTTTCCGTGAGCGACTGAACTTCGCCGGTTTTTCCTTCTTTGTCGCCAAGCTCCTTCTGAATGGCTTTCATCTGTTCACGCAAGTAGTATTCCTTTTGAGTGCGTTCCATCGAACGTTTGACGCGCTGGCCGATTTTTTTCTCAATCTCCAGCACTTCTTTTTCATTATGAATGGAGCGGATGACCTTATTCAGACGTTCTTTAATATCCGCCGTTTCTAAAATGTCCTGCTTGTCCTTTAATTTCAGCGGGAGATGAGAAGCGACGATATCCGCCATTCTGCCGGGCTCTTCAATATCAGTCACAGCCGCATACGTTTCTGCGGAGATTTTTTTAGAAATTTTTATGTACTGGTCAAAATGGTCCAGCAGCGTCCGCATAAGCGCTTCGTCTTCCACGTCTTTTGAATCATCCTCATGCATCAGCTGTATATCGACCGAAGTATAATCTTCGAGCTCGGTGTATTCAAGGATCTGCGCCCGCTGAATTCCTTCTACAAGCACTCTGATCGTACCGTTGGGCAGCTTCAGCATCTGTTTAATTTTTGTATAAGTGCCGACGGCGAAAATATCCTCTTCACCCGGTTCGTCTATCGAAATATCCTGCTGAGTGGCTAAAAAAATCATATGATCATGCATCATTGCCTGTTCAAGAGCCTGAACCGACTTGTCACGGCCTACATCTAAATGTAAAACCATTGTCGGGTATACCAATAAGCCTCTTAAAGGGAGGAGCGGGATGCTGCGTTTTGTATCTTCTGCCATGTGACTGACACCTCCGTGACTTTAGTATGAACCATTATAATACAACTTTTTCATCGTTGTACAATTCCGGGATCGGGCAAAACCGGCTTATCCGCCTGCCCTGTATATAAAACAGTCTCTTCGTAGTATACCCTTTCTTTCTGTTCTGAAAAAGGAAAAGATGTCCTCCATAAAAAAACCCCATTATAAAAATGGGGTTTATACGGATTCTTTATTCATTTGGATATCAAACGGTTTTTGTTCTGAAGGAGGGTCAACCAATATGACGTCCAGCACTTCCTGGAACGTTTTTACCGCTTTAATGGTGATTCCGTCTATTCGTTTCAGAATGGACTGCTGATTTTCATATGGGATAATGACCGTTTTTGCTCCGGCCTGTTTTGCGGCTTTAATTTTCGGAATGACGCCGCCGATCGGTTTGACAAGCCCCGTCAGGCTGATTTCTCCCGTCATCGCCACCGTATGGTCGATCGGGATGCGGTGAATCGCGGAAAAAATCCCCGCGGCCATCGCGATACCTGCTGAAGGTCCGTCAATCGGGCCTCCGCCCGGAAAATTGACGTGAATGTCATAGTCTGAAGGTTTGATGCCCATTGTGCGCAGAACCGTCAGAACATTTTCTACAGATCCCTTCGCCATGCTTTTGCGGCGGATCGACTTCGATTGGCTGCCGATGCTTTCTTCCTCTGCAATTCCCGTGATATTCAGGCTTCCTTTGTCCTGCGCAGGTGTGACATTCACTTCAATTTCCAGCAATGCGCCGCTGTTCGGCCCGTAGACGGCAAGTCCGTTCACGATGCCGACTTGCGGTTCATCGGCGATTTTCTGCTCATTTTTAGGTGTAAGCTGACTGGAATGAACAACCCATTCTATATCTTCTGTCGTAATTTCTTTTCTGTCCTCAGTCACCGCCATGCCGGCGGCGATCTGGATCATATTGACGGCTTCACGTCCGTTTCTCGTATATGTGGTCAGCACACTGAGAGCTTCGTCAGAAATCTCTTTCTGAATTTTGTCGGCTGCTTTTTTCGCAACGATTTTAAGTTCATCCTTTTCCAGCTCGCGGAAAAATACTTCAAGACAGCGCGAACGGATGGCCGGCGGAATTTCATTCGGCATTCTCGTTGTCGCTCCGATCAAACGGAAATCTGCCGGAAGCCCATTTTGAAAAATATCATGAATGTGATTCGGTATTTGCGTATTTTCTTCACTGTAATACGCACTGTCTAAAAATACTTTTCGATCTTCAAGCACCTTCAGCATTTTATTCATCTGAATCGGATGAAGCTCGCCGATTTCATCAATAAACAATACCCCGCCGTGAGCATGGGTCACAGCCCCCTGTTTCGGCTGCGGAATGCCTGCTTGGCCCATCGCTCCCGCTCCCTGATAAATCGGATCATGCACTGAACCGATAAGCGGATCGGCAATCCCCCGTTCATCAAACCGCGCGGTCGTCGCATCAAGTTCAACAAAAACAGCCTGCTTTTGAAACGGTGACTGTTTATGTTTTTTCGCTTCTTCCAATACCAGCCGCGCCGCAGCCGTTTTTCCGACTCCCGGAGGACCGTAAATAATGACGTGCTGCGGGTTCGGTCCGCAAAGCGCTGCTTTTAACGCTTTAATTCCGTCTTCCTGGCCGACAATGTCCTGAAAGCTTTTCGGCCGCACCTTTTCTGATAAAGGTTCTGATAAACTGATGGCGCGCATTTTGCGCAGCTGTTCCATTTCTTTTTTTGATTCTTTATCTATCGTCACTTTTTGTGTACGCTGGTTTTTGAGCAGATTCCAAAAATATAATCCGATGACTATCCCGAAAAACAGCTGTACAAATAATGCGATCCCTGTCCAACTCATGCTGGTCCCTCCTGAAAAAACGATTTATGTATCCAATTCATTCCTCTGTCCGCTAGTATCTCCCAGCAAAGCCCGGAATAAACATTTTCAGAAGGGTCAGGACAAGAAAAAAAACCTCCTGATCAATTCGAGTCAGGAGGTTTTGTCATGTTATGCTGATGTTTTATCTTGGCCGACAACTGTGCCGTCTTTTAATACAAGACGCGGTGCTTCACCATCTGCGACTGTCGCTCCGGTAATGACACATTTTTCAATATCATCGCGGGACGGCAGATCAAACATGACGTCAAGCATGATGCCTTCAATGATAGAACGCAGGCCGCGTGCGCCTGTTTTACGCTCGATCGCTTTTTTCGCAATTTCAGATAATGCCTCGTCTTCAAATTCAAGCTCGACATCATCAAGTTCTAACATTTTCTTGTATTGTTTGACGAGTGCGTTTTTCGGTTTAGTCAGAATTTCAACCAGTGCCGTTTCGTCAAGCTGCTCAAGGCTTGCAATGACAGGAAGACGGCCGATGAATTCAGGAATCAGACCGAAACGGAGCAAGTCTTCAGGAAGAACTTTAGAAAGCAGTTCTTCTTTTTCCAGGTCTGCCGCTTTATTATCAGAGCCGAAGCCGATGACTTTTTGTCCGAGACGGCGTTTGATGATTTGTTCGATGCCGTCAAATGCACCGCCGCAAATGAACAGGATGTTCGTCGTATCGATCTGGATGAATTCCTGATGAGGATGTTTGCGTCCTCCTTGAGGCGGCACGCTTGCAACCGTTCCTTCAAGAATTTTCAGCAGCGCCTGCTGAACGCCTTCGCCTGATACGTCGCGTGTAATGGACGGGTTTTCAGATTTTCGCGCTACTTTATCGATTTCATCGATATAAATAATGCCTTTTTCTGCTTTTTCCACATCATAGTCTGCTGCCTGAATCAGCTTGAGGAGGATGTTTTCCACGTCCTCACCGACATATCCGGCTTCAGTCAGAGATGTAGCGTCCGCGATCGCAAACGGCACGTTCAGAATACGCGCAAGCGTCTGGGCAAGAAGTGTTTTCCCGCTTCCAGTCGGTCCGATTAAAGAAATATTACTTTTAGAAAGCTCGACATCATCCACTTTACTGTTGGAATTGATGCGTTTGTAATGGTTGTATACCGCAACCGCAAGTGATTTCTTCGCCTGATCCTGTCCGATGACATATTCATTCAGAATCTCACGGATTTCCTGCGGCTTCGGAACGTCTTTAAATTCGACTTCTTCTTCTGTACCAAGCTCTTCCTCTACGATTTCTGTACAGAGCTCAATACATTCGTCGCATATATATACACCCGGTCCTGCAACCAGCTTACGAACCTGATCTTGCGTTTTTCCGCAGAACGAGCATTTCAATTGTCCTTTTTCCTCGTTGAATTTAAACATTCTTTCACCCCTTAATCTTGTCTCACTTTTTCTTTTACCTGAAGGGCAAAAGAAAACGGTTCTTGCTACGATCGAGTATGTATTGCATTTTACCATACTTTCCAGTAAGACGGTAACAATGTGTTTCGCACTTGCACATTCTATATGTATGACGAAAAACAGCCCGGCAATGACTATCTTGCCCCAAGAAAAAGAGTTATATCATAATTGTACAAAACAAGGCACGAATTAATCGCGCCCTGTTTTATTATGTCTATTATTATGAACCATATTAACGGTTTTCTACAAGAAAATCAATTGCTTTTCGAACTTTTAAATCTTCTTTCATCGCGTCAGTTGAACCGATTGCCTGCTTAATGTTTTCAACCGGCATGTTGTAAGCTTCAGCCATTTTAGTCAGCTCAGCTTCAACTTCTTCGTCTGTTACTTCAAGGTTTTCAGCTTGAGCGATCGCTTCAAGAGTCAGGTTTGATTTTACGCGTTTTGCGGCATCTTCTTTCATTTGCTCTTTTAACGCGTTTTCGTCTTGGCCTGAGAATTGAGTGTAAAGCTCAAGGTTCATGCCTTGCATTTGCAGACGCTGTTCGAATTCTTTCAGCATGCGGTCAAGCTCAGTGTCGATCATCGCTTGAGGAACATCAGCTTCAGCGTTTTCAGATGCTTTCAGAACAAGCTCTTCACGCAATTTAGCGTCAGCTTCGTTTTCTTTTGCTTCTTCAAGGCGTTTTTTTGTTTTCTCAGTTAATTCAGCAAGCGTTTCAACTTCTTCGTCAATGTCTTTTGCGAATTCGTCGTTAAGCTCAGGAAGCTCTTTCGCTTTGATTTCATGAATTTTCACTTTGAAAACAGCTGGTTTTCCGGCAAGCTCTTCAGCGTGGTACTCTTCAGGGAATGTTACTTCAACATCCTTTTCAGCGCCTGCTTCAAGGCCTGTTAACTGCTCTTCGAAGCCCGGGATGAATGAACCTGATCCTACTTCAAGTGAGTAGTTCTCAGCTTTTCCGCCTTCAAACGCTTCGCCGTCAACGAAACCTTCGAAGTCAAGAACGACTGTATCGCCGTTTTCAACAGCGCCTTCTTCTTTCACGACAAGCTCAGCCTGACGCTCTTGAAGCGCTTTAAGTTCGTTTTGTACATCTTCGTCAGTAACGGCAGTGTCATCTTTTTCGATTCCTAAGCCTTTGTAGTCGCCAAGTTTCACTTCCGGTTTTACAGTCACTTTTGCAGTGAAAATCAAGCTTTCGCCTTTTTCGATTTTTTCAACATCGATTTCAGGGCGGTCTACAGGTTCAATGCCGGCTTCTTCAACCGCTTTAGGGTATTCTACAGGAAGTAAAATATCTAAAGCATCCTGGTAAAGAGCTTCAACGCCGAAACGCTGTTCGAATAAACCGCGGGGAACTTTCCCTTTGCGGAATCCAGGAATAGAAACCTGTTTTACTACTTTTTTAAATGCATCATCAAGAGCTGTTTTGAACGTATCCGCATCAACTTCAACCGTTAATACGCCTTCGTTGCCTTCTTGTTTTTCCCATTTTACAGACATGTGTTTCCCTCCAAAAATCTATTCAGGTTGTGTCGGTCTTCCATTCTAAAGCAATCCGCGGCTTTGTCAAAGAAAAAACCGCTTTGAATCAGAATCATTATGTAATGAACTGGCAGCCTGTCCAACCGTAATTCTCATTTCAGTTAAACCGCTATACATAAATACAACCACTATATTATAACATAACGCCTACCGCTTTCAACTATATGGTGTGATTTACAAATAAGAAATTTCTTCAATATCCTTAATCATCGTGCAGGCTTCTTCAAGTTCGCGGCTGTCAAACTCGTACATCATATGAAGTTCCTCCGGCTCAATGTCAATGCCGTGCATCTCGTAACCGACCTTATGAAGCGCCGCCGCCCATAAATCTGCGTTCAAAAACTTCGGCATAAAAGGGTGCAGGACGTACAGATGCCTTCTCCACAGCTCCTCGACGGCAGCGTATAATGTAGGGTTTTCATTGCCGAGCGTTTCATCAAGCACCCGGAGAACGCGATGCAAAATCGGAGCCGCATCAGGCTGAACCGTTTCACTCGGAACCGCGGTCATTGAATCGCCGAATTTTGTAATATGGACCGGCTTGCTGTAGTCGTGCTCCGCCATCAGCGTCAAAATCATCGTTTTGATAAGCGGATGTGCGCCCGGATCTTGAAGAATCGTTTTTAAGAGACCCGTGTATTTTGCAATATTGCGGTCTTTGAGAGAATGAATCAGATTCATTTGTTCAGCGGGGCTGTTCAGCACTTTTTCCGCATCAAGAATGTCCTCGTATTCCTCCTCCCACGCTTCATCCTGCTGGTCGGGATCGGTCATTTTGCGGCTGAATTCGAGCAGCCGGTAGAATTGCTCCGCACTTTCTGCGGGCAGCTGGTTTTCTTCCAGCACAGCTTCAATTGTGCTTTTGACTTCTTCATATTGTTTCAGCTGAATTAAAATGGTCATGTACACCTGCAGTACGGTGAAATAATGGCCGTACCCTTCATTCAGCATTTTCTCGCAAACTTGTTTTGCTTCTTCCAATTCCCCGAGTTCCAGAAAACAAATCGCCATGCCTAAATGTACGTCGGACTCGGTATCGCCGTGGCTTACCGCCTCTGAGAACAGTTCGAGGGCCTCCTGATACTGTTTATCCTTCATGGCGGCCATCCCTTTATCAACCAAGCGTTCTTTCAGACGGGGGAAAGGAATGATATCAGCTTTTTTCTTGTCATGCGTCATACTTTATTTCCTTTCAGGCGCTATTTTTTTCAAGTGTATCAACACGCGTCAGGAAACACAAGAAAGGATGGTGCGCACGGTAAAAAAAGCCGCCGGACAGATGCCGGTCGGCTTTTTTCAGGCTTGAAGCCATGAACTTCTTTTCGATTCAAACTGCTGTATGTCGTCTTCCAGCAGAAGCGTTAATGAAATTTCATCATAGCCGTTTATCAGCATTTCCTTCCAGTGAGGATCGACTTCAAATGAAATCTCTTTTCCTTCACTGTCGTGAATGAGCTGGTTTTCCAAGTCAACCGTCATGTTAAGAGACTGATTTTCATATTGACCGGCGAGTTTTTTCCACTGATCATACGGCATACGGATGGGAAGCATACCGTTTTTAAAACAGTTTTGATGAAAAATATCGGCAAATGACGGAGCAATGATGATTTTGAAGCCGTAATCATCCAGCGCCCAAGGAGCGTGCTCACGGGATGATCCGCAGCCGAAATTCTCTCCGGCAATTAATATGGACGCGCCTTCATAGACTTTGCGGTTTAATTCAAATTCAGGATCAGGCTCACCGTTCTCAAGGTATCTCCAATCAAAAAACGCGAATCTGCCGTATCCTGTTCTTTCAATTCTTTTCAAAAACTGTTTCGGAATAATCTGGTCCGTATCGACGTTGATCCGGTTTAAGACGGCCGCTTTTCCCGTATGCGTTTTTAAAGGTTCCATCTTTTCGCGCACTCCTTACACAACTGTTTTTTCTTGATAAAACTTTCTTACATCGACGAAATGCCCGTGAATGGCCGCCATTGCCGCCATCGCCGGACTGACAAGATGTGTTCTCGCGCCTTTTCCCTGTCTGCCTTCGAAGTTGCGGTTGGAAGTGGAAGCGCATCGTTCCCCTTCAGGCACGACATCATTGTTCATACTGAGGCACATGCTGCAGCCTGATTCTCTCCATTCAAACCCGGCCTCGAGAAACACGCGGTGCAGCCCTTCTTCTTCGGCCTGCTGTTTCACGCTTTGAGAACCCGGCACCACAATGGCTCTGACGCTGTCGGCGACTTTTCGGCCTTTGATCATATCCGCAGCCTGGCGAAGATCGGTCATCCGCGAATTTGTACAGGAGCCGATAAACACATGCTCGACTTTAATATCTTCAATTTTTTGATTCGGTGCGATTCCCATGTATTCGTACGCGCGGATGGCTTCTTTTTTACCGTCTTCAGAATCAATCGTTTCCGGCGCCGGTATTTGGGCATCGACCGGAAGAACCATACCGGGATTGACGCCCCATGTTACCATTGGAGAAATCTCGCTGCCGTCTAACACGATGGAATGATCGTATACGGCGCCCGGATCGGTTTTTAACGCTTTCCATTCTGCGGCGGCTTTTTCAAATTCCTCGCCTTTTGGCGCGTATTTACGGTTTTTACAATATTCAATCGTCGTGTCATCTGGAGCGATCAGTCCCGCCCGCGCTCCCGCTTCTATTGACATATTGCAGACCGTCATGCGTTCGTCCATAGACATGTTTCTGAATACTTCCCCGGTGTATTCAATGACATATCCGGTACCGAATTTCACCCCGTATTTTCCGATGACCGACAAGATGACATCCTTCGCGGTCACTCCTTTTTGGAGCGTTCCGTCAACGCGGATTTCAAGCGTTTTCGGCCGCTGCTGCCACAATGTCTGAGTGGAAAGAACATGTTCCACCTCACTTGTGCCGATACCGAAGGCAAGCGCTCCGAATGCGCCGTGAGTCGATGTATGGCTGTCTCCGCAAACGATCGTTTTCCCCGGTAGTGTCAGACCAAGCTCAGGCCCGACTACGTGAACGATCCCCTGGTCTGCGCTGTGAAGATCCGCAAGACGGACGCCGAACTCCTCGCAATTCCGTTCAAGCGCGGTTACTTGGCGCTTTGCGACTTCATCTTTAATGTCAAAACGGTTGACGGTCGGAATATTGTGGTCCATCGTCGCGAATGTGTTCTGCGGCCGTCTGACCTTTCTTCCCTTCTGCCTTAACCCTTCAAACGCCTGAGGAGACGTCACCTCATGAATGAGGTGCAGATCAATATAGAGAAGGTCGGGTTTTCCTTCACCGCTTTTTACAACATGCCGATCCCAAATCTTTTCGATGATTGTTCGAGGCATCATCTTTGTTTCCTCCCTCTACCTATGAACTAAGACCGCTTTCTTTAAAGCGTCACACTATAGATTTTGTATTCGAGCCGGCTAATGCGGCTTTTACTTTTTCAGTAATGTCATGCGTTCCGGCATATTGGCCGTCCCGGGCGATATCACGTGTACGGCTGCCATCTGCAAGCACCTTTGCGACCGCTTTTTCCACCGCCTGCGCTTCGTTTTCAAGCCCGAAAGATGTTCTCAAAAGCATCGCCGCTGATAAAATCGCCGCAAACGGATTTGCCATCCCTTTACCGGCGATGTCAGGCGCAGATCCATGCACGGGTTCAAACAAGTGAAGACCTGAACTTGATAAACTGGCTGACGGCAGCATGCCGAGCGAGCCTGTCAGCATGGAGGCTTCATCGCTTAAAATATCGCCGAACATATTCTCAGTTACGATGACGTCAAATTGGCTCGGAGCGTAGATGAGCTGCATCGCGGCATTATCGACAAGCATATGTTCAAGCGTCACATCAGGAAATTCTTTTGCGATTTCATCCGCTGTTTCACGCCACAGCCTGCTTGAAGAAAGCACATTCGCCTTATCAACGGACGTCACTTTTCCTTTTCTGCCGGCAGCCATCTTAAAGGCTTCTCTGACAACGCGTGCGATTTCTTCTTTCTTATAAAAAAGGGTATCGACCGCTTCCTTTTCTCCCGCTTCATTGACATACTGTCTGCTCGGTTCTCCGAAATAGAGGCCGCCCGTCAGTTCCCTGACGATTACAAAGTCGACGCCGCTGATATATTCTTTTTTCAGCGGAGACGCCTCAGACAAGCTTTCAAATACGGTCACGGGACGCAGATTGGCAAACAGGCCGAGTTTTTTTCTGATGCCGAGCAGGCCTTTTTCCGGTCTGAGCTCCGGAGGATTTTGGTCCCATTTCGGCCCGCCGACTGCCCCGAGCAGGATGGCGTCGGATCTTTCACAAAGAGCCACCGTCTCCTCAGGAAGGGGGTTTTGGTGGGCGTCAATAGCCGCTCCCCCGATCAGTCCGTTTTCAAATTCAAATTCATGTCCGAATTGTTCGGCAACGCTTTTCAATACATCTGCCGCTGATTCCGCCACTTCCGGTCCGATTCCGTCACCGGGCAGCAAAGCAATGCGTTTTTTCAAATCAAACGTTCTCCTTTCTATTACGAGCCGACCGCAGTCTGTCTCTTTAATCCGTCTATATTGCAATCCAGCACCAATTGCCGGTTCACGGCGTTCAGATAAGCTTTAGCAGAAGCTTCCAGAACATCCTGCGCGATTCCCCGCCCTGATGTTTCTTTTCCGTTCACGGTCACTCTGACAAAAACTTGAGCCAGCGCGTCTTCGCCTTTCCGGTTGGATTGGATGCGGTAGTCTGTCAGTTCAATATTTTTATCGATGCAGCGCCCGAGCGTATTATAAACGGCTTCTACGCTGCCCGCCCCCGTTGCCGCCTCTTGAATCAGCTGTTCGTTTTCCTGATTTTTTAAAGAGACTGTTGCAGTCGGCACCTGAGACGTCCCGTAATGCACTTGCAGAGACAAAAATTCATAGCCGATTTTTTTGTCTGTCACTTTTTCTTCTAAAATAAGAGAAATCAAGTCATCATCGGTGATTTCTTTTTTCTTTTCGGTCAGTTCTTTAAACATCGTAAAAAATTTATTGATTTCCTCACTATCAAACTGGAATCCAAGCGTATTCAGGCGGTCTTTGAACGCGTGGCGCCCGGAATGCTTTCCGAGTACGAGCGCATCAGCAGTCACGCCGACAAGTTCCGGCGAAATGATTTCATATGTTGATTTTTCTTTCAGGAAACCGTCTTGGTGAATGCCGGACTCATGTGCGAAAGCGTTATCTCCGACGATTGCTTTGTTGCGGGGAACGGCCATACCCGTCAGTTTGCTGACAAGATCACTCGTCCGCTTCAATTCATGAAGATTAAGAGATGAATCGGCTTGATGCGCGTCATTTCTGACATGAAGCGCAACGGCGATTTCCTCTAGCGCGGCGTTCCCGGCTCTTTCTCCTATGCCGTTAATGGCGCATTCAATTTGATCAGCGCCGTTCTCAATTGCCGAAAGCGAGTTGGCAACCGCCATTCCGAGATCATCGTGGCAATGGGCTGAAAGCTTTACCCGGCTGATATTCGGAACGTGTTCCTTCATATATTTAAAGATGTTTCCGTATTCATCCGGCGTCAGGTAACCTACAGTGTCCGGCAGGTTGATGACGCTCGCGCCGGCATCAATCACTTCTTCAACGATTTCAGCCAGAAACGGAAGTTCGGTGCGGCATGCGTCTTCTGCTGACCATTGAACGATCGGAAAGCGTTCTTTTGCATACTTCACCATTTCAACCGCTTTTTCCTTAACCTCTTCCCGCGTCATTTTCAGCTTATGCTTCAGATGAATGTCAGAAGTGGCGATAAAGATGTGAATCCGCGGGCTGGCCCCGTCTTTCAGTGCTTCCCAGGCTGCGTCGATGTCACCTTTGACAGATCGGGCAAGCCCTGTTACCGAACAATTTTTAATCGTTCTTGCGATTTCCTGCACGGCTAAAAAATCACCTCGGGATGAAGCGGGAAATCCCGCTTCAATAATGTCCACCCCGAGTCTTTCAAGCTGCTTGGCTATCGCCAGTTTCTCCCGGGAATTGAGGTTGACCCCGGGGGATTGTTCACCGTCACGAAGGGTCGTGTCGAAAACATTAATTTTGCGCAACGGAGACCACCGCTTCCTTCTTTTTGCCTTGTTTGACAAACGGCATCATTTCACGAAGCTGTCTGCCGACCTTTTCAATCTGATGCTCGTTTTCACTTGCATTGATCGCATTGAAACGAGGACGGTTCACTTGGTTTTCCACGATCCATTCTTTCGCGAATGTACCGTTTTGAATATCCGTTAATACTTGTTTCATCGATTCTTTTACCTTCGCATCGACTACGCGCGGCCCTGAGACAAAATCTCCCCATTGAGCCGTATCAGAGATAGAGTATCTCATGCCCGCCAATCCTTCTTCATACATCAAGTCTACGATCAGCTTCAGTTCGTGCAGACACTCGAAGTATGCGAGTTCAGGCTGGTAGCCGGCTTCTGTCAGCGTTTCAAAACCCGCTTTGACAAGCGCCGTTAAACCTCCGCACAGAACGGCCTGCTCACCGAACAAATCCGTTTCCGTTTCTTCCTTAAATGTTGTTTCAAGAACGCCCGCACGCGCTCCGCCGATTCCTTTTGCATAAGCAAGAGCCGTATCTTTCGCTTCGCCTGATACATCCTGGTAGATGGCAAACAATGCCGGTACGCCCGCGCCTTGTTCATATGTTCTTCTGACAAGGTGTCCCGGTCCTTTAGGGGCGACAAGGAATACATCCACATCAGCAGGAGGCACGATCTGATGGAAATGGACGTTAAATCCGTGTGCGAATACTAATGACTTGCCCGCCGTCAATTCATCTTTGATTTCAGCTTCATATACTTTTTGCTGCTGTTCATCCGGAAGAAGAACCATAATGATATCAGCCTGGGCAGCCGCTTCTCTTACCGAAAAGACTTGATGACCGTCTTCTTGGGCCTGTGTAAATGATTTTCCTTGTCTGACGCCGACAATGACATCAATTCCGCTTTCTTTTAAGTTCAGCGCATGTGCGTGACCTTGTGAACCGTAACCGATAATCGCTACTTTTTTACCTGCCAATACGTTCTCTTTGATATCACCGTTATAATATACTTTTACCATTTTAATCTCTCCCTTTTTTGTGTTATACAATTGAAATTGTTTTATTGGATGACGCCTTCTGCTGGGTTCCCCTCGCAAAAGCCGTTGTGCCCGTTCTCGCGATTTCTTTAATGCCGTAGGGTTTGAGCAGCTCTATGAGCGCTTCGATTTTATTAGATTCGCCGGTAACCTGAACGACGACGCTGTCTCTTGAGACATCAACGACGGAAGCTCTGAACGGCTCAATGATTCCATTGATTTCCGTTCTGGCCGACGGTGCGGAAACAACTTTGATTAATGCCAGCTCACGCTGTACAATCGATTGGTTTGTAATATCCGTCACTTTCAGGACGTCAATTTGTTTGTTAAGCTGCTTTGTCAGCTGCTCTACGTCATTTTCGCCTTCCACATGGACGACAAATGTAATCCTTGAAACACCGCTTGTTTCCGTGTGGCCTACAGTGATGCTTTCGATATTATAGTGTCTTTTTGTAAACAGGCCGGTGATCCGGTTTAATACTCCCGAGCGGTTGACCACCGTTAATGTGATAATGCGTTTCAAGGTTTCACCCCCACCATTTCATGAAGTCCTTTACCCGGCGCAATCATCGGGAATACTTTCTCGCTTTTGGCGACCCGGACGTCAATAACGGCCGGTTCTTTTGATGAAAGCGCCTTTTTAAGCTCTTCTTCCGCCTCTTCCTCCGATGAAATCCGGACGCCTTTAATGCCGTAGGCTTCTGACAATTTGACAAAGTCAGGCTGCGCCGAGAATTTGGATTCAGAATAGCGCTCTTCATAGAAGATTTCCTGCCACTGTCTGACCATGCCCAGACATTCGTTGTTCAAGATAACCACTTTGACAGGAAGATTCAGCTGCCGGATGACATCTAATTCCTGAAGGGTCATCTGAAAACCGCCGTCTCCGAGGATGGCAACGACCGTGGCGTTACGATCGGCCAGCTGCGCTCCGATAGCCGCCGGAAGGCCGAAGCCCATTGTGCCTAGTCCCCCCGAGGTAACCCACTTATCAGCCTTTCGGAAAGGATAAAACTGAGCCGCCCACATCTGGTGCTGGCCGACATCCGTCGCCACAATCGCCTCACCGTTTGTGAATTGGTGAATATACTCAATCAGCTTTTGGGGTTTCAAGCCCTCTTCTCTGTTGTCTGTATACCAAAGCGGATATTCTTCTTTCCATTCTGAAAGCTGCTGTTTCCATTCCTCTGTCTGTCCCTGTTTTCCGTTTTGCTTCAATAATTCCTGAAGGACGATTTTACTGTCGCCGACCACCGGAATCTGCGTTTCGATAATTTTTCCGATTTCAGCAGGATCAATATCGATATGCGCTACTTTGGCCGATTTTGCAAAATGCTTCAGATTTCCGGTCACACGATCATCGAACCGCGCTCCGATGCTGATCAACAAATCACAGTGGTAAAGCGCCATATTCGCTGTGTATGTGCCGTGCATCCCCGCCATTCCCAGAAAAAGAGGATGGTCTGCCGGGAAACCGCCCAGACCGAGAAGCGTGTGCGCTACCGGGATTTGCTGCTGTTCAGCATAATTTTTTAAATCTTCTGAAGCTTTACCGTGCAAAACACCCGCTCCGGCTAAAATAACCGGCTTTTTCGCACTGCTGACAGCTTCCACGAGCTTTCGGATCTGCAGATAGTTAGGCTCTTTTACAGGCTGATAACCCGGAAGGCTGATCTCGTGATCATATCTGAACTCTCCTTCAAATGCTGCGACATCCTTCGGTATATCAATTAATACCGGGCCCGGTCTTCCCGTCGTGGCAATATGGAACGCCTCTTTAATCACACGGGGGAGATCTTCCGGACGGCGGACTTGGTAGCTGTGTTTCGTAATCGGCATCGTAATTCCTAAAATGTCGGCTTCCTGGAAAGCGTCGCTGCCGATGACCGAAGTGGCCACCTGACCGGTAAACACTACGAGCGGCAATGAATCAATCATCGCATCCGCAAGACCGGTAACTAAATTTGTCGCTCCGGGTCCGGAAGTAGCAATCACAACCCCCGGCTTTCCGGAGACTCTCGCATACCCTTCTGCCGCATGAATCGCGCCTTGCTCGTGGCGGGGCAGGATGTGAACCAATCCTGATTGATACAGTTTATCGTAAATCGGAAGGACGGCTCCCCCCGGATAGCCGAAGATCATCTCGACATTTTCTTTCTTTAATGATTCAATCAGCATCAGAGCCCCGTTCATTGTTTTTGTACATTCGGCAGACAAAGAATCCGCCTGTACATTTGTGCCCATTTTCAGTTCCTCCTTTTCAATGTTCCTTTCTAAAATCCAATTCATAAAACGCAGCGCCGGCTGACGCAAATAAAAAAGCCTTCCCACCCACATTCAGCCAAGCATTTCATGCGATAGCCAAAAGGGGCGAAAAGGCTTTGCTTTCCGCGGTACCACCCTTGTTTACGGTCATATGCAGACCGTCTCATGGATAATGATTATCCGTTTTGATAACGAGTAAACATTGTGTTCACTCGGCCGAGTCCTACTCTTTACATTTCAGACCGGCACTCTGAGGGGAGTTCACTTTGATTTGTTTTACCGGCTCTCAGCGTTACCGGCTCTCTGTGAAAAACTTCAGCAAAGCTACTTATCCTCTTCTGCGCTTTTTATTATGGCAGCTCTTTTATTAAAAAAGAACCTTCATTTGTTTGTTTTTTCAGTGTTTTATGATTTTTCTTTTTAGCGTGAATCATTTATTTATTTTTGTTTGAACTCATATTACGCCCGTTTGCAGACAGTGTCAACAGCATTTTTATAATTATTAGACAATTTAGATTAATCAATCTACTTTGTATACGCTTTCATTACTGGTACAAAGGGATCTGTAAATATTAAAAGTTTTTATCATTTTTTTATTAATCTCTCAAGATTACATGAAATTTTTCCGTTCATATACGAATATGTCACATTTTATTACACGATTTTTCTCTGTCCTTCCGGCATGCTTGTCAGATATTCCGTTCGATTGAACAGGCTCTTTCTACAGACATACGCATACACTGTTCTTATCTCGTAAGAAATGAGTGATGTCATGAATAAGATGTTATCAGGCATGCAGGGCCTGCCTCCTGGATTTCCGCCTTTACCGGTCTTACCGCCGCAGTCTTACTATCCTCCGGCCCCGATGCATACAGCACCATATCAAGGCGGCCCTTCTTTTCAGCAGGGATTCCCGTCATCCGGATACGGACAGCAGACCCCGCAAAGCACGCTGTCATTCGCCGGGCAGCAATTCGTTCCGTACCCTTATACAACCGGGTACTACGGCCAATCCTTCAGTGACGTCGGCGGAAGCCTCGGCGCAGGGGCCCATCCCGGCGCGCTCGGGGGCGGTTTCAGCGGCCATGCCGGGGGCTTCAGCGCTCCGAGCGGATTCAGATGATACAAAAACCGGCCTCCCACGGCCGGTTTCTTTTCTTATTCACAGAGTATAACGGTCATTCCACTGATTCATTTCCTGCTCCGTATAGTAATCAGCCCTTGAAACCTCAACGATGATTAAACCGCATTGAGTGATTAAAAATTGCTTCAGTTCCTCAAACAGCTCGTCTTTTCCGCAAAAGATCGTTTCTATATTGTGATTTTTATATGCAAATGCGTACTTCAAAAGCTAATTCCTCCTGCTGTCTTTCTATCATTCATTGACAAAATGCATGATAGAAATTAGATAATTTATCACTCAAGGGCGCCTTAAGTATCTTTATACATATATTTATTACGGTAAATATTACATTAAGTTTCATTTATATTAAAATTACTTTACAATTTTTCATCAAATACGGAACTTTTGTTTCGTAAAATAAAAAAATAAAATACAAAAAAACCTCAAACCCATTGTCAGGACTTGAGGTTTTTTATACGTCCCAGGAGAGATTCGAACTCCCGACCGACGGCTTAGAAGGCCGTTGCTCTATCCGGCCTTCATCCTTTACATATCGCTATCGTTACGTTCATGTATAACGGTCACTTTCCGAACTTTGACCGATTGACTTAATTTCTATTATATTTGCTTATACTGTACAGTTCAAGCATTCATATAGTAGAAAAAAAACCTATTGAAGAGGTAATACAGTTGTACTTAAATCTGCTATGTTAAAAGGTATAGGTATTTATTTAAAGAAGTGGTTTCATGAGAGATAACAAAGAATGCTGTCCCTATTGCGATGCTGATGCAACCCACGAGAATACCTGTAACACCAAGTCAGCCACGAAAGAACCGATGGATTCATTGTATTTCCGTGTATCCAACAATGGCTTATCAATTACAACAATATGTGCTTCGATGTTCTGTGTGATATCTTTCCACTCGTTTAAAATCATCTCTTTGTTACGACCTAGCCTATCTAATGAATGTATGTATACGTATCTCCTTTACGCAAACGCAATTTCAAAGCTTGGTATTGAGGTCTATTGACGTCTTTCCCGCTTTGCTTATCGATATAAATATCACGCTCATCACTTCCAAGAGCATACATACTATCCAGTTGTCGTGCTTCATTTTGTTCTTTGCTGCTTACTCTAACGTATCCAAATTCTTTGTTGTCCATAATTGATTCCACCTTGAGGCATCGGTATCTTTTCTTTGATATCACTTATAAGTCTACACCCTCTGCTATCGATATTATTATCGAACTCGAATAGGGTTTCACTGCAACTCTTATTACTTTACCATGCTAAATCACATTCATAATGTGAGTCGTGTCGGAAATTTACCGATTGTCAGTTTGTGAATGAGAGTGGTTCTGTATCAAACCAATACCACAACGCAACCATAAAAGACAGGCATCCAATTAATTTGGATGCCTTCTTATAACTATTTCACCTGTTCTTGCAGCACTTCTTTTAACAATTCAATCGCACTTTCTTCACTTGGGTCATTTGTTCCTAATTCACCTCGGAATGCTTTTGAAAGAATTGATTGCTTTAGTTCGTCTAAATTTTTTTCATCAGACACTAGGCTTAACACAATTTCTTCTCTCTTAATCATTTCCTCTAATTTACTTACTATTTCAGCTTGTTCTTCAATTGAAGGAATTGGCATAACTAAATTTCTACTTTGAGAAACAGATATATTACTTTGACCTACAACACCTCTAGTTTCATTGATTACATCTCTTAACGTTTCATCATATTGTAGACAGTAATAAAGATATTTTGGTAATACATATTTTATTGGTCTAAAACGGACAATCGCTTGATTCATGTTCATTTCAGAATATTCTTCTGGAATTATGGCTATTTTTTTTAATGGCGGACCAACTATATTCATAATTACATCATTAGGTCTCAACATTGATTTCTTTAACTTTGATTTATGAACCTCTTTAGGAATGTATTGAGGCTTATACGAAAAGTCAACTTTATTATTTACTATGTTATAAACTTTTAAAAATGGAATTTCTCCTTCCTCAGAAATATCTTTAGAAGGTGTACCTCCACAATTTATGTTATAACAAAACATATTTGCCTTTATATACAACCAATCATTATTATTTATACATTCCACTATATTAAGTTCGTCAAACATCTCTATTATTTCAGATACTTCTCTCTTAGTTTCAGCAATTTGAAATCTTTCTTTTTTTATCATCTCAAGTCTTTGGGCTGCCGAATCTACTGAAAGATTTTGTTGACGCCATTTCTTTGTCAATTCCCCACGAAACGCCTTATCCAAAATAGCCGCTCGACGAAGGTCAAACGTTTCCTTCGCTTCCTCAATCAACTGCTTTGCTTCTTCAACTTTACTTAAAAGCCGCTCCACTTTCTCAGCAATCCGTTTTTGTTCATTAAATGGTGGCAGTGGGAAAGTGATTTTTTTAAGTTTCTCTACTTGTATACCTTTAACAGTAGAGCCTGTTGACATCGATTCAATTAACGGGGTATTCATTGTAAAAAATAACCACAAAAAATAAGGCAGTATTTCAATTTTTGGTCTGACTATTTTTAAATCTTGATTAATGGTTGTCGATATCTTTGTTATTGCACTCTTACCAGGAGACATTCTTGTAATTAATAAGAGTTCATTTGGTGATGCCATAGTAGCCGAACTGTTTTCCAAACCTTCAACCGTAATATAATCTATTGTAGATGATAAATACCCATTCTTAATATCTTTTACTGTAGCCCACGGAATATCTCCATTCCAATAATCACTATTACTCTTCGAAGGTGTGCCCCCACCTATGAAGTTCAATATGTGTCCTGAATTAACCCACATCCAATTCTCTGGCACTTGATAAGGTTGTTCCTCATGTGGCACTACCACTTCTTCCATCAACTCTTCGATGGTCTTTTGTGTCTTACTCATTTTCTGACCACCCCATCCTCTTCAACAGCACGTAACTCCTCAACTACTTCACCTAATAAATCCATTGCTTGCTGAAGTTTCACTATCGCTTCTTCTGCTGATTCAATCGGGTCTGGTAAGTTTTCATATGAAGATAATGATTCATCCGCAATCAATCCAATATCTAAACTATCATCCTTTTTGGCAATTTCTTCTCGTGTAAACACATTCCAGCGTTCATCTTCCACTTTAGAACGGTCTTCTGCCACATATGCCTTCATGAAGTTTTCAAAATGAGCCATTGTTAGCTGATTACGTTTTCCAAATGAAGTCATATTTGTACGAAGGTCATAGACCCAAACATCTTTCGTGTTATCTTGGTCTGTTGTTCCCCTTGTAAAGAATAAGACATTCGTTTTTACACCTTGCGCATAAAAAATTCCTGTTGGTAAGCGTAAAATCGTGTGTAGATTACACTTGTTCATCAAGTCACGACGAATTTGTGCGCCAATACCACTTTCGAACAACACGTTGTCGGGCAAGACAACCGCTGCTCTTGCATTTCCATCATCTTTTAAAGCGTTATAAATCAACTGTAAGAAATTCAACTGTTTATTCGATGTTTCAAACGTTAAATCGTCACGGGATACCCGTTCCCCGCCTTTTTTTGTACCGAACGGCGGATTTGTTAAAATAACATCAAAGTTCTTCATCCATTTCCCGTTGCCCGATAACGTGTCTCCTTGTTCCAAACGACCTTCGATATTATGAAGCAACGCATTCATGAGTGCCAGACGATGCGTATCTTTAACAAGTTCCATCCCTACAAAGGCTTCTTTCTTTTGGAACTCGGCTTCTTGTGGTTCTATATCAAAGTAATCATCTGTTTGATTCTTTAAATATTGGTCTGCAGCAATCATGAAACCGAATGTTCCAGCTGCAGGGTCAGCACACCGCTCACCAATTTTCGGGTCAATTAATTGAACCATCACATCAATTAATACACGAGGTGTGAAGTATTGCCCCGCTCCCGATTTCTTTTCACTGGCATTCTTCTCTAACAATCCTTCATAAAGATTGCCCAGTCCTTCTTCTTTTGCATTGTACCAATCAAGGGCATCAATCGATTTAATAATCTTCTCTAAGTTTTTCGGCTCAGCAATACTTGTAGAAGCATCACTGTATATTAGACGCAGCCGCTCATTTTCACTGCTTCCTAATTCAAGTAATAATCGCTGATAAAATGTCTTTAATTCCAAACCTTCTTTATCTAACAAATCATCCCATCGATATCCTTCTGGAATCACACCTTCTGTTTCCTGCTCCTTCATCATTTTGAGGAATAATAAGTAGGTTAACTCTGTTACATATTGCTGATAGGTAATCCCATCATCACGTAACACATTACATAAATTCCATAGTTTTTGAACGATTTCTTGGTTGTTCATTTTTCAGCCTCCTGCTAACTCTGAGTATATTTTAATGTTGGATTCTCATTCAAACCTCATTAAAGTGAAAATCAAAGATAAAGTAACTTATCTATTATAACTGAAAAAGTGCCCCTATGAAGAGGCACATTGTTAACTAATATAAAGGTTCTCATTTATAGTGGTAACAACCGTATCAATATAGTCACCGAACTCCCGCTTCAGCAATTTATAGCCGCCCGGAGTTTTAAATGGTTCTTCCGAGAATGCCTCTTCTGCAGTCGGTGCTAATACAGGCACTTTAAGTAATTGCTTTTCTATTCTCTCTAACCATTTCTTCTGTCTTGGAGTCCAATCATGCAGTGAATACACTTTTTGCATCGCTTGTTTAATACGTGCTTCATGGGCAACTAGTGCTTCACCTAATGCAGCTTGGCGAATAAAGCTAATAATGTCTGCTGCAATGTCTTCATTTTTTGTCTGCTTCCAAGCTGTCTGCAAATGCGATTGCTTAAAGCCTTTCGTTTCTAGAATGGTAATAAGTTCTCGTAAATCCTGCCTTGTTAAATCTTTCGGTCGTGTGCAAATAAGATGAAGAGCGGGAATTTCATTAATATTTTCTTGGATAAAACGAACGAAACCTTCTAAATAATCTTCTGGTCTCTTGTTTCCTTCACCATATCCCCGAACCACATCTGTTACTTCATCCTCTTTGTTGGAGATATATCGTTTCTCGCCTTTTACCCGATAGGCTTCCATATATTCAAATAACATGTTGTGCTGTTTTGCTTCTTGCGGAGTATATAACTGAATTTCTTTCGCCCACTCATCCACATTTTTTCCATTCGACAATTCTTCAAACTTTTGTTTTCCTTCTTCATTCAGCCTTTGCTTGCGACGCTGAATTTTCGCTGCCAATTGGTTACGATAAAACGAAGCTTCATCTTCTGCAGTAGCATTGGCAAGTGATTCATATAGTTCACCGATACTGTAATTTTGTTTCTTTACAACAGGTTTCATCTCCGTATAGCTTTGCAATTTATCGTAGATGCCCACTGCATCGTAAATGTTAAAGTGTGTTTTTCCAATGTCGGGACAAAGACGGGTTGCACGTCCAAGCATTTGGTCATAAAGAATACGAGACTGTATACGCCGTAAGAATACTAGATTTGTTATTGGAGGAACGTCAATGCCTGTGGTGAGTAAATCAACCGTTACAACGACATTTGGCAGCCGCTCGTTCTTAAACCTTTTAATGGCATCTAATGGCTTATAGATATAGCCAGTAATTTTCATAATAGCATCATCTTCAATTTCATCGCCACGTTCTTTAAAGGCTTCCTTTAATAACCGAACAACCAAATCTGCGTGTTGGTCAGTGGCTGCAAAGATAAGAGTTTTCTCTTTTCCTGTCGGATCAATGTATTCAACCAGTTTGTTTAGAACCGCCCGATTAAAAGGTTCAGTAATTACCCGTTTATTAAACTGCTCAACCTCAAAATGAATGGTATCTTCCATTTTTTCTAGTTGAATCTCGCCTTTATCAACATCATACACTTCAACTTCTTCGTCTTTTTCAAGAGTAATGCCGACTTGTGAAAGTTCTGTCTTAAACAGATATGGTGGTTCATGGTCAACTAAGTAGCCATCCAGAACCGCTTCACTATAAGAATACTTAAAAATAGGCATACCAAAAATCTCTGTTGTATGAAGAGCTGGTGTTGCAGTAAGTCCTAAACATGCCGCATCAAAATAATCAATTACACGTCGATATTGGCTAATATAATCATTTTGGTCACGGAATTTCAATTCTTCCTCTGACATTTCTTTGTCACTTGTATAGCCACGATGTGCTTCATCTACAATGATGAAATCATACTGCCCGACACTTGGAAGCTTTTCGTTATCGCTATAGAAAAGTCTTCTAACCATTCCCTGCACCGTCGCAATTTGCACCTTCGTTTCAACTTCTGGAGACATGTCTTCTAAAGACTTCACATCGTATATATCAGCAAATGAGTAGCCTTCAATTTTTGTATCCTTAAGTGCATCCTCTGTCTGTTTTCCTAACGAATTACGGTCTACAAGGAAAAGAATACGACGACATTTTTTGGACTTAATTAAGCGATACATGAGGGCGATAGCTGTACGAGTTTTCCCAGTTCCAGTTGCCATCGCAATAAGCATTCTTCGTTGCCCTTCTTTTAATCCCTCTTCAGCGGAAAGTACCGCTCTTTGCTGATAATGACGCAAACCAAACTTCGTAATATCCTCTTCTTCTAATCGTTTATTCGCATCCTTATCATCTTGACTAAGAAGAAGCTGCAAGTCGTCAGGTGAATGCCAGCCTTCTAATGGGCGAGCATGTTCTAACGGTTTACGTGAATCCCAAAACCAGATGCCCGACTCTTCTTGAAGTTGTTTCAAGTATGGTCGGCCGTTCGTTGCGTATAAGAACGGCACCTTATATTCACCTGTTGTAGGTGTGATGACTTCATCTTCGACTTGTGCCGCATTTTTTGCATACACTTTTGTTTGACTTTCTAATGCGCCAGGAATCGTTTTCTTTTTTGCCTTAGCTTCAATAAAGCCAACAAGCTTTAAGCCAATAAACAACGCATAGTCAATCCTGCCGCCATTGACCTTCCATTCAGCAATTGCCATGTTTCGATTTTTCTCTGGCAGCGTTCCGTTCTTTTGATGATTGAGTACAGTTGTGTCTACTTCCCATCCAACAGCACGTAGTTTTCCATCAATAATCGTACGCGTTTCGGCTTCAGTTAATTGCTGTCGACGCATAAAGTTTTTGGATATTTTTTTACGCTCGATTTTTACCTCTTCTTGTTCCACTTCCGCCTGTCGACGAATTGCCTCTAATTCTTCTTCAAGCTTTTTGACTTTTTCCTCATATTCTCGCTGAAGTGTTTCTGTACTCTGTTCTACTTGTTCTTGAAGTTCTGTATACTCTGGTGCTTGAAAATCCCAATCACCATATACCTCCATGAACCAAATGGACAAGCGGAACGTTAATTGCAACAAAGCCTTTGCTTCTTCTACTTTTCCATAATCCGCTTCATGCATCGCTACATTCCCTTTGCGACGAAGAGCCTCTAATATATCAATTAATTCAGGCTCAAGTAACCTTTCCCGACGCAAAGTGTTAATGCGATCCACTTGCGTTGTACCATATGCCTCTTTAATATTTTCAGCGGCAAGAATAAATTTAGTTAGTGTTTCAGCGAACAATCGCAGTTTCATTACTGTTGTATGGGGGTCATGATATACATTTCTCTCAGCTGTCTCTCCCAAGTTAGCAAGTACATCCCATTTCCCTTGAAAAAATGAAAAGTTGCCACTCATTGTTATCACCGTTTTCCTAAAAGGTTGTTTGTGTCTATTATACTATAATCATGCAAAAATTAGGAATAATATGTATCGCTCTTTTTTCTACTCTGCTCCTTAGTTTAGGTTCATTCTTTAACCAAGTGAATAAAAGACGGGTTTTATTAGTTATTGTTTAAATATCGGAGCTGCGACATCAGATTTGATCGATAAAAAGAAGAGCCTCAATTAAGAGACTCTTACAAAGTTTGTGCCTTTTAGGTTATATAAATCGAATAATTGCCGCATCCGCTCCATATATAGATTCTGCAAGTGTAACCTCTTAACTCCCAAGTCATAGCCAGCAAAGATATCTTCAAGTACTTGCTGCGTGTAGAAGAGTCTAATAAATACTTCCTCTCCTCAGTGGCAAATCCAATCTTCTGTTCCTTGTATTCCTGAAGCCTTTGCTTGTGACGTTTTTCAGCCTTTTTCATGATATTTACCTTGCGTTTTAGCACATAGTCAGCTTCATTTTCATTTTCTTTTGGTCACAACAAAAAACCTCCTATACCGAAAGTGATATAAGCCAATAACAGGTGTAATTTCTTACTTGACCGTTATACTGACCGTTTCACTAAACGAAATAAGAGGTTGATTTGACGGGCTTCACACCCGATTTCTTAGCGTCCCAGGAGAGATTCGAACTCCCGACCGACGGCTTAGAAGGCCGTTGCTCTATCCGGCTGAGCTACTGGGACATGAAAAACAAATTGTTCTGCTGATCATTTTACCATGATTTCACCGAATTGACAATATAGGCATCCGATAAAAAAGGCCAGCGGCATCAGTTTTCACTCTGATGTCACCAGCTCTTTTTTTTGTACGTCCCAGGAGAGATTCGAACTCCCGACCGACGGCTTAGAAGGCCGTTGCTCTATCCAGCTGAGCTACTGGGACAGCTTTTGCTTTATGTATCAGCGACAAGATTTATTATATACAGGTTCAAATCATAAGTCAATATTTTTTTAAAAACTTTTGATGGGGAAGAATGAAATCTCCCCCATCACTTGTTAAAAACTGATTGTAGTCCCCAAGTCCTTCAATTCCCGACCCGTTTCGTCGTAAAATGTCACGGCGACTTCTCTTTCAGTAAGAGTAAGAATGGCATAGCTTTTCACATTGCGGACTCTTGGAAGACGGATGCTGCCCGGATTAATCAAAAGCTTGCCCCGAAGCTCTTCACTCCCGGCAATATGTGAATGGCCGAAGCAGACGACATCCGCCCCAAGCTCTTCCGCCCGGTAAAAAACAGTTAAAAGTGACTGTTTAATGCCGTGAAGATGCCCGTGAACGGCCAGAATTTTCTTTGAACCGGCGTCCAGAAGAAGTTCATCCTGAAACCCGCCGCCAAAGTCGCAATTGCCTTTTACCGTGTGAAACGGCGTGAGTGCCGGATGTGCGGCGTCAAGCTCTGAATCACCGCAATGAATCATCAGATCCGCTTCGTCTTCGTGCCGCTTTGCAATCGTCTCCAGCTCGTCTTCAAGGCCGTGACTGTCACTTATTATCAGCACTTTCATTGCATACGCTCCCCCTTATGAATCAAGCAGCTTTGACAGTTTCTTGAGCGCCTCAGCCCTGTGGCTGATTTTGTTTTTCTCAGCGCTTGTCAGCTGGGCCATGGTTTTATCTTTATCTTTTACAATAAAAATGGGATCATAGCCGAACCCGTTATCCCCCTCGGGTCCTTCCGCAATATACCCTTCAACATGACCTTCGACCGTTTTTGTTTCCTGCCCCGGCATGCTGACGGCAAGGGCGCAGCGGAAACGGGCCGTGCGCTGCTCTTTTTCGATGCCTTTTAATTCTGACAGCACCTTGTCCATATTCGCTTTATCATCTTTTGCTTCTCCGGCATAACGGGCTGAATAAACGCCCGGTCTGCCTCCAAGGTTGTCCACCGATAAACCGGAGTCGTCTGCAATGACCATTTTGTTGACGGCTTTTGCCACGGCTTCCGCTTTTAAGATGGCGTTTTCTTCAAAAGTATGTCCGGTTTCTTCAATTTCTTCCGTAAATCCGATTTCCGCCAAAGAAGAGACGCTGTAGCCTTTCGGTTCGAGTATTTCCTTGAATTCTTTCACTTTTCCCTGATTGTGTGTCGCAATAATGGCTTCTTTCACGGTGATCAGGCCTCTCTTTCTTATTTCAGTTCAGGCAATGTTTCTCCCAGCACTTCTTTTTGCTTTTGAATAAGCGTCTGGATTCCTTTTTCGGCAAGGCTTAACAGTCCGTTTAAATCTTCACGGGAGAATGTGGCTTCTTCGCCCGTCCCTTGAAGCTCTACAAAACGTCCGCTTCCCGTCATGATGATATTCATGTCGACTTCAGCCGTCGAATCCTCTTCATAATTCAGATCCAAAAGAAGGCCTTCTTCTTTATCCATCCCGACAGAAATGGCCGCGAGATAATCTGTCACAGGAGAGGTTTTGATAACGCCGCTTTTTACGAGTTTGCCGATCGCAATGGCCATTGCCAAGAAGGCGCCGGTAATGGAAGCCGTTCTTGTTCCGCCGTCAGCTTGAATGACGTCACAGTCGATCCAGATCGTCCGTTCGCCGAGCTTCTCCAAATCAACGACGGCCCGGAGCGCGCGCCCGATCAGCCGCTGAATTTCCATCGTTCTGCCGGAGACCTTTCCTTTTGAAGATTCTCTTATCGTTCTTTGATTCGTCGCGCGGGGAAGCATGCTGTATTCCGCTGTGATCCAGCCTTTTCCTCCGCCGCGTAAAAATGGCGGCACCCGGTCTTCCACAGATGCATTACAGATGACCTTCGTATTTCCCGCTGTAATTAAAACAGAGCCTTCCGGGTGAGTGATAAAATCCAAATCAAATGTGATAGGGCGCAGCTCATCGTGCTGTCTTCCGTCGTGTCTCATATTTTACCTCCGATTATATGTACATAAACCTTTTGTTCCGGATTGTGAATAAAGAAAGAGGCAGCCGGAACGCTAACCTCTTTTTTACTAGTATATCAAAAATCGCAAATTAAAAACTACCCGTATTCACTTGTGACGGCCTCGAAACAGGTTTTGAAAGGGATTCTCCTTTTTCATTCACCAGTTCTGATTTTCCGTTTACTTTTATAGAAACACTTTTAATCGACGGCTGTTCGGTTAATGTGAGAACGATGCTGTCCAGTACGCCCGATGATACCATTTTTGTTTTTTCGTCGGCGCTTCCGTAAATGGAGCTGTTAAAGTCCAGTGTAACTTGGCCGTCTTTTACTTTCGGCTTGCTGAGAAGCTTAACATCGTTATTAAAGTCCGTCAAAAGCCCGCTTGCTTTGCCCGGTCCGTCGGCGAGCTGTTCAACGGCAGCGGTGATGTCATTTGTTTCCGAATTGTCAATCCGCTTTGTGACAGGCACGTAGTATTCGCTCGTCTCTGTTTCCGCCAGATAATAGACAGTCAGCGGATGGGTGTCTGTCAGATCATTCACTCCGGCCGTTTCAATATTAATCCCGTCTTTTCTGCTTAAGTCGCCCGTAGTTGGCGTGCCGCCCACAGGCATTTCTTTCAGCTCGTGCCCGTTGATTCTGATTTTGACTTTATCTATTGAGCTGAATTGGGTAAGCGTCCATGTAATCGATTGCAGGATTTTTTGTTCGTCTTCTTTTTTATAGTTTTTAAATTCCTTCGAAAAATCAGCGACGGCAGTGCCGTCTTTTTTAATATCGACATTTACCGTCGTATCCGCAGGGAGCACCGCTCTGAAGCCGTTCGGCAGGATTTCTGACACAGGCCCTCCCTGAACCAAATACTCAAGGGCCTGCTTTGCGGTTCCCTCACTGTTCGGAAGAGGCAGTGTCTGTGCTGCGACATAGCCGTTTTTATCAATCAGATACAGCTCTCGCATGACTGTATTGGCCGGCTGGTCGGCTTTAGAAGTGCCGTTTTTCTCTGACTGCTTTGGTTTTGCCTGAATTCCCGCTTCATCCTTTACATATGAAATGTCTTGAGGCGGGTCAATTTCCCCGGCTGTTTTATCGGATTGAAACAAACCGCATCCAGATAACACAAAAGCCGAAGTAAGACATGTTGCAGCAATGACTGCAGGTCCTTTTTTCAGCATACTTTTCCCTCCTAAGGCTGTTTGTACTATGATGTATACGAGCCCTGTCCGGGAAATAGACCGGGAAGCGCAAAAAAACCCGCCGTAAACAGCGGGTTTTTTGATTTATTTTCTGACCGGCTCTTGAAGGGAGATGCACTCGACATGGCCGATTTCGTGGCCGAACCAGTCTTCGGCAATTTTTGCGAAGCCGTTCCGCTCTCCCGTTGTAAGAAATTGATGCTCCGGTGCATGTTTCGATTGGTTTAACAAACCTTTATAAGACAAGATGGTGCTCACTTCTCTCGCCGTCTCGTCTCCGGAGGAAATGATTTTCACATGCTCTCCCATATAGTTCTGAATCGGATCCTTTAAAATCGGATAATGTGTACATCCTAAAATCAAGGTGTCAATTGATGTACCTTTTAAAGGCTCAAGCGATGCTTCAACCGCTTCCTCCGCTGATTCCTGAAGAAACCGTCCGCTTTCCACAAACGGTACGAGCAGCGGACAAGCCGTGTTCTCAACTTGAAGTTCTGCGTTTAATCCGAGCAGCGCCTGCTCATACGCTCTGCTTTTAATGGTATTGACCGTGCCGATGACGCCGATATGCTGGTTTTTCGTGACCTTTATCGCCGTTCTTGCACCCGGCTGAATGACGCCGACAACCGGAATATCCGTTTTGCGCTGAATATCCTCCAAGGCAATGGCCGTGGCCGTATTGCAGGCGATCACGAGCATTTTGATATGGTGGTTTTCCAGCAGGTAATCGGTCATTTCCCACGTGTATTGAAGAACTTCTTCTTCAGGACGCGGGCCGTACGGGCAGCGTTTTGTATCTCCCACATAGATGATATTTTCCTTCGGTAGCTGTCTCATGATTTCCTTAGCAACGGTTAACCCGCCAACCCCGGAATCAATGACTCCTATCGGCTGTTCCAACAAAATCGCCTCATTTTCTTTTCATTTCATGCTGCAGTTTCAATAATGATTTTTCGAAAGCGGCTGTTTCTTCTTCGGAAAATGTCGCAAACATATCCCGCAAATAAGCCTGTCTTTTCAAAATCACTTCTTGGATAATGCGCTCTCCTTCAGCGAGAAGATGAATTCTGACGACCCGTCTGTCAGCCGGGTCTTTGACCCGCTCGACAAGCTTATTTTTTTCCATGCGGTCTATCAGATCCGTCGTCGTGCTGCAAGCCAAATACATTTTGCCTGATAATTCGCCTATTGTCATATCCCCCAATTCATAAAGCCATTGAAGCCCCACGAATTGCGGCGGTGTAATTGCATATTGGTTAAGGATTTCTCTTCCTTTTTGTTTAATGATCGCAGCGATATGGCGGAGTGATTTTTCGATATCCGCAACATGCTCTACAGATTTTGATGTCATTTGTCCATCCCTCACTCAAGGATCTTTCTGGGCTATGCGCTCCGTGTCTATTTTCCTTCTTTTTTTAAGAAAATGCAAGACTGACGGAGAAAAAGGAAAAACCGGGATTTTCACCGCATGCCCATCAGCCCGGGCGCCAACGCAAATAACCGGCTCCTTCTCGAAAAGAAGGAAAACCGGCAAGAATCAGAGCTCTAGCTCACCCATTCTAAGAAGCTCGACAACAGCTTGCGAACGCCCTTTCACACCTAACTTCTGCATGGCATTTGTTATGCATATCTTTTGCAAACATAAATGAGAATGATCACTGGAATTTATAATGAAAATCAACGGTTCCATCTTCATGAATGACCAATTTTTCGATAAGCGCATGAAACGCCTCATACAAATCCTGGTCCTTTTTCTTTAGAAGACTAAAGGCAATTTTAATGTTGGTAATGTCAATTGATTCTTCTTCTTCACGCTCAAGCAGAAACAGCTTATCATTTAACTGTTCCAATTGATCCTCGATCTCTTTCCGCTTGGATTGGAATTCGGCTTTTGAGATCATTTGGTCTTCGAGGAATAATTCCAGCAGCCGTTTATGTTTTTTCTCAGCTGCTTCAATTTGAACTTTTGTTTCTCTGATCCGCCGTTTCTTTTTCTCTTCATAATCTGATTTCACATTCAGTTTTAATTTACGGCCCTTCTCCTTGAGCTTTTCAATAACTATTTCGCGTAAATCTTTATACTGGATGGGCGGGTGAGAAATGCACATGTTTTTCCCTCCGCGTCGGTAGGCGCTGCACTTCACATAATTGTGCTCTACTTTTACGCCATCTTTTTTCCTGCGTCTATAGCTAAACAGGATGACCATATTCGCGCCGCAAACACCGCACTTCATTAAGCCGCGAAGTTCGTTTTTCGGATTGAAACGTCGTTTTTTCAGCACATGCTTTTTATTATTCGCCTTTTCGTATTCTTCCTGTGTAATGATCTTCGGCGCCCAATCTTTATAAATCGTCCATTTTTCCTCTGGGTTACGGATGAATTTTTTTCGGCCCCCGATTTTCACTTGAGTATACCGGTTTGCAATGAACACACCGCAATAGATCGGATTTTGTAAAATCCTCTGAACAGTTGATAGTTGCCATCGCTCATTCTGCTGAGGCTTGGGAATATTGCCGAGCAGCAATTCTTCATTTAATTTGTGCACAACTCTCTTTTGGCCGTAACCGTGATTATTGTATAAATCAAAAATCATGCGAATCACTTTTGCTTGTTCTTCGTAAATTTCAAGAAACTTGCCGTTTTTCTTATACCCATACGGAACCCGGCCTGAATGTTCCCCGCGCCTTGCTTTCGCTGCGAGCGCGCTACTTGCTGAAACCGATATTGTCTGTGGGTATTGAGCAGCAAACATGGAAAACATTTCGAACTTCATTGAGTTTTTTCCTTCATATAAACTGTCATATCCCTCTTCCAGCGTAACTACACGAACGCCGTGCGCCAGCAAAACCTCTTTTATATCTAGCGCATCCTTCAGATCCCTTGCAAGCCGGCTGATGGATTTAAATACAACCATTTTCAATTTGTGATTCTTGGCCTTGTTTAAAATTAACTGCATGGCTTTACGGTCGAGAAGAATTGTTCCACTTATACCATCGTCCAGCTGGATAGCCTCGTCTTTCCATTCATAGTTGTTTTTTTCAATCCAGTGATGGCATATGTCTATCTGGTTTTGTATGGATGTTGTTTGGCTATCCTTTTCAGACGAAACCCTGGCATAAACCGCGTAGGGATAATCTTCATATCTGATCAATTCCTCTGTATTTTTTTCCTCAAAAAACAAAATATCACCCCGTTTGCAAAAGGTACATTTTTCAAAATTATATCATAATGGTTGCGGGCAGCCTACAACTTTAACGAACGTCAGTTCTTGTCCAATTCGTACGCTGGCCCGGAAAAAGTGCAGTCAATAGAAAAAGAGCTTCAGAATTGCTGAGCTCTTTTTTCTAATTTCAGCGTACGCGGGCAACCATTCTGCCACGTGATGTAATTCTTCTCTTTTAATTTGTCGAGATGCCCCTTTACTGTGCTCGTAGAGCTTAAACCGAGGTGTTTCATTAACTCCCTATAAGTCGGAGCCACACCGTGTTCATTAATGAAATGAATAATCGCTTGCAGTGTTTCGGATTGCCTTTTCGTCATATCACGCATGATTCCTTACCCCTTTTTTATAATTGGCCGGGGCAACGGCAAGAATATTGTCTATCCTAAATGTTTTTGTCTGCCTACTCTTAAAACAAAATGCCCGGATAAAATTCTGTTTTACCTGGCGCACTATGATGGTTCTTTTCGAGACTGTTCCATCAGCTTTTATATAAATCATGTCTAATGCTGATTTTTCATTTAACGAACGATTTAGCAATGCTTTCATGCTGCTGCCCCTCCTTATTTACTATCATATTATACGAACTTTTGTTCTATTTCAAGTTGAAAAGAGAATATTTGTTCTGGTATTATTCTCTTCAGGAGGTAATTCAAATGAATGACTTTGAGAGGAAAGTATACAGGATCATCATTAATATGACCCGCTTCGGGAAAAACCCCTCCTTGGATGAATTGAAGAGAAAAACTGGCAAGGATGAACGCGCTATTCGGGAAGCAGTGAAGAACCTCATGAGGCAACGTATGCTGAAATGGGATAAGCATAAAAACAAGTGGATGTTTTGAGACAATATAATGAAGAAACTAAAATAGCTTTCCCCGTCTCTCCGCTTATTCACGCGATCTAATAGCTTCCGCTAAAAGCATAAAAAAAAGCCCTGGCTGGGGCTATTGCTTTTTATGTGCCTACTGGTCGCTCTGCTAATTTTAGAGTACCCACCGGTCGCTCTGTTATCTTAACATCCGATGATGCATGATTAATTTTGACTACAGCTAAACCACTTAACGCAACGAAGGTTAGAGCTGCACAAAGAATAATTTTTTTCAATTACAATCCCTCCAGGTGCCTCATTTTCTTCTCGGCTAAAATAGCATGTTTAGAAAATTCAAGCGCCTCTTTAAAGAGTCCATGCTGCTCACAGTGTTCTGAAATAACCAAAGAAAGATCAAAAACGCTATCAAGGTCATTTAATTCATACAAGTAAGAAATACCACCTCGACAAGTTTCAATGCTTTTCCTCTGATCTTGTTGCAGAAGTCCGTAAATAATATTTATTTTAGCCTCATACACCTTATTCTCTTTTCGTTTAAAATATTCCTTTGTCTTTTTATAATAATATGGAATTTTATTTACATCCCCTATTTTATAAAGCTCTTTCAAAAACATATACAGGGAATTTATATAATAAATCGATTCCCTCCACTCTTTATTTCTGATGGCCTTTTTCAAGGCATTTATACAGTCTTGGGGACGGTTTGCTGCAGAATATGTAATACTTAAATTATGATGTATTAAAGCTGTGAAAAGTGAATCGTGAAGAACTCTCGAAATTCTGATTGCTTCTAAATAACTTTCCTCTGCTTTTTCGTAAAGCCCTAAATCAGTGTAGTTTTGGCCAACAATCATAAGAGACGTGGCGAGCTTTCGTTTATAGCCTTCATTTTCTCTATAAATTTGTAGCGCGTCATTGATATAATTCAAAGAAATTAGACTCTGCCGCAGCATCATATACATAGACGCCACTTTCGAATAAAATTCTGCCCGCTCTATACAATCGGGTATATCCTTCAATTTTTTCTCTGCTATTTTGAACAAAGTAATTGCTTTTTCAAAATTCCTTTTGTGCGACTCATATAACGCTTCAAATAGAAAGAAATAATATTCAATCATATGGTCTGTTTTTTTTATTTCATCAGCGTGGTTTTCATTAAAATATGAATGGGGCGGAAGCTCCTCCCCTTTCACCTGATACAAAAGCATTTTATGCCTTTCCTCCAACAAAGAATAATACATCAAAACTTCCTGATCCTCTTCCATTTCATCAAACAATGGTTTGACCTCTTCAAAATATCTCTCAGCAGACTCAGTGTCTTGTTGTTTTATCGCGATATACCAATCATTTAATATATTTGCAACACATTCAGAAGCCAGTTTACTCATCAATAAACCCCTCTTTCTACAAATATTCTAAATTTTCTCAAACAATATTCTAGCATACCTTTAACATAAAATGTAATTAATAGGAGTTTTTTTCGACATCGCGCAATTTTCCCTTTCGACATCGCGCAATTTCAAAAAAAGGCTATTGACCCACTTTTTCAGAACGGTATTATAGTGGACTATTTCTCTCTATTGTCGAATCTACAGATGTTTTTCCCCATTCATAAAAAAATATAGACCTGTATAATCGGCACTGTAACAAAATAACAAAAAAGGAGATTTTGAGATGAAAAAATTTGTTTTACCTTTCCTGGCTACCTTTACTTTAGCTTCCGGATCGTTGCTTTCCTATCAAGACACCGCCTCTGCTGCATCTAATACTGATGAAGAATGGATTACGATTGAAGACAGTTCGCAAGGTTCTGGCTCTATTCTTCAGACAGCAACCGAAAGTCCGTATACTGTAATGGCGTCAAAACCTGATTATAAGACAAACTGGAATTTAAAAAAGCGCAGGCAGGGACTGGACTTTTTCGCATGCAATTACGCCATGCTGACAAAGGCCAGCGCAAAAATGAGAATAAATACAATCGAGGCAAAATCACGATTGTACTATAATAACGGCGCGCTTTCAAAAAGCAAAACTGACACAAATAGTAATTCAAACTATGCCGGGGCCGAAGCTGTGGGAACAGTAACAGGGGGATATGGATGTAAAGGGAAAGCATATGGCAACTCCAAATACGCGAGAAAAAAATATAAAACTGTTACACATCAGAAAAAATGGAACATAAAAGACGTTCTTTAAAATATAAATGAGAATGAAAAAGATTCTTTTAATTTGTGTTCCCTTCGTAATCTTGGCAGTTGCCGCATCCCTTTACTTTTTTAATAAAGATCAAAACAAACAGACTTCTGCAGTTACAGACGATGAAAAGTACAATGATGAACAAGAAGATGTGACCGGCCCCGGCACTGACACCGTTTCATACGGTTTATATGAAGAGGACGGGCAAATTTTAGACTCTTTGGATATTGGAAAGAAAAATGGGAAGGGATACAAAAAAGTATTATCGTTTAGTCATTATTTTAATGACAAAAGAAAATATGGATTGGTTATCCTCTCAGACTTCAAGACAATTCCTTTCAAAGCAGATAACGGAGGGTACAAAAAATCTTATACATTCAAAATGGATAAAGATTCGGTAAAAAAAATCAAGCTGGAATTTGAGCCGCCTTCTAATTTCAGCGAGTTAAGTTTCATTATTATTCCTGAGCCTGATTACAAACAAGAAAGCACTAACCTTGATATAGCATCAGGTTTACAGGAAAACTTTACTCTCCGTTACATCAGGAAAAGCCGGGATGAAAAAGAAGACCTAAAACCCCAAAAAACAACTGATGAATTAACGGGCGAACAAGTATTTTTAACGTCAAAACAAACCGGAAATAAAATCCTATTCAAATCAAAAAGCAACCAAAAAACATACTTGCAAATTTTTAATTCGCATGATACGAATCTTGATTATGCCTTAGTTGCCTTATCAGGGACAGAACAAAGCTCAGTTAATGGGAAACCTGTTTCATTTACCAGTGTTAAAGAGAATGCCACAAATATATATGAAATTGACATGCCGAAAGTTGAAGATAAAGAAAACTATCAAATTGTCCTATTTCCAACCCCATACAAGACAAGTACAATGTATGAAGGTCTAAACAATACAAGTGAATCGACTTTCAGGACGGTAATAACACCTTAGGGGGTATGGCTTGTGTGGATTATAATTTTTCTGCTTGTCATTTTGATTGGTTTTACAGGGAATATTGTCTCGTTATTGAGAGCACAAAAACAGGCTAATCAAAGAATTATTCAACTCTTAGAAGAGAAAAACAAATAATCCCCCTAAACGGGGGGTTATTTCATTTAACAATGTTTTCAAATTCACTTTCGTTTCTGGCCTCTAAGTGCTGTCAGCAGGCAAGCCATACATGGGCTTAAAAAACAAAAAAACCCTTCTCGTCATAAGAAGGGCTTTCATTCATCATACGGCCGATACTTTTTCCGCTCTGCCTCTAATTCTTTTTTTAAAGCATGTACATGTTCCAGCAAGAATAAAGCCACCGTTCCCACTTTCTTTACCGCCTTGATCCGGCCGCCGCTGACAAGCTGGCTTACGCGCTGCCGGCTAACAGAAAGCAGCTCGGCAACTTCAGCAGCCGTCAAAACTTCTTCCTGGATAAACCTAATTTTTTCACTTTCTTTCATGTCGGCTTTCTCTCCACATCATAAAAAATCCTTTTAACAAAATAACCGTTACAGCCAAGCATAAAACAAACGTTGTAATTTTACCAAGGATACCGGCTTTTTCGTAATCAATAGCCACTATACCAGCAATGATGATAATAATAGTGGTCATATCAAACGAGCTGTACTGCTTAAAATATTTTTTCATATCGTCGTGGACGTGATATAATAATGGAGCAAGGGGATTTTCTCCCCTTGTCTCACTATGTTTTTAGCGCTTCTTGCTTACCCGGCGGGAGCGCTTTTTCATGTTCTTTTCTCGCTTTTCGCTTTCCTTCTGCCATATATCATAGATGTTTTTGATAATGGTCACGATACCAGCGATGATAAGAACGATGTTTCTGATCTCGTCCACCTCAGCACCTCCTTTCTATACTTTAATTATACAAAACCTATTTACCGTTGTAAATAGGTTTTGTGAAAAAACTAGAACTTTTTCACCGAACTGCTATAATTTTCTTGTTGGATTGAAAGGAAAGAGTTTATCAGGAAGAGTTCAATAAATTGGAGGTGATGATATAGATATATCAGATTTAGCAGTAAGGCTTTTGTTCTTGTTTCTCCCTGGAATAATTGGTGCAACACTCCTTGATCTATTAACAACTCATAGAAAACGACAAATGTTCCATTTCATTTTACATTCATATCTAATTGGTGTGTTTGCATATGGGATTCTTATGTTTATCGTTTATATCTGCAACCAGTTAAATGATAAACTTTATTGGAAAGTTACATTTTTAAGTTCACTGTTAAACAGTAAAGAGCAAATCAAGGTGTCCGAGGTTTTCCTCGCAACTTTAATCGGTGCAATTTTGGCAATTATCTTAGTGGTAATCATAAATAAAAAGTATATTTTCAAAGTTGCAAACCTTCTGGGAATCTCCAATAAACATGGAGAAGATGATGTTTGGGATTATATATTTAGCGATGAAAGATCAGAATGGGTTATTCTTCGCGACCGTGAAACCAATATCGTTTATCAAGGCGCCATTTCTGCTTACTCACAAAAGGACGACAAAAGAGAGCTTGTATTATCTGAGGTAAAAGTTTACAAGGACGAAGATTCCGGAGAGCTAAAGGAGCTCTATCAACAGAATTTTATTTATTTTAACTTTGATGTTAACTCAAAGATAGAAATTGAAATTGAAAGGGGTGTTGACGTTGAACAAAGACACGAATAAACCTGATCCTAGAGAAATAAAACCAGGAACAAAAATCAATCATGGGTTAAAGGGTGTCCCAAAAACTCAAAGACCACCAAAGCCACCCAGCCAAAATTAATATGGTCAAACTTTTTTTCACAGACAGTCGGGATAGTCCTGACTGTCTGTTTTTTCAAAATCATAATACAGGGTTAAATAATCGGAAAGAGTTATTTACCTCAATAGCGCCTCAAGCTTCACTTTAGTTTTTGGTCCATAAATACCGTCAGCAGCTAGGCCATACATGGACTGGAACCGTTTGACTGCATTTGCTGTTTTCGGGCCATATGCGCCGTCGATTCCGAAATTCTTTGCATTCTTATCCGGGTAATAGTGGAGCGCCGCTAACGCCGTCTGAATCTGTTTTACGGCCTCCCCTCGGGTCAACGGGCTTGTGACTTTAAAAATACCCGCAGGCAGGCTGGTTTTTGATTTTTGAGTGGATTTAGGCTTTGACGTTGCTTTCTTCTTGTTGCCGCTTTTCAGTTCGTTATCACTTTTGATATAGGAGACATTCACATATCCGTGGAATGTCTGGCCTTTAGAATTGGTGTATTCAACATATCCCCATCCGTTGATAGTTGATCCAAGCTGATATTTTACAACCGTGCCATTCGGCAGGTTAAGCACCATGGAAGAAGAGGCGCTTCGTTGTGTACGTAAAACAAGGCCATCACTTGAAACCACCGTGTTTTTGATGAATCTTCCTGTATCCGTATGGGTAACATCTGGATTTGATACCGCAGGCACTGTTACAACCGCGCCGGACATTCTCTTTTTAACACGGGTCTTAAAATCAGCAAACCCTTTAGAATTGCTTACCCACGGCGCCGGGCAGATTTTATGTGTAATGTCGTAATGTCGCACAATGTCATTGATTGGATCAAGTTTATACATTTTGCACAGCTCGGCACAAACTTGTTCTGCGCGGGCAATGGTATCAGGATGGAAAGTTCCGTCCTTTTCGATGCAAAGCTCCACGCCTACAGACAAGAAATTCGCATTCGGCTTCAGCGCCGCGACACCCCGGTATGGCTGCCCGTTGACGAATTGCTGAACGTCATTCGCATGATAGGCCACCTCATTCAACGGAATGATGCAAATAGCCTCTGTGCGATCGACAAAGATATGTGCAGATGCAAAGGTCTGTTTTTTCTCAGATAGATTTCTGTTCTGTGCGGGGAGCGTTTGACCAAAGTATCTATAATGATTGGCAGCAGCCGCGCCGGGGTTTGCCGTGTAATGTACGGCCAGTTTCTTCACGCCGTTGTTTTTAATTCCCGGCCGCGTCCATTTATTAATATCAATATATTGGTTTTTAAATGCTGACATAAAAAATCTCTCCTATTCTGTTTTGAAATATAAAAAGGCCGCCGAACGGCAGCCCTTACTTGGTTAAATCATGCTGTTTTAAAACGGCTTTTTGCTTATGGCCTTTTTCAGTCACATAGTTGTTTTTAAACCATGCTACAAGCGTAGTGCTGATTGTAAAGATTACAGAGCCGGCAGTATACAGGGCATCAGCAAGCTGATTCACCTGACCCTCTGTAATATCCAAAGATGATTTGCCAAACATCAGCATAGTTTGGTTAATAAGCGCAATTAAAAGAAGCACTGTCCGGACGACCGTGCCTTTGTCAAATTTTTTCATTTTGTGTACTCCTCCTTATTTTTGCAAAACAGTATAAAAAATAGCGATTGCGCCGCCGATGATGCCAGTGCATACCGCTGTAATGATAGCGCCAGTGATTGTGCGCTTGATCCAAGTTGTGTTCTCTTCGATCTTGTTGAGTTTTTCGTTTAATGTCATGATCTGCTGGTCTTGCCTATCAGAAACGCGCTCAAGAACATTTACACGCTGTTCGATTGATCTCTGACCTGCCTTCATTTCCATTATCTCTTTTTGTAATGCATGCACATCTGGTACCTCCGTCACTTCTGACATTAGTACGCCCCCCTTTTATATCTATCTCATACGCTTCACCTCCTTCGAGGCAAAATAAAAAAGCCTTATTTATTGGCTTCTGTTTGTTCTTCGTATGGTTGCCCTGTTACTTCCTGAAACTGATCCGGTGTAACATACGCAGCAGCCACACCCTCTTTCATATCGTCGATGGTACAATCGTTAAAACCCATTGCCTGCTTTACCATTGCGGTTGTCGCCCACTTGTAGAACAAGGCATATACCCAGAAATTAAGATTCACTGGTCACCCCTCCTTCCAATTCCAACAATTTAAGCTTTAAGGCGGCAAGCTGTTTGCCCATTGAAATATTTACTGCTTCAGCCTGCTTTCGTGCTATGATTTCATCTGTAAGCTGCATCCCAAGAGCCTGCTGGCCTTCTTCAGCTTGCTTTCTTGCAAGCTCTTCTGCTGATAGTTGTTTACCGATTGCAGAAATCTGCTCCATTAAGGGATTGGGTTCAGGAATGCCTTTGGTTTGATCAATGTACTCCCGAGTCGCAGCTTCAACCCATTCACCTTTAATCTCGTCAAATTCCGGGTCGTACATGCCAGGTTTAATTTGCGCTTTTGTACTATTCGGCGGCAGCTCTTTCCCCTCAATATCAGCTTCACCTATATACTTTTTATTCTCGTCGTAAAATAGAACATGCATATTCTCCCCCCCTTACCATAATGGGATTGGTTTATCGAATGATACCCGGGTTACCGCTGAGTTATCATTTGCCATCATACCGTCATACCTCAACTCGCCATTTGTTGTGAAAGCAAACCGGGCAGTCCCGTATGATCCAATTGTCGGAACAACAAAATCAAGTAGGCGGGTCGGTTTATATGCGAATTTTGCCACAACGGTTCCTATAGATGGCAGGGAACCGAATGATCCAGCCAGCCACAAGGTATTATTTACTACCGAAAACATAAACGGGAAACTTAAATCCTGCTTCGCCCCGTTAATAAGTGATACAGTATTCCAAGACGGTGATAAATCACCATCTGACAAAAGACGTTTCCACCCGCTCCAAGTCAGGCTGCCGTCTACATAATTGGAAAAAACATTATTTTTGAAGTCTACCGCGATTACATAACCGTATGTCCCCATTCCGTCGCTGTCTAATGAGGTTAAATGAAAAAACCCCCTTGTAGAGCTTGTGCTGGGGGCATTTACCGCTTTTCCCGTTGAATAAAAAGTACCGAATCGCTTCCCACTTTGAACAATTTTGCTGTAAAAGTCATCTGTATCACTAATAGATACAAGAGCGCCTCCCGCGTCATCAGTTATTTTCGATAATTGCCCATTGTTCCATTTCTCCCGTTCTGCCTTTGATGTGTGGCGTTCTCCGTTGTTGTCGTGTTGGCGAAACGCATAATAGTCGGCCTGTCTAACATTTTCAACGTTACTAAGCCCGATCTGGTCCTTTGTAACCTCATGAGGGTTGTTTTTATCGTCGATATGTTTATCGGCGTATTCCTTGGCATTCTTTTCGGCCGTAGCAGCTTTATTTGATGCACCTGCTGTTGTCTCCTTGGCATCCCAGTTTACGCGCTCTGTAGCCGTAATATGGCGGTCATTGTCATTGGTATGTGTATCAAAATCGACTTTGGAAGCCTGCTGCACATTGTCAACGTTACCCAGCCCCACTTGTGCTTTTGTTGTCTTGTGCGGGTTGTCAGTCCGTCTTTCGTGCTTGTCAGTATAAGCTTTGGCATCAGATACAGCAGAAGAAACATCTTCTTTCGTTGCTCCGATCGTTTGCAACTCTTTTAAAGCCTGATAGGCCGTATATTGATACCAGTTAAACCAATCTGCCGGCGGGTGGTCCATCGGCTTATACCCTTGATCAATGGACGTTTGCGGCGGTCGCTGACCGGGGTTCCCCCATTCTGGTAATTCTTTTGTAAAAGGCATATGTTTCACACTCCTTAAATTGGTAACGGGTAATCATCTTCTGGCCGGAAGATGCCCCCCAGGGTCCCGCCGTCTTTTCCATCAGAAGAAAACCCATATTCGCCTGTTTCTATGGTGCTGGCTGATGATGAAAAACAGAAAGTGCCGTTTAAATCCACATAAGCAACTCGAACCCCCGCAGCCACCGTTTTTTGAACGATGTTCGAAAATTGCGTTTCGCTCATTCCTACCTTACTTAATGCCTCGATCGGTGCCTTTTTCACAATGATTGCAGCTGGTTCATCCTGGTTGTTTTCTTTGCTGCTCACAATGTTTATTTCACTCGGCTTGCAGTTCAATGTTTTCGCCAGCGCTTCAATAATCCGGTTCGTTGTCCCGTCTGAGGCATTCCGGGCTACCTTTCCACGAATGAGCACGCGGTATATTTCATCAGTGGCCCGGCCCCGGTCCTGGGCAACGTTATCCCCGAGAAGGTCCAGCGATTTCCCGCGCGCCGCGTCAATATCCCGCCATTGTTCCGCCGTTGTCAGTGAATTTTTTAATGCTGTCAATTGTTCATCGACAATTAAAAAAAGCTTCCCGATATTGCTCTTTTCGTCTTTCAAGAACGCATCAGTCAGCTTTCCTATTAAATCTTTGATCATATCAGATTCACCACTATTTCAGAGAAGTGAACTTGCGCAACTTCTCTCGGTTCAATTGTAATATTTGACTGACTGAGAGCCGCCGCATCCTTCCCGATTTGTATAGTTACATCTGAAACCCCATTCACCTGATATACAGCGTTAAAAAGTTGCGACAGAATAACGTCATCACCCATCTGCGAGCCGGTAAAAGATGAACCATTTTCATCAATCCCGCCAATTTTATATACGAGATTGTTTTTGATCTGCCTCACGCCGTCAGCAGGGAATGAAGCGTTTGTTTTTAAATCAAGCTGCACATAAATTTTCACTTCTTTTGCAAAATCAAATTTGACATCGTGATCCAAACCACTTGCATCTGTAATGACAACCGATTGTTCTCCGACTGTTTCAATACCGGCCGCCACGCTGTCAAATAGAGCTTGGGCCACGTCTACTTTTGTTCCCCCGAGAACATAAGCATGAATGCTTTTCGGTGGATTGCCGTCTGCATCCGTTTGCATGGTATTATTCGCGACTATATTCGCTGAACGAACGCCTGAAACAGCAAGCAATGCCGAAATGATGCCGCTATTCGTAGAAGCAGAACTGCCTTCAACTGATTTTTTAATTCGCGCCCGAAATTCCGGATCAGATTCCTCGTCAGTGCCGCCGGTAGCTGCTTCCGGATTATTAACTGAATAAACTCCCTCTAACGTCTCAGCCTGTTCAGTAATGGTATTGGCCGCGACATTGTTAATAATCCCTTTAGACAGCGATACAGCCGCCCCTGTGCCCGTTCCATCATCCCCGATTACAACATCTTCGATTAGTTCAAAATAAATACCGGATTCCGTTGTATATTGGGTTTGTTCTTCTATGACGAATCCGGGTTCTCCGGTAAAAAACAGAGTTGTGACCGCCTCAGCCGCCGGCTCCCGGCTTATACCGAAATTACTTCCCAACCTGTCCAACTGAACACCCTCCGACTTACTGACAAAGCCGCTATTATAAACCCGCTCTGCAATGTCCCAAATTCCCGCTAAAAACCAAGCGAAAATACGCAGGATAATGCCTAATGGTGTTTTGCTTGACGTGTTTATATCTTCGCCAAACAGCTCCTTCGCTTTGTCCTCCATGTCGTCAAGAAGCTCCGAATAGGTCAGCCGTTGGAATCCTGTTTCATCAAGCAAGATCAACACCTCCCAGTTCGATTGTTTGGTCATCCTCTTTCTTCATTTTCAAGTGGACAGATAGGTTTCGTGTCTCTTTATCATGAGAAAACTCAACCGATTCAACGCTCGCAATGCGCTCGTCTTGAGTCACAGCATTAATGATGTCGTATTGCGCCTCTTCTTGGTCAAAGCCTTTCCCGACAATGTTACTTCGATCCAATCCGAAATGTTCATCCAGAGTAAATTCCCCTAACCTTGTTTTTAAGGTTAATTCGACTGATTGAGCGATTTCCTCGTCACCTTCGACCATCTGAAGAGTGCCGTTTTCAAAACACAAATCACCGTCAACAAGCTTGAGCGTTTTCATCCTTCCCACACTCCTATGACCACCGGATCATTGATACTGTGCGTTCGTCGAGAATCGGGATCAAACGTTTTGTTTCCATCCAAGTTATCAAGGGATCTTTCAGCGAATGAAACAAAGACCGAGGAACCAACCTTTATATCAGGCTCAACATGCTTTAAAACTGGTGCATGTTCGATCAACGGGTATTCATGAAGGTATTCACCATCATTCATAAGAAACAACAATTGCAGATCAGCAGTATGCTTTTCCGCATTGTATTTCACAACGCGAGCCGGGGCCAGTGTATGGATGGATAGTTTGATTCTTTTCTCAAAAGCATCGAAAAACCTCGTCGCTTTACTCATTACATCACCTTGCATTCTGTGAAAAAGTCTCTTCCATCAAACGAATGAATACCCTCTTTCACTCGATATTTTCCTTTTGCTGTTTTGCTGTTGATTTCAATAATTGAAGCAACAGCGATACGGTGCTGAAGAAGACACTTCGTCTTGTAACCTTTGAAATCATCTTCCTCAACCTGCTCAGGTGTCTCAATTAGCCCGGTGGCCTCTTCTAATTTGAAACGCTCATCATCGCCCTGATTAAGTGGGCGAATGACCGGTTTTCCTCGTCGATAGTACATAACGGCTCCGGCATCATGTATGACTTCTTCTAAATTATTTTCTATTAAGCCAGTCACCCGGTAACCCTTTTTGTACACCTTATTTTTCGGCAGGATAATGTTTTTCACTTTAATTCCGAGAACGCGCAGCAGTTTATCTATAATTTGCCTCGAAGTGGTTCCGGCTTTAAAAGTAATCTTCATGTATCGTTTGCGATACCTAACCTCTTCCCTCGTCCCGTAATTCCTGACAGTCTTGTACGTTCGGCCGTTTTTGTCTTTCCTGACAGTAACAACCGGCTTTGCAAGCTTATATCTTTTTTTGACGTAATATTTCTCGGCTGGATCAGCATTGGCAGTTGTCACTTTCATATGAGTATAATCGTCGCCGTCTTTTGAATAAATCGACGTTACCTTATCCAAACCGTTCCAGTTATTCAGAACCTTTGTCACTTTGCCAATCGTCAAAACGCCGTAATCGTCTCGATACCCGGCCTGAACCGTTATTGTGCTGCCTTTTTTTATCTTGTTGATCGAATCTTTGCTAAGATTGTAAATCTCAACTTTTGTTTCATTGGGTTTGAAATCATCATCGAAGGGCACTTCAAAATGAATTTCTAAATCCTTGTAATCAAATGTGGTCTGCGAACTGCCGTTATCAATGGTTATTTTGACAACCCGGCCAAACAACTTTTTATTCGTCGTCGCCAATGTCATCCCCCTCCGATCCGTCAGCTACATCATCAATAAAAAGAAACACGGTTTCCATGAAATTCTTATATGTAACCCGTGTTTCTGAATTTGATTCATCTAAAGGGATAAGTGCGGGGGCCGGCAGGTTTTCATTTACAATGTCAGTCCACAGAGGAACGTTAAGTATAAGCTTCTCGCCCAGCACGATAGGCGTCATATCCTGCTCATATAAATCCAGTGAAAAACTATCATCGGATTGATTGTAATTTATACGCAGAATAAACGTGTCATCCGCTAAATCAAATTCGAACTGCTGCGGAATATCCTCTTTATCAAAAGGAATATAGTCCCTCGTAGCCATTTCCCGTACCCTCCCTATTTAATCCGCATCTTTACCCCGATAGGTATTCTTCTGTCAGGCCATGGATTGAGCCGCCTCAATGCGCTGACAGTAGTTCCGTATTTGCGGGCGCAGCCCCAATACGTATCACCCTTTTTCACCTTGTGATAAACCTTACTGGATTTTTTTGTGGTTTTTTTCTTGTTGGCCTTTTTCTTTTTCCCGGCTGTTTTCACTTTCTTCTTAACCCACGGACTTTTTGCAATACGGATTTCTTGTAAAGAGATTGTTATCGCAAACCCGTTTGAAAATTCCCCTGTATCTCGGTCGATTTTCGTAATGATCACGTCTTTTGCGACCTTTCGCCCGGTATAGGTTAGGAGATTGCCGGCATATGCTTGCTTTTTTAAATATTCATAGTCGCTGTTTGCCGTCTTCCCAAGTAAATAACCGGAAACACTTGTGGTTTCCGGTTTTCTCTGCACATGGTCGGTAATCGGCACGCCTTTTTCAACGGGATAAGATGTGACTTCCACATCCGCCCCGTCTGATTCTTTTTCGTTAACAAGATTGACCTTCCCAAGCTTCGCCAATTAATAAACCCCCTCCGCTTGAAAAAGAGCCGCCAGGCTGTCGTAAGAGTCTTCCAGTGATTGGGTGATAGCCTTTGAAATATCCGTTTCAACTTTTGCACTTCCGCCCTCAACTTTTACATTGATAGACGGACTGAAAGTAATATTTACAGACGTTCCACCGCTGCTGCTTGCTGCTTTTTCTGGTGTATATCCAGTTTCAGCCCCAAGCTCTTTGCCGAGCGCAGCATACATTCCAAGTGATTGATTGCGGTAACGCGGTTCAGTCGTGATGACATATTCCCGCCAACCGTTTTCCCCGAGTGCCGCAACCTGCGGGCTATTGATTACGCCGCCTGTTGCATATCCTCTGTACGGCCCGCCGTGCGCCATTGATACCAAGCCGGGATGTTTCATGATACCGCCATATCTGCTGTTCAGATAGTTAATAGACGCTAGAATTTGATCAACCGGATTTTTAATATTTCCGTGTCCAGGTTCTTTATGGGCGTTAAAGGTGCTTGGGATGAACTGCATTAACCCCTGTGACGGGTGGCCGGCTTTCGCATTGGAATCCCAATTGTTAACAACATTGGGGTTTCCGCCTGATTCTTTCATTGCGATTGTTTCGAGTGCCCCTGCGTATTCAGGGCCTAAATGCTTAATTGACAGCGCCTGAGCTACCCACTTTTTAACGGCTTTCGAGCCGCCGCCTGAAAAGCTGGCAGAGTAACTGGACATTTTGCCTTTGACAAAACCTACAGCCTTATTTTTGACAAAGTTAAAAGCCCCTTTTGCGAGATCACCGAACGAGCCAGCCATAGAAGGTGCAGAGACACCCATTTTTTCTAACACTTTTGTTAAAAGCTTAGAGGGGTGCCCGATGTAATCAAAAACATCAACAGCAACATCTTTCACTTTGCCAGCAACGGATTTCACACCATTCCATGCATTTGTGAATATATTTCCTTCTGTGCCTTTCGCGTATGCTGGAACTCCCCCTAATGCAGCCCTTGTCTGTTTTGCAGATAAGACCGCAGTGCCTTTTGGAAGGTTCATCAGTGTATCTGTTGCAGGGCTGAGCCCTACTTGTCCTGAAGGTGTCCGATACATTTCAGGGCCAGCGTTTGCCCCTTTACCGTCTCCCAGTATCGCCGGACCTCCTGGGTGTCCTCCGGTTCCGTGTGCATATTTAGGTACTTCCCATTTTGGGATATGCTTATCTTTCAAACCGATCTTATCGAGTACCCAGTTTACTCCGCCGATTACACCATTTACGCCTTTTCCGAGTGCGCCGGAAAGTTTGTTCGCTAAGCTAGTCACACCAGATACAGCCTTGTGAGCCATGTTCTTAATTCCATCACCGATTCTGCCCGGTAATTTCTTGGCCCCGTCAACTAAATCGTTGAAACGATCCATGACTTTCTTTCGCAGATCATATGCCAATAACGCGACTTTATTTTTTATATAAAGCCATCTGTCAGTGATTGCTGCACCCATATTGCTTACAAGCTTTTTCACCATTCCTACTGCACTAGAGAAGATTTGCTTCACTCCGTCCCACATCATGCGGAAATTCCCAGTGAATAAGCCTTTGAAAACCTTCACTATTCCCATAATAATGCCGATTGCACCCTGTATGATCGCAATGATATTTTTAAGTGCAACTTGAATTATCGAGAGCACAACCGGAAACACAGCAGTCACGATATTTAGGATGAAACGGATCGCCGGAATTACAACCGTAGTAATGATGTTTGCCAAGGCTTGCAGTAGAGAAACAACAATAGGCAGCACCATCTGAATGATCTGCACAATTTGCGGAAAGACCTGCTGGACCACCTGAATTAAAATTGGTAAAGCCGCCTGCGCAAGCTGCAAAATAATATTTGCCGCTAAAGTAAGAAGCTGCGCGACAACCGGGAGGACCGCCAAAATGACCTGCCCTATGATCGGAAATACCTGTTGCACCGCCGTTAAAATCAACGGCAGAATTTGCATGGCAATTTGTCCGATTGTTGATCCGAGTAATTGAATCAGTTGAACCACAATCGGCAGAGCCTGCTGGATGATATTCATAATCAAAGGAAAGACCATCTGAATTGTCTGAACCAGGATAGGCAGAACAGTCTGGATTATCGTAACGATAACCCCTGAAAAACTGCTGACTAATTGAATGATGATAGGTAAGACCGCATTTATCACGCTGAGAATGACCGGAAAAACAGTCTGAAATCCTTGAACAAGTAACGGCAAAATTGAACTGACAATTTGCAATACACTCGTCATTAATTGCCCTGATACCTGCATCCATGCAGTTAATAGCTGCTGGATCAATGGAATCAATTGTGGGCCGATCGTTGAAAGTGTTTGTGAAACGGCTGCGGCTAAAAGAACAAGATTTCCTGCAAGCTGAATGAACGTCTGTTGCATTTGACCAGCTAATTGCTGAAATTGCGGTGTCAGTTGTGCTACCAGTTGACTGAAAACCTGCTGTACTGTCGCGATAATCGGCTGAATGGCCGTGAATACCGTTGTCAGCACAGATTGAACAGTCGCCCACGCCGAATGAATTGCACTGCTGACCGCTTGGTTTGCATCTTTCAAACGATACAAATACCCTACAAAACTGAGGATCGCCCCAATTGCTATTCCTATCGGTCCGGATACTCCCAAGAAAGAAAGGCCAATCGACGCAATAATAGGCGCAATTATTGACACAATCCCTTGAAAACTTGATAAACCAATCTTGAGTTGATTCATGAAGCCTTTAATAAAGCTGTTCAACCCTTCGGTTAATCCCTTTCCGAAAAAGTCGGTTACTCGTTTTCCTGCATTCTGAACAAATGAGGAAACAGTATCAACTGCCGTTTTGTATGCAGCCTCAATCCCTGCGACCAAATGAGGGTGTGACTCGCCCAACCGATCCCATAATTTTAAAGATTCGGCTTGCATCTTATGAATTGCGGATACAGCAACCTTTTGTGAATCCTCAAATCCTTTCATAAATGCAGGTTTAAGCCCCTGCACCTCTTTAATCATGGTATGGAAGGCACTGACTACCGCAGTTTTTCCGGTATCCGCAAAGCGCTTCATGGCATCCGTCGCCGGTTTGAATCGCTCTTGAAGCTTGTCAAAATTCTTGTAAAGCATATAAATGCCTGTTACAAGCAAGACAATTGAGCCGGCAACTACATAGACTGTTCCGGACATGGCAGCAAGCCCCGTTACTACCGGGCCAATGAACATCCAAAGGCTGCTCAAAGCCCCCAGAAACCCATTAAGTAACCCCACTCCTATTGCCAATGGCGATAAAAGCAGGGTTAAAACAGGGATGAGCAATAAAAATCCTTGGATCATTTTCGCCAGCACCGGATGAGCTTTGTTGAACTGAATAATCATTTTTCCGATCGCGGTAACGCCTTTATAAATTGACATGGCAACGGTTCCGAATACTTCAAGGGCTGGCTGAATGGCTTTTAAAAGAGTGCTGCACATTTGTTCCCAAGCCTTTGAATAACCGGGAACGGTCTGTGTGGCCGCCTTGTGTAACCCTTGGAATAGGAAAAAGTTTGTGAAGGCCGCGCCAAGCGCTACCATCTGAAAACGCATATACCCCTGTGTTATCATAGCTGTCATATCTTGAAGCTGTTTCATATTTGCAGTAGGCCCGAGCATCTTCAAGGCCAAGTGTGCCGCAGTTCCCTGCTTCGCCATATTTTCAAGGGTATTTGAGACGGCAAGCCCCGCTTTGTTGACTTGGTATAACGGGTTCGCCATCCTGTCATAATTGGCAGCGATCTTTTCTGATTGTGTTGACATTGCCATAATCGTTCCGATGGACTGCAACATACTCATGCGCATCATTTTATTATTCTTGATCATGTTGTCAGTAACCGCTTTATGCTCACGCCCTAGCCTGTACACTTCATCCATGAACTGTTCATTTGTCCCGGTCCAGTTGTCCATTTCTTGGCCTAACTGAAAGAAGCCATATCTTGCCCGTATAAGCTCATTACGGAAACCGTTCATTCCGTATCTTTCCTCATACCAAGCCCGGCGCATTTCGTTGACCATTTGAATAGTATCTGCTTCAAGTCCGCGTGTAGAGCCGCGCAAAAAGTCCATTTCCCGCCCGTAATAACGCATACCCCTGTAATCAGGTGCAGGCATGGCCGCCGCGGTTTGTGATGATCCCCCATTAACCCGGCGCATGTCCACATTTTGCAAATTGTTTCGCAGCCTATCAACTTGATCATTTGCATTGTTCAATGATGATTGGTCAACGTCGATGCTCACGCGTGACGGTATATTTTGCACTAATCTGTTCGTTTGTTGAATGGTCCGGTTTAGGCTTTCCACATGAGACGTCATAAGGTCAAATGCGGGGCCGAGATTCTCAATTGTCCGCGCAGCAGTTTGTAAAGAAGAACTGTCCAGAATCATACTCATGTTCCTGAACCTTCGCTGCTCCCTGTGCATGTTGGACATTTGCGTTCGCATTTGAGAAAAATGGCCGGCCGCATTATCCGTATGATCAACAAGTCTATCAATCTGGCGGTTGGCTCGTTCGAGAGGGGAGGTATCAACGTTTAATTCCACATCAATATGCGTACTCCGCAAGGCGTCTGTCAACGTTTAACCCCCCTTATTTCTTTTTGTTTCGTTTGTTTTCTTCGGCCAGATGAATGTCCAAAGCCGCATTGGCTTCGAGTAACGTATCGAGGTCCATTGCTGCAACCTCTGTGAAAGAAAACTTCTCAGACATCACAAGCCGATACATGGGCCAGTTGTCACTCGCCCTCTTTTTGTAAAACTGCTTTGGTTTCGACGGTTTCATCGCTAAGAAAGGTAGAAACCTCATACATTAATTCATTGAATCCAGCATGTTCATCGAAGTATTCGAAGTTTACTTTCGGATTTACCACAACTTCTTTCATGTACAGCTCATACAATTGTGAAGAAGTTGGGCGGCCTGTATTAATGTTAATTGCTTCATCTTGAATTTCTACCATCCGTCTTGTTCCTGGGTGCTGAAGAGTGTACTCGATTCCTTGGATTTTAACTGTTTTTTGTTTACCGAATTTTGACATAGGTTTTCCCTCCGATTGTTTGGTTTGCATATATTGAAAAGCAGCCCTAGTGGACTGCTTTTTTGCATTTGATTTTTTTCTTTTCGACATGATTAATACCTTACTGATCTAAAACTGTATAATCGAAAACTTGAATTTCAAATTCACGATCTCCGATTTCGTCACTGAATTCTGCATCAGCAGGCTTTTTTACCATAGCTTCAGTGCCGCCGATTTTCTCTTGTCCGCCAGTTACCCAGATGGGAAATTTTTTTGACGTGTTCGCCAATCCATTTAAATAAGGCACAAACGGCGAACCCATGGACAGAGTAAGCGTAATTGTACCTAGCGGATTGTTTTTTGTTGCAACACTCACATCACCTTTAGCGCTGACTTTTGTTGAAAACTTTTCTTCGTCTTTTGCACACGAAACCATGGTACCCTCTGAATAACCAGTAACAATTTTTCCGTCGATATTCGTGTTGACCTCGTTCGCATCATAAACATAAGCAGCCATTGACTATTCTCCCCCTTTAGATTGAAATTTCGCCTGTAATGGAGGCGGAATGAACCGCGCCGGCTAATTCGAACGTGAAAGAAAGGCCGTCATACACGCGATTTTTTCTGTTCTCGTCTGATACTTCAGAGCGTTTTTTTGTGCTGATGGTGTAAACGGGCAAGCCGTCTTCATCAGAAGCGACAATCCCATTTGAAAAGGCTTTTTGAAGTACATTCGTAACCTGAACGCTCAACAATGAAAAACCGGCATTCGAGAACGGGATTTTACCGTTATTTGAGAATGCCGATTGAATGGATGTTTCAATATTTAATTTCACCCAGTCCTTGCCGTGCAGGACGTCAATGTACTCACCTGAAGCAGTAATGCCCTCTGACGTTTCGCTGTGGCCTGCTTTGGTCACATAAGCGATGGCTCCCTCTTTGTGGAGCTTTTGCAGCTCGTCCGCTTTCAGGTCTTGCGGGGTGACTCCCACAATGTTTTTGAACTTCCAAGTAACTGAACCCACTGTCAGGGAGCCGACGGCACCAACCAGCCCGGCGTCCGGATGCTCGCTTGTTATCGGATGATAAAAAACGATTGTCCGGTCCTTCCCGGTATAGGAAGTGACTTCTTCCCGATCTGTTACTTGCAGAACGAGGAATTTGTATGATTTTTCTTCCATCGCCTTTGCTGCTTCCAGCTTCTCGTCTGCCGTCGCATCAGCAAGAATGAGGAAGTGCCAATCATTATCAAAATACTCGTCAAAAGCATTCCGAATCGTAAATGTGGCAGCCGCTCCCGCTCCGTCGCTTTCCCCGTTTTCCGGGTTACCTCCGTAAGTACCGATGGCTACTTTTGATGGAGCATTGTCGCCCTGCGCATAAATAGCAGCAGCCTTTTTATATGCGGGTGTTCCTTCTGGGTAATCCGCTTTGACAGCTTCTATTGAGCCATATTCTTTATAGGTGTTGTGTCCGGCAACCTTCGCAAGAATTAGGGGTGTCCCTAACCCTTTAAGATTCGACGGTTTCACCAGGTCGATTTTGACCGTTACATCACTAAGTGGCATGTGTTTAACCTCCTATGGTTTCTATTTGCGCGGAATCAAAAAACTCCGCTTGTGTCTCGCCATAAGCCGCTCGCGTTCTAAGACGCATATCAAAGCCGTGACGGCGTTCTGTGTCTATCGTGATAAATGTATCCCGATTCCCGAAGCCATCGTTTCTCACCCACGCCATGCCGTTATCATGAAGCGTTTGGCGCGCGTCAGCAGTTTTGAAGTAAGAAGCTGTTTCTTGAGCAAGAGAAATGACTTCAATGTGACTGTTTGAAATCCATGTAAAAGAAAAAACCAGCTCAATGTCTTCCGTTAACACTCCTTGTTCCTCAACACCCCTGTGTTGCGGTAAATACGGAGAAGTAACGGTATACGTGCAAAAAGGGTATTCAGGCTGTTTACCTGTCCCGTTTGCTTCGATAACGACATGGCCGGTTTTCTCTTTAATCATTCTGAGAACCGTTCTGATTATGCTGTTGTAATCCATCTGAATTGCTCACCGCCTTTAAGATATAGGAATTGAAATCGGCGTATGTCCCGTATGGCGTCATTGCTTCCACCAAAAAGGTTACTCCATCAAAAACCACTTGAGCTTTGAAAGGGATTTTCCTCTGGAAGTACAGTTGCCTGTCCATCTGTGTAAGCCGTCCGCCGGATTGATAAATTAATTGCGCCTGCAATGGGACAATAGCGCCTTTTTCTTCCGATTCCACCGGCTTGCCCTCTACCCATTTTCCGAGATCGTCATAAAACCCCTCAGACGCCGGGAGCAACAATGTAAAATCAACGCTGTATTTCTCAATCAGATCACCGAACTGAAAGTGATTTTTCATTAGCTTTCAACCTCGTAATCCATAGAACCGATCATTTCCCCGGTATCTACTAACGGATTTGAAGAGCCTTTTTCCTCCATTGTAAAAGGATGATTGGCAGGACTCCGCAAGTCTCTTGCATAAGTCTGCAGCCGGCCCTTTGCCAGTAATCCGACCGCGTTCATGATGTCATTAATAGAATCGCCGTTCTCTATGGCTCTATTGACCAGTTCCTCTACCTTTTGTACAATCTCAGCTTCATTTTCATCCCAGCCAGACCGTAAGAATGACCGTTCAGGGATATTAATAAATTGTGTATCCTTCTTGAGATAAAGACCTTTGGCAGCAAGATAATTCCGCATGCGCTCAGTTACAGCAATACGGCAACCGAACTCGTGAACAGCCGCGATCATTTGGCGGTCGCCGTCCAGCACACCGACTTTCATTTTTCCTTTTGGTCCAAGGTTCCTAAGTAATTCCGGTATACGGTTTGTATCCCGCACCCGGATATTTCGGCGCCCCATTTGATCACCTCAATGGTTTAAAACGAATTTTTTTGTATGGCCGAAAAAAATCAAACGCAGGTTTATACCTTACGTCATCCGCCGTGTATGTCTTGCTCATTCCGCCAATTGATTCAGCCTGGACGCCTTTCGGGCTATCCCGGTCTATTTCAATCATGAGGGCAATTCCTTTTTTCACGGGGCCCGGTAATAATTCAACTCCATCCGGCCCCACAAAAGAGTTATTGCAATAATCCTTAACAAAAGAAATTGCGTCTTCAAGGTCAATTTGTAGCTTTGCATCCTGCGAGGTGTCATCCTCGGGGATTCCCAACCGTATTTTTAATTCTGACAGGTCCATTTCTCTCAGTCCTTTCAAAGCACGGGTTCATATGTCGCGAAGCACCTGCAATTTATATCATTTGAGGGATCTCCGCTTTGTCCCGGTGCCGGCGCCCTCACAGACTTGCCGTTTTTATCTTGACCGAGATCAAACAGCTCATTTACAAACCTGGCCTGGCCTTCTAAATGAACATGATCCGCGTTTCTTCCCTCACGAACCCGCTCGTCACCCATGTTGTGCCATATCTTTTTCATGGCAATACCATTGGAATCAGCTTTCGTAGCTGCGTCCAGTGTCGCTTTCTCCCGCACTCGATGCATTTCTGTTCTGGCAATGCGCTGCGCACGGCTATAACTGACACCCACATCAGCTTGCAGCTCCTTCGCTACCTGAACAAAGCGTTTCCGCTCAATAAAGCCGCGTTCAATCGTATGAGTGATCTTCTGAACTGTCTTTTTACGGTCGGTTTCGATTGCTTTGAGCATATTTTTGCTTGTGATAGTCTGCGAGATTGATGCGGGCGCCGCCCATGTGACAGGCAATTTTCCTTTCGATGAACGGGACAATTTAAAGCCGACGGCCGATAGGATACCAAGCATGAGCCAGTTATACGATGACTCGTAGGTTTCATTCAGAAAATCAAGAACAGCCGTTTTAACCTTTGCAGAAAGGGCAGTAATCAATGACGCTATATCCTTCTTAATCTGAGAAAGATCATTACTCCGATTCGCGTCAGCAAGGCTGATTTCGCGCCCTTTATCAAGCTTGACAAACAGAGCAGTCAACTTGGAAAGTATTTTTTCGGAAGTACCACGAAAAAGCCGCTTCAGCTTCCGTAAAAACTCCTGCATCTTACGGGTTAACGGCTTCAAAAGCTCTTTTTCAGTTTGTTCTTTATCCACCGCTATCCCTCCTATTCATCAGATGCTTTTTCACCAGCGTCAGCAGATTCTTGATTCTCTTCATCTGTTGTTTTGTCCGCTGCCTTTTTGCTGTTTTTTTCAGCTTTTTTAATGGGCGACTGTACTTTTTTGTATCTGTCCTCTTTCAAAAGCTTATTACCGTGTTCATCCTCAACAAACCAAGTTGAACCGGTATCAGTATTTTGAATCCACATAAAAAAGCCCCTCCTATTGTGGACGGGCTGCGCTTAATACCGCGAGCGCTTCCGGTCTTGTTACTTTGGCGCCGTACAAGTGAAGCCCTTTTACTGCATCAGCAAAACGTTTCTCAGGGCGATACGCCTCGACTTGGGTTGCTTGGTCTGCATAAGACCACGCCATGCCATGACCAGCAATAATCTTATGATTTTCTGTGCCACCCTCTGGTTTAGAAAGTGGAGCATTGTTTGATTTTAATACCGTGAATCCGGCCGCTTGTCCGATAACACCATTTAAAAGGCGTTGTTCTGAAGACATGTTCCCAGCCTTTACAAAACGGTCATCTTTTAGCATTAATCCTTCATACCAAGGCGTTACAACTACCCATCGCCCCTGTTCCGGCACGTCTGCTTCATCCAATTTCACTGAAAGATCAACCAGATATTCGTATGCGTCGTTTTTTGTTGGTGAAACAACTTTTGTATCGCTGCCGATCGTATGAGCTGCATCCACATAATGAGAAGCAATATATGAATCAGCAGTATTTTTCAGAGCGTATGCTGCCTCTTGCATAGCCGCATCCATCAACTTTGGATTTTGTTGAATTTTATCAACATCATCAATCTGAAAGTTGAAATATTTTGACTGGTCAATGAGAAGCTTGCGGCTTGTAGAATCAAGTGTTTGCGCGTTATCCATGTCTTGATTTTTAGTGTAGTCGCCCACACTAACGCGCCCCATATTGTTGATTGTCACAGAGTCACCAGCAGCAGTGATTTCTCCCTCGTAATCTCTGTTAATGACTCCCGTTTGACCATAAACCAATGTTCTTTGTAAATTGCTCAGCAGTCTTGCACTCCATAATACCGGAATAAAATTGTCTAATGCCATGTGTTTTTATCCTCCTATTGATTCTTGTAAAGAGCTTGGATGCGATCCCAGTTTTGATTGACTTCCTCGGGACTCATCTTTTTAATGTCTTCTTCTGTTAACGGGGCTGATGCTCCGCCTGAAGGTGTCGGCGTGCTGCCGTTCTTTTTGAAATGATCGTTTACGATGCTTTGTTCAAAAGTCTTGAAGGCTTCGGCCAAGGTATTCAAATTTTGTTCTGTGGTCGTATCGTCCTGACCGATAAAAAAGTCAACAAGATTAGTAGGCAAGCCCTTTTCCGTTGCAATTGAAAGGGCCGTATTTCTCAACGACTCCCGCGTTTTCTCTTGCTCAAGGTTCTGGAATTTTTCCTGCAACTCACGTAATTGCTTTTGTTCCTCTGTTTCAGGAGGAAACCGCTTTGAAATCTCTTCCTCAAGTTTCTTCGGCAACGTATTTTTCTCATACGTCTTGATCGCCTCTGTCACCCTTGCATCAGATGTTGATTGAAGCAGCTTCTTTCCCTCATCATTTGTTTCTAGGAAAGCCCGTACTGCATCCAGCGAGAGTTCTCCGCCGCTCGGCTGCGGTGCCGGATCGGTACCGGTTCCACCTGCTGGATGGGCTCCCGGTGTTGGATCAGCCGCTCCCCCAGGTTCGGAAAAATGCTGAAGGTTAATGCGCAGTGGTAGCCTTTCTTTTTTCATGAAATTCATTGACGGACTGACTGACTTATCCGTGTTTAATCGTTTCATTTCTGTGTGTCCTCCTTGCCCTTATCAGTTGCCGAAGCCCCTAACAAGTTCAAAAGTATTTCGGTTGCTCTTTAACGCCTACAACGCGAAAAAAAGGCATAAAAAAAAGCCACTCAAAAGAGTAGCTTGCTGCTAATTAGTCAGAAACGTTATCCTTCTTCCTGTTTAGAAACAGAGACTTTTTCACTTCAGCATATATTTCTTCAGATTCAAGCAGCAGGTTTTCGTTTTCCAGCATTCTCAACAAAGAATTAATTCTAAACTCTTCATTCAGACGGTTGTTTTTTTCTTTCGTCCTTTTGAAAAGCTTCCTCATCCTCATTCGCCTCCTGTTCCTCGTCTTCATCCTGATTATCATCAATGGTGTAAGCATCTGCTTCCGCTCTCATTCTTTCAATCTCAAAACGCACATCATCAATGAACGATAGTAGAGCAAGCCGCGTTTCTTCGCTTACCAGCCCTTTGAGTTCCGCGGATGCTTGAGCCTCTTCGAGAATGTTTGCAGGAAGATTCCGCTTGAATTGAAACCATAGTTTCAGATATGCGTCTTTGTCGGCCAGTATCCTTTTGGACCATGCCGAGCAGAGTATTTTATACTGATACCGGAATGCCGCGGTCATTTTGCGTTCCATGGTAATTGCCTTGTGCTCCAGCGCCATAAGCTTATACCGCATGGCAACGCCTGTAATAGTGCCCCCGAAAGAGCCGTCAGAAAAATTGACCGTCTTCGCAAATCGTAAAATATTTTCTTCCAGCCGGTTCAAGTGATTTTCAATCATGGCGTCGTTTATTTCCTTGGTTAAAAATTTCACGTCACCGTTATCGTCGAAGACTTCAAACACACCATTCTTTTTTAGCTTTTCCATATCCTCATCATCGAGTGAAGCACCTTTGACAATCAAGTATGCAAGCCGGAACTGTTCGATTTCGTTCGATGCGTCAGACAAAGTTCTGTCGTATGCATCAATTAACGAAATGACTTTTTCAGTGTCGCCTTTCATTTCTTTATTGTTCGGAACACCAAACAACGGGCATCCATTGAAAAGATGCGGCTTCGTCTCAATAAGATCGTACTTCGTTTTATCAGACGACTTAAACGAATAAATGAACGTTTCATCGTAGAAATCAGCCCGATATGACTCGACTTTTTTGCCGCTCGCCCACTCAAACACTGAATAATACCGCAAAGCATATGTGGGCTCTGTTATATCGTCTAAAGCGAGAATAATGCATTCCCACGGATCAACGTTTCGCAGGCATTCGTTTCCGTCTTCATTAACAAACAGCAGGCGGGCGCCGTAACCGCAGATGGAAGCCATTTTCCCGAGTTCGGAATCGGCGTCCTCAATGTTATTTCTCGTATTGAAGGTGCTCACTTGATCTTTTAATTGCTTATCTTCGGTTTCATAAGAAATGGGATGTCCAAACATATAGCCTGTCTTGGTATCAATGATTTCAGAGTCAAATGAGTTGTTCAGCTTATTGTTTACCTTGTCATCAATACGCTGCACCTTATCGGTTCCCGCGCTGCCATAATCAATGATGGACCGTGTTAATATGGGAACGCCTGCCGGATCAGCCTTATATCTTGCATATAGCCTCATCAATTTTTCACGGACAGGGACGTGTTCATTAATCATCATCTTGATAATGTCACCGTTGATTCCACTCTGGCGAATTAGATTTATATATTCCTTCATTGGTCACTCCCCCTTTCTATGTTTCGGCTTGTTGTGGGTATACAGAGCGTACCGGATAGCATCCAGCACGTCGTCCCATTCCTTCACAGGGTCGCCGGTCTTGGGATTCCATACATACATGAAAATTTCTTTTTTGAAGCGCTCAACCTTGTCTTTCACGATGAATAATTCATTTCGCTTAAACAGACGGGCTACTTCTTCAATACCGGATACGATCGCCTTATCAGCGTTCAGGGCTCGCAACTTCTCCCGCCTGAAGCGCTGCACATGCTCTGGCCGCGCAGAATCGCAGTAGAAATTAATATTGCCATACCGCTCCTTTACGCCTTTCGCTACTTTCACCCAGTAGTCAATTTCCTCATGCTGCTTGGCATGTTCTTCGAGCAAATAAAAACACCCTTGGTCATCTTGCCCGATTACGACAATAGAACCCGGGTGCTCATATCCCCAGTCAACGCCGGCGAAATACTTCTTGAAGTTGACACGCCTGTTCTCCAATTCCTCAGAACTGATATAGTGAATGTCCTTATTGAAGTCCCGGTAAATGACTCCTTCAGACGCCACCCAATAACCGTTTATATCTCGATCGGTAAACATGCCGCTGGGCGTCGATGCCACGATACTCTCCACATACTCCGGATCAAGAAAATTGTTATCGAACAGCGAAAAATGAAATGATCGGATGTTCAGCCGGCCGCTCTTCAACTTTTGCCCGTCTTTGTCGATATAATCGGTTTTGACGGTGTGCATCGGGTTTTCGGGGTTTGTATCCATCATGACCACAGCGCCTTTGTAAGAGCACCGGGAAATGACTTCTTTTACAAATGAATCATGCAGGGCGGTCGCCTCATTCAGAAACGCGCCGGCTGACGTGAACCCCCGCGCCTTTTTCCATGAATTTGCGTTTGCTCCGTCAAAGCAATATACCTGATTACCGAATATCTCAACGGCGCTCGACTTATTGAGTTTCAATTCCTTGCCGAGAATCTGTTCTAAATCATTCAGAACGTTCCGCCTGATAGTTCCCAGGTTCGCCCCGCCAATAACAAAATTCAAACCCATGTTTTGATACTTGCTGACGTGAGCAAGAAACGCCAAAAGGAGCACGAATGTTTTTCCTGCCCTCTTTGCGCCGCTACAAATTAAAATTTTGGGCTGCTCTTTTATGAAGCTGTCCCAAACTTCCTTTTGCTTTTTATTCAGTTCCATCGGCATCCACCATTTTTCTCAACATTGTAGCAATCTCATTTTCTTTGGTGTTTTCGTCGCCGCCGTTAATAGCCTTCTTGGTCTTCTCGATATTCAAGCGCATTTGTTCCAATTTAAGGCGCCGCTCATCTTGCTCATGCGCCAGCTGGTCAAATTGCTTGATCAAGCTCCGGAGCTCCCCCATTGCCCGAGATTGAGCGTTAAGGAATGCCGCCTGCTTATCCCATGCGAATTGTATATCGTGCTGCAACTCTTCCACAAAGTGAGCTTTTGAAAGACTGCCGTCCTCATTTATGCTGAGGTCACCTTTTATTTTAGAGACAATTTTCGTAGTGTCATTTTTATCCTGCACAAACATAATTCGTTGTGCCCGCAGAATGGCCGCGTATTGTATCTGAATCTGATCCCATATCATATCAGCAGGGGAACGCTCCTGAATCTCTTCCATGATTTTAAGCGTTTCCTCGGGCAGATACTTTGAGAAAAATCCATGCGAAACCGCGTTTCGATTTCTCTCCGGGGCGCCGCCGTTGTTTCCCAATGCATTTTTATTACCGGGTGGGGCGCCTGCCTTTTTTGTGTGCACACTTTTTTCAGAGGGTGCACCCTTTTTTCGTTCCCATCCATGCCGCTGCTTCCACGATTTAATGGTGTTCATTGACACCCCGTATTTTTCGGCAAGGTCCTTGTATTTCATGCCTTTGGCGTAATCCTTATACGCCTGAATGTGCTTTTCAGCCATCTACATCCACCGCCGCCTCCTTTTGAATTGAGTTGTTTTGGAAAAAGATATTCCCTCTAAACTGCCACCGTGCTCAAGCCGTTAACCGCCAATTGTCTATCCTGAGACTTACCGGAAGCAGTTTACAGGGAACAAAAAAAGCACCCCGCAGGATGCTCTTGTTCATTTAATCCAATCTCTTAATTCTTTAATAGTGTTATATGTTTTAGCCCAAACATTATTTTGTTCGAGATATTCCATACCGCCAAAAGTAACTTTTGCATGTTTTAGTAATGTCATTTTTACAGGGTTACCCATCCCCCCTCTAATGACAGTTGCATTTTCAATTAAATTTTTATCTCGCATCATTTCAACAACTTCACCGAAAAATTGAAGGTCAACATTATAATCGGTGTATCTAGGCTCACTACCTTTGTCTATTTCCTTTAAGATGCTATAAATTAGTTTTCTGCGATCCATTTCCTCACCTCCCGTCTTATTATCGGTAAATGGAAGGAATAAGGGAACAATTTGCAGAATTTGTCGAATTATTTACATGTCCATTTTTCACCTTTCGTACGCAGTTATATACGAGGGCGTGGTTCCCTTGAATCTGCATATCGTCGTTGAAAGGTGGATGATTAAATGTTCAAGTTTAAAGTAAGTGTAAGCGTGAATGCTAACATAAACATTAACAGAGAGTGCGTATTTCATATGATAATCTCTGTCGCATTAGCCTTTCTCCAATAGGAGGAGGCTTTTGCTGCTACTAAAAAGCCCCACACCCAATAAGGGCATAGAGCTTAATGATCACTATATGAAATTGGTGGGGACGCAGGAATATTTCGCCTCCCCGTCCTGCCTTCCAGTTTACACTGCGGATTTTATCTGATTCAACAATTGCAAAAGCTGACACGTTTCGCACATTTGGCACAAATGGCACACAATATCATTTTTAATGCGTCTGACTGTTTCGCGGGAAACGCCAAGATGCAGCGCGATTTCACGAAACTTCATCCCTTCTAACATACAATCAAAGACAATCCGGTTTTTTTCGTCCTCTATTTCTTCAGTAGAGCGCTCAAGAAAATCAACGATAGTTTCATATTTACGGAGCCGCTTTTCACGACGATCCATCTGACGTAATTCCGCCTGGCTTATTCCGGCTGATCCTCTCGGCATTCCTGCTTCGTCACCGTAAGTAGCCACAAGCTTCTGCCCGGCAAACTCCACCTTGTTGAGAATGCGGCTCAATCGACTGATCTCCCGCAGCATAAAATTATAATCACGAATCCATTCTTCGATTTCCCAAGCCATCATTTGATCAGACATTATAAACTCTCCTTTTGTCCGTAAATAGAATATTTCTCATTCCAACCGTTCTTTTTTTGTTCTGCCAGATATTCAGTTTTAGATACTTCCTGAATTGTTAGGCTGCACTTTTCCATCAAGAAACTTTTCATATTCTCAAATAAATCTTCTTTTCCGCACAAAAGATTCACGATTTTCCCATTTTGATAGGCGAATCCATACTTCACATAAAACACTCCCTTTATTTGCGTCTCAAAGCGCCGCCCTTGCCCCTTTTCAGAGTTTGCATATTTTGTCCCATCATCCGCTGCCAAAAGCGATCTGATCGCTCAGAAACGTTTTTATCTGGCTCCTTTTTCTTCCGCTTCATGTCATCCCTCCTGATAACAAAAAAACGGACACCAACCAGAGCGCAGAAAAGATTCTGTGCAATGATCAGTGTCCGCAGGCTTTCCGTCTTGGACTTATTTATTTTTAAGCTCCCTGGCTGGTATTCAGCAGGTTCTTTTTAGTTCTTGGTATACTTTATTTTACCATGATTCGGCCTAAATATCGAAACCAAGTTGTTTCATGGCAGAGCATACCGCCAATGGCAAAACATCGCCCGGTTCTACATTTGGATTCTTTTTGAATTCCTGATAGTAAGCCACAATTAACTTTGATGATTCGGCTACCGTTTGCAAATGAAAAGGAATTATTTTTTTAAATTCATCTTGAAACATTTCTAATTCAATATCTGAAAATTTCATTGTCACTGGAACCCCCTATAATGTATCTGATAAAACCCATTGATTTATTTTTCCTTCAGAGGCCGGCTTTCTCTTTATATTGCTCCCAAAAGCCGTTCACTTCATCCAAGTAACTTGCAGCCTCGGGGCTTTTGCTTTCAGCCTCTTCCCGAATTGCGTCAAAAGCCTCTTCAAATTCATCGGCGGGCGTCTTTAAAATCTCATATTCATTGGTAGCGAGGGCAGTTGCAAGAGCGACAGGATCAAGACTGTTTAACGGGGCCCATTCTCCCTGCCAATTCCCTAAGCTAACACTTTTCCGTAGGCTCTCAAAAGCCGCAGCCTGTTCTTTTGTTAATTGTAGCATTGTATTTTCCTCCGATTCTTCTTTGAATTTATCTTACTTCACAATGAATTTTGCTGATTCAAATGTTCCGATATAGTTCCACTTGCCGGAATCAGAATAGCAGTCCAGCTGGATGACATAGGTTCCTTTCCCGGTCTTATTTCGGATCGTTTTCACGTTGAATGATTTCAGAGGCGTTGCCGTTTTGAAGCTGCCCCGTTGCACTAAATTCGTATCAGTCAGCCCACCGCCGCTTCGCTTCTTGTATACGCCGGCCGTATAATAAAGTGTGCTTGAGCCTTTTTTCTCGGCTTTCCAGTCCACCGTTGAGGCGCCGCCCGTGTATGTCGCGGCATCCGTAAATACCCGGCTGCTGTACCCGGATTCGTTTTGCCAGCCTGACCATGCTGCGGAAGCAGACGGCGCAACGGCCGCGGCTCCCATAAGTAATACTGCTGATAGAATGATTAATTTGAATAGTTTTTTCATTCCCCATCACCCCATCGGTTCTCCAAGTATTATTTTATCGTCGTAACCTTCACTAACTTTAAAATCAGATAAATATTCTTCACTTATAGATAAAGCAACCTTGCTGTCTAAATCAAATTCAAGTAACTGTTTAATCAAATCGCGATTCGTCATTCTCCATCATCCTCCTTTTTAAGTCCCATCATCACTAACTTTTCATTGAGATGCTCCATATCACATTCACGGCATAAGTCTCTGAAAACTGGGAAAGTATGTTTCTTGTATTCTTTCCTGCAACGCCTGCACTTGCTCACCCTCTTTCATCCTCCATATCATGTCCGCTTATTGAATGAACGCCCAAACCCGAAAGATCATCCGGTCTGTAGTCTCTTTTTTGTGAAGCCTCGTCTTCGGGATGATTTCCTTCATTGACGAATTCTTCAAATTCAACCCCCGATTTGAATCGCAATTCATTTAGGCATATTTCACACAGAGTAATGGTTGTGGAATGGTCGTTGTCATTAGTGAATGTCACTGATCTTACTGCTTTTCGGAACGAATGCAGTGTGCATGTTTTCTTCATGGGTATAGGCCTTGTAAATTCAATCATTTTGTTTCCTCCACTCCGAGAATCTCTTTCATGTATTCGACTGTCTTATCTAGTTCGTACCAACTGCCATCTGCAAATTCAATCCGGGAGCCGCCCCCCGATAGTCTCATGATGTCCACAACGTCTTTTTTATCGAATGAGCACAGGATTGTGCCCCCGATCCAGATTTTTATTTCCTTGTCTATGTTGACAACGCCTATCAACTTTTCAAAGTTGCTCCAAGAAGGTTCAAAGTCAAACCCTGTTTTCTCATCATAAACCTCGCCTTTTCGATTCGAAGTTACGCCGATTACATTTCCGCGTGAAACTCCCGCACTTTTCTTCTGGCGGCTCTCTCTTGTGATTTGATGTAAATCAGCCTCAATCGTTCCCACTTCTTTGCCGTCAAACAATATTTTCACACTCATTCCGTCACCCCCATAAATAATTCACGGCAATCACAGCGCCATATATGATCCAAGAGAGGGCGAAAGACAGAATTCGCCAGTTTTGCCCCCGGATCATTTTGTTTTGTTCCTGAATCGTCCGCGCTAAATCTTCGTTACGCGTTTCCAATTCGATGCATCTTGCTTGAAGCTCTTCGTTTTCTGTCATTGTTCCGCGACCTCCTCACTCATATTTTTCTGAATAACTATCCCAACCGCAACGGCACTTTTGCGCGCACCATATTGAATGCCCTTCTTTATTCCGTTTCAACAGCTTCCCTGTTTTAACTGACGTTTCATACTCAACCGCCATTTCTCCATAATCAATAATCTGGTCGTTCCCGCATTCGGGGCATTCGGTGTATTCGTTCATTCCGCGCCCTCCTTCACAATATACCCCTTCAAAATCGCCTTATTTAGATCATAAGCAGACATGCTGTTCAGCGGATCAAACAATCCGGTCCACGGTTCGACATCCTCATTATTGATAACAAATTGTTTCCCGACGAATTGAAGGCGCGCAAATTCTTTTTTGTCTCCTTTGGTCAACGCGTTCACTCTTTCGGGTTCAGCATCAGCCATTTTTAAATAAAACTTCATGCCTTCATCAATAGCCCGTGCCTGTTCCCGTGTGACTTCAACCTTATCGCTTGTTTTGATTGTGATTTTTGTTCCTGTCATTCCGCGCCCTCCTTCATCATTTCTTCCAGTAAGCTTAAATCATCAGAATCTATCGCAAGATTTTGTTCTCCACAAAAAGGGCAATAAATTTCGGACGTGCTGGCAGGCCTTTCTAAGAATGTCCATTCCTCGCAGTCGTCGCAATAGTATCCGATTAATGTTCCATTCACTTTTGGCATTCCGTGTCCACCTTCTTCCGCCGCATCGAATTGACAAGCGTTTGAATCTCTCTTGTGATCCGCTCGGCCTCTTTTGCGCCTTGATCTATCACATTGAGTCTGTTTCGCTTTCTATAAATCACCGCGTCATGCATGACGTTGTTAACCTGTTCGCTCAATTCATCAAACAGATTGAAAAGTTGAATTGATTTATCTTTGTATGCCATCACTCCGCGCCCTCCAATAACTCAGGATCTTGGTAAATGTCTCCGATGACTTTATTTGTCGCCGTCTCAGAAAACAACGGTCTGCACTCTTCTTTTTTCTCATTGACGATGCACCATGAGCCGTCAATCATTTTCACTTCGCCTATGAATGGCTGCGGGTCATACAAACCGCCGGGCGCTGTTTCCTCCTGTTTAACGATATCGCCCGCATAAATTCGCTTCAGTCTCGAGTGTGTTTGAAACTGATCAGTTCCATTCATGAGAACGGATTTTAAGTCTCCGCTGTGTGCGATCACACCATAACCTCTTAACCATACGGACCATCCGAAAACTTTTCCTTCAATTGAACCCAATTCACCGATGGAAAGGCATATGCCTTCATCACCGCAATAACACATCTGCTCGCCGTCCCAAACTCTGTATGCTGTGTTCATAGAAGCGAACCATCCATGATAAGTACTTTAATGTCCGGATCGTTGAAAGTGCCTGAAATATAGGTGTAAGACATCAGCTCTCCATCTTCACCCTTTACTTGCGAATACATAATGAGCGCATAGTCTCGTTCCACTTCTCGGATTTCATCGTCTTGAAAATTTTCGTAATCGTCCGTGTCAGAAATATACTCGTTGTAAATCCTTTCAGCATCCGTCTCGTCTTTCGCTTTGATAAGCGCGTAATATGGATCATGGATTTCATAAAATTTCATTGTTCTTCCCCCTTCAAATGTTTGGATGTCTGAAATGATCGGGTTGTCGGTGTGGTTCATTCCGCTGCCCCCGGTATAACTTTTTTGATCATTTTCAAAGCGAGAGCAGCTATGTCTTTCACATCTGTTACACGGAAACATTTTCTCTCTTCTGTATCGCACAGAGGAATTTTTATGGCTATGTTGGACTGTTCATAGATTTTATATGTGCTAGTTTTTCTATTGCACAATGCACATGGTTTACTTTCCGTTGATGAGATGCTCCCTATTTTCATTTCGGTTCCCCCTATTTCCACCCGCCGACGGTATTTTGTAGAAATTCATGCACATGACACATAAGCAGCATGCCGCCTGTTTCCGGTCCGTACTTTTCACGGAAGACAGCCAATGCTTGTTCGAAAGCCTGCCTGTAATCCTGTTTCACACTATTTCCTCCTCAGCACCCATGCAGCGCCCACACAATGGGGCAGCGTGCATCTGTGCAGATTTCTAAATCGAGTTTTTTATAATCGCAGTCCGGGCAATGGTATTCGATCATTTATTATCAGCCCATTCATCAAAGCTGTAGGGGTAATCAATACTTTCAATGAAACCGATCTCTTTCGCCTTCTGACGGATTTTCATACATCCTTCATAGCTATAGGCCCATATCTCTTTATAATCCCTCAGCTCGCCGCATTTCCCTGTTATGATGAACTTTCGAAAACTGTTGACCAGTTGCCACATGTTGCCCCCATGCGAAAAACCGTTTGCGCGCCCGTATCCCAATTCATATGGGTAAACGTCAGCGCCCGTGTAATCATCAACGAAGAACAGTTTTTTCTTAAACCTGAAATACGCTATCCGATTCTTTGACTTACAGTAGAAAGTACATCTATCAATACTTGCGATAAGCTTGATCAAATCGTTTATGTCGTTCATTCGTTTCAATTGCTCTGCTGTTGCCATCCCTTAACCCCCGATCAAATTCGGCAACACAGCGACAGCGAAGAAGAAAAGCCCCACGCATGCCCCGACCAGCCAGATATTTGTTTTATCCCGTTTAGCGATAATGGTATGGTCGCCGATCATTTTGAGATCGTCAGAACGAGCGACAAGCGTCGGGATGTAGTCCGGGTGAACCTTTAAAAGCTCGGCCGCCTGCTCGACGGTCATTGCTTCGTCCTTCGTGGCCTTCACGTTCCGTTGCAGTTCTACTTGTAATGGCATCATTTTGCAGCACCGCCTAACATTTCGGGATTCTGATGTACGTTGCCGATTAACTCACCATACATTTGAACAAAATTCCAACGTATTCCACCCGCATAAAATCCGGCATCATCTTCTGACCATTTAACGACTAGATTAAACACCCGGCCGTGTGATTTATAACAGATAATATCTCCGGCATATATTTCTTTTTCCATAAGCTTTTTGCCCGTCCATAAATCGCGGCTGATCAACTCGTAACCAAACTCTTCACAAAAGACGGGAGACAGTTTGCGCGCCGGGCGTTCTTCAAGCTGACTGATAAAGTATGTTTTCAATTCGACATTGCCTGTTTCCTTATGTCGGAATACATATCGGATTTTTATGTTATTCATTCCGTAGCCCCCTCCAATGCTTGTCTGGCCGTTTGCCCTCCGTCGAGTTCGACAGCTGGCGGACAGTCTTCAAATTCGTTTGTATACGTCGTTTCATTGCCGTAAAATTCTAATGCGTTTCTATAACGCTTGTTCTCTGCCTGCAGCAACTTAATATCTTCCTGCGCCTGCCGAAACTGGTTTACCGTGACTTCCTGCTGGCGCTTGTTTTCCTCGATGATTTCCTGTTGTTTAGCAGACAATTCAGCTTGTTCAAGAAGCCATCCCATTTCCTTTTGTGGAATATACGTAAGCCCTTTTAACCACTCAATTCTCTCTTTCATGCCCGTTCCTCCCCCGCAGGGGGAACCCCTGCTATTTGAATTTGTGGCCGATCTCGTAATCACAACGAGCCAGGCCGCCTTTTATTGTTTGAATGATTGTTTTACCGTGTTCCGGGGCGTCCATTAGATGAGCAGTCCCTTCAGTGCCATCTAAAACGATGATGCGGACTTTCCCCGGCTCGATGCTTTGCTGAATAGTTGTTTCATAATTTTTTATTTCTGTTGGCTTGTTCACTCTGGCCGCCCCCTGTGCTATGATAGAAGTACCAGTTCATATCAAGGGCACTGAGGCGCAGCTTCGGTGCTTTTTTACGTTTTATGACGGCAGCCGCATCGTTACGCCAGCAGATGGCTTTAATTCCTCACGGTAGATGATTGGATGCTTTTCGACGTATGCCGCCAACTGCTCCGGCGTCATTTTCCACTCCTTAACTGGACCAGGCTTGTATGGATTGATTTTTTCTTGCATAGCGATAACCTCCTGAATTGATTTTTGGTATTTCTGAACCTCCAAGCTTTTTGCATTCCGCTCCCATTCGACTTGCACATCGTTTGTAATCGGAACAGAGCGTCATGCAGGCCATGAGCTTATCTTCTTCCTGCACCCACAACGGCCGATCGTCTGCGATTACCACGTTTTGCAGTGGTCTTCCCCGCCTTTCTTTTGAGTTTTTTCAGCTCGTCCAGCTCAATGAAGCCGAGTGACTTATCCAGAGCCAGCACCTTGAGTGGTGTATCGTAAAGCCGCTCATACAGCTTGCGTTTGATGGCAAATTCCTTTGTTTCCACGCCCTTGATATCAATGATCTCGATGCTGCCGTCAAGATTATGAACCTCAAAGTCTGCAATATATTCAATCTTCCGAAAAGTTTTGCCGTTCTTTTTGAATGCTTCTTGAAGCAGGAACCGCGGCTGCAGCTTGAAATCTTTGATCTGCTTGCTCATCTTGAGCCACTTCAGTTGCTCATAGTATTTGGCTTCGGCCCGGCTATCGAACGTGATGCTGTCCATCTGCGTTTTTCTGGCGCCGTACTTATTTGCTGGCATGCGATGCCTCCAAAAGCTCAGGATTTTGGTGAATATTGCCGATGACTTCTAAATCAACATGAGCTACAAATACAGTAGTCAAGCCTCGCTTTATTCGCTTGAATCTAAAACCTGGCACCTCTTTTGTCCAATAGATCCCGTCTGAAGCATGTTCAGCCACTTCTTCCTGCCATAAAACTTCTAATAGCTCATTTGAATTATCACGGTGGTTCCTTACAATGTCTCCCTCATAAATCTCCCTGCCGTTTTTGTCCTTCAATCCGGTGTATTGCATTAAAGGTGATACATTTGAAAACTCGTTTTTGAAATAACAAGCTAATTCCTCTTCGTCGTTATTGAGAAGTTCATCCCAGTCAAGCATTCGCGGAAATTCTTGACCGTCTCTTTTCTCTGTATGATAAGCCCGAAACTTAATCTCTCTCATTCTTCCGCCTCCATATCTCTGACTATTTTCTTATCGGCCCGTTCCTAAGTGCCGTCGTTACCTACCGTCAATTTGTTCCCAGTGCTGAATCTGCTTTTCCTTGTACGGCGCTGTGAGGATGATGGCCGGCAGTAGGATAACCGCTTTAAGCACTGTGCATCAGCTCCATTTGTTTGATTTTTTCCTCAAGCACCCGGATCGCCGGGGTAAGGTCCTGGCCGGCCGTTTGCTCGGCGGGCCCGAACAGATACATACCGCCGGATATCATAACGTTTGTTTTCTCTTTCATAGCAATCTCCTATTCGTATAGTGATTGGAGCAGTAGGTCATTTTCCTGCTTGGCTTTTTTGCTCCTGATTTTTTCATCTGGCATACGAATTGGAAATGTCATTTTCTCAATCCGGCTGCTGATACGCCCTTCAGGATATTTAAGGTCTAATTCATCAATACTCAGATTACTTGTGAAGATAGTCGGTTTCTTATTTTGCAGTCTGTAATCAAGAATGCGTGTGAACGTTTCTTCAACCCAATCGCTGACTTTCTCAACGCCTATATCGTCCAGAATGGCAAGATCAGCCGTTTTGACAGCCTCGATAATGTCCGAGCTTTTCACCTTTGATTCTCCATCAAAGGTTTTTTTGATTTCACCGATTAGATCAGCAGTTGATGAATAAAGAATCTTCATAGGGCTTTCCGGCTTATCATGCATTTTTATGATGGCCTTTAGGATACTTGCAGCAAGCCGCGTTTTCCCGCTGCCCTTCTCATGACTGTGGAAATAAAGTCCTTTTCCTTGCTCGCGCATCATATCGAATTTAAGTACATAGTTTTTTGAGGCCCTTTTGGCATTGGCTGCCCGCTCTTTAGAAATATCCTGATCGTAAACATCAATTTCAAAAGAGTTTAAAGTGACATCCTTAAATTCTTCCGGTAGCCGGGCGCTGAGCAGTTTATTTTCTAGCGCCTTAATGGCTTTACAAGGGCACTCTTTCATAAACTCCGTGTTTTCTTTGTGATCCTTCACCCATATGAGCCCTGAGCCGTCGCATTGTTTATAAATGCAGTTTTCCTCAGAAATCACAGTGAGTGTCTCGTATCTTTCCTGAGAGGCCCTTTTCACGGGCAAGCGCTTCGAGTCTTTCAACTTCTGCGCTAGATGTGGATTGGCTTTCTCCAACTGCTTTAGGGCGGTTGCTAAACTGTTCATGATTTCCTCGTCCTCCCCGGTTCATTAATTTCATAAGGCCCTGCCGTGCTTTATGATCACTCGTTCCCCGGAGGATACCGAGTGTGTACGCTTCTTTGCGGTCGTCGTATTTCTCAGCATGTTCCCACATAGCGTAATGAAGCTGATCGACGCTGTACTTACTCATTTTTTCTATATGGTTCGCAAGCAACTTCGCGGAAATTTTGCAATGCGAACGTGTAAGCCGGATGCAGTCAAGATATTGAACAAGTATGCCTTTTTTGATGCCTTCCGGAAGCGCGCCCATTTTAATAACCATGTCAGCGAATTTTTCAATTTCTTTTTCACTCGCCAGATTCATATTTTTTAATTCTGCTGCACTTAAAGCGTCCTTTAGTGTGTCTTCGTTGCTGATCTGTTGCGGCATTAAGTGATCAGCGTAATCAGGAATGTTTTTGAATTTACCTTGGTCTTGCATGTCCTCACCCTTTTTATGTTCTTGTTCCGAATCCCCGGTATCCACTGGCGGAAATGAATCTGATTTTTTCCCGTAATTCTTTATGTTTTGAAGCTTCTCATAATCAACAATTGTGATAATAGTTGCTTTGTTCTGCTTCATTCGTCTTGTTTTAATCAATCCTGCTGTCTCAAGTTTGCCGAGAGAGTACCGCATTTTTTTAAGATCAATAGATAGGTCCCTCGCAAGCTCCGCCACATTAATCATTGCTTCACCTGTTTTTAATGATCCAACGGGAGCGAAAACGGCCTCTTCGAGTAAACACATATAAAGAATCTTTTCGCGCCTATTTGCAAACTGCTGGCGGGGCTGAATAACATAACCCATGCCTTGCATTTCCAAGCCGCTCACCTACTTCCTTTCACACAGTGCTGTCATGCCGCTGATGCGGACTAAACTCAAGCCCGGTTCATTTGTTCGGATATAACCCTGAACATAATCACGGAACAGTTGCGCCCGGTTAGGCGCCCCTTCTGTCATCCACTTGTAACAGAAGGGTATGCTAACCTCAATCAAATGGCAGGTCATTTTCACTAATGTCTACAGGCTTACCGTCAAAGGGATCGACATCCTGCGCGCTTGGTTTTTCTTCTGACACTTCGGCATCAATGATTTCCGGCTCTGCCATTTCGTCAGTAATATCAACCCGCTCACGTTCCTCGTCATCCTCGATAACTGCCTTTTGCATCTCAACTGAGAGAATCCCCCACCTACTAAGCATAGATTTCAGAACGGTTTTAAGCGCCATTGCGTCCCAATCCTTACCCCATCCAAAATCTGATTTACTGAATTTCTTTTTGTGTTTCTCTACTTGCGTTTTTGTCCAGTAGACTGTTTTGCTGAAACCGTTCAGTAATTCGAAGTAGGCAGCGTAGCCCTCCACTTTCTCTGATGCTCGCTTTTCAAAATCAATTTCGATTTCTTCTGTTAACGGATTCCACTTCTGAAGCTCACCCTCGTGAATTGCTATGCAGTTAATAGATTTGTATTGACCTGTCCGCAACGCAAGCTGGATATATCCTTTGTATCCAAGCTGGAATTGCGCTTTGCCGCTATACGGAACTATCCACGCATAGCCTAAATTTTTATCAACCGGCAGATCAAGCGTAGCCGCTACCATAGCCGCAGAGATAACAGACATTGGCTCTGCCTTCTGAAGCATCTTCTCGCTTGTGTACAGACTCAGAATGGATGCAGTGAACTGGGGCGCCCTTTTCCCTAAGACCGTTTCAAACCGATTGATTACAGCAGGTGAAGCAAGAAGCCCCTTCATCGTTGTTCCCTGCGGCTGCCCTGGCGCGTTATTCTGTTTTTGAATGTTATTTTTAAGTGATTCATTTGTAGCCATATTTAGCCAACCTCCTTAATTCCAAAGCGTCTGTATTGCACTTCTTTTGTGACTTTCTCATATACATCTGGAAACTGCTCTTTCAGTTTATTAGTGTCGATCCGGTTAGTTATAACCGGTTTCCAGCTAGTCTGATAGTTTCCAATGAATCCGTATTCTGCTTCCTTCATTTCGTGCTTGATTTGGTTTTCTAATTCTTTCGCCTGCAATTGCAATTCAGCGATGCTTTCCTTTAATTGCAAATACTGCTTTATCCGTTCACGGTTTACCGCTGTAAGATCAATAACCTTGTTGCTTTCCGTTTCCGCATACCTTTTTTTCAGATATTCTTCTGCTGCGCTTGATCCGTCCAATGCGGGAGCAACCCCACCTAACACCGCAGTATTCCAAAACTCGACTTCGGCAGTGAATATCATTTCGATTAATTCATCATCCCGCTCAATTTCTTTCCAGACGAATTTATTGCCGCCGATCAGAACAGCAAAGTATGCTTTTTTATACTCGGGACCAAGCACGCCAAGATAGTGCTGGACCTGAACAATATAGTCAGCAGGGATCTCGTCATTTTCCCATTCTTTCAAGTTGTATTCCGATGTGGTCTTACATTCCAGAATGGCCTTTTCTCCAACGATCATTCGGTCAACATTCGCCAAAATGAAATCATGTTCAGGATGCTTCAGCATGGATTTTTTACGCCTAACTTTTTTCCCACTCCGTACTTCAAATTCTTTTGCGACAATGTCCTCAAGGATTGAGCCGAAGTAAGCCGCCTCGCTGGCTGACTCACTGACCGGAACTTGTCCCGTTTTGTCCAGCCATAATTCGAATGCGGTTCTCCATTTGTTTAACCCCAGGATTACGGAGGCATCAGAACCACCGATGCCCTTCCGTCTTTCCATTAGCCATTCTTCACGGCTCATATCTGCAGTTTTTGCAAATATCTCAGCCTGCATCAGAGCAGCCCCACCCTTCTCTTGTATGCTTCCGCACCAAGTTGCTGCCATTCTCGATATGCGGCCATTGATGGGAAAGAAAATACGGGTTTGCCTTTACTGAACATGATCGAGCCGCCGACTTGTCTCAAACGCTTCTGATCGTCCGTTCGGTCACTGAAAGATGCTGTTACTGGTTTAGGCATCGTATCTTCCCTCCTTTTTTTCCTCATAGAAGTTATTGGCTCTGTATACGAATCCCTCTGAATCTTCCTGCCCCCACGCATCGTTTGCAGGTTTGATTTGAACACGCGTTCCGCAGTTATCACATGGTGTAAAACGGAATCCTTGGGGGACGTGTTTTGTTTCACTTAATCCACATGAAGGGCATGAAAATCTTGTTTTCCACTTTTCACGCTCCCCCTTTTCGTTTGTAGGGAAAACAATTGGCGTCGCCAAACGGCGTTCACTGTTCAACCATTGAACCTGTCTTGGTCTTGAATTGATTTTTTCGGCAGGTTCAGCTTTTTCAGCAAGCCGATTTGTCACTGTTTTTGTTGCCTCTCTCGCATCTGCCGCGCCTGCCTTATCGGTGTTTTTTTCTACGTCATCCTTTTGAGGAATAGCAGTAATAGACTCTGCTGTTTGACAGGCTGCCGTAGATATTTGTTCGGGACGGATACGGCCAGGCATTTCATCGGCATTCATGTAAGTAATAATTTGATGGATAATTGAGCTTGCTTCCCGAGCTGTTAAACTGTCAGCTTCAAAATTCGCTTTTTTACCGATATTGTTTTCAAGGTTTAATTTGATCATTGTTATCTCCCCCGATTTCTAATTGTTTTTAGACAGGTAATTTGGTATAATTAAAGGAACATTTCTTTACCAAAAGACCTTTTGAAGTCCACTCTGCAAAGTGGGCTTTTTTTATTGTGCTGAATGAAATTTAAATCCAAGTTGCTCCTTTAAGTAGCGTTTAAGATTGTCTTGTAGAATTATCTCGCCGCAGTCGATTACATAATTATCTGCTGACGTTACTTCGTCCCCGAAAAAGTCCTTTTTTGTTTCCGGTTCAGTCGCCTTGTCATGCCAGTTGTTCAGAACCATCGGATTTTCAATATGCTGCATCAACCAAAAACCTCCTTTGAAATTCCTGAGCAGTTGCAGGACTCATATACTTAACTGGTTGTACCATCCGAAGAAACTCTCTTTTTTCGGCCTTATAATCTTCCAGTCTCGCGCTTGCTTGCTGCATCCTTGTATATGCTGCATCTGCTTGTTTAAAGTCACCGCTTATTAAAGATTTGCTGAGAATTTTCGAATATTCTTCAATCACTATCATTTCTAATTTGGCCGCGTTACGCCTCTTCACCAGCACTTTGTCATCAATCACACCAGCACCGCCTGCCTTCCCTCTTGTTTTGCCATTGCAACCTGACTCATGAGCGCCTTACGCGTCCACCTGTCGGCCAGGTCCTTCATGTTCAAACCATGACTGCGGACCAGTGAATATATCAACGTTTTGTTCGCTGGGATCAGATCGAAAATCTGCTTAATATCAGCCATTGGCAGTTCTTCCGACTGTCGGCCCGGCCTATCGTTCGCCAGCCAGCGCGATAACTGCCGTGTTGCTTGCAATGCTTCTTCAAGCTGATGGATCATGTTAATTACCGCCGCGCTTGCACTCTCGTTAAGAGCTGGATCAATTGGCGCCGCCGCTGTCGGATGCAGTTTGAAGAGGTAATGTACGAGATCAATATGTTCGTATGCGCCGCACGCTTCAAACCACTTGATGCATAATTCCGGAGTAAGCTTGCTGAATCCATTTTCAACGTCCGAAACATACCGCTGATCCTTCCCACCTATCAAATTACCGATCTGGTATTGTGCAAGCCCTGCCGCTTTGCGAACACTACGCATGATCCGGGGTAGATTATGCAAATTGTATGGGTTGTTCTCCATATGTTTGCCTCCTGATATATCCAGTTGTTCACTGGTAAAATTTAATTAATGAAGGAACTCGAAAGGCTTTAGGAAACCTTCCGAGGAATCCAATTTTCTATATATTTGATTGCGGATAACAGCTCCCGGCGCTTTATGTCTTTGTAGCTTGCAACGCCGAACCGGTCTTTTATCTCACGGTGTATTTCTCTGAAAAGCCTGGCCGCTTCTTCCTTACCTTCCGTGATGCTATAAACCCGGCGCGCGACTACTTTTTGAAACCGGCGCTGTTCTCCGGAATCCAGGGTGATTTGCTCGTCCACTTTTTGACTGAGCTCACCGATCTGTTTTTCATGATGGAACAACACTTTTTGCATTTTTTGCTGTTGTTCTGCTGTACTTAAAGTGAGTTTTAGCGATTCGATTCGCTGTTCTTCATCGGATAATACTCTCGGGCCGCCGTACTGGCCTGTTTTGCGTAATGTTGGTAACAAGTCATCAAACACCCATGATTCGAACTGAGTTGCGGCGGGAAGCCTTGATTTTACGATCAGCCGATACAAATTTCCTTCGTTGATAAATTTTTTCTGTTGTGTCCGATCCATTGAATCGGTGACCTCGTGAAACGCGACCCCACTTACCAAGCAATGTTTTGATATGGCGTCATGTGGATTTGCGTAGCCGAGTGCCTCAGCAGCTTCAGTTGCGCCGAAATAGTCTTTGTTGTTAATTTGAATGATTGGCAGCTCTCCAAACTGCTTATGGGAGAAGTTTTGCAGTTGATTCATGTTGTTGTGGCCTCCTTTGCTTGTCCACCAAAAAAAGGTGAAGCAGAAAATTTTAAGCGTTTAACTTCAGGTCTTTTTTTGAAGTGAAATACGGTTCCAGAGCTTTACGGAAGCATTCTTCTCTGTCCATTGTTCCGTAATACTCTTTGCCGATTTTGATGTTCGTTGTTTTAGTCTTTGTTTGTTTAGCCATTGCGCTCACCTCACGACAGTGTATTCATGTTGGACAGATGGACTACCCAAGGAATTAAGCTGATTCCTGAGAACCCTTATGTTTCATATCGTTACCTTCATCTTCAAAAAAAAACGTCCAAGGTAAATCTAGAATTACGCCGATTCTTTTTGAAACGGGGACACTCGGCTTTCTGCTACCGTTCTCGATCATTGTGTAATAAGCACGTTCGATTTTTGCTGCTGTAGCGACATCCTGCTGTGTATACCCCTTTTCTAAGCGTTGATGTTTCAACCATTCTCTCAAGTTTTATCACCTCCAAAAACAAAATGTAACGTTTCGTTACTTACATAATAGTATCATATCGTTACATTGTCAACATAAAATATCAAAAAAAGCGCAAAAAAGTTTCTATTCGTTACATACACTTATATGTAACTAATTGTTACGTTAAAATGATAAACAAAGTAACTTTTAATAAAGGCAGGTGTATATCATTGTTTAAAGACAACTTGAAGCAGGCCAGAAAAGAAAGGAAATTCACACAGCAGTATATGGCCGATAAGCTTGGCATAACTCGTCCTGCCTATACTGCATATGAATTAGGCAGCCGAGAGCCAGATCATAAAACCTTAATAGCCATATCGAATATATTAGATGTTTCAACTGATTATCTTTTAAAAGGGGTAACTGAAGAAAAGCGAGAAAAAATCTTTAATGACGAAGCGCTAAAAATTTTAGAGAACCCTGACACATTAATTGCCGCTGCTGATGGTAAGATCACTGATTCTATCCTAAAGGCAGCACAGAAGATAATTGCGCAGCAATTAGAGGCAGGCCGCAAACCGGGGGATATTCGCAACAACAAATATAAGCCGGACAAGCCAACTGATGAAAGTTGATTTTTTTAGTATGTAGTGACACAAATAATTACATAATTTCATCACCTTGATAAACCGATCTTTTGTTTATCAAAAAACGACGTCTTTGTTATTTTAGTTATCTTTAGTTATTTAGTTATCTAATAGAAGAAACCCAACAAAAACGAATGGAAACTAATGTAAGTCAATCCGTATCCCAATGTTAAATATTACAAGTGGATAAACCTACGTTTATCAAGGCTTCGCGAAATATCCCGTATCCCAATCGTGTTCCTCCCGTGTCCCAATGGTATACCAGAGTAGTACCAAAAAAATCAGAGGAAAATACGGTGTTAAATCGCATTAAAAAGCGCTTATATAGAGAGAAAATTGCCGCTTTTATACAGAGAAGACAATAAAAAATTCCGGCTTCTGCCGATATAAATAAAGTGTATTCATTTCTACAAAAAAGGGGAAAATTGCTTTGAAAAAATGGTTGTTAGGTATTGGGGCGTTAACATTAAGTTTTTCTTTAGCTGCATGCAATTCTGACTCAACATCTTCTAAAGGGGATGACTCTTCGAACAAAACAAAGTCACTTTCCTTAGAAGACCAGTTAAAAAAAGATGCAAAGCCATATGATTACGCTCAAGTTAATAGCGCTGGAATAAAAAAGGGCACCAAAATTGTTATTGAAGGTGACGTAACATATGCAGATAACGTGGATGATGACGGGAAGACAGTTTCGAAAAATGTAGCGTTCACTGTGAGCAAAAACAGTGATGGTTCAGAGGCTTACACTGTCAGCAATAAAAGCTCTGACAAATTCAAACTGCAAGATACTGTTAAAATCTATGGTACATACGAGGGGCGTGAATCAGGCACCTCCATGCCTAAAGTCAAAGCCGTTGTAGTGGAAAAAGTCGATAAGAAAAAAGAGCAAGCAAAAAAAGACGCTGCAATTAAAGACAAATTCCAAAAAACAGGCGAAGGCGATATTGAAGGATTAGGACATGTAAAGACTATTGGCATCGGGTACAGCGATGAAGTAGGTATTGACGGAAAAGACACACCACTGAAGCCTGTTAAAATGGGTGATATGAAACTGTATATCGAAAGCGTCAGAGTCTTGGAGATTACGCCAACGGAAGACGCCAAGTCCCTTTATTTTAATGATCAAGACAAGGTACGATCAGTTGTAATGGAATTGAAGGCCGAAAACACTTCTTCAAAGGATATTACATTCCATCCGAATCAATCTGTGATTGTAACAAACACAGGCGAACAAGTCGAAACTGATATGGGCTTAATGGGCGAAGTAGGCGGAGACTTTTTAGGAAAAGTAAAGAAAGAAGATCAGACATGGTGGGTTTTAAAGGATAATTCAAAGGATATTAAAAATATTAAAATGATTATTCCAGCTCCGACCGATTCCAAAACATTTGATGAGCTCGGAACAGAAAAAAGGATCGATTTCAACATTCTTAGTTTTGAGGATGCGAAGAAAAAGGACGAAAAATAACAATTGCCCTCTTGCGGGGGCATTTCTTTTTCGCTTAAAATAGAACATATGTTTGATCCATAATTTTCAATAGGCTATTGGACACATTTACCATAGGAAGATTGTACACATTTTAATTTCCACATATTTAAGGGGGCGTTCACCTTGGTATACACAAAAAGTCATCTGGAAGATTGGATTGAAAGGCTATATAGAGAAATAAACATTCTCCATCCATCTGACATTAATTTTGATCATATCGCTCATGCGCTGGATATTTTAATCGTATACAATCCGGTAACCAGTTTTGCGCTGCGCTTTAAGGGAATGTTCACCATTTCTTTAGATTCCCGAAAGTCCAGAAAAGAACAATGGCTCGATTTTTCTCATGAGGTTTGCCACGAGTTCAGACATGAAAATAATGATAAGATCATGCCGATTTATTGGAAAGAATACTTAGAGTGTCAGGCGAATTATTTTGCATATCATTTCTGCATCCCAACATTTATGCTCCGGCAAATTGAAATCCCTCATAATCAATACTTCGCGGCGCAGGTCATTGCCGACATATTCAAAGTGCCTGAATCATTTGCATATCTCCGCTTAAATATGTACTTAAACAAAGCCAGGCTGATCATATAAAAAGAGCCTTTTCAGGCTCTTTGTTTGCAACAGGTATGCATCTCATTTGAAATGTGATTCCGTACAGTTTTTTCACTGATAAATAGCTCGCTTGCAATTTCCTTTGTTGTCTTGTCTTGAACGAGCAATTCGAATACTTCTCTTTCTCTTTTGGTCAGCAGCGGCTTTGATTGAAAATCTTTCTCCTTCAAGTATTGTAACCCTCCTTGCTAAGGTGAGAGCGAATCTGAAACGAATGGGTTTATATAGTCAAGATATCATATGTAAAAGGCGCTTCGGAGGTGACGTCTCTTAGAGAAATAGTTATCCGTTCAGGCGAGCAGAATGCCTTTCTCCCGCTCCGTCCAGCTGACCGCTTTGCCGCTTTTCTTCGACACTTGAACCATGACGACGGAACCTGTAAAGCACGGCAGGCCCGACTCATTTTCTCCAAGGTAATGAAGGGTGACGGACGCATTTCCGACAGCGCTTGCTTTCACATAAATCCGCAGATTTTCATACGGCATCACCTGACGCATATAGTCGCACTGCTGGCTTGCGACGACCGTCATCGTTTCCGAGTTTTGCGCCGTTATGCCTCGCTGTTTAAAATAAGCGATCCGCGCTTCTTCAAAATAGATGAAAGGGGTTACATTATTCATATGGCCGAACATATCCGTTTCTGAAAAACGAACCGATACTTCAGTAAAGAAAGAAAACGACTGTCTCCATTCTTCAAACGGGATATCAATATATTGCGGCTGTTTCATCACCTTCAGCTCCTTATAAAAAAACCTCTCCCGTGCGGAAGAGGCTCTTTTTCTCTTTCTTATACTCTGTCGCTTCCGAAGAAATTACGGAATGCTTGTAAATTGGTATCTCTGTTCAAAGCGGCGATTGAAGTCGTAAGCGGAATGCCTTTCGGGCAGGATTGAACACAGTTTTGTGAATTCCCGCAATCTCCGAGGCCGCCGTCTGTCATTAACGCTTCTAAACGTTCTGCTTTGTTCATCGCGCCCGTCGGATGGGCGTTAAACAGACGGACTTGCGACATCGGGGCAGGCCCCATGAATTTCGACTTGCTGTTGACGTTCGGGCAGGCTTCGAGGCAGACGCCGCATGTCATGCATTTAGATAATTCATATGCCCACTGGCGGCGTTTTTCCGGCATTCTCGGCCCCGGCCCCAAATCGTAAGTTCCGTCAATCGGCACCCATGCTTTCACTTTTTTCAGTGAATCAAACATTCTGCTGCGGTCAACCTGAAGGTCACGGACAACCGGGAATGTTTTCATCGGCTTCAGACGGATCGGCTGTTCCAGCTTATCAATCAGCGCCGTACATGACTGGCGCGGTCTCCCGTTGATGACCATGGAGCAGGCGCCGCATACTTCTTCAAGACAGTTCATGTCCCATGCGACCGGAGTGGTTTTCTCTCCTTTTGCATTCACGGGATTTCTGCGGATTTCCATCAGGGCGGAAATCACGTTCAGATTCGGGCGGTAATTGATTTCGAATTCTTCATCGTATGGCGCGCTTTCGGGCGTATCCTGACGTGTAATGATAAACCGTATCTTTTTCTCACTCATGATTATTTCGCCACCTTCTTCTTCGAGTAGTCGCGTTTACGGGGCGCAATCAGTGATACATCGACATCCTGATATTCAAATTCCGGAGCTTCAAACGGACCGGCATGTTTAGCCATCGTCGTTTTGAGCCACTCATCGTCATTTCTTTCAGGGAAATCCGGTTTATAGTGCGCTCCCCGGCTTTCATTTCGGTTATATGCGCCGAGCGTGATGACTCTGGCAAGCTGAAGCATATTGGAGAACTGGCGGGTGAACATCGCGCCTTGGTTGCTCCATTTTGTCGTATCGTTGATATTGATTTTCTTAAAGCGTTCCATCAGCTCTTGGATCTTGTCATCCGTTTTCAAAAGCTTGTCGTTGTGGCGGACCACCGTGACGTTGGCCGTCATCCATTCTCCGAGCTCACGGTGAAGCACGTAGGCATTTTCGTCGCCGTCCATCTTCATGATATCGGCCCATTTTTCTTCTTCTTTTTTCACATAGGAATCAAATAATGAAGAAGACAGGTCTTCCGCTGATGTTTCAAGTCCGGAAACATATTTCACCGCATTCGGTCCGGCCACCATTCCTCCGTAGATGGCGGAAAGCAGAGAGTTCGCCCCTAAACGGTTTCCTCCGTGCATTGAATAATCACATTCACCCGCTGCGAACAGTCCGCGGATGCTTGTCATCTGATCATAATCAACCCACAGTCCGCCCATTGAATAGTGAACGGCAGGGAAAATTTTCATCGGAAGCTTGCGCGGGTCATCGCCCATGAATTTTTCATAGATTTCGATAATGCCGCCAAGCTTAACGTCAAGCTCTTTCGGATCTTTGTGCGACAGATCGAGATACACCATGTTTTCTCCGTTGATGCCGAGTTTCTGATTCACGCACACGTCAAAGATTTCACGTGTCGCAATATCCCGCGGCACGAGGTTTCCGTAAGCCGGATATTTTTCCTCAAGGAAGTACCAAGGTTTTCCGTCTTTATACGTCCAGACTCTTCCGCCCTCGCCGCGCGCCGATTCACTCATCAGACGCAGTTTATCGTCCCCCGGGATTGCTGTCGGGTGAATTTGGATAAATTCGCCGTTTGCATAATAAGCGCCCTGCTGATAGACGATTGATGCGGCAGATCCCGTGTTGATCATGCTGTTTGTTGATTTTCCGAATACGATTCCGGGACCTCCCGTCGCCATAATAACGGCGTCAGAACGGAATGACTCGATTTGCATATTGGTCAGATTTTGGGCTACGATACCGCGGCACGTGCGCTCATCGTCAAGAACGGCGCCGAGGAATTCCCAGCCTTCATATTTTGTGACGAGACCCGCCACTTCATATCTGCGCACCTGCTCGTCCAGTGCGTAAAGAAGCTGCTGACCCGTCGTCGCTCCCGCGTATGCGGTTCTGTGATGCTGTGTACCCCCGAAACGGCGGAAGTCCAAGAGCCCTTCCGGCGTTCTGTTAAACATAACCCCCATGCGGTCCAATAAGTGGATAATGGACGGCGCCGCTTCACACATCGCTTTTACAGGAGGCTGGTTTGCCAAAAAGTCGCCTCCGTATACCGTGTCATCAAAATGCTCAAACGGAGAGTCTCCTTCCCCTTTTGTGTTGACAGCTCCGTTTATCCCGCCCTGCGCGCAGACCGAGTGAGAGCGTTTGACCGGAACGATGGAAAACAATTTAACGGCCGTGCCTGATTCCGCTGCTTTAATTGTCGCCATGAGGCCGGCAAGACCCCCGCCGACTACGATAATGCTTGATTGACTCATGATAGCCCCTCTCCCTCTAGTAATCTAGTTCTCTTACACAAACGCAAAAATCGCTTTTAAACCTACGTATGAAAGCGCTAAAAATATAATCAGCGTCACGTAAGTCGAAATTCTTTGAGAACGCGGCGTGACCGTGATCCCCCATGTGACCGCAAAAGACCATAAGCCGTTTGAAAAGTGAAAAATGACCGATAAAACGCCTACAATGTAAAAACCGAGCATAAACGGCGAGCTCAAAATATTCGCCATCATATCGAAGTTGACTTCAGCGCCCATCTGCGCGGCAATCCGCGTCTGCCACACATGCCAGCTGACGAAAATAAGGGTGAGAATACCAGTGACACGCTGAAGCACAAACATCCAGTTTCTGAAATAACTGTAGTGGCCAGCGTTGTTTTTCGCAGTAAATGCTATGTACACACCGTAAACCGCATGATAAATTAAAGGTAAGAAAATAATAAAAATTTCTAACGCATACCTGAACGGCAGACTGTCCATAAAGCCGGCCGCCTTGTTAAACGCATCCGCTCCCCTTGCGGCAAATTGGTTGACGACTAAATGCTGGATCAAAAAGATGCCGACCGGAATAACACCGAGCAAGGAATGCAATCTTCGAAAATAAAACTCTCTGTTCCCAGACATTACTTTACCCCCTGTTTGATTTAAGTGCGAAATGTACTAAAATCTCTGCCCCCACTTCGTTTCAATTGTAAGCACTTTATTAAAATTTATTGACAATTTCATTTTACTCCTACCTCAAAAGGGCGTCAAGAAAACGTGTACATAAATTATAATTTTCGGAATTGATTATCTGGAGGGAAAATTTTATTTTCCTGCGATATCTTTCTCACATTTTTTCGCGTGTTTTATAGGATCATCCTGTAATCCTCCCCCCTGTTTAAGCTATAATAAACGAAGGAGAGAGGGGAATACATAATATGAAGAATAATTATGAAGCAGCTTTAGAACCTTTAACTGAACTCGACGTCAGCGCATACGGCTACGAATTAATCCGGGAAATCGTGCTTCCGGATATCCTCGGCCCGGAGCATTCATCGATGATGTATTGGGCGGGAAAACGCCTCGCCCGCAAATTTCCTCTTCAATCGTGGGAAGAAATCCCCGCCTTTTTTGAAAAAGCCGGCTGGGGAACTTTGACAAACACAGGATCAAAAAAACAAGAACTGGAATTTGAACTGGAAGGACCGCTCGTATCCAGCAGGCTCAAACATCAGAAAGAGCCTTGTTTTCAGCTTGAAGCCGGTTTTATAGCCGAACAGATTCAATTGATGAACGATCAGATTGCAGAATCTTATGAACAGGTAAAAAAGAGAGCGGATAAAGTCGTCCTGACTGTAAAATGGGATATGAAAGACCCTGTATAATTGAAAAAAGGCGGTGACTCCAAGTCCCGCCTTTTTGCCTGCCCGTTTACACGGCAGACGGCTGTTTAGAAAGCTCAAACGCATCATGAAGCGCTTCGACCGCTTTCACCATATCATTTTCGCTGACAACCGCTGATACTTTTATTTCAGATGTGCTCACCATTTTGACTTGTACATTTTTTTCCGCCAGTACGGCAAACATGTCCGCGGCGACGCCGGGATTTGAAACCATGCCCGACCCGACAATGGAGACTTTCGCCAGTTTTCTTTCGGTTTCAATTTTTTCATAGTCAAGCGCGTTTTTATATTCTTCAAGCACGGCGACCGTTTGCGCGGCATCTTCCGTTTTCACTGAGAAAGAAATATCCGCTTCCCCATCGTCCGACTGTGTCTGAATAATAATGTCAACGTTGATGTTTCGTTTTGCCAGCGCGGTGAAGATTGTTGAAAGTGTTGTCAATCCGCTTGCAAGGCCTGTAACGGACACCCTCGTGATCTGGTCTTCAAATGCAATTCCTCTGACGATTAAATTCTGCTCCATTGATGATTCCTCCTCAATTAATGTTCCCGCTTCATGTTCCGTACTAGACCGCACTTCTAAAGGCACTTGGTAGTTTTTCGCGAACTCAACCGCCCGCGGGTGAAGAACACCCGCTCCCAGATTTGCAAGCTCCAGCATTTCATCATAAGAAATTCCCGCCAGTTTTCTCGCTGACCGGACATACCGCGGATCTGTCGTAAATACGCCCGGAACATCTGTATAAATGTCGCATTTATCCGCTTCCAGCGCTGCGGCAAGAGCGACCGCCGTCGTATCGGAACCGCCCCGTCCGAGCGTCGTGATGCCTCCGTCTTCCGTTACGCCCTGAAAACCGGCAACGACTGTAATCCTGCCTTCTGCAAGCTGCGAACGAATCGCCGTGATATCAATATCCGTAATTCTCGCATTGCCGTGAACGGCTTCCGTGCGGACACCCGCCTGCCAGCCCGTATAAGAGACGGCGTCATATCCTTTTTCCTGAAGCGCCATGGCCAAAAGCGAAATCGTGACCTGCTCTCCCGTAGACAAAAGCATATCCATCTCGCGTCTGCTTGGTTCAGATGTGATTTCAGCCGCGAGGTTAACGAGCGCGTCGGTTGATTTTCCCATTGCCGAAACGACGACTACGACATCATGGCCTTTTTGCTTTTCAGCAATGGCGCGATTTGCGGCATTTTGAATTTTTTCGGCAGAGCCGACGGAAGTGCCTCCGAATTTTTGTACGATAAGACCCATACTAGACCACCCTTTACATTTTGGTTCGTGCGGGTGAGGAGAAAAGAGCGTTTTGTCCACAATAAAAAAAGCAATGAGAGGAATAGCTCTCATTGCTTTTTCATATCATTACGATTGATTATGAACAACGAGATAGCCCTCCAAGAAAATGAATTCTTGACAGCCTTACATTTATTTAATGCAAGGCCAGCGAATCACACCGATGGGATGTGATACACTTCGGCGACGCTCCCCTTTCAGCCTTTTTCGCAGAATCCATCATTCTCCAAAGGCTTACTATTGAAGTTCGCACCTCTATCTTCACCATATAACACGATCTTATGAAATTAGTTCACATTCTAGCAGATTTTTCAGAAAAGCACAATACTATTTTTTTAATTTTTCAAACAGCAGCTGGGCCGCCGCGGCCGGCACACCCGCTTTTTTGATATCGTCAAGGCTTGCTTCCTTCATCTTTTTGACAGATCCGAAATGTTTTAAGAGCATTTTTTTGCGTTTTTCGCCGATTCCGGGGATATCGTCCAGAACGGATTGAAAGACGCTTTTTCCCCGGATCTGTCTGTGAAAGCTGATCGCAAAACGGTGAACTTCGTCCTGAATGCGCTGAAGCAGGTAAAACTCTTGGCTGTTCCGCTCCAGAAACACCGGTTCAAGCGGGTCGCCGATCAAAAGGTTGGATGTTCGGTGTTTATCATCTTTCGCCAATCCCGCTACCGGGACATCAAGGCCGAGCTCATTCTCAAGCACGTCGCGCGCCGCGTTAATCTGCCCTTTTCCGCCGTCAATAATGATTAAATCCGGCAGCGGAAGATTTTCGCGGAGCACCCTCGTGTACCTTCTTCTGACGACTTCCCTCATTGAGCCGTAATCATCCGGCCCTGTTACGGTTTTAATTTTATATTTGCGGTATTCCTTTTTATTCGGTTTTCCGTCAATAAAGACAATCATGGCCGATACGGGGTTTGTGCCTTGAATATTGGAGTTGTCAAACGCTTCAATCCGATGCGGCGTATAAATATTCAGCGCTTCGCCGAGCCGTTCGGCTGCACCGATTGACCGTTCCTCATCCCGCTCGATTAACGAGAATTTTTCCCGCAGAGCGATTTTCGCATTTTTGTGCGCAAGCAAAAGCAGCTCTTTTTTCGGGCCTTTTTTCGGCTGATGCACGGCGGTTTCCAACAGCTCGGTGATCATGTCCCTGTCAACGCTGTCAGGCACCAGAATTTCCTTAGGCAGAAAGTGATTGTTTTTAGAGTAGAACTGGCCGATGAAGGTCAGAAATTCTTCATCCGCTTCCTGATACATCGGAAACATGCTGACGTCGCGTTCGATCAGTTTTCCTTGGCGTATGAAAAAGACTTGGACGCACATCCAGCCTTTATCGTAGGCATATGCAAACACATCGCGGTCCAGAAGGTCATTCATGGTCATTTTTTGCTTCTCCATCGTCGATTCGATGTGAGCAAGCTGATCGCGGAATTCTTTAGCCCGTTCAAATTCAAGCTTTTCCGCCGCTTCTGCCATTTTCGCTTCGAGCTCTTTTTTGATTTCGTTATGCCCTCCCTTTAAAAAACGGGTAATGTCTTCAACAATCTCGCGGTTTGTCTCCTCAGATATATCCTTTACACATGGGGCGAGGCATTGTCCGAGATGATAATAGAGACAGACGCGGTCCGGAAGCTTTGAGCATTTCCTGAGCGGGTAAAGGCGGTCCAGCAGTTTTTTCGTTTCCCGCGCCGCCTGCACATTCGGATACGGGCCGAAATAGCGTCCTTTGTCTTTTTTGACATTCCGGGTGACAATCAGCCGCGGATGGCGTTCATGGGTGATTTTAATAAAGGGATAGGTTTTATCATCTTTCAGCATGACATTGTATTTCGGATCGTATTTTTTAATCAGATTCATTTCCAAAATAAGCGCTTCAAGATTGGAGGAAGTCACGATATATTCAAAGTCCTCAATCTCCGACACAAGCCGTTGGGTTTTTGCGTCGTGAGAACCGGTGAAATAAGATCGCACCCTGTTTTTCAAGACTTTCGCTTTCCCCACGTAGATGACTGTTTTTTGACGGTCTTTCATTAAATAACAGCCCGGCTGATCGGGAAGGAGGGCCAGCTTTTCTTTCAGTTGTTTATTCATACGTTACCCTTCCTTACATTCATTTCTCGTGTCCATTCAGTGTATCACGAACATTTGTTTTTCTCCATTCTCAGCTTTTGGAAGATCAAAAAAGGCGATTCCCTTTCAAAGGAATCGCCCTGCCGTAACGGAAGCTTTCGGCTTACAGATGTTTGTTTACAAGCTCTTCAAGAGCTTCTTTCGGTTTGAAACCGACAGATGTTTCAACGACTTCTCCGTCTTTCAATACGAGAAGTGTCGGGATGCTCATGACGCCGTATTTACCGGCAGTTTCTTGGTTTTCATCCACGTCGATTTTGACGATTTTCAGTTTGTCTCCCATTTCTTGATCAAGCTCTTCAAGAACGGGCGCGATCATTTTACAAGGTCCGCACCAAGGAGCCCAGAAATCAGCCAATACGACACCTTCACTTGTTTCAGCTGAGAACGATTGATCAGTTGCTTTTACGATAGCCATTTGTTATTCCTCCAATTGTCAAATGATGATTTTTAGTATAGCATCTCCCATTCGTTCATGCTAATTTAATGCTTATATTATTTTCTCCCGATCCCGCCGGAAATAATCTTATTTATACAGTGTATTATAACCGGGCGGCAGGCGTTCAAAACTTAAGATGGATTCGCAGGCAGCGTGATTAGTACAACCGCCATCGGAGGAAGCTCCGCCTCAAGTTTTCCGCCCTTTTGAGAAAACCCGGAAAACGGCTTCGGTTTGACGTTTTCCGGACTGCTGAACGTATTATGGGCATTCATTTTTTCCGCGTGCAGAATCGTTCCCGAAGGCTTCCCTGCCTTTTTCATGCCCCGCAGTTCAATCTTCACATCAGCTTTGTGCAGATGATCGATATTGCAAAGGCTGATATGTATGTCTCCGTTTTGCTGTTTGGACGCTGAAATGCTGACTTGCGGGAGCCGGCCGTCATTCCATTCGTACCCGGCTGCTTTTGTTTCTGTCGCCAAAAGAGAAGCGTCCTGATGCACCTTAAACATATCAAACACATGATATGTCGGCGTCAGCAGCATGTCTTTCCCTTCTGTCAGGATCATTGCCTGAAGCACGTTGACGGTTTGCGCGATATTGGCCATCTGTACGCGGTCTGCGTGCTGATGAAAAATGTGAAAATGCGTGGCTGCGACAAGGGCGTCGCGGATCGTATTCTGCTGATACAGAAAGCCCGGATTCGTGCCTGGCTCAGGATCAAGCCACGTGCCCCATTCATCAATGATCAGCCCGACTCTTTTTTCGGGATCGTACTGATCCATGATGGCGCTGTGCCTTGTGATCAATTCATCCATATGCGCCGCTTTTTTCATCGTGATGAACCATTCATCTTCCGTAAACTCCGTCGCAGATCCTTTCCCCTTCCAGAAATCGCCCGGTATTGTGTAATAATGAAGGCTCAGCCCGTCCATGAGATCAGCGGCTTTTTTCATTAAAGTTTCAGTCCAGCGGTAATCATCGACATTCGCGCCGCCGGCAATTTTATAGATTTCATTACCGCTGTAATTGCGGACATAGGTTTGAAAGTTTCTGTAAAGGTCGGCATAATACTCAGGATGCATGTTTCCGCCGCAGCCCCAGTTCTCATTTCCTATTCCGAAATATGTCAGCTTCCACGGTTTTTCCCGCCCGTTTTCTTTTCTCCAGTCGGACATCGGCGTGCCCGCTTCAAACGTCATGTATTCAATCCACTCAGCCATTTCTTTAATCGTTCCGCTGCCGACGTTTCCGGCGATGTACGGTTCGCAGCCGAGCAGTTCACAAAGCATCATAAACTCGTGCGTGCCGAATTCATTGGAATCAATTGTCCCGCCCCAATGGGTATTCAGCATGGTTTTGCGTTTCCCTACGCCGTTTGCCCAATGGTATTCATCAGCAAAACAGCCGCCCGGCCATCTGAGGACGGGAATCTGAAGCTGTTTGAGGGCGGCGGCGACATCCGTCCTGACCCCGCCGGTATTCGGAATATCGGAATCTTTTCCGACCCAGATGCCCTCATATATGCCTCTTCCCAGGTGTTCCGCGAAATGTCCGTATATGTTTTTATTAATGGTTCCCCGTGTGATATCAGTTTGAATGACTGCCGTATTGTGAGACAAACTTGATCATTCCTTTCCCTTAATAAGAATGAAAGCACTACAGCCGATCTATGTATCTGGGATGTATGCTGAATGGATAAGTTTGTAAGCGCTTTACAAAAGCTTATTACATTGGTTCGTACATGTCAATCTATTGTTTTATTAATCTTTAATTTGTCCGAACCAATTAACAAAAACCAAAACCCTCTGACAAATCAGCCAGAGGGTTTTGATTATGAATGAATATTGGCATTTTTAAATTCTTGGGTCAGAAGCGGAACCACTTCGAACAAATCGCCGACAATTCCGTAGTCCGCTATTTTAAATATTTCCGCTTCCGGGTCTTTGTTAATGGCAACGATGACCTTACTGTTTGACATGCCCGCCAAGTGCTGAATCGCTCCGGAAATTCCGCAGGCGATATACAAATCCGGCGTGACGACTTTTCCCGTCTGGCCGATTTGAAGGGAATAATCGCAATAGTCCGCGTCACACGCGCCGCGTGAAGCGCCCACCGCTGCTCCGAGCACGTCGGCAAGTTCTTTTAACGGTTCAAATCCATCTTTGCTTTTTACACCGCGGCCGCCTGCTACGATAATTTTCGCTTCTGATAAATCCACGCCGTCCGCCGTTTTTTTGACTACTTCTTCAATGACCGTCCGCAAATCTGCCGGAGGTGCCGCAAGCTCTTCAATATCACCCGTGCGGCTCGCGTCTTTTTCTAATGCCTGAATGTTGTTCGGACGGATTGTCGCCAAAATGAACGGATCGGTTGAAATCACCTGTTCAAAGGCTTTGCCCGAATAAATCGGTCTTGTAAAAACGATGTTGTCTCCGGTAACGCTTACATCCGTGCTGTCTGAAATCAGCCCCGTTTCAAACCGGGCCGCAAGCTTAGGTGACAAATCTTTTCCCATAGAAGTGTGGCCGAAAATGACCGCATCAGGCTTTTCGTTTTCGATCAAATCCCCGAGAACCGCGGCATATCCGTCCGCCGTATACTGAGTAAGCCCCGGCGCATCGGCCGTAAATACTTTGTCGGCGCCGTACTGAATGAGTTCTGGTGCTGCATCAGCCGCGCCTTTTCCCATCAGCACGCCGATGACATCTCCTCCGCCGGAAATGGTTTTGCCTGCGGCTATGGCTTCAAAGGTGACGTTCCGTAAGGCGCCGTCACGAATTTCTCCGAGTACGATCACTTTTTTTCCCATTCTGACATCCCCCAGTTTCTTTAATATCGGTTTATACGACTTTGGCTTCTTTTCTCAGCAGTGACACAAGCTCTTTCGCCTGCTCAGCGGCTTCTCCTTCGATCAGTCTGCCCGCTTCTTTTTGCGGCGGCAGAAAACGTTCGATCGTTTTGAGCTTCGGTGCGGCATCATCTTCATCAATGTCGAGGTCATCGAGCTCAAGTTCTTCCAGCGGTTTTTTCTTCGCCTTCATAATGCCCGGAAGCGACGGATAGCGCGGCTCGTTTAAGCCTTGCTGTGCCGTGATGACTAAAGGAAGTGAGGTTTTAATGATTTCGGTATCCCCTTCATTGTCTTTCTCTGCCACAGCTTCATCGCCGCTGATTGTCAGTTTTGTGATCGTTGTGACGCAAGGAATGTTCAGCAGTTCGGCAAGCCTTGGAGCCACTTGGCCTGAACCGCCGTCAATCGCGACATTTCCGCCGAGAATCAGATCATATTCCCGGTCCTTGAAATAATGATATAAGATAGTTGAAATGGAGTATTGGTCAGGATCGCTCAGATCATCTTCAATATTGATTAACACCGCCTGGTCACAGCCCATCGCAAGGGCGGTTCTCAGTTCTTTCTCCGCATCTTCTCCGCCGACGGTTACGGCGGTAACGGTTCCGCCGTGCTCTTCCTTCAGCTGAATGGCTTCTTCAATGGCGTATTCATCATACGGATTAATGATAAATTCGGCCCCGTCCTCCTGAATCTTTCCTGCTTCAATGACGATTTTCTCTTCTGTGTCAAACGTCCGTTTCATCAGTACAAATAGATTCATAATCTTATCCCCTTTATCTTCGCCCACCGAATTGAGGCTTTCTTTTTTCGAGAAATGCCTGAATGCCTTCTTTTGCGTCATCTGATGCAAATGCTTCCCCAAAGCGCTTTGCTTCAAGCTTTAAGCCGCCGTCATAAGAATAGATCTTGTTTGAATAAAGGAGCTCAAGCAGATAAGCCATCGACTGCGGGCTTTTTTCCGCAAACTTGCCCGCGAGTGTTTTCGCCTTTTTCAGCAGCTCTTCCTCATGTTCGGCGCCTATCGTGACAAGACCGAGGCTGAGCGCTTCTTCTCCGGACACAGGTTCTGAAGTGCCGATCATTTCAAGCGCTTTCGCCGTACCGACGTACCGGGGAAGCCGCTGCGTCCCGGCAAAGCCCGGAATAATGCCGAGATTCAGCTCGGGCAGGCCGAGCTTTGCATCTAATGTAGCGATTCTGATATGGCAGGCCATGGCTAGCTCAAGACCGCCTCCGAGCGCAGCGCCGTGAATCGCTGCGATAACGGGCTTCGGAAACCCTTCAATTCTTTCCATCAGCTGCTGGCCTTTATCCGCCATGGCAGAAGATTGCTCAAGATTTTCAAGCGACGTAAATTCCTTTATATCGGCGCCCGCCGAGAAAAATTTCCCCTCACCGCGAATGATGATGCTTCTGACGCTGTCATCTGTTTCACATCGGTCGAACAGACCGGACAACTCGTCTAAAACCGCACCGGATAGCGCGTTGGCCGGCTGATGATTAATGGTGATCACCGCAACAGATTGTTCTACCGCCATCGAAAGGCTGTTCATCCGTCAACCCCCTTTAGTTTTGATGAATTCCTGACACCAACAGCTCCAATACCTTGTCTGACAAATCCGGAAGATCATATTTTTGATCGTTCATCACCCATGTTGTCACTGTTTCATCTATCGTCCCGAATATCATCTGCCGGGCGAGGCGGACGTCGAGATTGTCTTTCCATTCCCCCGACTTGATTCCTTCGGTCAAAATGGTGTCCAGCATGTTTAAATAACCTTTTAAAATATCATTGATTTTCAGGCGCAGCTTGATATTTGACTGTCTGAGCTCAAGCTGGGTCACAATCGCGAGGTGGCGGTCATTGCCGAGCAGTGTGAAATGCTGCTTAATAACGAGGGCGAGTTTTTCTTTTGCCGTCGTTTTTTCTTTCACTTCTTCTTCCATGCGTTCAATGAACTGGCCCATCTTTTCTTTAAAAAGAGAAATGAGTATATCCTCTTTGTTTTTGAAATATAAATAGATGGTGCCGTCCGCAACGCCGGCCTGCTTGGCGATTTTGGACACCTGTGATTGGTGATAGCCGTTTTCCGCTATGACTTCTACTGCTGCATCAATAATCTGCATATACTTTGGCCGTTTTTGGTTCAATGTCATCGTTCCTTCCTTCGATAAATGAATGACTATTCATTCATAACTTCATGATAAAAAGGAATCCGGATTTTGTCAAGTTTTTCTTTTAAGGCACCTTGTTTTCACGGGAAGCATCTTCCTCTTCGACTAAACGCCTTCTTAATATTTTTCCGACGGCCGTTTTCGGAAGCTCTTTTCTGAATTCGTAAAGCTTCGGGACTTTGTACGGCGCAAGCCGCTCTCTTGCAAACGCATCAAGCTCATCGGCATCTGCCTCGGCGCCTTTTTTCAAAACGATAAATGCTTTCACCGTTTCCCCTCTGTAGGAATCAGGGACGCCCGCTACGACGATTTCCTGAACGGCTTCATGCTCATAAAGCGCCTCCTCCACCTCCCGGGGGTAAATGTTGTATCCGCCGGCAATGATGATGTCTTTTTTCCTGTCGGCGATGTAGAAAAATCCTTCCTCATCCATATATCCCATATCTCCGGTAAACAGCCAGCCGTCTCTGATGACACGCGCCGTCTCCTCCTGCTTATCCCAGTATCCTTTCATGATCTGAGGGCCTTTTACGATCAGCTCGCCATGCTCATACGGCCCCGCAAGCCCGCCTTTTTCTTCTGAATAGATTCCGGCATCGGTATTGGGCCAGGGACAGCCGATGCTGCCGGGTTTATTTTTTCCCCAAATGAAGTTTGAATGGGTAACCGGTGATGCTTCGGATAATCCGTAGCCTTCCACAAGCTTTCCTCCGGTCACTTTTTCAAATTTCTGTTTGACCTCAACCGGCAGCGCCGCTGAACCGCTCGGACAGCTTTCAATGGAGGACAAATCATACTTATTCAGCTCCGGGTGATGCAACAGCCCGATGTAAATCGTCGGCGCCCCGGGAAAAACCGTCGGCTTCAGCCTGTCGATTGTTTTCAGGGTATCCAAAGGATTGAATTTGGGAAGAAGGATCATTTCACATCCCTGCATAATGGAAAAATTGAGCACGGCGGTCAATCCGTACACATGAAAAAAAGGCACGATGCCGAGCACCTTTTCGGCTCCCTTTTTCATTTTGTACATCCAGGCGGCGCACATTTCTGTATTGGCCTGAATGTTCCGGTGTGTGAGCATGACGCCTTTCGGATAGCCGGTTGTTCCGCCCGTGTATTGAAGCACGGCGATGTCATGCGCAGTGTCAATATCAAATGACTCCGCTTCCTCCGCTCTTTCGTTTTTTAAAATATCCGCTAATTTGTGAATTTGTTCGCAGCCGTCATAATCAATATGAACCTGTTGTTTTTGTGTGAGCGTATACAGCATATTTTTCGGAAACGGCAAAAAATCTTTTATACTCGTTGTAATAATGCGTTCGACGAGTGATAACGTTTTCATTTTTATCACCTTCGGAAACAGCATATCAAGGGTGATGATCACGCGCGGCGCACTGTCTTTCAGCTGATACTCAAGCTCGTGTTCCGTGTAGAGAGGATTGGTCTGAACGACAATGCCGCCGGCAAACAATACGCCGTAAAAAGCGATGACCGACTGCGGACAATTGGGCAGCATAATGGCGGCTCTGTCCCCTTTTTTCAGGCCTGTTTTGCGTAAAAAAGCGGCTAGCTTTAACGAATCTGTGAGAACGTCCTGGAATGTGAGTTTTTTTCCGAGAAAATAAATGGCGGTATGGTTCGGGAATTGAGCTGCGGAGTTTGTCAGATTGGATGGCAGGGTTTGATCGGTAAATTCAAGCTCATGCGGAATCTCTTCGGGATATTGAGAAAGCCATGGCTTTTCAGACTGCATAATACCTCTCCCTTCTGTTTTCCTATACGCTATTATTATAGCAGAAGGGTGATTGGAATTGGAAAGCGTTTCATGCGAAATTTCGAGTTTCAGGAGGTGTTGAGCTTGCTGGAAACGCTGCATTTTGAAGAGGGAGTTCCTATCCTGCGCCAGCTGCCGAAGCCGTTTACGTCGGCCGCCTTTTTGCTCCATCCCTTTGTCCGGATGCCGGATGGGTGGGAAGAGCAAAAGCGCAAACGGCCTTATGAACATATGTATCCGAGTGATGAGGAGATCATCGCGATGGGCAGACCCGTTTCCTGGCAAACCGTCATGACCGTTTGCGGATTGCGCTCTGAAAAAGAGACGGCGCTTGCGCTTATGACTGCTGTCACGGCACTGCGGGAGGAATATGCACATCCTGAATCCGCCAGGCTGTTTAATCGGCTTCATCCCGATCTGTACTTGCCGAGCGATGATGTCACTTCACCATTTTTAATTCCGGGACTTTTGGATGTGTTCCGTTCAAAAGGCATAAAGCGCTGCACTTATTATGAGCCGGTCGAAGAGAAAGGCATAATTTCACTCAATCAAACGGCGGCTTCGGATGTATGCGGACTGCTGCGGGCTGACATGATCATTGCCGACGAAAAACGGCGCGCCGCTTTTATGAGCATATATGATTCTTTTACGACACTCTTTCTTATGGAAGATCAAGACATGCCGTCTGTCATCCGCGCCATGAGTTGGGAAGCCGTCATTTGCTCTGATACGGCCTGCATAAACTGGTATTCTCAATAAAAAAGGCCGCCGATTTTAGTTCGGCAGCCTTTTTTCAGTATTAAGATGTCATGACCAGATAAATAAGTCCGATGAACAGAAAAATTCCCGCTGCCGACAGCAGCACTTTCGCAAGCTTCTCCATTTTTCCCCGTCCCCTTAAATCCCGGCGGCCACCACAAATGACAGGCCGACTGAGATGACAAATGAAATAAAGCCGACAGCTCTGTTATCTTTTTCAATTTCTTTATCAATTTTAAACCGGGGCGTCAGAAATTCAAAGATAAAATAGCTGATTAAAAGCATAATAAATCCGTATACGCCCCAGCCGATCATTTGCAAAAGCGAATTATGCTGGGCGATGCTGTGCTGAAAGACATTTGCGATACCGAGAATTTTCCCTCCGGTCGCCATTGCCACCGCAAGATTGCCTTTTTGGATTTCCACCCAGTTTTTATAGGATGTCACCAATTCAAACACGGTCAGAAAAATGACGAGACACAAGACGGCTACACTGTAATAAGCCGCGATTTCAACAAGCTCATTTTCCCAAAAAGCATTCATGACGTTTACTCCCTTTTTATTTTAGTTCGACAATCGTTACGCCTGATCCTCCTTCTCCCGCTTCCCCGAACCGCGAGCTTTTCACGCTGCGGTGGTTTTTCAGAAGATCCTGCACCCCTTTTCGGAGGGCGCCCGTGCCTTTTCCGTGAATGATGGACACTCTCGGATGGCCGGCAAGCACCGCGTCATCTAAATATTTTTCGACGCGGCTGAGGGCGTTTTCGTAACGCTCTCCCCTGAGGTCAAGTTCAAGGGATACATGATAATCCTTCCCTTTTACGGCGGTGATTGCTTTTTCTTTTTTCGGTTCAGGAGCGGACTTGAGAAACTCAAGATCTTTTTCCTTCACCTTCATTTTGAGGATGCCGATTTGGACGTTCCATTCTTTCTCGCCGGTTTTCTCAAGCAGCGCCCCTTTTTGTCCGAATGTGAGCACCTTTACTTCGTCGCCCGGCTTCAGCTCGCGTTTTTTCTCTGTCTTTCTTTCCGGCTGCTTTGATTTTTCAAAAGCCGGCATCGCGTCTCCGAGACGTTTTTTGGCGTCAATCAGCTCGTGTTCCTTAAAGGATCTGTGTTCTTGCTTGATGGACCTGAGCTCGCGGATAATCTGTTCTGCTTCATTTGCGGCGGCTTCCAGTTTTTCCGCAGCTTTCTGCTCGGCTTCTTCCATCATTTTATCTTTTTGGGCGTTCAGCTCAATAATTTGCTGCTGAAGATCTTTGTGCAGTTTTTCTGCTTCTTTTCTGATTGATTCGGTTTCAGAAAGCTCTTCATCCGCTCTTTTTTTGCTTTTTTCAAGCGATGCGATCATCAGATCGACTTCGTTATGTTCGGCGGTCATTTCTGACTTCGCCTGGCCGATGATATGCTCCGGAAGCCCAAGGCGTCTTGAGATTTCAAATGCGTTGCTTCGGCCCGGCACTCCGATCAGAAGCTTATAGGTAGGCGAAAGCGTTTCAATGTCAAATTCAACGCTGGCATTCATGACGCCTTGTCTGTTATATCCGTATGCTTTCAGTTCCGGATAATGGGTTGTCGCAAGCACTCTGGCGTTTGTCCGGTGAACTTCGTCAAGGATGCTCATGGCAAGCGCCGCTCCTTCCTGCGGATCTGTTCCGGCACCGAGTTCATCAAACAGCACAAGACTGTTTTCAGACACGTCTTTTAAAATATTGACGATATTGACCATGTGGGATGAGAACGTACTCAGACTTTGTTCGATCGACTGTTCATCGCCGATATCGGCAAACACATTGTCAAATACTGCTGCTTCCGATCCCTCATCAGCCGGTATGTGCAATCCCGCCTGCGCCATTATCGTCAGCAGCCCGAGTGTTTTTAACGTAACGGTTTTACCGCCCGTATTCGGTCCCGTGATAACGATCGTTGAATAATCTCCGCCCAGTTCAATATCGTTGGCCACGACTTGATCTTGGGGCAGCAGCGGATGGCGCGCTTTTTTCAGCCGGATAAAGCCGTCTCCGTTCATGAGTGGTTTTGTCGCCTTCATTGCTTTTGCGTATCGCGCTTTGGCGAAAATGAAATCCAGTGTCTGCAGCACTTCCACATTTTGAGCGATTTCTTGTGTGTGTTCAGCCGTATGCTCCGTCAGCATCCGGAGAATCCGTTCGATTTCCTGTTTTTCTTTTACTTTCGCCTGCTGAAGCGAGTTGTTCATATCTACGATCGCCTGCGGTTCAATAAACAGTGTCGCACCGGATGAAGATGTATCGTGGACAATTCCGCCGTAGCTTGATCTGTATTCCTGTTTGACCGGGATGACAAAGCGGTCATTCCGAATCGTAACGATGGTGTCAGACAGCATTTTAGAAGCGGAAGATGAACGCAGCATCGATTCAAGCCGGTCTCTGACTCTTGATTCAAGTGTCCTGAGCTGCGTGCGGATTCCCCTTAAAGCGGGGGATGCATGATCAAGCACTTCGCCGTGATCATCAATGCAGGAGTTAATCTCCCTTTCCAAATCGCCCAATGTAATCAGTTCTTCTGCATGGGCCTGTATCAGCGGAATGTCGACGCCGTCTTCTGTCATTTGGCTGATAAAGTGCTTCATTTGTTTAACGGCATACAGCAGCCCGGACAATTCGGTAAATTCCGCCGGCGTCAGCACACTGCCGATTTCCGCCCGCCGTAAAGCGGATCTTATGTCGGTCAGGCCGCCGAACGGAGCATGGCCTCTCAAGCGCATGACCGCGGATGCTTCTTCGACTTCATCCAGCTGTTTTTGGATGTCTGAGAGATCCGTCAAAGGTTTCAGCTGCAGAAGCTTCTCCCGGCCGAGCGATGAGGCGGCATGTGCGGTAATCTGTTCTTTTACTTTATGAAATTCAAGTGATGATAACACTTTTTGCTGCACGGTTTTGTGATCCTCCTTACTTAATCATTGCGCGTCAGAAATGCTTTGACCTCGTGTAGCGGCCGGGCGTTTAACACATGTTTTGTTTCCGTCCAGCCTTTGCGCGCAGCGGTCACGCCCGTTTTCATATCATCGAGCATCTCGATATTATGGGCATCTGTATTAATGACCAAAGTCACGCCTTTTTCATTTGCTTTGATCAGATGCTCAGTCCGCAAATCGAGACGCGCGGGGTTTGCATTCAGTTCAAGCGCCGTATTTGTTTTGGCGGCGAGTTCAATCAGCATGTCGATGTCGACTTCATAGCCGGCCCGTCTGCCGATCAGGCGTCCCGTCGGGTGGGCGATAATGTCCACGTGCTTATTCGTCAGCGCCTGTTCAAGCCGTTTCATAATGACATGTTCCGGCTGGCTGAAGCTTGAATGAATAGATGCGATGACAAGATCCATTTCAGACAGAACACTGTCATCATAATCGAGCGAACCGTCGGGGAGAATATCCATTTCTACGCCTTTAAAAATATGAAAATTTTCAAATTCAGCATTTAACGCGTCAATTTCTTCCGCCTGTTTTTTGAGCCGTTCGGCCGTTAACCCGTTGGCTACCTTTAAATATTGGGAATGGTCGGTGATCGCCATGTACTGATAGCCTTTTGCCATACACGCTTCTGCCATTTCTCTGATGGAAAAAGCGCCGTCACTCCAGGCTGAGTGCATGTGGAGATCGCCTTTTATCGCTTTATGCTCCACAAGATCCGTTTCTTCCCGGTACGTGTCGACCTCCTGCCCGCTTTCTCTGAGCTCAGGAGGAATAAACGGCAGACCGAAGTGGGCGTAAAACGCTTCTTCGCTCGGGAATGTTTTGACGTCTCCTGTTTCTATGGTTTCTACTCCGTATTCACTGATCCGTTCACCGCGCTCTTTCGCCAGCTGGCGCATTTTAATGTTGTGATCTTTAGAACCGGTAAAATGATGCAGTGTGGTGGCAAACTGTTCCTCTGTCACAAGCCGGAAATCCACACTCGTCTCATATTCAAAGGTCAGGATGACTGATACTTTTGTGTCCCCGCTCGCTATCACGTCTTTTACGTTCGGGAGGGAAAGAAGCTGTTCTCTGACAGCCTCCGGATGATCTGTAGCGATAATGTAATCCAGATCTTTTACGGTTTCCCGCGCTCTTCTGAGACTGCCGGCCCGGGAATATTTCTGAATATCCGTCAGCCGGGCTAAATGTTCTTCAATTACTGAAGCAATGCCGAGCGCATAGCCGATCGGAAACCGTTCCGGCTGTTTTCCGGCTTCTCCGAGAGCCTGAAGGATTTTCTCCTCCGTTTTTTTGCCGAAACCGGCGAGCCCCTGTACTTTTTGCTGCTCGCACGCTTCTTTCAGCGATTCCGCGTCATGAACGCCCAGTTCCTGATACAGCTTGGCGATTTTTTTGCCGCCGAGGCCCGGAAGCTTCAAAAGAGGAACCAAGCCTTCCGGAACTTCTTTCTGCAATTGGAGAAGCGTGCCGGACACACCTTCCTGCATATATTCACGAATGACGCCGTAGGTGCCTTTTCCGATTCCGGATAAAGACATCATGTCGTCGATTTCCGACAGGCTGCGGTCATCCTGCTCAAGCGCCGCTGCCGCTTTTCGGAAGGCTGATATTTTAAACGGGTTGTCCCCTTTCAGTTCCATATAGACCGCAATCGTTTCAAGCAGCCTGATGATATCTTTTTTATGCATACTGTTAACCCCCAGTCGTTTCCTGCTTTTCATCATACAAATTTTTCTCCTCCGGCACAACTGACGCAGAGCTTGAAAAAAACTTCTCCGGTCAAGAGAAGTTTTTTATGCCCCGTACTGGGCCCACAGTTCTTGCAGGAGCCCTGACAGATACGGCGTATGATGTGTGATGATATTTGCAAGCGTCGATTGTGCGAGCATACCCTGAAGCGCGCTTACCGGCAGTACGGATGCGACGTATAACAGGATAAACGCAAATAAATAGACTTCCAGAAACCCAAGCACCCCGCCCAGCAGTTTGTTGATCTGTTTAATGACCGGAATGCTGGCGATGATATTAAGCGCCGCTCCGATAATCCGAAGCAGAATCTTTGCGATGATAAACAAAATGACAAACGCGATCGCGTTGTAATAAGCCGTCTCTACGTTTCCTTTAATAAAAGACAGAGCCGCCTGCCCGCCGGAAAAATCAGGCGCGGGTATAAAGCTCAGATGCGGGGCCAGATTTTTGTAAAAAAGCGCCGCAAACGCAATCGAGAGGATGAAACTCGTTAAATATATAAATTGGAGGATAAATCCTCTTTTTAATCCAAGCAATGTGCCCATTAAGAGCAAAACTAAGATGATGATATCTATCATATGGTGTTCATTCCTTTTCTTTAAGCTGCCGCTCCAGTATTTCATATTTTTCTTGCAGTTTCATATAATCATGCACGACATTGACCGCAGTCAATACAGCGAGCTTATTTATATCAAGATATGGATTTTTCTCGTTGATTTCTCTCATTTTATCATCAACCACTCCGGCCACATGGCGCATATGCGCTTTGCTTTCTTCCCCGATAATGGTGAAGTGCTGGCCGTAAATGTTTACTGTCGTTTTGGTTTTTTTGCCGTCAGACAACGTTTCTCCTCCATTCCGCGAGAATCCTAGTTCCTATCATACCACGATTATCGTTTGAATGGAAAGACGAGCCTCGGGCTGTTATGATACACTGGTATATACAGTGAAAAGTGCCAAAAAAGGAGATTATATCGTGTCCCATTCTGTTATAAAAGTATCCGCTTCCGCTATGGAACAAATGAAACAATCCTATGCCGGCTCCCTTACTCCCGCCGTTCCGCAGGGCGCCGTCTTCCAGGCCAAGCCTCCGGGCTGTACCATTACAGCCTACCGCTCGGGCAAGGTTCTCTTTCAAGGAAAAAACGCCGGCACAGAAGCGGCCCGCTGGGGAACGGCTGAGGCGCCGAAAGCAAAGAAAACCGTCAAAAAAGCGGCCGACCCGCTCTACGCTCCCCCGGCGGGCATTGCCTCCATGTCAGTAATCGGCTCTGATGAAGTCGGAACAGGCGATTACTTCGGGCCGATAACGGTTGCCTGCGCCTACGCCGACAAAACAAAACTTTCTTTAATGAAAGAACTCGGTGTGAAGGATTCGAAGGATTTAAAAGATCCGCAGATTATTGAAATCGCCAAACTGTTAATTAAAACCATTCCTTACAGCCTGCTTGTGTTAAAAAACGAAAAATACAATCAGATGCAGGAAAAAGGCATGAGCCAAGGAAAAATGAAGGCGCTCCTTCATAATCAGGCGATTTCCAATCTGCTGAGAAAAATGAACGGCGTTAAACCGGAAGCGATTCTGATTGACCAATTCGCAGAGCCCGGCATTTATTTTAAGCATCTTTCCGGACGGGATATCGTAAAAGAAAAAACGTTTTTCAGCACGAAAGCGGAAAGCATACATCTTTCCGTCGCCGCAGCCTCTATCATTGCGCGATATTCTTTCTTAATTGAAATGGATAAGCTTTCCCGAGAGGCTGGGATGACGATTCCGAAAGGCGCGGGGCCGCATGTCGATGAAGCTGCCGCCAAGCTGATCATCAATAAGGGAGAAGGTGCGCTCAGAACGTTCACCAAACTTCATTTTGCCAATACGCAAAAAGCGAAACGCCTTGTTGAACGGAAGCGGTCATAATAAAAAAGCTTGCAGAGTGATCTGCAAGCTTTTTCTTTATCCTCTTAATACGGCCTGATACGTTTCTTCCAGCGCTTTCAGCACGTTTTCATGTACTTTTGTCACTTCTTCTTCTGTCAATGTTTGTTCAGGGTTAACATATTGGAGCGAGAAGGCGACGGATTTTTTGCCCTCTTCCATATGCTCACCTTCGTACACATCAAATACGGTGACTTCTTTCAGCAGCGCGCCGCCGGCTTCTTTGATCACGGCTTCGAGCTGTCCGCTTGTAACGGTTTTATCTGCCACAAGCGCAATATCGCGCGTGACGGACGGGTACTTCGGAATCGGCGTATACACGACAGGTTCTGTTTCCTCGGTCAGAAGCGCGTGCAGATCAAGCTCGAACACATACGTTTCTTTGATATCCAGCTCTTTTTCCATTGCCGGATGCACCTGGCCGATAAATCCGGCAAGCGAACCGTTCAATAGAATGTTTGCCGTCCGGCCGGGATGCATGTTTTTGCGTTCTGACTGGACAAATTCAACCCGGTCTGACACATTCAATTGATGCAGCAGGCCTTCAACGATTCCTTTGGCGACGAAGAAATCAACCGGCTTTTTCTCACCCTGCCATAAATTTTTGCGCCACAATCCGGTTACAGCTCCGGCAACCCGTTCTTTTTCAACCGGTTTTGTGTTTTCTTCTTTCGTCAGAAATACAGAACCCGTTTCATATAAAGCAACGGAATCAGTCTGTCTGGCCAGATTGTATGAAACGGCTTCAAGAAGATTCGGCACGAGGCTGTGTCTGAGAATGCTTCTTTCTTCGCTCATCGGCAGAGCAAGCATCGTGTTGAATGATTTTTCGATCGCAAAAGCGGCCGCTTTTTTATCATTCGTTAATGAATAAGTGGTCGCTTGTGAAAGACCCGCTCCTTCAAGAAAACGTCTCACTTTCCGGCGTTTTGCCTGATACGGTGTCAAGCCGCCTGTCGTGCCGGCCGTTTCCGGAAGCGTGGACGGAATATTGTCATATCCGTACAATCTCGCCGCTTCTTCAATCAGGTCTTCTTCTATTCTAATATCTCCGCGGCGCGACGGCACCGTTACGACGAGAACGTCTTCAGCTTCACCGACTGCAAACCCGAGGCGCTTGTAAATGCTGATGATTTCTTCTTTAGCGATTGTCATGCCGAGCACGGCGTTCACTTTTTCAACAGACACGTGAATATTGTTTGCTTCGATTTTCAGATGGTTTTCTTCAACCGTGCCTGAGAGCACTTCTCCGCCGGCATATGCCTGAATGAGACTGCAGGCCCGTTCAGCCGCCAGCAAAACGCGTGCCGGATCAATGCCTTTTTCATATCTGGCGCTCGCTTCGCTTCTCAATCCGAGGTCTCTCGACGCTTTGCGGACGGTCTGTCCGTCGAAATAAGCGGCCTCCAGTAAAATCGCAGTGGTGTCTTCACGGACTTCAGACTCAGCTCCGCCCATGACTCCCGCAACGGCTTGCGCTTTTTTTCCGTTTGTGATGACCAAATGGCTGCTTGACAGCTTGCGCTCTTGTTCATCCAGCGTTACGATGGTTTCGTTTTCCGCCGCTTTTCTGACGACGACCTCTTTTGAACCGAACCGGTCGTAATCGAAAGCGTGAAGCGGCTGTCCGTACTCAAGGAGGACGAAGTTTGTAATGTCCACGACGTTATTATGCGGGCGGATGCCTGCATTCATCAGCTTCGTCTGCATCCATAGCGGAGACGGGCCGATTTTGACGTTTTTAATGATTTTTGCGGCATAATGCGGATTGGCCTGCGTATCTTCAACCTTAACGGAAACAGCATCCGCCGCTTTTTCTGCCGCTTTTTCATATGAAGCCTCCGGAAGCTTTACCTCTGCGCCGAGGATAGCCGCAACTTCATAAGCCACGCCAAGCATGTTCATCGCGTCGGCGCGGTTCGGCGTTAAGCCCAATTCTAAAATCGCATCATCAAGCTGAAGGGCCGCCATTGCGTCAGCTCCCGTTTCAGCATCATTCGGAAAAACGAAAATGCCTTCCGCATATTCTTTCGCCACGAGCTTGCTTTCAATGCCGAGCTCCTGAAGGGAACAGATCATGCCGTGAGACGCTTCGCCGCGCAGCTTGGCTTTTTTAATTTTGAAATTGCCGGGAAGCACGGCTCCGACCGTTGCAACGGCAACCTTCTGTCCTTTATCAACATTCGGGGCGCCGCAGATAATCTGCACGGGTTCCTCCGCACCGATATCAACAAGGCATTTGTTGAGTTTGTCGGCATTCGGGTGCTGTTCGCGCTCAAGCACGTGTCCGATGACAACGCCTTTTACGCCCTCCCCTTTATACTCGATACCCTCAACTTCAATACCGGCTCTCGTAATTTTTTCTGCAAGCACGGCCGGGTCGATTCCCTGCAAGTCAACGTAATCTTCTAACCATTTATAAGAAACAAACATGTGTATCCTCCTCTTACGCCTGTTTAAACTGCGAAATGAATCTGACATCATTGGTATAGAAATGGCGGATATCTTCAATGCCGTATTTCAGCATCGCGATACGTTCAACACCCATTCCGAAAGCAAAACCCTGGTATTCCTCAGGATTGAATCCGGCCATCTTCAGCACGTTCGGGTGAACCATGCCGGCGCCGAGAATTTCGATCCAGCCTGTTTTTTTGCAGACGGAGCAGCCTTGTCCGCCGCACTTAAAGCAGGTCACATCCACCTCGACAGAAGGCTCTGTGAATGGGAAAAAGCTCGGACGGAGCCTGATTTCACGGTCTTGGCCGAACATTTTTTTGGCGACCAATTCAAGCGTGCCTTTCAGGTCGCTCATGCTGATTTTGCGGTCGACGACGAGACCCTCGATCTGCATGAACTGATGGGAATGTGTCGCGTCATCGTTGTCGCGGCGATACACTTTACCGGGACAAATGATTTTGACAGGGCCTTTTCCTTTATGCTTTTCCATCGTGCGCGTCTGCACCGGTGACGTCTGCGTTCTCATCAGCATTTCTTCTGTAATGTAAAAGCTGTCCTGCATGTCGCGGGCAGGATGTTCCTTCGGCAGGTTCAGCGCCTCAAAGTTGTAATAATCCGTTTCCACTTCAGGGCCTTCTTCGACGGTATATCCCATGCCGATAAATAAATCTTCAATTTCTTCAATAACGACCGTCAGCGGATGGCGTCCGCCGATGTTTACCTGACTGCCCGGCAACGTGACGTCAATCGTCTGGCTGCTGAGTTTTTTATTCATTTCTTCTTGTTCAAGCTGTTCATTTTTCGCCGTAATGGCTGCTGCAATGCGCTCTCTCACTTCATTGGCGAGCGCTCCCATTTTCGGGCGCTCTTCGGCGGACAGTTTGCCCATGCCGCGGAGAACTTCTGTAATCGGCCCTTTTTTTCCGAGATATTGCACCCGAATGTCGTTAACTTCTTTTAATGAACCCGCCGCTTCTACTTTTTCTGCAGCTTCCAGTTCGAGCTGTTTAAGCTTCTCTTCCATCATGCATCCTCCTTTTATGTAAACCAAACCGTTCTATGCCTTTTTCAGAAAACAAAAAAACCCGCCCCTTGAGAGAAGGGACGAGTTGTGGCCGCGGTACCACCCTTTTTAAGGCAGACTTCATCTGCCGACAGCTTCATTGACATAACGGAAACGATCGTTCCGGTTCACCTTTACGCGCGTTTGGCGCGGTCCCGGTGACAACTCGAGAGGTGAAAATCAATTTTTGTGCTGCGATAAAAATGCTCTCAGTCAGCGGCATTTTCTCCCTGGAAGGCAGTGTGTGCAAAAATTGACGTCCTCTGTCACGGTTTTTACATTATTGCTATCTATTATAGTGAAATCCAAGGCTTTTCGCAACCTATCCTCTGAGATGATAAACGAGGATGGCGGCCGCTACCGCCACATTCAGCGATTCCGCCTGCCCGTACAGCGGAACGTACAGGTTGAGATCCGTTTTTTGCAGAAGGCCGGCGTCCACTCCCGCCCCCTCGTTCCCGACGATTAACGCGAACGATTCTTCAGGCTTCACGCTTTGATAAGCCGCACCGTTTTCAAGCGCCGTGCCGTAGATCGCGACGCCTTGTGATTTCAGCTCAGCGGTAAACTCATCAAGCGGACGTTTCAAAATGGGAATATGAAAATGAGAACCTTGTGCTGAACGCAGCGTTTTTCCATTGTACGGGTCTGCTGTTCCCTCACCAAGGACAACGGCGTCGATTCCCGCCGCATCTGCCGTTCTGATCATTGTTCCTAAATTCCCCGGGTCCTGCACGGCATCAATCAGAAGCAGCCGCTTCAGCTGATCAGGCTGCCTATCCGGCATATGGCAGACCGCGGCGATCCGCTGCGGCGTTTCTGTTTCCGTCACGGCTGAAAACGCGTCTTCGCTCAGCACGTAGCACGGAATGCTCATGTCCAGATCGGCCGGGATGGCGCTCTCATCGTTTACGAGAATTTCTTTTACCGTTCCCTTTGATTTGAGCGCTTCTTCTGCCAGATGCTCTCCTTCTATCAGAAATGTATTCGTTTTAAGTCTCTCTTTTTTTGTGTGAAGTTTTTTCCAGTCCTTCACTTTTTGGTTTTTTGCAGAGTCGATTCGTTTCACTTTATGTCTGTGCTCTCCTTTTTTCATGCATGTTGTTATTATATCTTAAGAACAGCACATAATAAACCGCGTGCGCGGTAAGAATATGCGTATCACATTCAGAAAAAGGAGCGGTTGTAATGGATCTTAATTTACGCAACGCCGTTATTGCCAATGTAACCGGCAATAACCAGGATCAGCTGGAGCATACTATCGTTGACGCCATCCAAAGCGGTGAAGAAAAAATGCTTCCGGGCCTCGGCGTCTTATTCGAAGTTCTTTGGCAGCATGCGTCGGACTCAGAAAAAAATGAAATGCTCAAAACACTTGAAGGCGGATTAAAACCTGCGCAATAAGCATGAACCGGGTGATGGGACACCCGGTTTTTTTTGTATAATAATGGCGAGGGGGATCGCCATGCAGTTACAGCCGGAACTGGCAAAGAAATTGATTGCCGAAGTCAAACATATGTACAGCCGCGAAGTGATTATTGCCGATACAAAAGGCATGATCATCGCGGGCACCAACGAGGCGCGCGCCGGATGGTTTCATGAAGGCGCACTGATCTGCGCGCGCGAAAAACGGAATGTCATCATTACGAAAGAAGATGAAAAACGGCTCGAGGGCGTAAAAGCAGGACTGAACCTCCCCGTTTTTTCAGGTCATGAAGTGATCGGAGTATTCGGCCTGACAGGAGACCCTGACGATATCCTGCCTTTCGGAGAATTGCTCAGAAAAATGACGGAGCTGTTTATTAAAGAAACGCGCCATATGGAAGAAGCGCAGTGGCGTGCGAGAATGCTTGAATCCTTTATGGTTGATTGGCTGCAGCTGAAAGAATGGTCTCCGGGCTTTTTAGAAAAAGCAAAGCTCATCGGCACAGACCTTCACGCATACCGCCGGATCATACTCATTCAAGGACGTTATGAGCAATATAAAGCGGAGGAGCTCGGGCGGCTCTGGCAGTACGAATGCCCTGAAGACCTGTTTGTCCGCTGGGGAAATGAACGAATTCTCATTAATCATGAAGCAAATTCGGCTTCCAAAACACAGCTCATTAAAAAGATCGGAGCCGTTTTTGGGCAGCATGTCACCGCCGGCATCGGACGGATCGTTCCGGGAGAGCGCCTCACGGAATCATACGAACAGGCAGATAAAGCACTTTCAGCCGGAATCGGTGACAAGCAGGCCGTCTTTGAAGAAGATTTAAAACTGGATATGTGTCTTACCGATATCACACCCCGCACGAAGTCGGAATTTTCACGGCGGGTTCTCGAGCATGTACTCGGCCGGGAAGAACTTCTGGATACGCTGCGCGCCTTTTTCGACCGGCAATTATCGTTAAAGCGCACCGCCGACGACATGCATATTCATATCAACACATTGCGCTACCGTCTTTCCAAACTGGAATCACTGACAAATATGAAGCTGGACCGCCCTGAAGACATAACGGCTTTTTATTTGGCGCTGCGCTTTTTAGATCAACATACAAAAAGCACGTAATCATATCATCATTTTTCATATGTTTCTCCATAGTGTGCGGAATCGTTTTTCTTTACAATTAAATGAAAACGCTTTTCTTATCAGGGAGGTTGGGAGAACATGATTTCACGAGAGGCAAAAGAAGCGTTCATCCGGACGGTCGGGAAGGAGAATTATGATGATTCGGCGGCGGGCCGTCTTGTGTATTCTTATGATGCGGCTCCTCAGCTGCAAGCCATGCCGGATGCGGTCATCGCCCCCCGCAGCGCGGATGACGTGTCCCGTATATTAACGATTTGCAGCAGGCATGACATTCCGATCGTGCCGAGGGGTTCAGGCACAAACCTATGCGGCGGCACATGTCCGTCTGAAGGCGGGCTTGTGCTTTTATTCAAACATATGAACCGCATTCTAGAAATCGATGAAGAAAATTTGACGGCAACCGTCCAGCCGGGCGTGATTACGCAAGATATGATCCGTGCGGTTGAACAAAAAGGTTTATTTTATCCGCCTGATCCGAGCAGCATGAAAATATCGACAATCGGCGGGAATATTAATGAAAATTCCGGCGGGCTGCGCGGTTTGAAGTACGGCGTCACCCGGGATTATGTCCTCGGCCTTGAAGCCGTATTGGCTTCAGGCGATATCATCCGCACAGGAGGAAAGCTGACAAAGGATGTCGCCGGTTATGATCTGACCCGGCTTTTCGTCGGATCAGAAGGGACGCTCGGCGTTGTGACGGAAGCGACTTTAAAGCTGGTTCCGAAGCCGGAAACGAAAAAAACGCTGCTTGCACTCTATGAACATATTGAAGCGGCTGCGGAATCGGTTTCTGCCATCATCGCTGAAAAAATCATTCCGGCGACACTCGAATTTCTGGATCAGCCGACACTGCAGGTCATTGAAGATTACGCCAAGATCGGGCTTCCGACCGACGCAAAAGCGGTGCTGCTGATCGAACAGGACGGTGACATCGACACGGTCAGACGAGATATGGAAAAAATCGAAGCGATTTGTAAAAACGGAGCCGCCGTATCCGTCCAAACGGCTGAAACCGAGGAAGAGGCATTCGCGCTTACAGAGGCCAGACGGTCCGCATTATCAGCCCTTGCCCGGCTGAAACCGACAACGATTCTGGAAGATGCGACCGTGCCGAGATCACAAATTGCGAGCATGGTCAAAGCCATTAACGAGATTGCAGAAACATACGGCCTGTCCATCTGCACATTCGGCCATGCCGGAGACGGCAACCTCCATCCGACGTGCACCACCGATATCCGAAATACAGAGGAAATGGAACGTGTCGAAAAAGCTTTTGCCGCCATTTTTGAAAAAGCGATTGAGCTGGGCGGGACGATAACGGGTGAACACGGGGTCGGCATCGTAAAAGCGCCGTATTTAGAAATGAAACTGAAAACAGAAGGCATCACCGCCATGAAAGCGATCAAACAAGCGCTTGATCCCCAAAATCTGCTGAATCCGGGAAAAATATTCGCCAATTCATCAAGGAAACGCGTGGTGGTGATGAAATGACAACGGCTAAAGAGCAGCAACAAATTCAAACAGAATTCAAAACCCGCATGGATGAAGGTGAATTGCTGAACTGTATGCGCTGCGGCTTCTGCCTTCCTTCCTGTCCGACCTATATTGAATCGGGATTTCAAGAATCCCATTCGCCGCGCGGCCGGATCGCCCTGATGAAAGCCGTCACTGACGGACTGATCGAGCCGGATGAAGATGTCGAGCGCTCACTTTCGCTGTGTCTCGGATGCCGGGCATGCGAGCCCGTTTGTCCGGCAGGGGTCAATTACGGACAGCTGCTTGAAGAAGCGAGGGATATCATTCATCAAAATAAAAAACATAAGCCGGGCGTGCGCCTCTTGCGGAAAGCCGCCTTCACCGGGCTTTTCCCTCATCAAAACCGCATGCAGACAGCCGTGAATCTTCTCGGAATATACCAAAGATCAGGACTGCAGACCGCCGTCAGAAAAACCGGTATGCTGCGCGTTTTGCCTGAACATCTGCGCACAATGGAACAAGTGCTCCCGCCCGCCCCGAAACGGAAAGACATGAAGGAAAGGCCGCGTTTTCTTCCTGCCGCGGGTCCCGTCCAAAAACGGGCCGCTTTTTTCTCGGGCTGCTTAATGGATACGATGTTTTTAGCGACAAATCATGCGACAACGGCGCTTTTACAGGCGACCGGGTGTGAAATCGCGGTTCCGGACGGCCAGGCGTGCTGCGGCGCGCTTCACGGGCACAGCGGAGAAAAAGAGATGGGAAAAGAACTGGCCAAGCGGAATATCGCGGCTTTTGAGGCGCTTGACGCTGATTATATCATTACAAACGCCGGCGGATGCGGCGCCTTTCTTCAGGAATATCCGCATTTACTGAAAGATGAACCTGGATGGGCGGAACGTGCCGAACAATTCGTCCGGAAGCTCAAAGACTTTTCATCCGTACTGGTTGATCTGAAGTTCCATCAAAAAAACCTGCGGGCGCAGTCTCCTCATATCGTCACATATCAGGACTCCTGCCATCTCCGCAATGTGATGCATACGTCAGAGGAACCGCGCACGCTTTTGAAAAGCATTAAAGGGGCTGAGTACAGAGAAATGGAAAAGGCCGACAGCTGCTGCGGGTCGGCGGGAATTTATAATATAACAGAGTCAGAGATGTCTATGAAAATATTAGACAGTAAGATGAAAGCCGCCGGAAAAACGGAGGCGGCCGTCATCGTGACAGCCAATCCCGGATGCCTTCTGCAAATGCAGCTCGGCATTTTACGCGAAGGATTAACAGGCCGTGTCCGCGCGGTTCATTTGGCGGATTACCTTTTGGAAGCGGCGGATTTGTCATAAGATGAAAGCAGAGAGACATATCGGCTCTCTGCTTTTTTATGATGCTGCAATGTTCGGACGGCCGCGGATTTATCCGGGTATTGAAGCTTCTAGTCTGGCACTCGGATCACGCCATACATTCGCCCATTTTTTCACAGCCGCAATGATAATCACAAGCCCGAGAATGAGCATGATAATGGATAAAACGCCATTCAGCACGTTGTATCCCGCCGCTTCGGGGTTCAAATACACATACCGCACCATCCAATAACCCGCATAGTTGACGGTCACGTACAAATAAGCGAGAGGAATCAGGCATGTCAGCATATAGCGCCGCTTATCCGCTATTTTTAATACGACGGTCGCACCGATAATTAAGCCGACAGACGCCATAAGCTGATTGGATACGCCGAACAGCGCCCAAATGGAGCTGATGTCGCCCGAATACAGAAGATAGCCCCACAGCAGGCAGGCGAGCGCGCTTGAGAAAATCGAGCCCGGCAGCCAGTCTGTTTTTTTCAGCGGCTTATAGACCTCTCCGAAAAACTCTTGAATCAAGTACCGGGCGACACGGGTTCCCGCATCAATCGCCGTTAAAATAAACACCGCTTCAAACATAATGACGAATTGAAAAAAGTATGAAGCCAAATGACTGAAAAACGGAATCTCCGTAAAGATATACGTCATTCCGACGGCAAGCGTAACAGCGCCGCCCGTTCTTCCTTCCAGACTGAGCCCGATTTCTTTACTCAATTCAGGCAGATGGACGACATTCATCCCGAGGGTGCGGAATATTTCAGGCGTGCTGTTAATAGCAAAATAGTCGGCGGGCTCAAGAGCGGCAGCTGCAATGAGCGCCATAATTCCGACGAGACATTCCACAAGCATCGCTCCGAAAGCAACCGGCTTTATATCACTCCATTTATCCAGCATTTTCGGTGTTGTGCCGGAACCGACAAATGCATGAAAACCCGAAATGGCGCCGCAGGCAATCGTTATTGAAATAAACGGCCAGACAGGACCCGCGATCACCGGCCCTTCGCCGTGAATAAACTCCGTTACGGCCGGAAATTTAATGGCGGGATTGACGAAAAAGACGCCTGCGATCAAAGCGGCAAAAACCCCGATTTTCATAAAACTGCTTAAATAGTCACGCGGAGCCAGCAAAAGCCAAACCGGAAGCGCCGCGGCGAAAAACGCATAGACAGGAAGCGCCACTGCAAGCGTTTTCGCATCCAGTGTCAGCATGTCCCCGAGAGCCGTTGTCTGCAGCCGCGGCCCGATGACAACACCGGCCATTAACAAAAGAAACCCGACAGTTGATGCGAGTTTGAGATTGCCCGTTTTTTTATAGTAGAGGCCGACCCCCATCGCGATCGGAATCGTAATGCCCACCGCAAACGTTCCCCACGGGTTTTTCTCAAGCGCGTGCAGCACAACCATGGACAGCCCCGCCATCGTGATCGTAATGATAAACAGCATCGAGAGACCCGTGCAAAAACCCGCCACCGGGCCGAGCTCTTCTTTGGCGACTTCAGAAAGCGTTTTCCCGTTTTTCCGCATTGATGCAAACAATACGACAATATCGTGCACGGCTCCTCCGATCACCGCCCCGATTAACAGCCATAAAAGCCCGGGCAGATAGCCGAACTGAGCTGCCAGAATCGGTCCGACAAGCGGGCCGGCAGCGGCGATTGCCGCGAAGTGGTGGCCGAATGACACCCACTTATTCGTCGGCACATAATCTTTCCCATCCTCAAGCACATGGGCCGGAGTCGGTGTCTGATCATTGATTTTTAATACTTTGACCATCATAAAGGTACCGTAAAGCCGATAGGCGATCGCCAGAATACATATAGACGCTATGACGATTGTAATCGCATTCATTTAATCCCAGCCCCTTTTCTCTTTTTCTAAATATTATCACAATTATCAGATAACGGGAGATGATTTTTGCGTAAAAAAAAGCCGGCGGCGCAGCCCGGCTTTTCGGAACATTATTTGCCTGATAAACGGATGACATTCCAGGACAGCGGAGTAAAATGAGCCGTTATCCCTTCAGCATTTGCCGAAGACGTTCCGTTTGAGTGAGGCGTGACTTCTTTTCTGTTTTTTTGATTGGTCGCTTTCATATCCTGATGCTCCAGCACGATATGCTCAATGATGCGGTAATCTTCAAACCCCCTCAGTTTGATCTCCGTTTCCATCAGTTCCTTGCTTTTGTTGACGGCAAAAATGGTAAGTGCTTCATCCTCTTCATGGTAAACGGCCGCGGCATCAACATACGGCACATCCGTAAAATCCGCTGAGTCGTATTTCGGGGAGGTGACCAGCAGCTTCATTGAAGTCCCTCTCCCGTAGACAGAGGCGTGCATGTAAGGGTAAAAGATCGGCTGCCTCCATGCTTCTCCGCCCTTTTCGGTCATGATAGGCGCAATCACGTTGACAAGCTGGGCGAGACAGGCGATCTTAAGTCTGTCCGCATGCTGCAGCATCGTAATCAGCAGTGAACCGATCAACAGTGCATCTTCAAAATTGTAGATGTCTTCGAGAATCGGCCGGGCCGTAATCCATGGCTCCACTTTTTTATCCGCTTCATTTGAGTGATACCACACATTCCATTCATCTAAAGAAAGGTGAATCGTTTTTTTGCTGCGTTTTTTCGCTTTCATATAATCACATACGGCTGTGACGGATTTAATAAAATGGTCTAAATCCATCGACTTCGCCAAATAGTTTTCAAGATCATTTTCATGGTTGCCGTAATACGTATGCAGTGAGATGTAATCCACATGCTCGTACGTATGCTCAAGCACCTCGGCCTCCCACTCGATGAAGGACGGCATGCCGCTGTTTGAGCTTCCGCAAGCCACCAATTCGATCGTCGGGTCCGTCCATTTCATCACCTTTGCCGTTTCAGCGGCGAGCCGTCCGTATTCATGCGCCGTTTTATGACCGATCTGCCAAGGGCCGTCCATCTCATTTCCTAAGCACCATGTTTTGATGCCGTAAGGTTTTTCATATCCGTGCGATTTTCGTAAGTCGCTCCAGTATGACCCTTCAGGATGGTTGCAGTATTCGACGAGGTTCCGGGCGGCATCGATCCCTCTCGTCCCGAGATTGACCGCCATATTCACTTCGGCGTTCACTTTTTTCGCCCACGTTAAAAATTCATTCGTCCCTACTTCGTTCGTTTCTGTCGTCTGCCATGCCAAATCAAGCCTCCGCGGGCGGTCCTTCACCGGCCCGACGCCGTCTTCCCAATTGTAGCCCGAGAGAAAATTCCCTCCCGGATAGCGGATGAACGGCACTTGCAATTCCTTGATTAACTCCTGCACGTCTGTTCTGAAGCCGTCCTTGTCGGCTTTCGGGTGTCCGGGCTCATAAATGCCTTCATACACCGCCCGGCCCATATGTTCTATAAATGATCCGTACATCCGTTTGTCCACTTCACCGATGATATATTCTTTATCTGCTGTAATCCCCGCTTTTTTCATTATATTTCCTCCCTCTCTCTATCCCTTCACTCCGCCTACTGTGAGTCCGGAAATGAAGTATTTTTGGAAAAACAAGAATATGATGATCACCGGCAGTATCGCAAAAACGGACCCGGAAATCAGCATGTCATAGTTGTTGCCGTACGGACTCAGCAGCCCTGAAAGTCCGATTGGAAGCGTAAACATTTCTTTCGACCGAAGCACGATCAGCGGCCATAAAAAGTTATTCCAGCTGTTTAAAGATTGAAGAATGATCATTGCCCCGAATGCCGGTTTCATGAGCGGCGCCATAATTCTGAAAAAAATGCCGAATTCGGTGCAGCCGTCCATTCTCGCTGAATCAAGCAGATCCTTCGGAAGTCCGAGCGCATATTGCCGGAAAAAGAACACGGCGACAGGCGACACAATAAACGGCAGAATCACCCCAGTATAAGAATCGATCAAATGAAGACCCACCGTCAATTTGAACAACGGGAGCATCATCACTTCAAGAGGCACCATCATAATGATCAGCACAAGAACGAAAATAATATTTCTGCCTTTAAATTCGTAGACACCGAGTCCGTAGCCGATCAAAGAGGAAAAAAACAGCGTGAGAACCGTGGTGAGAACGCCGAGCAGCAGGCTGTTAAAAAACCATTTGAAATAAATGCTCCCCCCGTTGAACAAATAGGTGTAGTTATCAAGGCTCATCACATCCGGATCAAGGCGCAGATTCAGCCCGATACGCATCAGCTCAGATGACGGCTTTAAAGAACCGAGCAATAGACAGATCATCGGAAAGATATACAACAGGCTCAGCATGATAAAAAACAAGGTAAACGCAACTCTGTACACGGAAGACATGTGATTGTTACGCAACGCTTATCCCTCCCCTTTAAACGAACCGGACAGTTTCAGTGAAACAAGACTGACTAGTAAGATGACAAGCAAAAGGACAATTCCGATTGCGGCCCCGTACCCCATTTCGTTGTATGCAAGCCCCTGCTGATATAAATAACCGACAAGCGTGAGGCCGATATTGCCCGGGGAATTATTCTGCCAAAGCACATAGCTTTCCTCAAACATTCTGAAACCGCCGATAATACTGATCGTTAACACATAAACGGACACCGGCTTTAAAAATGGAAGGGTAATATGCCGGAACTTTTTCCACGTACTCGCCCCGTCAATTTCAGCCGCTTCATACAATTCTTTCGGCACGTTTTGCAATCCCGCCAGAAAGTAAAGAATGTTAATCCCCATCCACCTCCATGACGCAAGCAGCACCATTAAAAACATGCCGGTACCTTTGTTGTTGAGCCAGTTTTGGGGTGATGCGCCAAGCTTCATCATAAGCTCGTTTGCAAGCGACGTATTCATTTCTCCGAACATCAGACGGAAAATAATCCCCGCTACGATCGTCGATGTTAAAGCCGGTACAAACAGAGCCGATTTAAACACATTTCTGAACCTGACGAGCTTCGAATTCAGAATCACCGCCAAAAGAAGCGGCACCGGAATCAGCACGATCAGCGTCCAGAAGGTATATTCCAATGTGTTAAATAATGCCGTATAAAAGGTTGGATTAAGAAGAGCGGTATAATTGGAAAACCCGACAAATGTAATTTCTCCCGGCAGTATCCGTTGAAAGCTCATGATAAACACGCTGATAATCGGATACAAAAAGAAAACGAGAAACGAAATGATAAATGGCGCCGTAAAAAGATAAGGCGCCGCTTTTTTTGAATACAGCACATTGCGCCGGCGCGGCTTCTTCCGGACTGCAGAAACGGTTTGCGCTGTCTCTGTCTTTACAGGTCTCATAAAAGCTCCCCCGCTTTCACTGTTAAATAGGGCGGCTTCTCCTATTTCTCTAATTGCTCTGCCGCCTCGTCCAAGGCTTCCTTAGGTGTTTTTTCCTGCGTCTTCAGCGCATCGAACAGCACTTGTCTGACAACGAGATCAGCCGCTTTAGAGAAGTCTTCATGCAGATAAATCGGATTGATCTCATCTTTTATTTCAAGGAGCGAGGAAAAAATTGACGTACCGTTCCGGAAGAAATCCGTGTACTTGTTTTTCTCCTTCAATTCTTTTGAATCCCACACGTCCCAGCGGAGCGGGTCAAAGCCGAGCACCGTCCAAAGCTTTATATTCCCTTCCTTCGAACCTTTCGCAAAACCGAGAAATTCTTTCGCGAGCTTCAGATGTTCAGCCTGCTTCGGCACGACGGTGGCTGTTCCGCCTAAACCCGCTGATCTGTCACCGCCTTCTTTCCAGGCCGGCATAGGGTAAATCGCCATTTTTCCTTTTAAATCAGGCATATAATCGATAAACCGTCCCATGTACCAAATGGGCATCAGCACTGAGGCTGCCCCGCCTTGATTCATAAAACCGTAGTATTCTTCGCTGTGATGGCCGCCGCCGGGAGCCGGCAGAAGGGTTTTATCATTTACCATGTCCTTTACATAATTCAGTGTGTCTGTATTCGTCTTGCTGTTCAGAATCAATTTTCCGTTTTTGCTGTAGTAGCCTGACCCTTGCTGCGAAATCATGGATAGGAATGTGGCGGAGTCGTTTGTTTCAACCGTTCCCATCGGTTTCCCAGCGGCTTCACGCACTTTTTTCCCTGCCCGCCGGTAATCTTCCCATGTCTTAATGGAGGCGGGATCAACGCCCGCTTTTTTCATGATATCCATGTTGTAAAACATGACGGTCGTCCCCACATGTGTATCAAGGCCGTACAATTTTCCGTTTTTGCTGTATAAGGCCAGACGCGCTTCCACAAACTTATCGCGGTCTTTTTCAATCAGCGGCGTCAGATCGGCAAGCGGGATATCCTTCCCCTTCAGAAAGTTCGAGAACCGGCTTAATTCCACGTCGGCTATATCGGGAAGCCCCTCACCCGCGATCAGCGAAACCGATAAATTATCATGCATTTGTCCATAAGGATAAACAACGGTATTCAGCTTGATTTTGCGATCCGGATATTTCTGATTCCATTCTTTGACCATTTCCTGATAAAACTGTTCGTGCAGACCGTTAAACGTCCAAAACGTCAGCTCCGTTTCTCCCGGCCGGCCGGCAGTCCGTTCTTGTGAACAGCCGGCGGTAAACAAGAAGAGCATCATCAGCACCAAACATACAGCGGTCGTTTTTTTCATGTCATTACCCCTTCCACTTTAGGCCGTGCGGCTATTGATGCAAATGATGTGCAAAGAGCGCTGCATTTTCATTTATGATGGTTAAACCGGTATAACGGTCTCTCAGTGTGTGCGCATGCTTAAGCGCATCGCTGACAAGGTCCTGTTTTACACCGATCTCATCGAAACAGGCGGGACCTCCCGCAGATGCGAGCCACCCGGCAATTGTCTTGCCGTCAGGAAGCCCTTCATATGCAGATTGAATCGCCTCGCGAAAGTGCGGCGGCAGTTCAGCAAGCTTTTCGTGACAAGCCAGTTCTTTGTAAGTATCACTCAGCACCGCGCACGCACAACCGACCTTCGCACCGTGGAGAATCGGAGGCTGTTTTGCCTTCAGCATTTCCATCTCAATCCAATGCGAGATGTGATGTTCTCCTCCTGAGGCGGGGCGGGAGTGGTCAAGCGCAAGCATGACAAGACCCGAAACGATCAGCGCTTCCATCAGTATCTGAATGCCGGCCTCCGTTCCCATGGCAATGGCAGCGCGGTGATCAATGCACTGCCAAAGCGCGTCTTTCACAAGCTTCGCCCCGGCTTCTGAGTACGGCTCACCCGCAAGCCTGCGGGAAATCTCCCAATCTGCCAGCGATGTTATTTTTCCGAGCATGTCTCCGAAGCCCGCGGCTGTCATTGAACGGGGCGCTTCTTTTAATACATTCGTATCCGCAAATAAGGCAATTGGCGCTTTCGTTTGAATCGTCGTTTTGATACCGTTTAATATGAGCGGCGCTCCCGCCGACGTAAAACCGTCGACTGACGGAGCGGTGGGGAATGAGATAAACGGCAATCCGCGCTGGCAGGCGGCAAACCGCGTAATGTCGTGAATCGTTCCTGAACCGGCCGCAATGATGACATCCGTCTCTTCCGCGAGATTGATCAGCGTATAGACCAATGTCCTCTCATCAGCCGCGGCGGCCCCGGCTTCATGCTCCGGAATGATGACTTTTGACGCTTTGATCCCGCCTGCCCTCAATTCGTCCGCAAGCAGACGCCCCGCCGCCTCGTACGTGTTCCGGTCACAGACGATGACCGGATGATTCCAGCATTTTTTTTGCAGAAATCTGAGAAGCTCTTCTTTTGCATTCGCCCCGATCACGATATCTTCTATTTGAATCGGTGAGCGGCTGGCCCCTTCCTTGTCAAACTCGGATTGAATGTCCTCAGGAGAACGTTTCATAAAAGGATTCCCTCCTTCGCTAATTCTGTCAGGTCTTTAATAGAATCAAGGACGATGTCAGGTTCATATAGACGGGGCTCCCCAAGTTTGGCCGACCCCGTCAGAACCAATACGCTTTTCATCCCGTACAGGCTGCCCATTGCAATATCAGATTCGAGGCTGTCTCCGATAATGGCGCATTCCTCAGGGGGAAGTCCGAGCGCTTCACATGCCGCCTCAGCCATCAGCCAAGACGGTTTGCCGATGACAAGCTCCGTTTTTGCTCCGGCGGATGCTTCAATGGCCCCGATCATTCCCGCGACATCCATGGCATGGCCGCCTTCATTCGGAAAGGAGCGGTCCCGGTTCGTGGCGATGATGCGCGCGCTGGAGGAAGCCGCCTTAAAAGCGAGATTCAAATCCTCATAGGTGACGGTTTCATGCAGGGAGATGACAAGCCAGTCTGCCGCCTGCGGGTTTTGCGCCAGGGCGACACCCGCTAAAGCGAGTTCATCAGTCAGCCCTTTCTCTCCTAACACCCACACCTTTGACAAAGGATAATGCTTCTTTAAAAATGATGCCGTCACACTGGAGGACAGCACGATGCTCCGTTCATCCGTGCGGATACCGGCACCCAGCAGTTTCTTTCGGCACATTGCTCTTGATAGATTGCCGCGGTTGCTTAAAAAGACAACGGCTTTGCCCAGTGACTGAAGGGTATGAACGGCTTCTTTTGCGCCGTCAATCAGCTCCCGCCCCCTGAATACGGTTCCGTCTAAATCAATCAGAAACCCGGCTGCGTCAAGTTTGGCCATAATAAGCATTCGCCCCGTGTTTTCTGTAAAAATGCTTATCATGCAGCACTCTGTCGATCGGACTGAGCTGTTTGTTCAGCATAAGCGAATGGTAGGCCATTTCCGCTACCGTTTCGAGCACAACGGCGTTATGCAGGGCATTCAGCGCGTCCGTTCCCCAGCAGAACGGGCCGTGGCTGTGGACGAGGACACCCGGATTTTGTTCATACGGTTCGTTTTGAAAAGTTTCGGCTATGACTTTGCCTGTATGATATTCGTAATCTTTCACAATTTCTTCTTCATACATTTCCCTCGTGCAGGGTATAGCGCTTTCAAAGTAATCCGCGTGAGTCGTTCCGAGAGCGGGTATGTCTCTTCCGGACTGCGCCCAGCTCGTCGCCCAGCGGGAGTGCGTATGAACGATTCCGCCGATAGCCGGAAACGCTTTATACAGATAAAGATGGGTCGGCGTGTCAGAAGACGGTTTCAGCGAGCCTTCGAGAATGTCTCCGTCCTCATTCAGGACGACCAGTTTGTCAGCGGTCAGCTCACTGTAATCGACACCGCTCGGTTTAATGACGATTCTCCCGCTCTCTCTGTCAATGCCGCTGACATTCCCCCATGTAAACGTGACAAGGTTATGTTCCTCAAGCTTCAGATTGGCGGCGAGCACTTCTTCTTTTAACGCTTCAAGCATGGCGGCTCCCCCCTTTCGCAAAATCACGGTTTTTAATGGCTTTCAGGCGTTTCATGACATTGTTTTCTTTGCCGAAGTAGTGAACGAGCTCTTTATATTCCGCATATAAGCTGTCATAAATCTCAGCTCTTTCCCGGTTCGGGGCATAAAAGCCGTCTTTTAATTTCCCCATATGCGCACATGCTTCAGCAATATTGGAGAATCCCCCGTTTTCCCGTCCCGCGGCGAGCGCTCCGAAAATCGCGGAGCCCAGTGCAGGCGCCTGCGGAGAACCGGATAATTTAATATCCATATTTGTGACGTCTGCATAAATCTGCATGACAAACGGATTTTTTTCGGCGATTCCTCCGGCTGCGTAAAGCTCCTCGACCGGAACGCCGTTTTCCCGAAACGTTTCGATAATCATCCTCGTTCCGAACGCCGTCGCTTCAATCAATGCCCTGTAGATTTCTTCCGGCTTCGTGTGCAGCGTCATGCCGAGCATCATGCCCGTCAAATCGGCGTCCACCAAGGTTGACCGGTTTCCGTTCCACCAGTCAAGCGCGAGAAGGCCGCTTTCCCCCGGAACAAGTACAGCTGCTTTTTTGCTGAGCAGCTCGTGAATGTCTATGTGTTTATCCTCAGCTTCCTTCTCATAGTCTCTCGGAACGCACGTTTTGACGAACCATTCAAAGTGGTCGCCGACACAGGACTGTCCCGCTTCATATCCCGCATATCCGGGCAAGATGCCGTTATTGACGACCCCGCACATACCGGGGACGATATGTTCTTCTTCGCCGAGCAGCACATGGCAGGTAGACGTTCCCATAATCATCAGCATTTTCCCCGGCTCTGTAATACCGACCGCGGGCACTGACACGTGGGCGTCGACATTGGCGACGGCAACGGCCGTCCCCGGCAGAAGCCCGGTCAGCTCCGCCATTTTTTCGGTCAAACCTCCTGCCTTTTCCCCGACTGAATAAATGGTGCCGCTTAATTTATCTTTTGTAATCGTTTTCATTAACGGGTTGAGCTTTTCAAAAAAATGATCCGGCGGATACCCCGTCTCCTCATTCCAGATTGCTTTGTAGCCGGCCGTGCAGTTGCTTCGCTTCAATGAACCGCACAATTGATAGACGATCCAGTCTGCCGCTTCCACAATCCGATCTGCCGCCTTGTATATATGCGGCGCTTCTTCCGCGATTTGCATGATTTTCGGGATCATCCATTCAGAAGAAATTTTACCGCCGTATCTTTTAAGGAATGTTTCTTTTGTGTCTTCGGCAATCGTGTTCAAACGGTCTGCATGTTTTTGAGCCGCATGATGCTTCCACAGCTTCACATAACTGTGGGGCTCCCGTTCAAATTCCGGCAGCATACAAAGCGGCTGCCCCGCGACGTCTATCGGCAAAATCGTGCAGGCGGTAAAATCAATTCCTATGCCGATCACGTCTTTTGGATCAGCGCCCGCCTCTTGAAGCAGGTTCGGAATCGCCGTTTCCAGAACTTCGATATAATCGGCAGGATGCTGAAGCGCCCAGTCCCGAGGGAGTTTTTCACCCGTCTTCGGCAGCGTGCGGTCGATGACGGCATGAGTGTATTCTTTTACCGCAGACGCGATCTCTTCGCCCGTGCGGACATTGACAAGCACCGCCCGGCCGGACAATGTGCCGAAATCAACACCAATCGTATACGCCATATCAATTCCCTCCCAACCGGTATAATACGTCATTCCATTTCAGCTCTTTTTTCAGCTCATGTATTTCGGTATTGCGGGAAATAAAGATGCTTTCAATGCCTGCCATCTCAGCCCAGTCAAGCATCTGTTCAGCCGTAAGCCGGAAAGACATACAAGTATGATGGGCGCCTCCCGCCAAAATCCATGCTTCCGCAGCTGTTTTCAGCGATGGCTCCGGCTTCCATAGCACCCGCGCCACAGGGAGATTCGGCATATCATGATCAATTTCCCTACCTTCTGCTTCATTCAGAATGAGACGGAATCGCCCGCCGATATCAATGATGCTGGCGATGATGGCTGAACCGCCGATTCCGTTAAAGACCAACCGGGCCGGATCTTCCTTCCCTCCGATTGAGAGAGGATGGACTTCGATTTTCGGCTGATCAAGGGCGATCGTCGGACATACTTCAAGCATATGTGATCCGAGAATCATCGCACGCCCCGGTTCAAAATGGTACGTATAATCTTCCATGAAGGAGGTTTGTTCTCCGTCCGCCATTATTTTCATCATTCGCACAAGGGCAGCCGTTTTCCAATCGCCTTCGCCGGCAAATCCGTACCCTTTTTCCATGAGACGCTGAACGGCAAGTCCCGGAAGCTGCTTCATTCCGTGCAAAACTTCAAAGGAGGTCGAAAACGCTGTATATCCGCCCCGTTCGAGAAAGGCCGTTAATCCGAGTTCAATTTTCGCCTGTTCTTTAATGGAAGCAACTTTTGCTTCATCTTGTTTTGTTTCGCCGCTGATGACATACAATTTGTCGTATTCCTCATAAAGCGCCTCAATTTCTGCGTCGGTGACGTTGTTCATCACCTCGGTAAGATCGCCGATTCCGTACCCGTCAACCTGCCAGCCGAATTGGATGTGGGCGCCGACTTTGTCTCCGTCAGTAACCGCTACATTCCGCATATTGTCGCCGAACCGGGCTACTTTAATATTCCTGCTTTCATTCCAGGCGGCAGCAGTGTTCATCCATTGCGAAATGTCATGTTTGACTTCCTCATCATCCCAATAGCCTGCGATGACTTTTCTCGTCTGCCCCATTCTTGACTGGATATACCCGTATTCCCGGTCTCCGTGAGCGGATTGGTTGCTGTTCATAAAGTCCATATCAATCGTTTCCCACGGGATGTCGCGATGATATTGGGTATGCAGATGAAGCATCGGCTTTTGAAAAGCGGAAAGACCTTCAATCCACATTTTCGCAGGGGAAAATGTATGCATCCACGTCACGACCCCGGCACAGTTTTCTTGATACTGCGCTTCCCGCAAAACCTCTCTGATCGTTTCAGATGACGTGACAACCGGTTTATGCCTGATCTTGTATCTTGATGACACCCCGCTGAGGCCGTCACATATCCCCTTTGCGTGTTTATCGACAAGCTGCAGCGTTTCCTCTCCGTATAAGTGCTGGCTTCCCGTTACAAACCAAAATTCATATTCTTTGTTCTGAAGCACATTCATTTCCCCTTCCCATCAAAATAAAGCGCTTGCATTTTTAAAAATATACGTACGAATATAAAATATAAAACTTTTATCCTTTTATTTGTACGAACAATTTTATTATAGTTAAGGAGGAATCAAACTGTCAATCTTTTATTGCAAGTAAAAAAGCCGGACACACATGCCCGGCTGATCAATTAATAGGAAGGCCAGCCTGAACTCCAATCAATATCATTGATGAGCATCTTCGGAATTCCGCTGTTTTCGGCATCATACGCATGACGCACTAAAATATTCCCGTTCACAATGTCTTGGCCGCCCGGGCCTTTCCAGCGGTCATTGCCGGAGTCAAGAATCGTTCCTCCGCCTTCTGACATGCTTTTCCCGCTTTTATCGAGATATGGGCCGGTGATGCTTTTGGATCTTCCATAAGCGATTTTGTACGTACTATTCACGCCTGAACAGCATTTATCAAACGACACCATTAAGTAATAGTAGCCGTTCTGATAGGTGATGGCCGGCGCTTCCAAAGCTCCGCCGTTATTCGGTCTGGCAGCGATGGAATAAAGTGATCCCGTCGGTTTCATTGTATTTTTATCAAGCTTTGTCAGCTTAATGCCGCTCCAAAAAGAACCGAAGGCAAGCCAAGGGTTTCCGTCTTTATCAATTGTCAGCTCCGGATCAATTGCATTGTAGTTATCGGCGCTTGTTGAACGGATGACGAGCCCTTCGTCCTTCCAGTTTCCCGAACTGAGGCTTGTAGATGATGCAAGACCGATCGCGGAGGTATTTTTGCCGAATGAAGAAACGGCATAATACAGCCAATACTTTCCGTTAAAATATTGAACATCGGGGGCCCATTGATTCAGCCCGTAATTCGGCACATAATTGCCCCACCATGACAGCGGGGAAGTAAAGATTGATTTCTGAACGGTCCATACGCCGCCGCTGCCCGCCTTTAAGACGCGAAGCCCCCTCTCCCCTTCCAAACCGGTTCCGAAAGCGTACCACGTGTTTCCTTCCTTCGCCATTGTCGGATCGTGCAGCAATTCATTTGATGCCCCCCAAAACGCGGCAGATGCCGGAGATGAAGACATCAGCAGCAGACCGGCTGTAACGGCTGCGCATGAAAAGCGGATCATGCGTCTGAATCTGTTTTTCATTTGTAAACCCTCCCTTTTTTAAAGCGCTTTCAAAAACATGTTGTCAGATTTTTCTATGTCTTCTCTTATTGTAGACGCAGGGTTCATATTTGTACAGACAAAAAAAAAGAATCTGCTTAAAAAAGCAGATTCTTCCGTATCTTTATTGATAAGTAATACGGTCAACCGTTTCCCGGTCTAATTTTTTAATCACTTCTGTGATCAATTTTACCGTATTCTCATAATCATCCCGATGCAAAATAGCGGCATGAGTGTGAATGTAGCGCGTCGCGATCGTAATGGACAGCGCCGGCACTCCGTTTGCGGTTAAATGAATGGAACCTGAATCCGTGCCCCCTCCGGCAATGGAATCGAATTGATAAGGAATTCCCGCTTCTTCCGCCGTGTTCACGACAAGGTCGCGCAGCCCTTTGTGAGATACCATTGACGCGTCATACAGAATAATTTGCGGCCCTTCGCCGATTTTGCTTTGTGCCTCTTTTTCAGAAATTCCCGGTGTATCTCCGGCAATTCCGACATCCACACCGAACGCGATATCAGGCTGAATCGTATGTGCCGCTGTTTTCGCCCCGCGAAGCCCGACTTCTTCCTGAACCGTTCCGACCCCGTATACTTCATTCGGATGATCGCTGTTTTTCAGATTTTTTAATACATCGATGGCAATCGCGCAGCCGATACGGTTGTCCCATGCTTTTGCCAATAAATGCTTTTCATTGTTCATCACTGTAAATTCAAAATACGGCACAATCTGGTCACCCGGAAGAACGCCCCATTCCATTGCTTCTTCACGGCTGGACGCCCCGATATCGATGAACATCTCTTTAATATCGGCGGCTTTTTTTCTGGCGTCAGGAGGCAGAATGTGAGGCGGTTTCGAACCGATGATCCCCGTGATGTCCCCTTTTTTTGTCACGACGGTAACGCGCTGGGCCAGCATGACCTGAGACCACCAGCCGCCGACGGTTTGAAAGCGGAGAAAGCCTTTATCAGTGATTTGCGTCACCATAAAACCGACTTCGTCTAAATGCCCTGAGATCATGATTTTCGGACCGTTTTCTTTGCCGGTTTTTTTGGCGATTAAGCTTCCCAGCCGGTCTGTTGTGACATCATCAGCAAATGGTTCTATGTATGATTTCATCACTTGTCTTACTTCTCTCTCATTTCCCGGTATCCCTTTTGCATCCGTTAACGCTTTCAGCATGGTGAGCGTTTCATCTAATTTTGTCATCAATAAACCTCCTTTTTTTCACTACCCTTCTTATTATACAAAACCAATGCTGAAGCATACGATTAATTCGCCTGAAAAACGGGTAAATGTTTTTATCTATTTCTTTTAAAAAAATGAAACCTTTTGTTTTGTTTTTCGTATTACATCAGATCATGACAAAGGTGAGGAGGTGCCTTCACACATATGGCCATTACAGTATTGAGGATTGTCTTGCTTGCACTTCTTATTTATTTTATTTACATGGGCGTCAAATTCTACGCAAACCCGAAAAGAAGGCTCAGACTGGCGCAATCAAAAGAGAATTTTTATTTTATTGACGAACAGAAAAACACGCGAAAAAATCTCCAGCTTACTTATAAAGGAGTGCTCTTTGAAGGAGAAAAGCATATCCCTTCCAAAGATCATCCGCTGTTTATTCATACGATATTTGTATGGACCGAAAATCCGGAAAAGCTGAACCGCTTTTCTGCAGGTGATTTTGAAGAAGTCGAAAAAAAGGTATTGGAGCGGTACCCGAATTGCAAGATTGATTGGGACCAGCCCATCAAAAAAGCGAAAAAAGCAGGCGAGCGATAAGCTCTCCTGCTTTTTATTCTTTATACACCAAATACATCAGCACAAGGGCGGCTTCAGTGAGAAAAAGCAGCGGCACCCCGTATAAAAAGGATTTGTGTTTCGTCTTATGCCTGAAGGTGCGCATGCCGATCCATACGCCGAGTGAGCCGAACATGGCGGCTGTGAGCCATATCCGTTTCTCTGATATTCTCCACCTGTGCGCCTTTGCTCTTCTTTTATCAGCGCCCATGATCCAAAAGCCGTATCCGTTTATCAACACGGCGTAAATGAGGAGAGCCATTGATTGTCACCCTTTACGTAAAAAAACCGCTCCCGGAAAGAGAGCGGCTTTTTCAACTTACTTGTCTAACTGAGCTTTAGCAGCATCAGCAAGCTGATTGAAAGCAGTAAGATCGTTTACAGCAAGATCAGCAAGCATTTTGCGGTTTACTTCGATGCCTGAAAGCTTAAGACCGTGCATTAAACGGCTGTAAGAAAGACCGTTCATACGTGCAGCAGCGTTGATACGAGTGATCCAAAGCTTACGGAAATCACGTTTTTTCTGACGGCGGTCACGGAATGCATAGTTTCCTGATTTCATGACCTGCTGGTTTGCTACTTTGTATAATCTATGTTTTGAACCGAAATAACCTTTTGCTAATTTAAGAACCTTTTTACGACGCTGACGCGACACAGTTCCGCCTTTTACTCTTGGCATTATATTTCCCTCCTAATTGTTCCTTGTCCGATTACTTGATGTTGGCAAGCTGTTGTTTGATGCGTTTGAAGTCTCCTGCGCTCACAATAGCACCCTTGCGAAGCTTACGCTTTTGCTTTTGGGATTTGTTGGCGAATAAGTGACTTGTATATGCATGAGAACGTTTTAACTTCCCAGAACCTGTCTTTTTAAAACGTTTAGCAGATCCGCGGTGAGTTTTCATTTTTGGCATGGGATTTCCTCCTTATTGCTTTTCGTTTTTCGGCGCAAGCATTAAGAACATGCTGCGGCCGTCCATTTTTGGTTTTGTTTCGACTGTCGCAACTTCCGCACATGCTTCAGAGAAACGGTCCAATACGCGCTGGCCGATTTCTTTATGAGTGATTGCGCGCCCTTTAAAGCGGATAGAAGCTTTCACTTTATCGCCTTTTTCAAGGAATTTAATCGCATTGCGCAATTTCGTGTTAAAGTCATGCTCATCGATCGTCGGACTTAATCTAACTTCTTTTAAGTTAATGATTTTTTGATTTTTGCGTGCTTCTTTGTCCTTTTTCTGCTGCTCGAATCTGAACTTACCGTAGTCCATGATGCGGCAGACAGGCGGTTTTGCATTTGCTGCAACTAACACAAGGTCAAGATTTGCGCGGCCGGCGATTTCAAGTGCTTCCTGACGGGACTTGATGCCGAGCTGATCGCCATTTTGTCCGATCAGACGAACTTCACGTGCACGGATACCCTCATTAACCAATTGATCTTTGCTAATAATGAGCCACCTCCATAGTTTCTTCGAATTGATTCACAACGCTTGTTGACTGCATTCTGCAGGCAAACAAAAAGTGCGGGCATGACAACACACCCACACTACGAACATCTGCATAAATAAAAATGTACGGTCAACCTGCCAACTACATGAATGTGTCAATCAGGTGAGAAGCGGGTGCCTCTGCTTGTGATTTATATTCAATTCAATAACTATTCTACACAATACCGGATCATTAGTCAAGAATGACTTCTCCGGATCAACTTTTTCATTTTAACACGATGCCGGGTCGAGCGCAAGGAAAAATGTGAAATTTCATTCTTTGCCGCCCGCGGACGTGCCAACACAATAAAAAAACCCGGGTCTATGACCCGGGTTTATCCTCCGATGAGCTGAACGAATACCGGAATGACCAGCACCGTCACCACTCCTACGACGACAACCGCGATACTTGCCATTGCCGCTTCTACTTCTCCCATCTCAATACCGACCGCAACACCGAGTGCGTGTCCGGATGTGCCGAGAGCCAGTCCCTTAGAGATCGGGTGTTTCACTTTAAAGAGTTTTAAGAATAGAGCGCCCAGAGCATAGACGATAACGGCGTTGAAAATAACGGCGAAAGCGGTGATGTCGGTGATGCCGCCGATTCCTTTTGACAGCGGAAGGGCAATTGCCGTTGTCGCCGCCTGCGGAAGCATGCTTTTCATAACGGCCGCGTCAAGATGAATGCCTTTTGCGATCAAATAGACAATCGTGACTGAGCAGATAGAGCCGACAATGATAGAAGACATGATCTGCCACCAGTATTTTTTCAGTTTGTCACGCTGTTTGTATAAAGGGATGGCAAAAGCGATCGTCGCGGGCTCCAGGAAGAATTTAATAATGTCTCCCCCGCTTTTATAATCTTCATATGAAAAACCGCCGAGCTTCAGAAAAAGGATTCCAAGCACCATCGCGACAAACAGCGGGGTGAAGAGGAAAAAGCCTCTCGTTTTTTTAAATAAATACGTGCCGATGCCAAAGGCCGCAAGTGAAACGACAATACCGAAATATGGACTCATCCGATTTCCCTCCTAATGCTGCACAAGTTCTTTTTCCTGATTGGAACGGCGCACCGTTTGTTTTTCAGGGGCTGCCTTCTGACGTTTTTGGCTGACAGACAAGATCAGCTGAGAAAAAAGGCCCGTCGCCCCTAACAGAATGATGGTGGCGAGTAAAATGACGAGTGCGATCTGCACGCCGTACTGCTGCATGACGCCAAGTGAATTCATCACGGAGATGCCCGACGGGACAAATAAAAATCCGATCAGTGACGTTAATGATGTTCCCAGCGTTTCTACTTGTTCAAGCTTAATCACTTTCAGGCATAAGAGGACAAATAATAACACCAAACCTACTACGGAAGCGGGTATAGGAATGGGGACAATCGCTGCAATCCCATTAGATATGAGCATAATTACGGCAAAAATAAATGCTTGTGTCAGAAATCCGTACACTTTTTTCGCACTCATTTTCTTCACCTCTTTCTCTTTGTTAGGTCCATTATAAAAGAGAAATCGCCTTTTAAAGCGCTTTCATAACAAACGGCTGAATATTCATTCTGAAATGCAAAAAACGGCTGCTGAAATGCAAAAGCCGCCTCATATAATATGAAGCAGCTTTTTTAAGTCCTTGGCGTATGTACGGCTGACGGGAATTTTAGAGCCGTCTTTTAAGATAAGATTGTACGTCGAATTAAACCACGGATGAATTTCTGTAATATGCTCCGTATTCACGATGAACGCGCGGTGCACTCTCAAGAAACCCGTATCAGGCAGTTTTTTCTCAATGACCGCCAAAGTTTCGTGAACGGAATAAGACGCGGCAAACGTTTTAACGGAAACGTGTCCGTCCTCCATGCCGGCGAAAATAATGTCCTTCGTATCTAAAATGACAATAGATTCACCGGCTGATACAGCCAGTTTATGCGCTCCGGCTGCGGACGGCTGCTCTGAGACGGCTCCTGCCCTGTCCCGCTTCACTCTTTTAAACTTTCTGATCGTCTGGCGCACTCTTTCTTCATCAAAAGGCTTCGTTAAATAATCGAGCGCGTCGACTTCAAAGGCTTTTAAAGCAAATTGGTCATACGCCGTCGCAAAAACGACGGCCGGCGGATTTTTCATGTTTTTCAGCCGTTTGGCAATGTCAAATCCGTTTTCTCCTGACAAATCAACGTCCAAAAACAGCAGATCCGGTTTTTGATCCATCATACTGTCAAAAGCGGATTCAATATTTTCAGCTTCGTTTATGTCACTTACTTCATTCGTCCGTTTCAGCAAATAAGCTAATTCATCTCTTGCCAGCATTTCATCATCAACGATTAACACCTTCAGCATGTTCTTCTCCTTTAGTCATCAGTTTCAAAGGCAGCTCAAATGATACGTCCGTACCTTTGCCGGCCTCACTTTCCAATCGCAGGGCTGCTTTGGGGCCGAACAGCCCGATCAGCCGCTGATTTAAATTGTAAAGCGCGGTTCCCGTCCCTTCTTTAGACGGCAGCGGATGGTTTCCGAGCACGGACAGCAATTCCGGATCAATTCCCCGCCCGTTATCTCCAACCCGCATTAAAACCGACTGACCGGAGGATACCACGCTGACATTGACGGCACAGCTGTCCTGCTTTCTTGAAAATGCATGGCGGAGCGCATTTTCGACGAGAATCTGCAGCACAAAAGGAGGAATTTCGATGTCCTCCAAACCGCGTTCGATTTCAAGACTGATTTTATATTTCCCGGGAAAACGGGCCTGCTCCAATGATAAATACGCCTGCAGATGGTTCAGTTCTTTAGAAAGCGGGATGAGCAGCTGCCTTGCCCCCTGCAGATTGGAACGGAAATAGACGCTGAGCTGCAGCAGAAGCTTTCGGGTTTTTTCCACATCCGTACGGCAAAGAGCAGAAATCGTATTGATCGCATTAAACAGAAAATGCGGATTGACCTGTGCCTGAAGCGCCTTTATTTCTGCGTCTTTCAGCAATTTGCTCTGCAGTTCCGCCTCGCCGAGTTCAAGCTGGGTGGAAAACAGCATGGCGAGTCCTTCTGCAAGCTCTTCTTCAACCCGGCTTAAACCTGACGGGCTTTTAAAGTACATTTTCAGCGTCCCGATCGTTTTGCCGTTTGACGTCAGCGGCAATACGATCGCCGCATGCAGCGGACAGGGATCGTGCGTGCATTCAATTTCTTCCTTTGATGTCGCTTTCATAATATGACCCGTTTTAATGACGCGTTTTGACAATCCGGTGATCAGGCTTTCAGACGGAATATGATGGTCGGCACCCGCGCCGACGTGCGCCAAAATCTTTTCGTTATCCGTAAGCGATACCGCGTCCGTTCCTGTTTGCCTGTGAATGATGGCGGCGACGCTTTTGCATGAGCTTTCATTCAGCCCCTGGCGGAAAAACGGAAGCGTCTGATCGGCAATCATCAGCACCCTATGGGTTTCAAGGGCTCTCGCCCGTTCTTCCTTCCGGATAATCGACTGAATGATCGAAAGAAAAATAAAAGTCCCTGACCCGTTTACCAATATCATCGGGATGCCGATGATGCTCACAAGCGTCCAAGCATCAGAAAACGGCTTGGCCATCAAGAGGATGAGCAGCATTTGCAGCGATTCCATTCCGAGTCCGACAAGCGCGGCCACCCGCGGTGTCGGCATCGCATAGCGTTTTCTGAAATACCGTCCGATCCAGCCGGACAAAATGCCCGCTAAAACGGATGAGACGGCACAGCTGACTGCGGTCGCGCCGCCGAGTGATAAACGATGCAGGCCGGCCAGTATGCCGACGCCGATCCCCACATACGGGCCGCCTAAGAGTCCGCCGATTTCAACGCCCATAATTCTTGTATTGGCAATTGAACCGGACGGATTAATTTGAAACACCCAGTCATTATTCATGATTGTATTCCGCTGAATTTCTATTCCCGTATAGTTGCTGATGATACTGAACAGCGAGAAAATTGAAATCAGCACCGCTTTGCCTTTATAGCTCTCAGGCTGCTGGAGCGCCTGTCTGAACAATCTGGTATGAGCCAGAACAAATCCCAATATGACGATAATTCCGACTCTTTCCAGCATCATGATGATCAAATGCAGCATACTTTTCACCTGTTCTTTCAAATTTAATTTTATCACGTTTTAGAGCCTGAGACAGAATCTGACACAAACCTGCCTGTTTTTTTCAAATCATCTGAAAACAAATCTTTCACAGTCTATATATCTATTGTAGAATAAACGGGAGCCTTGCGGCAGAGAGTTTCAGAATATAACAAAGAGGAGAAGATCATGAAAGCCGTATTTTTTGATTTGGACGATACACTGTTATGGGATGAAAAAAGCGTCAGAACAACATTCAGGGAAACATGTTTACAAGCGGAAAAAAAATATGGCCTTGACCCGCATACATTTGAAGATGCGGTTCGGAAGGCGGCACGGGAATTGTATATGTCATACGAAACCTATCCTTATACGGTCATGATCGGCATTAATCCGTTTGAAGGATTGTGGGCGAATTTTTCCGAGCCGGTCAGCGAAGGATTTAAACAGCTGAATCGGATTGCGCCGGAATACAGACGAAACGCCTGGACGAACGGCTTAAAAAGCGTCGGTATAGACGATGCGGCTTACGGCGAATATTTGGCGGAGTTTTTCGCGGCGGAACGCAGACAGCGTCCGTACGTGTATGATGAAACGTTTGCGGTGCTTGATAAGCTGAAAGGTGTTTATGAATTGCTTCTGCTGACAAACGGCGATCCCAGCCTGCAGAAAGAAAAACTCGCCGGCGTTCCTGAGCTTGCGCCTTATTTTAATGAAATCGTCATCTCAGGCGCTTTCGGAAAAGGGAAACCCGACGCCTCCATATTCGAACATTGCCTCGGCCTCCTGAACCTGAAAAAAGAAGACGCCATTATGGTCGGAGATAACCTCAATACTGATATATTGGGAGCGAAACGGGCAGGCATTACGACAGTCTGGGTAAACCGGACGCAAAAGAAAAATGATACGGACATTGCGCCTGATTACGTGATCAGCGATCTTCACGAGCTGTTTGCGATTATAGAGAAACAAAAAGAAAGATAATTTTATACGCAAAAAAAACCCCATTCTGAATGAACGGGGTTTTTTGTATTTCCGGTTATTTTTTCGCTTCGGCTACAGCCTTTTTCACAAAATCGTCCAATGAGACGGTTTCTGATTTCTGCTCGCCGTATTTCCGGACGTTTACCGCGCCGTTTTCCGCTTCTTGGTCACCGACCACAAGCATGTACGGGATTTTTTGCATTTGCGCTTCACGGATTTTATAGCCGATTTTCTCGTCCCGGCTGTCAAGCTCGACACGCAGGCCTTCACGCTGCAGGCGCTCCTGCACTTTTTTCGCATAGTCAAGATGCACGGACGGTGATACAGGAATGACTTGGAACTGCACCGGCGCAAGCCATGTCGGAAGGGCGCCTTTGTGCTCTTCGATTAAGAAAGCAACGAAACGCTCCATCGTTGACACGACACCGCGGTGAATAACGACAGGGCGGTGCTGTTTGCCGTCTTCTCCGACGTAAGTGAGATCAAAGCGTTCCGGAAGAAGGAAGTCAAGCTGTACAGTTGACAATGTCTCTTCTTTGCCGATCGCCGTTTTCACCTGTACGTCAAGCTTAGGGCCGTAAAACGCCGCTTCGCCTTCCGCTTCATAGTAGTCATGGCCGATTTCGTCCATTGCCGCCTTCAGCATGGATTGCGCTTTGTTCCACATCTCATCATCATCAAAATATTTTTCCGTATCTTCAGGATCGCGGTAAGACAGGCGGAATGTGTAATCACTCAGGCCGAAGTCTTCGTATACGTCTTGAATCAAACGGACCGTGCGGATGAATTCTTCTTTAATCTGGTCAGGGCGGACGAAAATGTGCGCGTCATTTAACGTCATGCCGCGTACGCGCTGAAGACCTGAAAGCGCCCCGGACATTTCATAACGATGCATCGTTCCCAGCTCTGCGATGCGGATCGGAAGCTCGCGGTAGCTGTGAATGTCCTGTTTGTAAATCATCATATGGTGAGGACAGTTCATCGGACGGAGCACGAGTGTTTCATTGTCCATTTCCATCGGCGGGAACATCGTATCCTGATAATGATCCCAGTGCCCTGATGTTTCGTACAGGTCTTTGCTTCCGAGAACAGGCGTATAGACGTGCTCATAACCGAGGCTCAGCTCTTTATCCACAATGTAGCGCTCGATCACGCGGCGGATGGTTGCGCCTTTCGGCAGCCAGAGCGGCAGGCCTTGTCCGACTTTTTGAGAGTTGGCGAACAATTTTAATTCTTTGCCCAGTTTTCGGTGGTCACGTTCTTTCGCTTCTTCAAGCATCCGCAAATGCTCTTTCAGGTCATCCTTTTTAAAGAAGGCCGTGCCGTAAATGCGCTGAAGCATTTGGTTTTTGCTGTCGCCGCGCCAGTATGCGCCCGCAAGGCTCAGCAGCTTAAATTCTTTAATTTTGCCTGTAGACGGCACGTGCACGCCGCGGCACAGGTCAAAAAATTCGCCCTGCTCATAAATGGAGACCGTTTCGTCTTCAGGGATGGCATCCAGCAGTTCAAGCTTCAGATTATCGCCGATTTCCGCAAACATGGCTTTTGCTTCATCACGGCTCACTTCTTTTCGGATAATCGGCAGATTTTCACCGACGATGCGTTTCATTTCTTTTTCAATCTTCGGAAGGTCATCCGGCGTCAGCGCCTGCTCCATTTCAACGTCATAATAGAACCCGTTTTCAATGACGGGGCCGACTCCGAATTTCACATCTTTATAAATGCGTTTAATCGCCTGGGCCAATAAATGCGCCGTGCTGTGCCGCATGATGTTCAAGCCTTCTTCTGTGCCTTCTGTAATGATTTCTACGGCACCATCCTCTTGAATCGGCGTTCTTAAATCAATTTCCTGTCCGTTCAGTTTTCCGGCTAAAGACTTTTTCTTTAATCCCGGACTGATGGATGCCGCGATATCTTCTGTTGTTGTTCCTTTCGGAAATTCCTTTACCGCTCCGTCCGGAAATGTGATGTTGATCATATCTGACATCTTCGTCACTCCTTTTTTTATGCAAATCAAAAACCCCGCCCCCTATGAAAGGGACGAGGTTAAATAAACGGAATCGTGGTTCCACCCTTTTTTCCGCGCGGCCGATTGTTTCGGCACCTGCGGCTCTAAACTCTGTAACGGGAGTTCCCGTCAGCTATTACTGGCGCTTCTTCCGGCGTTCACAGCTGAAGTTCAAAGGCGGTAAAGACAATGATCCATAGCTGGAAAGCTTTCAGCCTGGGCTCTCCTCTCTTATAAAGCCGGTATCAATGCTTCATGTCCTTATCAATACGTGTAGCAATCATTAATCTTTTATGTATTATAAAATGTCTGTGAGAAAAATGCAACTCGGTTTTCCGTCTGATTTCGCAAAGACAGCCTTGCCGCTTACACAAGGCCGTCCGTGCGGCTATCCTTCCGTCTTCTCGGCTGCAAATGCGCCCAGCGGAAAAAGGCGCACCCTCTCCTGAAACACGTTTTGAATCGTTCTGGACATCATATGCTCCGGTTTGTCCGTATACAGTTCTACCGTCTCAGGCGCAATGGAGATCAGCGGCGCAAGGAGATGGGAATCTATATACATCGGGTGCTCCCGCACAAACCGTCTGTCTATGTATTTTTTCTGTTCCCGTTCTGACAAATAGCGCAGCTCCCACAGCGTAAAAGCCCGGTCATGTACGATGCGGACTTTCTTCATCCGCGGCGGATTGGATGTCACATAATCTCTCAGAGACTGGATAAAGTTTTGATATTCCTGTTCCATCCGGTATTCATCTATCGCAGCCTCCGCGTATTCTCTGAGCCGCTCATAATACCTGCCGAGCCGGAACGTCTGAAACGAACGCACGGAAAAAACACCCGCATCAAGTGAAATCGTCCGGAGCGCATCTGAAATAAACTGTGTGCGCGGCTCTTTCTTCGGCTCGAACGGATGATCATCAAGCTCTCCTTCCATAATGCTGTGTGCAAGCTGAAGGATTTGCTGCTGTTCATCCTGATCGGTGAAGCAGTATGCATCCTCAATAAGCGAAAGCATATGCTCGTCTTCTTTGCATTCCAAAAAAAACCTGACAAGTATCGGCTCAATAAAGCGCTGAACGCAAAAAGCCGTTTCAGACCTTGCGATTCCGACTTTTTTTATGCCTTCACGGACAATAAAATGTCTCCGGTCGTCCGATTGCTGAATGAGATGTAAAAAAGCGGCGGTATCGTGGTCATCTTCAAAGATCACTTCAAGCATATTTGTCCCCCCTTACGGCATCTGTTACAAGTATATGGGGGATGTTTTTAAAATAGACGTAAAGGTTAGCTTTCACCGCCGAACAAATGGCGCACCTTCTTTTTAAATATAACGGGAAGCGATAAAAATACGATGTAAAGACAGATCACGCCGAGTACGGTCAGCACATTTCCGGACATAAAGCTCGCGCCGAGCACATTCAAGACGATCGTCCCCGGAATGATGCCCGCTGCGGTCGCCAAAAAATACGTCATCGGCCTGACTTTCGATAGGCCCGCGGCATAGCTGATCACATCAAAGTTAACAGGCAGAATACGCAGGATAAAAATATAAAAGAAGCCATTGGTTTTCATCTGTTTTTGAATGGCTTCCATTTTTCCATGACGGCTTTTCTCATTAAAGGCAAACAGCCCCGCCGCAAAAAAAGACGCGGCGGCAGCGCCCATTGAGCCCGCCAGCGTATACATGGTGCCGAAAAACGGGCCGAACGCCAATCCTCCGGCGACGGAAACGATTGATACGGGAAACAGCACAAAAGGCCTGACGATGGAAATTCCGATAAACACAAGCGGCGCAAAAACACCGAACGATAATACCCACAGCCGGATCTCCTTAGGCGACAGATTCAGATATTTGCGGTTTGCCCACAGCAAAAGGCCCGCTCCCGCCGCAGCCGCAGCCCAAGTGACAGCCTTCTTATTCCTCATTCCCTTCAAATCCTTCCCATTGGACGCCGGCATCATGAACGGCGGCGGTTTTCCCCGTCAAGACGGACGGGCGAAGCCAAATATAAAATCCGCTCCATCAGTCTTGCCGCTTTTACTTCTTCCTTTTCTCCCCGCTGTGAATACGTAAAATGATGCTTCAGCTCGTCAGGTGAGAAATTAGACGAGAAGAAAGTGGGAAGCTGCTGGCTCATTCTGTGCTGAAGCACGGTGCCGATGACCTCATCTCTGACCCAGCTTGTCATTGACTCCGCTCCGATGTCATCAAGCATCAATACGGGCGTCGTTTTCACCATATTCAGTTTCGCCTCCAACGACTGATCCTGGAGCGAGTTTTTCAGCTCTCTGACAAATTCGGGAACATATACGATCATTGATGAATACTCTTTTTCCGCCAGTTCGTTAGCAATGGCGGCTAAAATAAATGTCTTTCCGATTCCGAATTTTCCGTACAGATACAGCCCTTTGCCTTTTCCCGTTTCATTATAGCTCTTCAGAAAATCCGTCACATGCTGGAAAATGCCGACTCTGCTCGGATCGGTAATGTCGATCTGCTGAAAGGTCGCGCCGAGAAGATCCTGCTGGATATACATGCTCTTCATCAGGGACTTTTGCCTTTTCTGGCGGTCGAGCTTTCTCTTTTCCGGACATTCGTAATATTCAATATCGATGGAACGCCCGTTGATCACAAGCTTCGGATGATAGCCTTCAAGCAGGCTGTTCGTCCGGCTGTCTTTCGAACAGAAGGCGCACTGTTTGCTTTGCTGAACGAATTCGTACAGTTTATTTAACCCTCTGTCAATCATGCTTTGATTGATTACATCTTTCTGTTCCTTCAAAAAAGCCTGGACGTCTTCGTCGGCCATGACTTGCTGCTGCATTCGTTCCAGGCGTTTTTGAAAGTCAGGTCTTTTCGTCACGCCTTCTAAGGATCGGCTGATCGGTTCCATTCAATATCACCCCGCTTCTCTGTCTCAATAGGCAGAGTATTTTTTCAGTTTTTTCATTTCTTCCATCATTTTTTTCTTCTGTTCTTCAAGATCCTGCGCGGAAAGAGCCGGCTGTTCTTGTTTCTTCCCGGTTTCTTCTTCTTTCATCCAATCAGGGCGCTTTTCTTCCCGGACGGTTTTTTTGCCGCGCGCCGCGCCGTTTGTTTTGCCGTCCGCCCAATCAAGATATTGCCTGTGCTCTTCTATTGCGAGCTTCATTGCTTCCCGTACCGTTTTGACTTTCTTTCTGGCCCAGTGGGCGGCGATTTTTTGGATATAGTTTTTGGACAGCTTCATATCCGTTTTCAGCATGACATAATAAATCAGCACATTGGTGACGCCGGGCTCAAGCTTTTGTTCGAACATAATATCGGCGATAATCTGCAAGTCGGCTTTTGACGGCTCGGTCCCGTCCGCAATGTCCTGAAGAAGCTTTCTCGGTGATATGGTCTCAAGCTGTGCGATGAGTTCGCCGTTCAATGAATCGTCCTTTTCCGTCCGGTTTTCTCTCAAGGTGACAGGCTGTGTTTTATCAATCAGTTCCGGAAGCTTACCGCTTCTTTCAATTTGGTACCAGTCGCTGGCCGCTTTCCTCAGCGCTTCGGCCGTTATCGTATCCTGTTCATTAATTGCGGTCATGACGACGTGCTGCATGGAGATAGGATCTATTCCGTATAAATATGAAAGCTTTTTAATGCTCTCCCGCACGTCCTGCGTGATTGATTTACGCGGTATCATCGTTTCTGACAGTCCCGCCATGAAAAGCTCAAAATCAAATACTTCCTCCGTCACCGTATAGGAAGGCGCTTGTCCGACAGACGCTGTCTCATAGTCCTCGGGGAGCTTCATCGCCTCTTCCATATCAGGCGTCATTTTCCATTCACTCGGCTGAAAAGAGGCAAAGGCGTGATTAAACGGACGGGTAATTTCCCTTGCGTCCGCGCCGACGGAAGGGTGCGTGTAAAATTGTCTCAGCTGCTGGTATTTCGTTTTACCGACTCTGTTATAAAGAAAGACATTCAGCATGCCGTCTTCAAAAAAATCATTCGGTCTGAGCGGGGGCAGCAGCTCATAAATAAACATCCGCTCTTTTTGCTCGGACTCCCGGATATACACTTTCAGCAGCCCGATTCCTTCAAGCTTTCCCTGTTCATGATGAATCTTTTTTAAATTTGACTGCATCATGCCCATCAGCTGCCTGTGCGTGGATTCCGCTCCCCACAAGCGGTTCTGCTCAAGCTCCCCCCATAAGGTCATATAAAGGGAGAATGCAAAAGAACCGATCAGCGGCTGGTACAGATGTGTCAAAACCTGTCTGTCGACATCCTGAAGAAGCGAACGGCTTTTGACCGTATAAGGATCTACAGGCAATACGTCATTCCAATAGTCAGCCATGATTCTCAAACCTTCCGATATGTTTCTACTCTCATTTTACACCGTTTCTGCGATCTATCAAATGCCAATTTTGCTCATGAGAAAAGAGCCAGACACAATCTCTTAGCTCTCTCAGCGTTCTTTCTTTATTAAATCTTTCAATTCATCGATAAACACGTTTATATCCTTAAACTGCCGGTAGACGGAGGCAAAGCGGACATAAGACACCTCATCGATTTTCGCCAGACGGTCCATTACCATTTCTCCGACAAGTTCGCTTTTGACTTCAGATACACCTTGGTTTCTCAGCTCTTTTTCAATGTCAAAGCACATGTCTTCCAATGTTTTTAAAGGAACGGGCCTTTTTTCACAAGCTTTAATTAACCCGCGCAGCATTTTTTCACGGCTGAATTCTTCCCGGACGCCTTCTTTTTTCACGACGATCAGAGGCATCTCTTCAAACTTCTCAAATGTAGTGAAGCGGTAATGGCAGGCTTCGCATTCCCGCCTTCTGCGGATTGATTTCCCTTCGTCCGCAGGCCGTGAATCAAGTACGCGGGAACCGTTGTGCTGGCATGAAGGACATTTCAAATTGGATCAGCTCCCATCTGTTTCGTTGCTGTAATGCGGTTCGCAAGCTTCCGGTAAATGCCCGCCAACGTTTCTAGGATGAGCCTATTTGTTGGGAGAGCCGATAGACCGGCCTTATCCTTTCTATTTTACAAAAAAAATGCTTAAAGAAAAAGCAATGCTGTTTTTTTACATTAGAAAAGGAGCATCAGCTTCAAAGCGCGTAATGGCTTTTTCAGCTTAGCTCCCTTGTGTTTGCGTTTTGAAAATTACAGTACTTTCGCTTGTGCCTGTTTAATCTGTACAGGCCCCATTCCTCTCGGTATTTCAATGTTTTCTCTTGTATCTGCATGTAATGCGTCCGCAATGTAATCCGCAGCCACATTAGGATCCAGGTCTCCACAAGTATAAACATCAATGCTTGCATATCCGTGTTCAGGAAAACTGTGAATCGTTAAATGTGACTCAGAGATAATAACGACTCCGCTTACGCCTTGCGGTGCAAATTTGTGAAATGCGACCTCGCGCACTTCAGCTCCTGATTTCAAAGCAGCATTTACAAACGTTTTTTCAATAAAATCCATGTCATTGAGCTTATCAAAATCGCATCCCCACAGCTCGGAGATGACGTGACGCCCCATTGTTTCCATAATCATGGACCCCCCTTAACAAGAATTAAAAAAGTGAATTTCCGAGAACTGACCCGGCCATTTACCACGGGGGAAAGTTAGTCCGGAGAGGTCCTAACCCTTTAAGTAATTCCGAAGCAGTCACGAGCAAGAAGTTCACGAAAGATAGTATACTGTGTTTAAGTTTATTTTGCAAGGTGTGTTTTTTGCGAATATGCCGTTAAGGGTTTTTTTCTAACAAATGTCCATGATCTTTAGTCTACACAGCTGACGGGTGTTTCATTCGCGCGGCGACGTGACGGATAAGATCAACGACCCGGCAGGAATATCCCCATTCATTGTCATACCAGGCGAGCACCTTTACTTTTCGGTCTTCCATCACCATTGTTGTCAGTCCGTCGATGATCGCAGAGTGTGAATTCGTATTATAATCCGAAGAAACGAGCGGCTCATCCGAATAATCAAGAATTCCGTACATCGACGTTTTTGCGGCTCTTTGGAAAGCGGCGTTTACTTGCTCGGCCGACACATCTGTTTTCAGATCGCAGACAAGGTCCACTAATGACACATTCGGAACGGGAACACGCAAAGCGAGACCGTGAAGTTTTCCTTTCAAATGAGGCAGCACGAGCGACAGCGCTTTGGCGGCGCCTGTAGAAGTCGGAATGATGGATTCTCCGCACGCTCTCGCCCTCCGCAGATCTTTATGCGGATTGTCGATATTTTTTTGATCATTCGTGTAAGCGTGAACAGTCGTCATCAGGCCGCTTTCAATCCCGAATTCCTGATCAAGCACTTTGACGACCGGCGCAAGACAGTTTGTCGTGCAGGATGCATTTGAAATAATGACATGTTCATCGGGATTGAACTGCTCTTCATTTACTCCCATGACAATGGTAACGTCTTCATTTTTGCCCGGAGCCGTTAAAATGACTTTTTTCGCCCCTGCTTCAATATGGCTCATCGCTTTTTCTTTTGAATTAAATTTCCCCGTTGCCTCTACGACGATGTCTATTCCGCATTCTTTCCACGGAAGCTCTCTCGGGTCCCGGCGATTGAACAGCATAATATGTTTTCCGTTGACGATCAGGCTGTCGTCGGAGGTCTCAACTTCTTGATCGTATTTGCCGTGAATTGTGTCATACTTTATCAAATGAGCAAGCGTTTCCGGGGGATAGCTTGCATTAATGGCTGTTATTTGAATTTGATCATCTTCCATTGCTTTTCTGAACACCATTCTTCCGATTCTTCCAAACCCGTTGATTGCTACTTTTACCTTCATGCTCAGGTCACCCCTTTTTAATATGCCACTCTAATTTACCTTTATTTATATATAGTATAACACATTAAAAGAAATCCGCCAGTACAACTTGATAAAAATCCACCCTTATACCGATCAATATGTTGTTCAATCGGTTTTTTTGCATATAAAATGATCTTTCTTCCATAAAAAAAGCAGGATCAGCGTCTCAGGCTGCCTGCTTTTTTCTTATATTTGTCCCGGTTCTTTAAATTTGTCATTTAAAATGCTGTCCTCTAAAACGGAAGACACCTCGCCGTACCGTTTAGCAATATGCATCGCGCCCCAGTCGCACAGCGCGTTTAAAATTCTTTCCAGACTGTGCCCGTATTCACTCAGCTCGTATTCCACTTTCGGCGGCACCTGATTGTACACGATCCGGTTGATGACGCCGTCAGCTTCCAGCTCCCGCAATTGCTGTGTCAGCATCTTCTGGGTGATGTCCGGCATAAGCCGCTTCAATTCGCTTGTGCGTTTTTTCCCGCGCATGAGGTGGCAGAGGATCACACACTTCCATTTTCCGCCGATCACTTCAAGCGCCGCTTCTACGGATATATTGTATTTTTTCTTCAGCAACGGTAATTCCTCCTCATCTATAGGAACTAAAAAGTGCCTATGGCACTTAAAAGTACGTTCTTTTCAATGACACTTCTATCGATCATAATGACATTTGCCGGCTGAAAAGGAATGTACTCTTATACTTATATCGTTTACCCGGCATCATTTCAACCATACATTATCGTTCAAGGAGGAAAACAGATGTCTTCACATCGCCAAAGCTATTTACCAGCGCTGCTGGCATTAGCCGTCAGCGCTTTTGCGATCGGCACAACCGAATTTATCAGCGTCGGGCTGCTGCCGCTTATATCTCAAGATCTGCATATACCTGTGACAACGGCGGGACTTACCGTTTCCATGTATGCTCTGGGCGTGACATTCGGCGCGCCGGTTTTAACGTCTCTCACATCCGGCATGTCGCGGAAAACGCTGCTGCTCTGGGTGATGTTAATTTTTATCGCCGGAAATACACTCGCAGCGAGCGCTTCCTCAATCGGCGTCTTACTGGCGGCACGGGTCATTTCGGCTTTTTCCCACGGCATTTTCATGTCAATCGGGGCAACAATCGCCGCCAATATCGTGCCGGAGCATAAAAGAGCAAGCGCGATTTCTATCATGTTTACGGGGCTGACGGTGGCTACGGTGACCGGCGTTCCGTTCGGCACCTATCTCGGCCAGCAATTCGGATGGAGAATCGCATTTGCCGTCATTGTGGCGGTAGGAATCATCGCATTCCTCACAAACGCGCTCCTCGTTCCGTCGCATTTGCGCAAAGGGACGAAAACCGCATTTTCCGAGCAGGTCAAACTCGTCACAAACGGCCGGTTATTGCTTTTATTTATCATTACCGCGTTAGGCTACGGCGGAACGTTTGTCGTGTTTACGTATTTATCTCCGCTTCTTCAGGAGGTAACCGGTTTTCAGAAAGAAACCGTCGCGGCCATCCTGCTCGTTTACGGAATTGCGATTGCCATCGGAAACATGATTGGCGGCCGTTTATCAAACCGAAATCCGCTGAAAGCCTTGTTTTATATGTTCATTGTCCAGGCTGCTGTGCTGTTTGTTCTGACTTTTACCGCACCGTTTAAAACAGCCGGGCTGATCACCATTATTTTCATGGGGCTGTTGGCGTTTATGAATGTGCCGGGGCTTCAGGTATATGTTGTGATGCTGAGTGAACGTTTTGCGCCAAGCGCCGTTGATACAGCATCAGCCTTAAATATCGCGGCATTTAATGCCGGAATCGCGATCGGCTCGTTTGCCGGCGGAATCATTACAGACTCAATCGGAATCATTCATACCGCTTGGATCGGGGCGCTGATGGTGCTCAGCGCGGTCGTATTAACCGGATGGAGCAGGAAGCTTGAAAAGCGGGATCGCACTGCCCTTGAAAGGAGGTGAGTTTTTCTTCAGCGCATTTTGATTGTTTCAACAGACAACTAATAGGAGGAATATATACATGACAACACATTTACAAGCAAAAGCAACATTGCATAACGGAGTAGAGATGCCTTGGTTCGGCATCGGAGTTTTCAAAGTAGAGGAAGGCGCGGAACTCGTCAACGCGGTGAAAACGGCATTGGTGCACGGCTATCGCAGCGTTGATACCGCCGCGATTTACGGAAATGAAGAAGGTGTCGGCGAAGGCATCCGCCAAGGGCTGCAAGAAGCGGGGTTAAAACGTGAAGACATTTTTGTCACGTCAAAAGTATGGAATGCCGATTTAGGATATGAAGAAACGTTAAAAGCGTTTGACACAAGCTTAGAAAAACTCGGTTTAGATTATTTGGATTTATATTTGATCCATTGGCCTGTCGAAGGAAAGTACATCGATGCGTGGCGGGCGCTCGAAACCCTCTACCGGGATGGACGCATTAAGGCGATCGGGGTCAGCAATTTCCAAATTCACCACCTGAAACATCTCATGAAAGAGACGGAAATCAAGCCGATGATCAACCAGGTGGAGTACCATCCTCGTCTGACACAGAAAGAACTGCTTGCTTTCTGCACTGAACAAGGCATTCAGCTTGAAGCGTGGTCGCCATTGATGCAAGGTCAGCTGCTTGATCACACCGTCTTACAGGAAATCGCTGAGAAGTACGGCAAATCAGCCGCTCAAGTGATTTTGCGCTGGGATTTGCAGAACGGTGTCATCACCATTCCGAAATCAACTAAAAAACACCGTATTGAAGAAAATGCAAATGTCTTTGATTTCGAACTGTCAGCTGACGATATGAAGCGGATTGATGATCTGAACGAAAACCTCCGTGTCGGTCCGGACCCTGACAATTTTGATTTTTAACCAGAAAAACACCGTTCGGCTTTCCGAACGGTGTTTGTTTATGCCCAGCTGCTCAATACTTCCTCAAGCTGGTGCTTTGTATATTCAAGACTGCCGCTGTTATCAATGACGGCGTCAGCTTTTTTTGTTTTATCCGCTAAAGGCATTTGCGACGTTATCCGGCTCATCGCTTCTTCTTCTGTAAGGGAATTCCGCTCTATCAGCCGTTTAAGCTGAATGTCTGCCGGTACGGTGACGACGAGCACCTTGCCGACAAGATAATCAAGCCCGCTTTCATACAAAAGCGGTATATCCAAAACGACGAACTGCTCTTTTCGCGCAACGGCTTCATCCCGCTGTTTCAGCATTTCCGCACGCACCGCCGGATGAACGATCTGATTCAGCTTCAGACGCTTCTGTTCGTCAGTGAAAACGATAGAACCGAGTTTTTTTCTGTCAATACCGCCATTTTCCAGCAGGATGTCTTTTCCGAATGCCTCCACAATTTGTCCGTAAGCCGGCATTCCTTTTTCCACCGCCTGTTTTGCGATGACATCCGCATCAATGACTGTTATTTTTTTGTCGATCAGCATACGCGCTACCGTGCTTTTGCCGCTTGCGATGCCTCCCGTTAAACCGATGACCAAGCTCAAAAAGCCCACTCCTTCTTACATTTTCCAAATCCCGATGATAATCAGCAGGACTCCCGGCAAAAATGTCATTTTATCTATCCAATTCCATCTTGAAAGCAAATGCCCCGCGTTTATGCCGAGTGAAACAAACAGCGAGCTCATCAGCCCGACAGTCACGCTCATCATAACCGGAGAAAAGCCGAGAATGGCCGCTCCCAGCCCGGCGCCAAACGCGTCAATGGATAAGGCGATACCGAGCAGAAGCGCCTCGACTCCGTTAATGGTTCCGGATTGATCAATATCGGCGCTGGTCGGTTTTTTCAAAATATGAATGACGATGCCCAGCGATTTCACTTCAAGATTAAGTAACGTTTTTTCATGCAATAAGTAATCCGGCTCTTTAGCCGGTTTGAAAAATTGCCAGATGACCCATGCCCCGATTCCGATTAAGATCAGCCCGCCCAGTTTTTCCGTGACGGATACGGGAAAAATCTTTGTCAGAAAATGGCCGATCAGCATGGATATAAACATCACAGAGGCTGAACAGCAAGCGATCACGGCAATCGCTTTGAACGGGATTTTCATTTTTCTCAAACCATACGTAAACCCGACTGAAAAACTGTCCAAGCTGACAGCAAAAGCCAAAAGCAGCAAAGAAACAATCTCCATATCCGTTTCTCCCTTTCTCTTGATCGGCAATTGTGACATATGCCTATTGGGTGAATCACAATATATATATGGAGAAAGGTCATCAACTGTGTTAGAAAAAAGTCATTCTGCTGCCGCCTGCTTGAACAGCTTCAGTTTATGATTTTTTTTGGCAGCGGGCGCAAAAATGCGTACCCCTTCCGCCGACCACGATTTTAGAAATCATCGTGCCGCACGTTTTGCACGGTTCATCCTTTTTGCCGTATACGTAATGTTTGAGCTGAAACATTCCGATCTCCCCTTGAGAATTGATATAAGACCGGACGGTGCTCCCGCCCGCGTCAATCGCTTCCTGAAGGGTGTCTTTAATTTCTGTATGAAGCGTTTTTATCTGCCCGTCTGACAGACTGTTCGCTTTTGTCTCAGGATGAATACGCGCCCGGAATAAAGCTTCATCGACATAAATATTGCCGAGGCCGACGACCGCTTTTTGGTCGAGCAGGGCTGTTTTCACTGCGCGGTTCGTTTTTGCAAGCCGCTCTTTTAAATAAGCAGCGGTAAATGCTTCATCATCGGGTTCGGGCCCGAGCTGTGAAAGCGGTAATGCATTCTGTTCCTCTCCCGGCGCAAACAAATGCATCGTGCCGAATTTCCGGACATCCCGGTAGCGGAGCTGTGTTCCGTCCGTCATGTGAAACACGACGTGCACATGTTTATCGTCAGGCTCATCGGCCTGATGAAGACCGTATTTCCCCTCCATCCGCAGGTGGGACACCATGACATAATGATCCAGATGGAAAAGCAAAAACTTTCCCCTTCTTCCGATGGATCGGATTGTTTCTCCTGCAATCTGCCGCGCGAATTCCTCCGGCTCAGCGGGTTTTTTGATGATATTCGGCCATCTGATATCCGCCGATTCAATCGTTTTCCCCTTCACAAGACCGGTCAGAGTGCGCCGGACCGTTTCAACTTCTGGTAATTCCGGCACAATCATCACTTCCTTTTTCTCTGTTTATTTTGCATCGTACCAAGACGGCCCTGAAGCATAATCCGCCTTCAGCGGCACGTCTAATGCCAAAGCATGCTCCATCACTTCAGGAACCAGCTTCTCTAATATTTCAATTTCTTCCTTAGGCGCTTCAAAAATCAATTCATCGTGCACCTGAAGCAGCAGTCGCGCCTTCAGGTTTTTTTCTTTCAGCTCAGCTGCCATGTCAATCATGGCTTTTTTAATAATATCGGCGGCGCTTCCCTGAATCGGCGTATTCATGGCCGTCCGTTCCGCAAAGCTCCGCAGGTTGAAGTTGCGGCTGGTCAGCTCAGGAATATAGCGGCGGCGCTGCATAAGGGTCGTGACATATCCTTTTTGCTTCGCTTCCTGCACCGATTCTTCCATATACGCCTTAACGCCCGGGAAGCTCTCCAAATAGCGGTCTATAAAAGCGCCCGCTTCTTTCCGGGTGATGCCGAGGTTTTGTGACAGCCCGTAATCACTGATGCCGTAAACAATGCCGAAATTGACGGCCTTCGCCTGGCGGCGCATCGCTTGTGTCACTTCATCTTCACTGACATGAAACACGTCCATGGCGGTTTTTGTGTGAATGTCCATGTCATTCGTAAACGCTTCAATCAGATTTTCATCTTTTGAAATATGCGCAAGCACCCTTAATTCAATTTGTGAATAATCGGCGGCGAAAATAAGCCAGTCCGGTTCGGACGGTACGAAAGCCTGACGGATTTTCCGCCCTTCCTCCAGCCGGATCGGAATATTTTGCAGGTTCGGATCCGTTGAGCTGAGGCGTCCGGTTTGAGTCAATGCCTGATTGAATCGTGTATGCACCTTATGAGAATCCTTGCGCGTGACCTTCAGCAGCCCTTCAATATAAGTCGATTGGAGTTTGCCGATTTGTCTGTATTGCAGAATGTGCGCGACGATATCATGTTTGTCTGCGAGCTTCTCAAGCACATCGGCTGAAGTGGAATAGCCTGTTTTTGTTTTCTTTACTGGCGGCAGGCCGAGCTTTTCAAACAGAATGACGCCGAGCTGTTTTGGTGAATTGATGTTAAACGGCTCACCGGCGATGTCATGGATTTTTTCTTCATATTCTTTCAGCTTTGCCTTGAGCTCTTCGCCCATTCGCTTCAGTCTTTCAACATCCACTTTGACGCCCATTGATTCCATTTCTCCGAGAATTAGCGCAAGCGGGAGTTCGAGATCTTCATATAATTCAAGCTGATTATTTTCTTCCAGCGCATGCAGCAGTTTGTCACGGAGGCTGTTAACGGCAGACGCTTTCCGCGCGAGATGATCGGCAAGCTCTTTTTCAGCCGGAACGGCGCGCTTTGCGCCTTTTCCGTATACCGCTTCATCTTTTGAAACGATATTCAGCCCGTATTCTTTCGCTACGCTCGCGACATCGTCGTACGAATTGCCCGGGTTTATAATGTAGGCAGCAAGAAGCGCGTCAAATTCCGTTCCCTTCAGCTCAATTCCCTGCCAGCGCAAAGCGACGACTGAACGTTTGCTGTCGAACACCCACTTTTTCATCGATTCATCTTCAGCCCAAGATTTAAAAGTTTCAGACTGAATGGCGATTTCTTTCGGAATATAATAAAGACCTGTTTCATTCACGATGGAAAAGCCGAGGATCGGTTCTTCGTGATAGTTATCACCGATTTGTTCAACAACCAAAGCGGACGGCGAAACGAGCATATCTTCAGTGATTTCTTCTGCCGTTTCAACATTGATGTCTTCAAAATTTTCTTCCGCCGTTTCGCCGCTTTCTTCACCGAGCCGCTCAAGAAGCGTATTAAAACCGAGGTCTTTAAAAATGGCAACAACTTGTTCACGGTCAAACCCTTGGTAATCTAAATCTTCGGGCTTGACTTCAATCGGCGCATTTGTCATAATCGTCGCCAGCTCTTTGCTCATCAGGGCTTGTTCCTTATATTCTTCAAGCTTTTCTTTTAATTTTTTTCCGCTGACTTCATCAATGGAATCAAGCAGTTTCTCAACCGAATGGAACTGCTTTAAAAGCTTAATCGCGGTTTTTTCTCCGACGCCGGGGACGCCCGGTATGTTATCGGATGAATCCCCCATTAATCCCTTCATATCAATGATTTGCAAAGGGGTCAGACCGTACTTTTCTTGCACGTGCTCCGGCGTGTAATCTTCCACGTCGGTAATGCCTTTTCTCGTAATGGCAACGGTCGTTTTCCCGGTTGCAAGCTGGGTTAAGTCCTTGTCCCCCGAAACTACCTTTACTTCGAAGCCTTCTTTTTCAGCAGATACGGCAAGGGTGCCGATAATATCGTCCGCTTCATATTCAGGAAGCTCGTAGCGGCTGATTTTGTAGGCATCAAGGAGCTCGCGGATGAACGGCATCTGTTCTGAAAGCTCCGGCGGCGTTTTTTGTCTTCCGCCTTTATATTCTTTAAACGTACTGTGGCGGAAAGTGGTTTTTCCCGCATCAAAAGCCACCAGCATGTGGGTCGGCTTTTCATCTTCCAGCATTTTCATTAAAATCATCGCAAACCCGTATACGGCATTTGTATGGATGCCTTTTTCATTGCTTAAAAGCGGCAATGCAAAAAACGCTCGGTACGCCAGACTGTTTCCGTCGACAAGCACTAATTTTTTTCGTTCCGTCATTCAATATCCTCCTAAGAGCAAAAGCTCGTCATTCCTCTATTTTTTAATCTCACAGCTTCTCTTATTTTAACAAAGTTCAATTTGAAAGGAAAATGAGCGAACCCCGTGAAAACGCAAAAAAGGACGGGAACAAGAAAACACGTTCCCGCCGTCAAAATTGGCTCCTTGGATGAAGGGGTTCTGTTATATCCTAACAAGATAGGTTTAACAGGTCATGAAGAAATTGTTAATCCTTTGTAAAGCTGGTCACGCTTCCGGCTGCCGCTTCAGCGTCACGGTAAATACAGTCCCCTGTCCCGGCTCGCTTGTGACCTCGATTTTACCTTCATGGGCTTCTATTAAGTGCTTCACGATGGCGAGGCCGAGCCCGGTTCCTCCCGAGTTGCGGCTTCTGTCTTTATCCACGCGGTAGAATCTCTCAAATATCCGCGGGATCTCTTCCTTCTGAATGCCGATTCCCGTATCGGACACTTTGATATCGACAACGGTTTCTTTCACATGTACCGAAATCCCCACCGTCCCTTTTTCAGGCGTGTAGGTCAGGGCATTGTTCGCCAGATTCAAAAACACCTGCTTCAGCCTGTGCGCATCACCCGTCACAAAAATCGGCTCTTCCGGGAGATCGAGCTGAAAGCTGATGCCTTTTTCCTCAGCCTTATGCCGCAAAAGCGCTTCAATTTCATGCAGAATTTTTGCGGCGTCAAAGGACTCTACGCGCATCGTAAAGTTTTGCTGCTCCATCTTGGATAAATCCAGTAAATCCTGCACGAGAGATTGGAGCCGCTCACTTTCTTTCAGAATGATAGACAGAAAATCTGAAAGCGCCTTTTCGTCTTTCATCGCTCCGTCTAACAGTGTTTCCGTAAAGCCTTTAATGGAGGTGATCGGTGTTTTCAGTTCATGGGAGACATTGGCGACGAAGTCCTTTCTCATCTGCTCCAATTTTTTAATTTCCGTCATATCGTGAAAGACGAGGACGATGCCCTTCCATTCATCGTCAGGGCCCATGATCGGAACGCCGTCAACTTCAAAGTAGCGCCGCTCAATGTTGATGGGAAGTCTGAGCAGCTGGCATTTTTTCGTCTCCGTCATAAAAATGTCTTCGACAAGCCGAATGATCTCCTCATGTTCAAACGCATCATGGTAAAGGCGCCGAAGCAGACGTTCAGGCTTTGTATGAAACTGCTTCGTGTATGACCGGTTCACGAGATTGATAAAACCTCTCCCGTCTATTAAAATCAAACCAGATCCGATATTTTCAATGACGGTTAACAGACGATCGCGCTGCATATCCTGCGTTCTCGTCATTTCCATTAAATCGACCGCCAGGCTGTTCATCGCACGCCCGAGACGGTCCGACCGCCTTGCGTAACCGCTGTAGGAGCGGGCGTCATAATTCCCCTTGGACAGCTCCGTCGCCACCTTTGTCGCGGCGTCGATTGATTTTTTGTAACGGGACGTCATGTTTGTATAAAAGAAAACGATAATGATAAAAGCGGTACAAAGACTTGCTGCCAGCATGCCCCACATTTCTCCGGTAACGCTTGAACCGCCGTTGATCTCAGCGGAAACGAGTACATACCCCGCAATTTTCCCGGCGTCATTTTTTACGGCAGTGCCGCGGATGACTTTGGTTTTCGACTGTACGGCTTCCTCGCTTTTATTGTGAGAAATGAACTCCTTTACGGCTGAATCATCAGCACGACTGCCGGAATGATATACGGCGTCCCCCTTCTCATTGAGCACGGAGACGTTTATACCCAGGGTGCGGCCGGCGTCACGGATTACCGTTTCATTGCTTTTATTGCCGATTCTGCCGGCGTCAAGAAGGCCCGCTATGTATACCGATTCCTTTTTCAGCTGATCCGCCGTTCTTTCTTCAGCGGATGAAGAAATAAGCTGCTGTAAAAAAAGGCCGAGAACACTGAAAACCAATATGATACATACAACGAGTAAAGCGAACAGACGCACACGGACTTTATTCATTCATTTTTGGCTCCTCCAGTTTATACCCCAAACCTCTGATTGTTTTAATATAGATGGGTTTTTTGGTATTTGATTCGATTTTGTCGCGCAGATGACTGATATGAACGTCAACAATCCGGGTATCCCCGGCAAAATCATAGTTCCAGACCGCGCTCAGCAGAAGATCTCTCGTCAGCACTCTTCCCTTATGTTTTCCCAAATACAGAAGCAGTTCAAATTCTTTAGGTGTCAATTCCAGCTGTTCTGACTTAAAGTACGCTTCGTAATGCTCCGGAAGAATTTTCAGCTCACCGATGAGGATCTGCCCGTCCTTTTCCTCTTCTCTGCCTTGTGACAGCGAAGAAATGTCAGCCCTTCTTAAAATGGCTTTCACCCGCGCAGTGACTTCCCGCGGACTGAACGGCTTTGTCATGTAATCATCCGCTCCGAGCTCCAGTCCCAGCACTTTATCAAACTCCTCATCTTTTGCTGTCAGCATCAAGATCGGGACCATCATTTTCTGCTGTCTGAGCTGCTTACAGACGTCGATTCCGTCCACTTTCGGCAGCATGACATCCAGTACGATTAAATCCGGATTTTCATTCTCTGCCAGCTCCAGAGCCTCTTCACCGTCTGATGCGGTAATGACATCATAGCCGGACCGTTCCAGATTATACTGTAAAAGAGTAACGATAGATTGTTCATCATCTACAACTAAAATTTTTTTGTTCATGCTGCGCCCTCCGCTGTCTATTTTCCCCGACATCCAATTTTCTCTATTTTATGTGCTGCATATCACTTTATGATTTCATTTTATCCAATACTGCCCGTTCAGACAATTCGCCTTTTTGATCATTTTCAGAGAAAGGATCGCTCAGGGAAAAAGAAAACGCTTTCATTAATTGTAAAAAGAGGAAGGCTTCTGATTCGGAAGCCTTCCCTTTTTTCTTATGACAATACTTTCATCACATTTTTGACAGATTCAACTGATTTACTCAGCTGCGCTTTTTCATAGTCTGTCAGTTCAAGCTCGATGATTTGCTCTAGGCCGTTTCCTCCGATAATCGTCGGTACGCCTAAGTAAATGCCTTCATGACCGTATTCGCCTTCTAAGTAAGCGATGGTCGGAAGCACGCGGCGCTGATCTTTCAAAATGGCTTCTACCATTTCAGTCAGTGATGCAGCAGGCGCGTAGTAGGCGCTTCCGTTGCCGAGAAGGTTGACGATTTCCCCGCCGCCTTTTCTTGTACGTTCTACAATCGCATCAAGACGGTCTTTCGGGATAAGCGTTTCAAGCGGAATGCCTCCCGCATAGGAATAACGGACGAGAGGAACCATGTCGTCACCGTGTCCGCCAAGAACAAAACCGGTCACATCTTTTACAGACAGGTTTAATTCTTCAGCGACGAATGTTCTGAATCGCGCAGTGTCAAGCACTCCGGATTGTCCGATGACGCGTTCTTTCGGGAAGCCTGATTCTTTGTACACCGCATATGTCATCGCATCAACAGGGTTTGTCAATACAACGATAATGCAGTCAGGAGAATATTTCACGATCTCACGTGTGACGCTTCTCATGATTTTTTCGTTTGTAGATACGAGATCATCACGGCTCATGCCCGGTTTTCTCGCAATTCCGGCTGTGATGACGACGATATCAGAACCGGCTGTGTCCTCGTAGTTGGACGTGCCTGTGATTTTCGCGTCAAATCCTTGAACCGGACTTGCTTCGAGCATGTCTAGCGCTTTTCCTTTTGTCGGGTTTTCTAATTGCGGAATATCAACGAGCACAACGTCCGCAAGCTCTTTTTGAGCTGTAAGAAAGGCTGTTGTCGCTCCCGTAAATCCTGCTCCGATAACAGAAACTTTACTGCGTGTTTTTCCCATGATTCTCTTCTCCTTTTTTGGCTTCATTAGAAGTCTGCTTTAGGTTCAGTCCATGTTTTTAATTAGCTCTTCACCAAACTCTGAACATTTCACTTCAGTTGCGCCGTCCATTAATCTAGCAAAATCGTACGTTACTACTTTTGAAGCAATCGTTTTTTCCATAGATTTAATGATCAAGTCAGCAGCCTCATTCCAGTTCAGGTGTTCAAGAAGAAGCACTCCTGAAAGGATGACGGATGACGGGTTGACTTTGTCAAGGCCGGCATACTTAGGAGCCGTTCCGTGAGTCGCTTCGAAAATCGCATGCCCTGTTTCATAGTTGATGTTCGCTCCCGGCGCGATTCCGATTCCGCCTACCTGAGCGGCAAGCGCATCAGAGATATAGTCTCCGTTTAAGTTCATTGTTGCCACGACGTCGAATTCGCTCGGACGGGTTAAGATCTGCTGAAGGAAAATATCAGCGATGCTGTCTTTGACGATGATTTTTCCTGCCGCTTCCGCGTCGCTCTGTGCTTTATCAGCCGCTTCTTTTCCGTCTTTTTCGACAATGCGGTCATATTCAGCCCAAGTGAATACTTTATCTCCGTATTCTCTTTCGGCAAGCTCATAGCCCCAGTTTTTAAATGCCCCTTCAGTGAACTTCATGATGTTTCCTTTGTGGACAAGCGTGACAGACTTACGGCCGTTTTCGATCGCATACTCAATGGCAGCTCTGACTAAGCGGCTTGTGCCTTCTTCAGAAACAGGTTTGATGCCGATTCCTGACGTTTCAGGGAAACGGATTTTGTTAACACCCATTTCATTTTGCAGGAAGCTGATCAGCTTTTCAACTTCTTCAGAACCTTTCGCATACTCAATTCCGGCGTAAATATCTTCCGTATTCTCGCGGAAAATGACCATATCCGTATCTTCAGGTCGTTTGACCGGAGAAGGCACTCCCGTGAAATATCTGACAGGGCGCAGGCACGTAAACAAATCAAGCTCCTGTCTCAGCGCCACGTTCAGAGAACGGATACCGCCGCCGACCGGTGTCGTCAGAGGACCTTTGATGGCGATGAAGTACTCTCTGATGTCTTCCAGCGTTTCGGCAGGAAGCCACTCACCTGTTTTATTATAAGCCTTTTCACCGGCATAAACTTCTTTCCATGTGATTTTTTTCTCGCCTTTATATGCTTTTTCAACAGCGGCTTCCAATACTTTAGAAGCGGCGTTCCAAATATCAGGGCCTGTGCCGTCGCCTTCAATAAACGGGATAATCGGATTATTTGGTACGTTTAATACTCCATTAGAGACTGTAATTTTTTCACCTTGTGACACAATATTACCTCCCAGTATGTAATTCATATTTAGAAAACATTTTATTTTTCTTGTATAGAAAATAAAATGACTTTTCTCAAGATTCTATCAAAATTGTAAACCAATCCGGGCTTGATTAACAAGAGGCTAACGACATGAAAATCACCAGCCTCCCGTTTGATCAGGCTCTTTCATCAATCGGAACAAAAGTCTGCTTATCCGGACCCGTGTAATCAGCGCGCGGGCGGATGAGGCGGTTGTTATCGTACTGTTCAAGAATATGGGCGATCCATCCTGACATTCTGCTGACCGCAAAGATCGGCGTGAACAGATCGTGATCAATGCCGAGACTGTGGTATACAGATGCGGAATAGAAATCAACGTTAGGCGGGAGTTTTTTCTCCGACGTCACGATTTCTTCGACACGGATTGACATATCGTACCATTTGCTTTCACCCGTCAGATTCGTCAGGCGTTTGCTCATTTCTTTTAAGTGTTTGGCGCGCGGGTCTCCATGCTTATACACACGGTGTCCGAAGCCCATTACTTTTTCCTTTTTCTCCATTTTGCTGCGGATATAAGGCTCGGCGTTTTCCACTTCGCCGATTTCTGTCAGCATTTTCATGACGGCTTCATTGGCTCCGCCGTGAAGCGGCCCTTTTAAAGCGCCGATGGCGGCAGTGATGCCTGAGTAAATATCAGATAAGGTGGCGACACATACTCTCGCCGTAAATGTTGATGCGTTCAGCTCATGATCCGCATGAAGAATGAGCGCTTTGTTAAACGCTTCCACTTCGATCGGAGAAGGCTCTTCACCGTTTAAGGTGTAAAGGAAGTTCTCCGCGATTCCGTACTCTTCCTTCGGTTCAACAGGATCAAGTCCTTTGCGGATTCTTGAGAAAGCGGCGACAATGCCCGGCACTTTCGCCTGCAGACGGATGGCTTTTCTGTAGTTCGCTTCCGGATTCATGGCATCGGCTTCACTGTCAGTCAGACCGAGTAATGAAATCGCCGTCCGGAGAGCAGCCATTGGATGTACGTTATTGAGGGGATAGGATTTGAAGTGCTCAATGATTTCTTGTGGAACGGCAGCTTCTTTCGCAAGCTGTTTTTTCAGTTCAGCAAGTTCCGTTTTATTCGGCAGGCGCAGATGCCACAGCAAATAAATGATTTCTTCAAAACTTGCATTCTCTGTCAAGTCGTCAATATCGTACCCTACATATGTAAGGGTATCGTCGATAATAGAGCTTACAGATGATGTTGTTGCTACAACCCCTTCAAGACCGCGTGTTGCTGTCATATTCAACCTCTCCTTTTCAATCAAAATTCCCCTTTAAAGAGTATATAAAACATACGGCTTACTTAAAATGAGTCATGCAAACACTCCCTTTCCCCTTCAAGAAAATGCTTACATTTCACTGGTTGCGGTTACATAACCGATATGCTTATAGAGGAACATAACAAATTCTTATAAGCTTATTTAAGTTTAAGCCTATTCTTATTATAAACAATAATCTGATTAATTTGTAGACTTTTAACTAAAAATGTTTTAAAAGCCCTATATATCAAGGCTTGGCGTTGATAAATTTAATCGTTTGCTTTCAGGCGCTTTGTAAAACCATGTATTCTCATGTTTTCATTTGGGGGAGTTTTGGAGGAGACTTTAAAAGGACAGGCGCGACAACTTCACCGCAAATTTAACCCCCCTTCTTTACCGGAGAAGGGGGTTATTTTGTTTACTCGACTGAATCAATGTTCGGATCAGCTTCAGAAATCCATGTCTTGGTTTTAGTTGGCTCAAATTTTCTTATATATATCTTTGTTGTTACTTCGTATTTCGCTTTTGTGTATAGAACGATCCATTTTTCTGCGGACTTCAAACGAATATCACCCTTTGAAGCAACATAACCTGTTACATGCTTATAAATGCAGCAGCCGCAGCCCCGCCTAAAAAGAGAAAAAACGAAAATACATGACAAAAAAAGATGCAGCCCTAAAAAGGCCACATCTTTTTTGTTTCGAAATCATGTTTGCAGTCGCGCAGCTAGTTGTATTACCTCGTTATCAGTTTTGGCTGCATTATGGTGAAGATGAGTCGTGTTTCCTACAAAAGCAATTACACCGAACGTAATAGCGAAAGCAGAGACAGAGAAACAAATTGCTTTTTTAATATTCATACAAACAATCCCCCCGCTGTATTTGAAGTTGAGACTCCACCATGCATTCCCCTCCTCCTCTTTTGATTTATTTTCCACTATTTTCTTATTTTCTGTAAACGAAAAATACCGCAATTTTCCTAATTAACCGAAAATAACAAAAAATTGATAGCGATTTTGGAAATAGAACATCCATGACAATAAAGCACTTATATACACTCCTTGCGCGTGCTGAACTTACGATTTTGTCAAGTGTATTTATGCTATAAGAGAAACTAGAAGTCTATTTTTCGCCTTAAAAAGGAGTACAGAAATTATCTTCTGTACTCCTTCAAAATCTAAATAAGAAATCAATCTTGAGATAAATAAATCCAATTTATATCGTCAAATTCTTTGATAACATAATCTGATCCTATACTACGTAAAATTCTATTAAAAAAAATGATGTCATCTTCATCATCGTAATCATATAAATTCTTTTGAACATATTCTTTAATAATAAAATTCGTTAAATTTGTATGATTAACAAATTCAGAAAAGTAAGATCTTATAAAAATTGAATCATCTTCATTTAATTTTTCATCATTAACAATTGAAATCTTAAAAACGTTTAAAATCGCATTAATATCTTCTTCGTCCATATAACACAGTGGTTCTAATTTTTTGTCTTCTTCTGTAAATGGCTTTCGAGTATCTTCAATTATTACGTAAGATAAAATGTTACCATCTTTCAGCACACGAAAAACTTCTAAATCACGTAATTTTAAAGCTCTATTAAGTGATAGCATTATTTCCCCCTACCCAAATATTAGAACCCAAATACTAACCTTAGATTCTTTAGTAATTTACCTGCTGTTACACCTATTTAAAGCTGCTATTGTTAGCACATATGCAGGGTTCAATAATATACCAATCCAACTATATTTAGAAATTTTTTTTCGTTCTTTATCTAATTTTTCCTGTTTCTTTAACGCTGATTTTCATCTTTGTCTTTGGCCAATAAATGCCGTCAGCAGTCATGCCGCACATGGACTGGAATCGTTTGACTGCATTTGCGCTGTTTTCGGGCTGTAAATATCCTTATCAAACCGTTCATCAATTGAAACTGACTCATTTACTGATATAAGTGAATTTAAATAAATGGCAGAAAAACCCTCCTCATCTCGAGAAGGGCTCTGACTTATACTTCTTTTTCTCTAAATCAGTCCGAAGAAACTAACTGATGCCGCTCAACTTTTCAATCGAAGGGCTTCATCGGGCTCTCCAACTATTTTCCCCTATGCTTTTCTATTGCTTTTTGTTTTCTGATTAAATATTTTTGTTCCTTTATTTTTTCTCTTTGTTTTCTATTCAGTTGTTTTTTCTTTTCTTTTCTTGCTTCAAGCTCCTGTTTTATCGCTTTTTGTGCCTTAGTTGATATCCCGATATTTTTCATCTCTTTAGAAGCTTGTCGCTGCAATCTTTTTGGGTTTAATTTCTTAGATTTTGCTTTAACACAAACCCCTTCTTGTTCAGTGTGGGAGAGAGTCTGTAAAAGTTGATTATTAACAAAATGCATTATTTCTGAATCCTTTGGCTCTTGTCCAAACAAATGACGAATTGCTCTTAATTTCCCGTCATTCACAACTTCAATGACTCCTACCCAAAACTGACCATCGTAGTAAACCGTTAATTTCATAACGATTCCCTCCTCCTAAATTTACTGAAGAATGATGGACATCCCGAGGAGGGGAAGGTTACTGACATTTTAAATCATGCATCCGGACTACCAACCGAATTGTGTTTTTTCATTCTCATTATAAATCTAACAAACTTTCAAATTGAAGGAAAGAGGGTCTCCGCTTATTTTAACAACACTTCAAGTTTTGCTTTGGTATCAGGCCCATAAATCCCATCAGCTTTTAATCTACTGCAATCGCTGTTTTCGCTCCATGTGCGCCGTCAATCCCGAAGTTCTTTGTTACATGGTAAGCCGCTTCATTCATCGGAATAATGCAAATGGCATTTGTCTGAACTACAAAATGCGAAGGTGCAAACTCTAATTTTCTCCACAAAAAAAGCAGCTTTACGCCGCTTTTTTACTTTACGAAGTGAACATTTTAACGATTTGCATGGCCAAGTAGGCGATTCCGGCGCCGATTAACGGGCCGACGGCGACGCCTCCGAAAAGCGCGACGGCAAGTATCGTGCCGATGACCAGCGCCGTTGTAATATGAGGGTCGTTTTCCAATAAGGTGAGACCGTTTTTGGCGATTAAGGCAACCGCGATCCCGGCACCGAGAGCGATCCACGCATAATATGATTTCATCGCTTCTCCGAGCTGTTTAAAACCGATATCGCCTGTGGCAATCGGCACTAAAACGGCGATTGTAATGACGGTGACTCCCCAGTTGATGCCTTTTGACTGAATAACCGGAAATAGTTTCTGATCAAGACCGACAGCTTTTATCACAATGAGAAAGCCGACGGCAAAAAGCAATGACTGATTTTTGGCTACCAATGCGATGGCCAGCAATAATAGTAAAAATAAATTCGCCTGTGTAAACATCCTGAAAGCACCTTCTTTCATCATATCTGTATTCATATCCTTTTTTTTGACGAATAAACTAATGTAATAGGACGTGCCGACCGAGAGGAGGATCGATGTGAATCCGCACTATGCAACTGTTTTTTTCCGCGCGCTGTTTGTACTCGCTGCGGCCGGCGGCGCTTTAGCGGCCGGTTACGCCTCATTTCCGTTAACTTATCCGTTTCTGATCGCCCTTATTCTGTCATCAGCGATCATTCCCGTAGTTGACTGGCTGGACAAACTGACGGGGATGCCCCGATCAGTCAATACAGTCATTGTCCTGGTCTTCTTTTTGCTTATTCTTCTCGGCGCGGCGACATTTCTCGTTGCGGAAATCATTTCGGGAACCGCCTATCTGGCCAAAACGCTCCCTCCCCATATCAGCGCCTTTATGACGTATTGCGAAGAGCTGTTCACTTCCCGCATCCAGCCATTGTACCACGAGCTGACCGTCTTATTTAACGGGCTTGAAACCAATCAGCAGGCATCCATCGTGACGCATATTCAGACCCTCGGTGATACAGCAGCTAAAAATGCGGGGCTCATGCTTTCACATCTTTTGGAGCTGGTGCCGAAATGGATTGCCTTCCTTCCCAATACAGCTGCCGTCTTCATTTTCGCAATGCTGGCGACTTTTTTTATGACAAAGGACTGGCATAAGCTGAAGGCGCTGCTTTATTCCATTTTTCCGGAACGGGTTTCGGCAAACGCCAAGGCCGTATCGGGAGAGCTGAAAAAAGCGATGGCAGGTTTCATTAAGGCGCAGGCCGTGCTCATACTTTTCACGATGATCATTGTCTTTATCGGACTTTTTCTTTTAGGGATTGAGCATGCGGCAACCATCTCCTTTTTTATCGGCCTGGTGGACCTTCTCCCGTATCTCGGCGCCGGGTCGGTCTTTGTTCCCTGGATTATGTATTTGGCCATTGCCGGTCAGCTTCCTCAAGCGATCGGTCTCGGTGTTTTATATATTGTGGTTCTTATCCAGCGCCAGCTGACGGAGCCGAAAATTTTAAGCAAGTCAATCGGACTTGATCCGCTTGCGACCTTAATCGCTCTGTTTGCCGGCTTTAAATTGTTCGGAATTTTAGGACTGGCTGCGGGGCCCGCGCTGCTCGTTTTCATTCAGGCCTTTATCACAACGGGCGCTTTAAAAGAAATATGGGCCTATATTACTGTTCAGTCCAAATAAAAACAGCAGCCCTGTAAGAAGGCTGCCGTTTTTATTTGATAATGATCCGCTTGTTTTTTGACATTCCTCTCAGCCATTTGAACAAAAGCGGCTTCATGCGGTTCCGAGTGAACGGAATCAGAAGACAGGCCCCTGCAATATCGGACAGAAAACCCGGAAGCATCAAAAGCAGGCCTCCGAAAAAGACGCATATTCCGTCAAGAAGCGCTTCCCCCGGCATTTTGCCGTGCTGCAGGTCGCGCATCACCCGATGATACACATCGGTTCCCTGTCTTTTTGCCACCAAGGCGCCTAACACGCCTGTCAAAATGATGAGAAGGAAGGTCGGAAAAATACCGAGCCATTTTCCCGCCAGCAGAAACAAACCGATTTCAATTGCCGGACACACGATAAACAGTAAGAATAACACTCTCATTTTTCTGCCCTCCTGCCCTTCTAAAAGCGCGTCACCGCCCGCATGGGAATAGAAAAATCAGCCTAAAGACAAAAGAGAAGGGAGAACCCCCCTCTCTTTTTTAAAGCTGTTTAAAGAACGCTTGCGCGGCCTTCATACACAGCGCCGCGGGCAGCGTCAACTGTGATAACCTGTCCTTCTGTTAAAACTGAAGTTGCGTTCTCCAGACCGACGATAACCGGAATGCCCAAGCTTAAACCGACAACGGCTGCATGGCTTGTCAGACCGCCTTCTTCAGTGATGAGCGCTGATGCTTTTTCAAGTGAAGCGATCATGTCGCGGTCAGTGCTTGAAGCAACCAATACTGCGCCGTCTGTCATTTTTTGTTCAGCTTCTTTCGCATTTTTTGCAACAACGACCGGACCGAATGCAGATTTGCGTCCGATGCCTTGCCCTTTCGCGATAACGCTGCCGACAGTGTGGACTTTCATCAGATTCGTCGTGCCTGATTCACCGACAGAACCTGCTGTAATGACAATCAGATCACCGCGTTTCACGATGCCGCTGTCAAGTGATTTTTGAACCGCGTCTTCAAGCATTTCATCGGTTGAATTCGCGTTTTGGCCGCTTGCCGGAAATACGCCGAATACAAGGCCGAGTTTGCGTGATACAGACTCATTAACCGTAACGGCTACAATCGGAGCCTGCGGACGGTATTTCGCGATCATACGCGCCGTATGGCCGCTTTCTGTAGGGGTAACGATAGCTGCCGCACTCAGATTGATCGCCGTGTGCGCAACTGATTGGCCGATCGCATCGGTAATCGTCATGCCGACCTGATCTCTGCGTTTAGACAGAATTTCTTTGTAGTTCAGAGATTCTTCCGTGCGTGTGGCGATGTTAAACATTGTTTGAACCGCCTCGACAGGATATTGTCCCGCAGCCGTCTCACCGGAAAGCATGATAGCATCTGTGCCGTCGAAAATGGCGTTGGCAACGTCACTTGCTTCAGCGCGTGTCGGACGAGGGTTGCGCTGCATGCTGTCAAGCATTTGAGTCGCAGTAATAACCGGTTTGCCGAGCGCGTTGCATTTTTTGATCATTTCTTTTTGCACGAGCGGCACTTCTTCGGCCGGAATCTCTACGCCGAGGTCTCCGCGCGCTACCATTAAGCCGTCAGATACTTCCAGGATCGCATCCAGGTTGTCCACGCCTTCCTGGTTCTCGATCTTAGGAATGATTTGAATGTCAGACGCGTTATGCTCTTCAAGCAGTTCGCGGATTTCCAGGACATCCGTAGAACGGCGTACAAATGACGCAGCGATGAAATCAACGCCTTGCTCGATACCGAATACGATGTCTTTGGCGTCTTTTTCAGTAATTCCGGGAAGGTTGACGCTGACGCCGGGAACGTTTACGCCTTTTTTATTTTTCAGCGTGCCGCTGTTTAAGATTTTTGTTTTGATTTCGTGTTTTTCCGGATTTGATTCTAGCACTTCCAATCCGATTAAACCGTCATCCAACAGGATGATAGACCCTGCTGACACGTCGTCTGCCAGGCCTTCATAAGAAACTGAGAATTTTTCAAGCGTTCCCAGCACCTGTTTCGTAGAAACGATAATTTCATTTCCCGCCTGAAGCTCAAGCGCGCCGTTTTCCATATCGTGCGTGCGGATTTCCGGACCTTTCGTATCGAGGAGAATCCCCACGTTTTTGCCGAGCTTTTTGCTTGCTTCTCTGATGTTTTTGATTCTTGCGCCGTGCTCTTCGAAATCACCGTGTGAAAAATTCAGACGAGCAACGTTCATACCCGCTTCCATCAATTTTGTCAGCATTTCTACACTTTCACTGGCCGGACCGATTGTACAAACGATTTTTGTTTTTTTCAACTCGTTCACTTCCTTCTGAAATCTTCAGCTTCTTCCGCCTTAAATAGACAGTTCTTTTGAAAGCTGATACATGTTTGGTTCAACAGTATGTTTTGATTCTAAAATTTCTATAATATCATGGTCTACAAGCTTGTTGTTTTGTATACCTACGCAGCGTCCGCCTTTTCCTTTAAGCAGAAGCTCAACCGCGTAAGCGCCGAGGCGGCTTGCAAGAACCCGGTCAGAAGCGCTTGGAGATCCGCCGCGCTGGATATGCCCTAAAACGGATACCCGTGTTTCAAGGTTCGTTTCTTCTTCGATGCGTTTTCCGAATTCAACCCCGCTGCCTACCCCTTCTGCAACGATGATGATACTGTGTTTTTTGCCGCGGTCGTGCCCTCTCTTCAAACGGCCGATAATTTCCTGCATATCGTAGTCCGCTTCAGGAATTAAAATTGATTCCGCTCCGCCTGCAAGACCTGCCCATAAAGCAATGTCGCCCGCATGGCGCCCCATCACTTCAATAACGTATGTACGCTCATGAGACGTAGCGGTGTCACGGATTTTATCAATCGCATCAATTACGGTGTTTAACGCCGTATCAAATCCGATCGTAAAATCAGTTCCCGGGATGTCATTATCTATCGTACCCGGTACACCCACACACGGAAACCCGTGTTCCGTTAATTTTTTCGCACCCATGTATGAACCGTCTCCGCCGATGACGACAAGACCTTCAATGCCGAGTTTCTTTAAATTTTCGATTCCTTTTTCACGGCCTTCAACTGTTTTGAATTCAGGACATCTGGCCGTATACAGCTTTGTTCCGCCGCGGTGGATGATGTCACCGACCGAACCAAGCTCCAGTTTCTCTATTTTTCCGCTGATTAATCCTGAATAACCGTTATAAATTCCGTACACTTCGACGTCGTGGTAGATAGCTTTCCGCACAACCGCGCGCACCGCAGCGTTCATACCCGGGGAATCCCCGCCGCTCGTTAAAACTCCTATACGCTTCATTTCCTATTCACCTCAGCAACATATATATGTTAAACATATCATGATCATTGCCCTAAAACAATGAAAAGGGACGCCTGAGCTCCCATGAAACCTTACCTATTATACAATTAAATAAATTGTTTTTAAATAAAATTTAAGGAATATCACAAAAATCACAAAAAATAAACGTGAGCCATAGGCTTCACGTCTATTCAGTTTACCCCGATATATTGATCCTCAACCGAAACTTTCCCGATTGCTTTATATTTTTCATAGCGCTGTGAGATCAATTCTTCGGCGTTCAATTGAAGAAGAGATTTTAACGTTTCTTTAAGTATACCGTCAATGTAGCCCGCCTGCTGCTTGATATCGTGGTGAGCTCCGCCCTTCACTTCTTTAATCATATCGTCAATAATTCCTAATTCTAATAAATCGGGCGCAGTAATCTTCATGGATTCGGCCGCTTTTTTCGCAAGGCTGGAGTCCTTCCACAAAATGGACGCGGCTCCTTCAGGAGAAATAACGGAATACGTCGAGTTCTCAAGCATCAGCATGCGGTTGCCCACACCTAACGCAAGCGCGCCTCCGCTGCCGCCTTCCCCGATGACGATACAAACGACAGGCACTGTCAGGCCGGCCATCTCGAACAGGTTCTTGGCGATGGCTTCACTTTGTCCCCGTTCCTCCGCCGCTTTACCCGGGTACGCTCCCTTCGTGTCGATGAAGCAGATAATCGGGCGGTTGAATTTATCCGCCTGCTTCATGAGACGAAGCGCTTTGCGGTAGCCCTCAGGGTGAGGCATCCCGAAATTGCGGACAAGGTTTTCTTTCGTGTCTTTTCCGCGCTGATGTCCGATGACGGTGACCGGCATGCCGTGATATTTGGCGACTCCGCCGACAATCGCCGCATCATCTCCGTATGTTCTGTCTCCGTGGCACTCAAAAAAGTCGGTAAACAGGTATTGAATGTAATCAAGCGTCGTCGGCCGGTCGGGAAGGCGTGCGATCTGCACTCTGTCCCACGGCTTCAGGTTTTTATAAATCTCATCCTGAAGCTTGCTGAGCCGGTCTTCAAGCCTTGCGATTTCAGCGCTTAAATCCATCTCCGAATCTTGGGTGAATTTTTTCAGTTCGGCGATTTTCGTCTGCAGTTCAATCACTGGTTTTTCAAATTCTAATCTTGCAGCCACTCATGCTCACCTCCTGTTTGGTGCATGTCCAGCAGAAATGCGAGTTTGTCTTTCATGTCGTTTCGGTGAATCACCGCATCAAGCTGGCCGTGCTTTAATAAAAATTCCGCCGTCTGGAAATCTTCCGGCAGTTTTTCCCCGATCGTCTGTTCAATAATACGTCTTCCGGCAAATCCGATCAAGGCGCCCGGTTCAGCGAAATTATAATCACCGAGAGACGCGAAACTGGCCGATACGCCGCCTGTCGTCGGATGGGTCATGACAGAAATAATCAGTCCCTGCTCCTCACTGAACAATTTTAATGCAGAGCTTGTCTTTGCCATTTGCATAAGACTTAAGACCCCCTCCTGCATACGTGCGCCGCCGGAAGCGGTAAAGATGATAAACGGGACTTTTTCCTCTTTTGCCTTTTCAATTGCAAGCGTGATTTTTTCGCCGACAACCGAACCCATGCTGCCCATTCGGAATGTTGAATCCATGATCGCGATCACGGCCGGGAATCCGCTGATGGTTCCTTTTCCGGTAACCACCGCTTCATTCAGCGATGTTTTCTCACGGTCTTTTTCGATTTTTTCTAAGTATTCCGGGAAACCGAGCGGGTTTTCAGATATCATTCCCTGGTTGAATTCTTCGAATGAATCTTCATCCAGGAGGCTTTCAATGCGCTGCTTTGCATTCATCGGGAAATGGTGCCCGCAGTTCATGCAGACGCGCAGGTTTTTATCTAACTCTTTTGTGAGCATGATTTTTTTACATTTGGGGCACTTTGTCATAATGCCTTCCGGAACATCATGTTTTGCCTGCTCAGACGGCACGGAAGCATATTTTTTCTTTTTTGTGAATATATCCTTTAACAAATGATTACCTCCCTTTTGTGAAGGGTTCTCTTCACTGCATGTCTTCCGATTAGATAGACTTAATAATAACTTTACCGAAACTATTGTACTTTTTTTGTCAAACGGTGTCATCCTCCATTCGACATTTTTTGCTTCAAAACAGACGGAAACGGACGGATTTCATACCGTAAAAAGCGTTGTTCAGCCTTATCTGTCAGCGCTTTCAAAAGAAATAAGGATTCTGCTGAAATTTTTTTAAGACCTGCCCTTAAAAAAATGCCAGCAGTCCGTATATTGAACAGCAGCGCGTTGTTTTTTTCCAACGCGCTGCCATTTCATTTTTGTGTTATTATTCGCCGATGACCGTGAGCTGTCTTGTTTTTTCAGCCACTTCCTCAGGATCGACCGTAATTCTGGCGACGCCCGTTTCCATCGCTGCTTTCGCAACAGCTTTCGCAACGGCAGGAGCCACACGTTTGTCAAATGGAGCCGGGATGACATAATCAGCGCTTAATTCTTCCTCTGTAACAAGGGAAGCAATCGCTTCAACCGCAGCAATTTTCATTTCTTCGTTGATGTGAGTCGCGCGAACGTCAAGCGCCCCGCGGAAAATTCCAGGGAATGCCAGAACGTTGTTAACCTGGTTCGGGAAATCAGAACGGCCTGTTCCGATTACGCTTGCGCCGGCTGCGCGCGCGTCTTCAGGCATGATTTCCGGATTCGGGTTGGCCATTGCGAAGATAATCGGATCTTTCGCCATGCTTTCCACCATTTCTTTCGTCAGCGCGCCTTCGACTGATACGCCGATAAAGACGTCTGCATCTTTAATGACATCCTGAAGCGAACCGTCGTTGCGGTCTTGGTTTGTAAACTTCGCCACTTCGTTTTTCACTGCGTTCATGCCGGCCGGACGCCCTTCGTAAATCGCCCCTTTAGAGTCGCACATTACGATGTTGCGTACGCCGAAATGGTAAAGAAGCTTGATGATCGCGATGCCTGCCGCTCCCGCTCCGTTTGCCACAACTTTAATGGATGACATGGATTTACCTGATAATTTCAGCGCGTTTACAAGTCCGGCAACGGTTACGATGGCAGTGCCGTGCTGATCATCGTGGAAAACCGGAATGTTTGTTTCTTTTTTCAGGCGCTCTTCGATAATGAAGCAGTTCGGCGCCGCAATATCTTCAAGGTTGACACCGCCGAATGTCGGTGCAAGCAGCTTTACAGTGTCAATGATTTTGTCCACATCGTTTGTGTCAAGCGCGATCGGGAATGCATCCACGCCCGCGAAACTTTTGAACAGCACCGCTTTCCCTTCCATGACCGGAAGTGAAGCTTCAGGCCCGATATTACCGAGTCCGAGAACGGCTGATCCGTCTGTTACGACTGCTACCATGTTCCCCTTCATTGTATAATCATATACTTTGTTTTTATCGTCATAAATCTCTTTACAAGGCTCAGCTACTCCGGGAGAGTAGGCAAGGCTTAAGTCATCTGCATTTCTGACTTCTACCTTTGCTTTTGATTCCAGCTTTCCTTGATTTACTTTGTGTAAATGTAACGCTTCTTCTCTTAATGACATTCTAAACACTCCTTTTAAGTACTTTGTTACATATTCTGCCGCATAGACTGGTACAATCGCTGGAGGTGAAAAATTTCAGAATCTTTAAATAAGATAGCACAATTGTTTCAATTGTATAACAAAACGATTATTGTTACCACTATTTTAACACGACGTTTTCGCGGCCCAGCAGCTCTTTTAAACGGTATAACGCCTGATGGTCCGCCTGAATATGAAAAGTATCCGGCAGCCTGATCGTCTGCTTGTCTTTTTCATAATATAGATAAACGCCGGTTTCCCCTTTATGCTCCAGTAAAATACGCTTCATCTTTTCCAAAAACTCCTGATTGTGCCGGATGCCTTCGATTTTGATGTAAACAGACGGCGCTCTGTCTGCCTCCGTCTGCTCAAGAAGAGAGCAAGATGACATGATGAATTGTGTCTTCTCCTGACGCTCTTCCATTTTTCCGGCGGCGAATAATAGCGCGCCTTCTTCTAACAGCGGAGACAGCCTTCTATATTGGTCAGGAAACACGACGGCTTCCATTTCTCCCGTTTCATCGCTTAATGTGAGAAACGCCATATGCTGACCTGTCTTTGTCCGAATCGTTTTAATGCCCGCGAGCAAAGCGCCAATTGACAGCTGCCCCTTCGGCATCTGCCGCGCTGCTGTGATCGCTTGCGCCCCCCGTTTTTTCAGGAGATCCCTGAAAGCAGACAAAGGATGGCTTGAGAAATAAACACCGAGAGCTTCTTTTTCGAACCGAAGCTTGTCCACGAGCGGAAATTCCTCAGCCTCTACATATTTTGGCTTAATGGAGAACGATTCTTCCAAAAACAATCCCATTTGGTCATCGTCTGCACGAAAAAGTTCAGCGTGCTCTAAAGCCACATCAACGGAGGCCAGCAAGGCGGCGCGATTTTGATTGAATTCGTCCATGGCGCCAGAAAATATAAGGGCTTCGATGGTTTTCCGATTCACGCTTTTTGCGGGTACGCGAAAGCAGAAATCGAAAAGATCCTCGAACGGTTTATGTGTTCTTGCTTTATAAATATCTTTCACTGCCGAGACGCCTACGTTTTTAACGGCCCGCAAACTGTATCTGACGGCTCCGTTTTCCGGCGCAAACGGAAAACCGCTTTTGTTTATTGACGGCGGAAGGACTTGAATCCCGCTCCCCTTCGCTTCATGCAGATATTGCGATATTTTGTCCTCATTGCCGATGACGCTCGTCAACAGCCCGCACATAAAATATAACGGATAATGCGCTTTTAAATAGGCGAGCTGATAGCCGATCATGCTGTATGCGACAGCATGGCTTCTGTTGAATCCGTAGTTAGCGAATTTTACAATCAGATCGTAGACCTCGTTTGCAGTGACTACAGAATACTCCTTTTTTAAGCACCCTTCAACAAAATGGCTTCGCTCTCTGTCCAGAATGTCCTTTTGCTTTTTGCTGACAGCCCGTCTGAGCAGATCCGCTTCACCTAATGAAAACCCTGCCATGCGCGAGGCGATCATCATTATCTGCTCTTGATAGACGATGACGCCGTAAGTGTCACTGAGAATATTTCGTACGTCCTCGTGCGGCACTTCCACACGCGCCCGCCCGTGCTTCCGGTCGATAAATAACGGAATATTTTCCATCGGTCCCGGCCTGTAAAGCGCGTTAACCGCGACAATGTCTTCCAGTCTTGACGGCTTCAGGCGCTTCAGCACGTTTCTCATTCCTGATGATTCCAGCTGGAAAATACCCGTCGTATCACCGTTTGACAATAGTGAGAACGTTTTTTCATCCTGATAAGAAATCTCGGAAAAATCAATTTTCGTATTCGTCTCTTTTTCAATCATCGTTTTAATGGATTCAATAAGCGTAAGGTTGCGCAAACCTAAAAAGTCCATTTTTAAAAGACCGAGATCTTCCAAGTGATCCATCGCATACTGCGTTAAATACACGCCGTCATGCCCTTCTTGAAGAGGGACAACTTCCGAAAGCGGCTCTTTACTGAGAACGACCCCCGCCGCGTGTGTTGACGTGTGCCGCGGAAGACCTTCAATTTTCCTTGCGATCTGAAACACTTTATGAAGAACGGCGGATTCGGACAGCCTCCTCTTCAGCTGAGCGGACTGCCGCCTCGCTTCATCAAGCGTCATTCCCGGTTTTGACGGAATCAGGCGGGCAAGCTGGTCGGCTTCTTTCGGGCTGATTCCGAACACTCTCCCGGTATCCCTTAACGCCGCCTTTGCGGCCAATGTCCCGAAGGTGATAATCTGGGCGACGTGCATGGCCCCGTACTTATTTTGTACATACTGAATGACCTCATCCCTTCTCGTGTCAGGGAAATCGATATCAATATCCGGCATGCTGATCCGCTCGGGATTAAGAAATCTCTCAAACAGCAGAGAATGTTTAAGCGGATCCACGTCGGTAATGAAAAGGGAGTAAGCGACAAGCGATCCTGCCGCGGACCCCCTTCCCGGGCCTGTCACAATGCCCTTTTCATGCGCGTACTTCATAAAGTCCCATACGATGAGAAAATAATCACTGAATTTCATGCGCCTGATGACGTCCAGCTCGTATTCAAGCCGGCGGACAGCGCGCTCATCAGGAGTACCGAAACGGAGGCGCAGCCCCTCATGACAGATCTCCGCCAAATAGTCATCGGCTGATTTGCCGTCCGGCGCCGGAAAAGACGGAAGCTGTGTCTGTCCGAGGCTGACATCGACCCGGCATTGCCGGGCGATACGCGCGGCTGCTTCAATCGCTTCCGGATGCCGCGTGTAAAGCTCTGCCATTTCTTCAGGCGCCCTCAAGTATAAGTCCGGCAGATTCCCGCTCTGATCCTCCCACTTCTCTCCGGCTTTAATAGCGCACAGACAGCGGTACGCATCTTGATCTTCTTTCTTGATATAACGGACATCCCCCGCAGCGCAGACAGCGATTTCCGTCTCGGCTGACAGGCGGAGAATCTCTTCTGATAACGTCTCATGTCCTTTAAACGGCTGGTACCCTAAATAAAAACGGCCGTCTCCGAACAGCTCCCGGAATCCTTCGGCAGCCCGGACTGCTTCTTCAAACTTCCCGGCTTGAAGCAGGCTTTCAATGTAGCCGTTTTCACCGGGCGTAATGGCGATCAGCCCCTCATGATAGCTCTTCATCCATTTTCGCTTCATGCCGCCCTTTGCCATGGATTGCAGCGCACTTGAGATTTTCACCAGGTTCTGATATCCGGTGTTTGTCTCTGCTAAAAGAATGAGCGGATGTGCTTCAAGCTCCGTATCGTCCGTGTATATAGAAGCCGTCAGACCGATAATCGGCTTAATTCCGTTTGATTTGCATGCTTTATAAAACTCAATGGCGCCGTACATCACATTTTCGTCCGTCAGCGCCAATGATGAATATCCGAGTTCCTTCGCTTGTGTAACAAGCTCTTTTACAGAAGCGGCGCTGTTTAACAGACTGTAGCCGCTATGTACTTGCAGGTGAACAAAAGACAATGCCGCCACTCCTTTCCCATACGTTCATTTTGCCTTTCTACATTATAAGACGGGTTTTCTTAAGAAACAAATGTTCTTTTTTGACTCATCATCATACTTGTCCGTTTCGCTCAATATGATAGAAAAGTGAGGTGGTGTATATATGGATCAGGAAGCCGGATTTATGGCGAATTTCATCAGCAGTTATTTTATCGCCCTCGGTGTGTTGCTCGGCGGCGCGCTGATCGGCGGCCTCGGAGCTTATTTATCAGGCGAGCCTCCGCTGACGGCGATCACAAAATTGGCGAACAGGCTGAAGATCTGGGCGCTTGTCGCGGCGATCGGGGGAACATTTGACGCGGTATACAGTTTCGAGCGGGGGCTGTTTGAAGGCAACACGCGCGACATTTTCAAACAGCTTCTTTTAATTATTTCAGCAATGGGCGGCGCGCAGACCGGCTGGCTGATTATTTCATGGCTGACCCAGGAGAATATGTCATCATGAGAATTCCCGAGTATTATAAAAAACCGGGATGGCAGCGTTTTTTCGCGGGAATGATGTGCGGAGCCATCGTCAGCTGGCTGTTCTTTCTGTTTACATACGGAACGTTTCAGGAAGAACAAGTGACGTTAATTGAAAAGCAGCGTGAGCACGCGCGGGATTTAAAAAACCAAATCTCCATCTATCAGAAGGATCTTCATAAATTAAATGAGGATAATAAGCAAAGACTTCTCATCCAAAGTGTTGATGTGAAGCTGATCAATGGGGAAAAATACAGAATCGCCCAGCCTGACAAGATGAAATTTGAGGAACAAGTGAAAGATAACATTTCTGAAGTCATCACAAAAGATATTGAAAGCGTGTATAAAACAAAGGAGCTTTTAAAACGGACGATCGAAAACAAAATATACACCATAAATGAGAAGGAATTTAAAGCTGAAGTAAAGGAACTGACGATTTATACGAGATTGTCTGTCGAAATTCATATTTCTTTTGCGACGTAATTATGTCATTTTTAAAAATTTTCCATAGATCTGTCGCTTTTTTCTCCGCTTTTTTATAAACTGTAGATGAGACATTTTCAATGATTCTGAAGGGAGGAAGGGAAAATGGAGGTTTTTAGTGAACGACGCTTGGCAAAAGATCATGCAGCCCGAATCAGACAAGGCTATTCCGCATATGCAGAAACAGACACACTCGCTTCCCTCATAAAAAAAGAACTCCAAATCTGTAATCTCCGCGTCTACGAAGACCTGACTGATTTCGGCTGCTGGTTCATCCCCGTGACAGATGAACACTAAGAAAGAGGGTCTCCCCTCTACTTGTGTTCGTTACATACCTCTTCCAGATCAGCAAGAATCTGATCGGTTTCATCCCAGCTGAAGATGGATGCGCCGGCCGCAAGCGGATGTCCGCCGCCATTGTATTTCCGGGCAATTCCGTTGATGACCGGACCTTTTGAACGGAACCGGACTCTGATTTGATCGTCTTCTTCTACGAAAAACACCCAAGCGCGGATACCCGAAATATTTCCGAGTGTTCCGACAAGCTGCGACGCTTCAGAAGCGGTGGTTCCATATGTCTCCAAAATGTCTTTTTTAATGAACACGGAAGCGACGCCGTTTTCAGACAGTGACACATTTTGATAAATAAAGCCGTTAAGCTTCACCACATTTAATTTTGTTTCATACAATTGATTGAACAGCTCTGACGATGAAAATGGGAACTCAATGAGCTCTCCCGCGTATTTTAATGTCTTTTTTGTGGTGTTCGGGAATAAGAAGCGCCCCGTATCACCGACGATACCCGCGTAGATCAACTCAGCTGCTTTCGTATTCAGTTTCCAGCCGTGCTGTTTTCCTTCCAGGTACAGCTCATAGATCATTTCGCTTACGGAGCTTGCATTCGTATCGACCCATAACAGATCGCCATACGGATCTTCATTTGGATGGTGGTCTATTTTCATGAGCTTTGCGCCGGAATGGTAGCGCTGATCGTCGACCCTGCCTTGGTTTGCGGTGTCGCACACGATGACAAGAGCATCTTTATAGGTTTCGTCATCCACCTCATCGAGGGAATATAAAAAAGACAAGGACGGCTCAGGCTGTCCGACGGCAAAAATATTTTTTTCGGGATACGTTTCCCGCAGGATTTCCGTAAGGCCGCACTGTGAACCGTAGGCGTCCGGGTCAGGCCTCACATGTCTATGTAAGATAATGGTGTCATATAATGATATGGTTCTGATCAGTTCGGATTTCATCGCTTTCTCCTTTTCGTTTTTATTCATTTAATCATACTCTTTATCCATGGAAAAGGAAAATCTTTCAGCAACGGTATAAACGGTTTTGCAAACTCATATAATGGAGGATTTCATTTATGCTGGTTTTTGTTTTTCTCATCGGGCTTTCTGCCTGCTTTTACGTGTATTACAAAGTAAAAGGAATCCAGACGAAACGGGCGCTGGAGAAAGAATGTTTTTCGGCTAAATCAAGTATGGCATTAGGCGCGCTGGTGTTTTTGTACGGAGTAAACCAAATGATTCTGTTTCACTCCGTCCTGACTCTGGTCATCGGCGGCGTCTTCATTTTAATCGGAGCAGGCAGCGCATGGGCCGGGTATAGAGCCTATAAGCATTATGAGCCCATCCATGCAAAGGAAGCGGAGAGGGACCACGCATAATGAATGCCAAGGGACCCGGGTGCGTCCCTTAACTTCTCTCCATCAGCTGCACCATGAGCATCGCTTTTGAAACGATGCCGCTTTGGCTTGACACTTCCACTTCCATTTTCCCGAATTTCCGGCCCGCCTCTAAAATGCGCGGTTTCACTTCAATGACCGACTCCATCTGTACGGGCTTCAGGAAGAAAATCGTAATGCTTTCAATGACCAGCTCGCCGCGTTTGCGGGAGCGTAAAAATCGGCTGGCGGCCTGGGTTAAAATCGTCGTAAACACCCCGTAAGAAATCGTGCCGAGCTGATTGGTCATTTGCGGCGTGACTTCATATTGATAAACGGCCGGCGTTTTGTCATCTTCGTCTTCTTTAAATCCCCTTGAAACAATATCATCCAGCTTTTCCCCGACCTGAGGCTGCTTTTGAACCATTTGAAGCGCTTTTAAGACATCCTGGCGGCTGATCATTCCGATCAATTTGTGATGCCCGTCTGTCACCGGAAGCACTTCAATTCCTTCCCAAACCATCATTTGAGCCGCTGAGGCGACAGATGTTTTCCCGATCACCGTGACAGGGTTTTTGGTCATTACTTTTTCAATCGGAACTGACCGGTCATGCCCCGCGATATCTTTCGATGTGAGGATTCCGTGGATTTTCATCTGCTGATCGATAACCGGGAAGCGGCCGTGTCCGGTTTCATAGTTTTTTTCGTACCATTTCTCCAGCTTATCCTTAGGGGACAGCGTCACTGTCCGATCTGCGGGCGTCAAAATGTCTTCCACGAGCACAATCTCTTTTTTTATGAGCTGATCATAGATCGCCCGGTTGATCATCGCGGCTACCGTAAAGGTATCGTAGCTCGTGGAGAGAATCGGAAGCTCAAGCATATCGGCCAGCTCGATAATGCTGTCGTCGGTATTAAACCCTCCTGTTACCAAAACAGCCGCGCCCGCTTCAAGCGCCTGACGGTGGGCGTTGATTCGGTTCCCGACGATTAACAGGTTCCCCGCCGCCGTATAACGCATCATCGCGTCAAGCTCCATCGCGCCGATCACAAACTTATTCAACGTTTTATGCAGACCGGCTTTTCCGCCGAGCACCTGGCCGTCTATCACATTGACGACCTCGGCGTATGTCAGCTTTTCAATATTTTCTTTTTTCTTCTGTTCAATCCGGATGGTCCCCACACGTTCAATAGTGGAAACGAATCCTTTGTTTTCGGCTTCCTTAATGGCTCTGTAAGCCGTTCCTTCACTGACTTTCATTTCTTTCGCAATTCTTCTGACCGAAATTTTTTCACCGACAGGAAGCGAATCTATGTATGATATGATTTGTTCATGCTTTGTTGCCAAGCGTTTCACCTCTAAGGACAGTCTTCTGCTTTTATTATAAGGGTACGAGGGATTCATTCGCAATGAGACGCCCGAAAAAAGGCGGCATCACAAAAAGACCTTCTGAATGCTTGATTCAGAAGGTCTTTGACACATATGTCAGGCAAGCTCAATGGTCTCGCCGACCGCCATGACTTTGCCGACGCCTCCGGGCAGACTTTCGGCGAAAGCGTCAGGGTCCTGTTCAATGACAGGAAATGTATTGTAATGAACGGGAACGACCTGTTTCGCTCTCAGCCATTCAGCCGCGAGTTTCGCATCTTCAGGGCCCATGGTGAAGTTATCACCGATCGGCAGAAACGCCAGGTCAATGTGATTCAGTTCCCCGATCAGTTTCATATCAGAGAACAGCGCCGTGTCCCCGGCGTGGAAAATCGTTTTGCCGTCAATCGTCAATAAAATCCCGGCCGGCATCCCCGTGTACGTAATGGTTTTGTTTTCTTCATCAGTGACCGCCGATCCGTGGAATGCCTGTGTCAGTTTCACTTTACCGAAATCAAATTGGCGCGCCCCTCCGATATGCATCGGGTGGACCTTTAAACCTTTAAAGCCGAGATAAACGGCCAGCTCATTCGGCGCAATAACGAGCGCATCGTTTTGTTTAGCGATCTGCTCTGTATCTCCGACATGGTCATTGTGTCCGTGAGTAAGCAGGATGACATCCGCTTTCACTTCTTCCGGTTTCAAATTTGTCAGACTGTTTCCGGTCAGAAACGGATCAAAAATAATGTTATGGGTTTTCGTTTCCACTTGAATGACAGAATGTCCGTGATAAGTCACTTTCATCGTTTTCACCTCATAAAAAATTAATATTTATCAAGTTCCCTTTTTGACAAACGAAAAAACTTACAGGGATTGATGCCTGTTAATCACATTCAGCCCGCCTGTTGCTTCAATGATCGTTCCGGTTACAAGATCGGAATCATCTTCACATAAAAAGGCGATGATTCTCGCAATGTCCTCTCCGGTTCCGGACCTGCCGATCGGCGTCTTTTCTTTGCCGATTTTCCGTCTTGCTTCCTCTATAGACGCTTCTTTCATATCTCCTACAATATCACCCGGGCAGACCATATTGGCCGTAATGCCTGATTCAGCTTCTTCAATCGCAATGGTTTTCGTTAACGAAGCCAACCCGACTTTAGCCGCTCCGAAAGCGGAACGGTGAAGCCAGCCGGGGGCATGGTCCGCTCCTTGAAAACCGTATGTAATAATCCGGCCGAACCGCTGCTGTCTCATGACCGGGATAACCGCTTTAAACAGATGGAAAACGGCGCTTAAATTCCCTTCAAGCATGTCATACCATTCGTCATCGGAGTAATCGGCAAGCTTTTTGCGCTCAAATATGTACGGTCCGGCATTGTTAATCAGTATGTCAATCCTTCCAAACCGCTGAAGGGCTGCATCGGCGATCCGCTTGAGATCTTCTTTCCGGGTTACATCGCCCTTAACGAATTGCAATCTGTCATGGCACCCGGGATAATCCGCCTTCAGACAGGCGACCGCTTCTTCGTCTTGTCTGTAATTCACTGTGACAGAAAAGCCTTTTTCCAGAAGCATTTCAGTCACTTTTCGGCCCAATCCCTTTGTACCGGCAGTGATTAGAGCATGTCGCACATTGAATACCCTCCCCAGGCAACGTTGCCGCTTCAATAAAATCAAGACGTTTCTCCCTCTACTTTACTATAAACAAACGGCAATATCACTTTTTTGCACTTCGTCCGCACGAAAAAAAAGCCGTCTTTACAGACAGCTTAATTTTCTGAAGGAGCAGAGGCTTCCTCCATGCCGACATAACCGCTTTCGTATGCCTCTGAGATGAGCCTGGCCGTTTCTTCACTTTCTTTTTCATCATAGATGTAACGGTCTTGTTCTTTGCGCATTCCTTCTACCTCCCATCTTTATAGATGTAGGGTGTCTGATATGACGGGAAAATATGAAGGAAATTTCAGCAAATTAAATGCCGGCGCAGGCTTTTGCTTTTACGAGCGCCTGTTCTACCTGCTGAAAACCCGTTCCGCCGGCGCTCATTCTTTTTTCAACCGCATGATGCGGATCGAGCACGGTATAGATGTCTTCTTCAAAGAGACTGCTGGCTTGAAGGAATTCTTCAAATGCCATATCACTTAAATAGATTCCTTTTTCAATGCAGCTGTACACAAGCTTGCCGACCACTTCATGCGCTTCTCTGAACGGCATGCCTTTTTTAGCTAAATAATCGGCAAGTTCCGTCGCGTTTGAAAAATCTTGTTTTGTCGCTTGTTTCATGATGTCTTTGTTTACTTTCATCGTTTCAATCATGCCCGTGAAAATCTGAAGGCTTCCTTCAACGGTTTTCACCGTGTCAAACATGCCTTCTTTATCTTCCTGCAGGTCTTTGTTGTAAGCGAGCGGGAGCCCTTTCATAATCGTGAAAAGCCCCATCATATCACCGTATACGCGTCCGGTTTTACCGCGGATCAGCTCCGCCATGTCGGGGTTTTTCTTCTGCGGCATCATGCTGCTTCCCGTCGCATACGTATCATCCAGTTCAATGAATCTGAATTCCTGCGAGCACCATAGAATGATTTCTTCTGATAAACGCGAAAGGTGCATCATCAGCATGCTGCTGCCGCTTAAAAACTCGAGAATAAAATCTCTGTCACTGACTCCGTCAAGACTGTTCTCATAAATGGAGTCAAAACCGAGCAGCTCCGCCGAATAGTTACGGTCTATCGGAAACGTGGTTCCGGCAAGCGCCCCGCATCCGAGCGGCGATATGTTAATCCGCTTCATAGCATCGCGAAAACGCTCTTTATCCCGTTCAAGCATCCAAAAATAAGCAAGCAGATGGTGGGCGAAAGAAATCGGCTGAGCCCGCTGCAAATGGGTGTACCCCGGCAGAATGGTCTCGACATTGGCCTCCGCTTTTTCGATCAGCGCTTTTTGGAAATGTTCAATCAGCACGATGATATGTGAGACATGATCTTTCAAATACAAATGCATGTCGGTCGCCACCTGGTCATTCCGGCTTCTGCCGGTATGGAGCTTGCCGCCTAGCGGTCCGATTTCTTCGATCAGCATTTTTTCAATATTCAAATGGATATCTTCATAATCAACAGAGAATTCAAGCGTTCCTTCCTCTGCTTTTTGCAGGAGGGTCTGCAGCCCCTGTCGGATGGCGCCTTCTTCTTCTTCCGTCAGAATGCCGCATTTTTTCAGCATTGCCGCATGAGCGAGAGACCCTGTAATATCCTCTTTGACTAAGTTTTGGTCGAATGTGATGGATGCGCCGAACTCATCGACCCACTTTTCCGGTGTTTTTTGAAAACGGCCTCCCCAAAGCTTCTTCATGCTTCAATCTGCTCCTTCTTTTTCACAATGCTGTTTACTTTCGTCGGCAGCCCCCAAAGCTCAATGAAACCGATTGCCGCGTGATGGTCAAAAGCATCGTCTTTTGTATATGTCGCAAGTTTTTCGTCGTAGAGTGAATATTCCGACTTACGTCCTTCTACAATGGCGTGGCCTTTAAACAGCTTGACGCGCACGACGCCGGTGACGTGTTTTTGGGTTTCTTTCAAGAATGCAAGCAGCGCGTCTTTTAACGGCGAGAACCATAAACCGTTATAGATGATTTCAGACAGTTTTTGTTCAATTGCCGGTTTGAAATGGGCCACTTCTTTCACTAAAGTCAGATCCTCAAGCTCTTTGTGAGCCGTAATCAAAGTCATGGCGCCCGGGCACTCATAAACTTCACGGGACTTAATGCCGACCAGGCGGTTTTCCACATGGTCAATCCGGCCGATGCCGTGTTTTCCGGCAGTCTCGTTCAGCTTGAGAATTAAATCAGCGAGCGGGTAGGTTACGCCGTCGATTGAAACCGGAACACCGGCTTCAAATGCGATTTCGATGATTTCCGGAACGTCCGGCGTGTTTTCAAGAGATGCTGTCAGGTCATATGCCCCTTCAGGCGGCGCCGCCCACGGGTCTTCTAATATACCGCATTCATTGGCGCGTCCCCATAGGTTCTGGTCGATGGAATACGGGCTGTCAAGATTGATCGGAATCGGTATGCCGCGGCTTGCGGCATATTCAATTTCTTCTTCACGCGACCATTGCCACTCACGGACCGGAGCAATGACCTCCAGATCAGGATTTAATGATTTAATGGATACTTCGAAACGCACCTGATCGTTGCCTTTTCCCGTGCAGCCGTGCGCTACAGCCACCGCGTTTTCCTTTTCCGCGACTTCAACGAGTTTTTTCGCGATTAACGGACGGGATAGTGCAGATACGAGCGGATACTTGCCTTCATACATTGTATGGGCCTGCATAGAAATGAGCGCGTACTCCCGGGCGAATTCTTCCTTCGCATCAATCACATAGGAATTTACGGCGCCTACTTCCAGCGCTTTTTGCTGAACGAATGCCAAATCCTTTCCTTCCCCTACGTCTAAACAGCAGGCAACAACATCGTATCCCTGTTCTTGCAGCCATTTTATCGCTACAGAAGTATCAAGACCTCCTGAGTATGCCAATACAACCTTTTTTTGTTCTGCCATGTTAAAAGCTCCCTTTTGTATAAAAATTAGTTTTAATTAATAAAAATGCATTTTGTATGTATACACTGTAACAAGTAAATTCTGTTTTTTCAAGCCTTTTATAAAAAAAACCCCACCCAATTTTTTGAGCGGAGCAGAGCCTTTTTATACATTTATAAATCTTTTCGGATTTCCCGGAGCACATGGGGCAGTTCAGGAATAATCAGTTTACTCATTGCAAGCTTTACGGCGCCTGAGGAGCCGGGCGTGCAGAAGACTGCGGTATTTTGGATCACACCCGCTGCCGCTCTGGACAAAATGGCGGCGGAACCGATGTCCTCCGTATAGCTCAGCATGCGGAACAGCTCGCCGAATCCCGGGAGTTCTTTTGAAAACAGCGGCGTGACCGCTTCAATTGTGACATCCCTTTCGGCAATGCCCGTCCCTCCGTTTAACAGCACCGCATCTGTATATTCATCCATACAGCCGGATAAAACGGCTTTCTGCAATTCATCTTTTTCATCTTTAACAATGTCATAAGCGACCGTTTCAAATCCCGCTTCCCTGAGGAAGTCCATCATGACGCGCCCGCTCTTGTCGGTTTCTTTCGTTCTCGTGTCGCTGACTGTAATCACCTTGCAGCGCACGGCTGACGGGGCTTCTTGTTTATGTTCATGCACACTCATTGCTTCACCTCATCGTTTATGTAATAAACATATCGTAACGTTTGATTCTGGGGCATTCAATAAAAAAGCACACCCTAAAAGGATGTGCTTTTTTTGATCATTACTGTGCAAGGCGGACAACGTCGCGTGCGATCATGACCTCTTCGTCAGTCGGAATGATCATGACTTTGACAGGAGAGTGAGGGTAGCTGATAAACGCTTCCTCGCCGCGCACGTTGTTCAGCGCAGGATCCCAATATACACCCATGAATTCTAAGCCGCGAAGCACGCGTTCTCTGACTTCAACGCTGTTTTCACCGATACCCGCAGTGAAAATAATCGCGTCAACGCCGCTCATTCTCGCAGCGTAAGAACCGATGTATTTATGGATTCTGCTTGCAAACACTTCAAGAGCCGTTTCCGCTCTTTCGTTTCCTTCTTTTGAAGCTTCTACGATATCGCGAAGGTCGCTGGAGAAACCGGATACGCCAAGCAGTCCGCTCTTTTTATTTAACGTATTTAATACTTCATCTGCCGTCTGATCCGTTTTTTCCATAATGTACGGAATCAATGCAGGGTCGATGTTTCCTGAACGTGTTCCCATCGCAACACCCGCAAGCGGTGTGAAGCCCATTGACGTATCAATGGATTTTCCGCCTTCTACGGCCGCGATACTTGCGCCGTTACCAAGGTGGCAGGAAATCAGACGCAAATCTTCAAGCGGGCGGCCGAGAAGCTCAGCTGCGCGCTGTGTCACGTATTTATGAGATGTACCGTGGAAACCGTATTTGCGAATGCCGTATTTCTCGTAGTATTCGTACGGTAGGCTGTACAGGTAGGATTGTTCAGGCATCGTTTGGTGGAACGCCGTATCAAACACTGCAACCGCAGGCACATTCGGAAGCACTTCTTTAAAGGCTTTAATGCCGACGATGTTAGCCGGGTTGTGAAGCGGCGCTAGTTCTGAAATCTCTTCAATCTCACGGATTGTTTCATCCGTAAGCAAAACAGAATCGCTGAATTTTTCTCCTCCGTGAACCACACGGTGGCCGATTCCGTCAATTTCATTTAGATCCTTTATAATACCGAATTCAGTCAGCTTGTGAAGCAGCATCTTCACCGCAACCGCATGATCCGGAATATCTGTCACTTCTGTATTTTTTTCGCCGTTAACAGAGATTGTGAAAACGCTGTCGGCGATACCGATCCGTTCTACTAAACCTTTTGTTAGCACCTTTTCTGAAGGCATTTCGAATAACTGAAATTTTAAAGATGAGCTTCCTGCGTTAATTGCAATAATTTTAGACATAAATGACGCTCCTATCAAAATTCTTCTTCGTTTGTTCGTTCTTTTTTCCCAGACCATAATTGCAGTCTAAAAAATATCTGACTTTTCCATTTAAACATTGTCAACTCAGCATTTCAAGTCAACATCCACATTGGTACCGCTTACAATATGAAGTCGATATTTTCTGATAAATTTCATTTGTGCCAAATGGACGGCACGGTCTTACGGAATGTTATTTTCTTTCCTTAATTTGTGTTATCGTCCTGATTCCCATTCATTTTAAAAAGCAAAAGCAGCGCGGGATTTTGCATCTCACACTGCTTTTTCGCCATTATTTTTCTTTTTGAATCCATTGATCCAATTTTGCCATCATCTCCCGCATCGCCTGCTGGTTCGCAAAAGAAGGAAGATTCGCCAAAAGCGCTTGTTTCGGCGGCTTTGCGTCTTCGCCTTTTTTCTGCAAGATTAAAATGCTCTTTGCCTGCGCTTCGTCTTTAAACATAGTAGCCGGCAGCTGAAGAAGGGCGTTGATATACACTTTTTCCGCAAAAAACCGCTTCAGTTTATCGCTTTGCGCGCTGTCAAACAGATGGTTCGGAATCATAAAAAATAAGTATCCGCCCGGTTTTGTATGTTTGACGCTCTGCTCAATAAATAAGTGGTGAGCAAAAGAGTGGCCTTCATCCGCTTTCAGCTCAAACGCTTCAGCGCCTTCGTCATTCGGATAGTAGCCGACCGGCAAATCGCAGATGACCGCATCGGCCGGCTCGATAAATAACGGCTGAAGACTGTCCTGGCAGAACAGCTCCATTTCTTTTTCCTGCAGATTCGCCTGAGCATAAGCGATCTTCAGAAGGACATCGTCGATTTCAATGCCGAAGCTTTTTGCCGCTTTGTCAGAAAGCTGGTTTGCCGCGGTCAGCAGAAGATTTCCGGTGCCGCAGGCGGGGTCCAGCAATGTCAGGCCTTTTCGGCCGCCCGTAAATTTATTCACGAGGTAACTGATGAAAATGCCGATCGTATCAGGCGTCATCTGTCTGTTCGGATGGGACTTATCTTTCAGCCCTTTTAAAATGGCGAGCTGGAACGCCTTGCGGATCCATTCATGCTCCCATTTTCTGAAGTCTGCTTTCGCGAGCAGGCTTTTAAGCTCGCCGGTTTGCTTTTCCTGAAGCGGAAGCTGGTCGGCCTTTTCAAGAAAATACATTTCTCCCGCTTCCGCAAGCCCCTCAATATAAGAAATCTGAAGGCCTTCTGCTATCACTTGGGCGGCTTCATCTAAAAGTTCATAAATCTGACCGACATGGTCGTGTTGCATGCTGTTTCCTCCTTGCCATGAAAAGAGCTCCGCGGCAGCACCCGGAGCTCTTTTTCTCTCTTTACTTGATTAACGCTTTTGCAGCTTCGATAGGCTTTTCATAATTCGGGTGGTTTGTCGCTTCACTTACGTATTCCGCGTAAACGACTTTTCCGTCCTGATCAAGGACAAATACGGAACGCGCTAAAAGACGAAGTTCTTTGATGTGAACACCGAATGCTTCACCAAATGACATCTCTTTATGATCCGATAATGTTTCAACTTTATCAATTCCGTTCGCTCCGCACCAGCGCGCTTGTGCAAACGGAAGGTCGGCGCTGATTGTATAAACGTTCACATCACCGAGTTTTGCGGCTTCTTCGTTGAAGCGGCGTGTCTGCGCGTCACATACGCCTGTGTCAATGGAAGGAATAACGGATATGATCGTTACTTTCCCTTTCATATCTGCTAATGTCTTCTCTTCTAATCCGTTTGTCAAAACCGTGAAGTCAGGAGCTTGGTCCCCCGGTTTCACTTCTTGTCCGATCAGCGTCACGGCTCCGCCTTTAAATGTAATTTCAGCCATTCTGATTCCTCCCTTTATCTATGTATAGCTCTATCATAGTCGAGTTTTATGCAAACTGCAAAGGTTATGCCGCATCGTAAAAAAAGCTAACTGCGGGCGGCAGTTAACTTTTCTGTTATAAATCGATATCCGTTCTTTTTTGGTTCCGGCCTTTTTCATTCTTTTTAAACATATGCTGGATGCGTTCAATCGTTTGAGGCGCGGAGTCTAACAGTTTATCAATCAGATGGGTGTTTTCGTCTAAATGAAGCATACGCACGCCGTTTGTTCCGACAATCAGAAACGCAATCGGCGTAATGGATACTCCGCCGCCGCTTCCGCCGCCGAACGGGAGCTTCTGCTCTTTTCTTTCATCATCATCGGTTCTTTTTTCAGCCGGCTTTCCTCCAAACTCGCTTCCGCCCGCCGCAAATCCGAAGCCGACCTTTGAAACCGTTAAGATTACGCTGCCGTCAGGCGTTTCAACAGGATCGCCGATGATTGTATTCACGTCAATCATTTCTTTTAAATTTTCCATAGCGGTTTTCATTAAACCTTGAATGGGATGGTCTGCCATATGCGCTCCTCCTTAAACTGATGAATCATTCTTTGAAGCAACCGGAACCGGCTGTTTCTTTCGTATGATAGAAAGTCCGTTCCGCCCGTATTTGAGCAATTTGAAAGCTGCACCTATAAGATGTCCAAAACGAAAAAAGAATATACACTGCAAATGCGTCTTGGATGCAGGCACTTGAAAAGACGGAATGACTTCGCACACCGGTTCATGTATGAAACGCAGATGATCATACAGCATCGCCGTAAGTCCTCCCTTTACGGCCCACAATCCGCCGGCGGCGATTCCCGTAACGGCGGCGTCCTTTATTCCGATAACCGTCACCCATTCGAACTTCGTAACACGGACTCCCGCAAGAAATGAAGCGGCGATTTGGCGCATCTGAAAGACTTGGTGCAGAATCATTTCTATTCTGTGAATGCTCTGTTTGACATCTTCATATGTGATTTTTTTCTTCTCTTTTTTCTGACCTTTCATTTCTGATTTTGTGTCCTGTTTGACATCAATTGACGCGTCTTCGCTGTTTACTTTAATGACGGGCAGCGTTTTTTTAATACGGATCAGCCCGTATAAGGCCGAGATTTTAAACGTCAGTTTGTCGTTATCTTTATCGTGAAGATATTCGAAAGTCAGGTGGATTTTCATCCTCATGAGCAGCCAGGCCAAAATGAGAATGAGAATAACAGCTGCTGCGGCATATCCCATAAGCTTCACTTCCTTAGCAGCATTATCGCCAAAACCAAAAAAAATAAACCCGGACGTTTATTCCGGGTTTACTGCTTTTATTTGCGGTACAGCGCTTCGTGAATCACCGTTGTGTCGGCGATCAGATCATGAATGCCCTGCTTTTTGGGCGTAAACGCAATGACGATATAGAGAATCCAGATTTTATCGATATAACGCCCCACCGCTTCTCTGAAAATGACGGTGCTCCAAGTCAGCGGCTTTCCGGGCGTCAAAGAAGTGACCTTTAACCCGAAGACCATCTTGCCGAGTGTCTGATGAAACCATTTCGTCATGAACACAAAATAGGCGAGGTAGACGATCAGGGTTGTGACGGAATAAGCTGAGATTGTAAACATTCCGCTTGTTGCCGGGAGCTTCATCAGCGTGAAAACCGGTGAAACGATGAGATGGTTAAGTCCCCAGACCACCAGCCAATCAAGAAGAAACGCCCAAAACCTGATCCAAAAGCCCGCATATGCCTGCTCGGGCGCCCTCTGTTGTTCGGCTTCCTCTTCTTTGCCGTGAAAGCCTTCGTAAGTCGCGTCCATTCTTTCTTCCCCCCTACTTTGCATAGAGATACATCATCCGCGGCGAACCGGATTGCGAAATGAGTTCTTTCATATTCAGAAAATCAATTTCGCTTTTAAACATTTTCGCTGCGCTCATGGAAAAGAGCGAGCCTAATCCGAATCCTTCCTCGTATGTGATGACTGAAGCGTTTTTCATATTTTTATGGTCCTTTTTCATCGCGCTGATCGTGTCATCGTAAAAACCGAGCTCATCAACGAGGCCGATTTTTTTCGCTTGTCTGCCGTCGTAAACACGGCCGTCGGCAATTTTTTTCACATCCGCTTTTGACATGTGCCGGCCTTTTGAAATGACATTGACAAATCCTTCATAAGAATCGTTGACCATTGTCTGCATGATCTTTCTTTCTTCCTTCGTCATGTCGCGGGTCGGGGACATGATGTCTTTATGCGCGCCGCTTTTAATGGTTTCAAACTTGATGCCGAGTTCATCGGCGAGCTTGGAATAATTGACGCTTTCCATGATGACGCCCAGTGAACCCGTGAGCGTTTCCGGTGAAGCATAGATTTTATCGGCGGCCGTTGAAATATAGTAGCCTCCCGATGCCGCCATGGAACCCATGGATACATAAATCGGTTTCTTCGTTTCTTTCTTTAGTTCTTCCAGTTTTTTATGTATTTCCGCGCTTTCGTACACGCCTCCGCCAGGGGAATTGATTTTCAGCACAATTCCTTTGACGCTTTTGTCTTCTTTCGCACGCTCAACCTGTTTTAAAAATGATCTGTGATCATATCCGCCTGAGCTGAGCAGGCCAGCGGACCCGCCGTTATCCTCAATCGTGCCGTCCACTTCAAGCACGGCGATTTTACTGCCGGGGCTGCCCTTATCCAGCGTCACTTCCTCTGTGTCATCTGTCAGTGATGCAAAGTCAGACCCTGTATCTCCGATATTCTTCAGCACCCCGACGGTCACACTTGCAATGACTGATACGCCGAAAATGCCGAGCGCGATGACGAGCGCAATCCATCTTTTTGCATTCATTTGTTCTCCTCCTTTTCTGTCAATATTCGTACGTTCCCCCGTAAAAAAAGATTCATTTTTTTCATGAAGCGCTTTCCCTTAACGGATAAACAGGAAACATGTTACACTATTGCCACAGGTATTTTAACACAATACCTGCTGGGAGAAAAACGTAAATATGACAGCAAAGGGGAATGGGGATATGACCGATCTTCGCCGCAATGTTTATTTTTTTCACAAACAAAACAACGAAACAAAAGAACAAGTCAGCTCTTTGAAGCAGCTTGCTGAATCGCACGGTTTTACAGTTGCGGCTCAACCGGAGGATGCCGGAATTATCGCCAGCATCGGCAGCGACGGCTCATTTCTGCAAGCCGTCAGAAAAACCGGATTCCGTGATGACTGCCTGTATGTCGGCATCGCTAAAAAAGGGAAAGCCCATTTGTACTGTGATTTTCACAGCGATGAGCCTGAAAAAATGGCGGCCAGCATGACCGCGGAACAGCTTGAGGTCAGAAAATACCCGCTCATTCACGTAACGGTGGACGGCAGCAATCATTTTCACTGTTTAAACGAGGTTTCCATCCGTTCAAGCATTATTAAAACGTTTGTGATGGATGTGTTAATTGATGATCTTCATTTTGAGACGTTCAGAGGAGACGGGATGATCATTTCCACCCCGACGGGCAGCACCGCCTACAATAAATCTGTTTCAGGCGCCGTTGTTGATCCTTTGATTTCCTGCATGCAGGTATCCGAACTGGCATCGTTGAACAACAACACATACCGTACACTCGGATCTTCGTTTATTTTAAGCTCAGACCGGAAGCTGACACTGCAGGTGGTGCAAGACGGCAATGAGCATCCGATTATCGGGCTTGATAATGAAGCGCTCAGCACGCGGAATGTCAAAAAGGTTGAGATTAGACTATCCGATAAAAAAATCAAAACGGTGAAACTGAAAGACAACTCTTTCTGGGAAAAAGTAAAACGATCATTTTTATCATAAAAAAAGAGGACGGGCATCACTGCCTGTCCTCTTTTTCATATACGATACGGCCGCCGACGACGGTTTTGACCGCTTCCAATTCATGAAGCTTTTTCGGGTCCGTCCTGAACGGATCACCGCTGAGTACGGTAAAGTCGGCATCATAGCCGGGGGCGATCCGTCCGCGGCTATGTTCTTTATGGATGATGGCCGCGCTTCCCTCCGTGTAAAGCTGAATGGCTTCGTACACGGTCAGACACTCTTTTTCATAATAGGCCGGACCTTCCGGGTGCTGCTTGCTCGTACGGAGCACAGCCGATTGAATGCCCAGAAGCGGATCGGCCGGCTCAATCGGGGCATCTGAACCTCCGGCGCACAGCAGCCCTTTTGACAGCAGTGTTTTCCAGGCGAAAGCCGTTTTCATCCGCTCTTCTCCGAGCCTGTCAATCACCCACGGAAAATCACTGGCCACAAAATGCGGCTGAAGATCAAGTCCGATCGGCAGCCGGGCGGCTCTTTCAATCAATCCGTCATCTAATACTTGCGCATGAATGAGCCGGTCAAGCTGTCCGGGCTTTGCCGGGTATCTTTCGATAACATCCAGCACCTTTTCAAATGCAAGGTCGCCAATCGCGTGCACGGCGATCTCCATCCCTTTCTCTCTCGCTTTATAAACAAGAGCGGCAAGGGTTTCGTCATCATGCACCTGAACGCCGGAAACAGACGGATCATCATGGTAAGCCTTTTTCAATAGAGCGGTTCTGCCTCCGAGCGCGCCGTCAGCAAAAATTTTCATCGCTCCGTATTCCAGATAAGGTCCGGTCGATTTATCCAGAGCGCTCCAGCTGTCGACGGCTTCGTGATGTACGAGCAGATGGGCGCGAAAAGGATAAAGGCCGCTGCCGGTTAATGACTCGTACGCGGCAACGGGAACGGACGCGTCTCCGTAGTATGCCAGATCTTCTGAATGCCCGCCGGTCAGGCCTTTTGACCAGCAGTCCGTAATCGCCGTTTGAAGCGCGCGTTTGACATAGTGAAGTGAGACGGGCGGCAGGGCCTGTGTCACAAGCTCTTGGGCTTTATCCAGCAGGAGGCCTGTCGGACCGGTGCCGTCCCGGACGATAATCCCGCCGTTTGGATCAGGTGTTTCGGTTGTAATTCCCGCCGCGCGCAATGCGGCTGAATTAACCGCGGCGGCGTGCCGGCATACCCGCTTCAGCAGGACGGGGCGGTCGGGAAAGAGCGGGTCAAGGTCATGCTTCGTGACGTAAACCGGCCGCTCAAACAGATTTTCATCCCAGCCTTCGCCGATCAGCCATTCGCCATCTTCCAATTCACACTCTGCTTCTTTTGCGGCCCGCAGTATCGCTTCTTTTGACGTCAGCTGCGACAAATCGAGGCGAAGCTGTTTTTCCCCGTGTCCGATTAAATGCATATGACTGTCCGTAAACCCCGGGAACATCACAGCTCCATGTAAATCGATTTCCTCCGTATCAGGCGCACCGTATGTTCCTTGGAGCTCCCGGAAGCTGCCCGTCTGCCTGACGACGCCTTCTTCGGTATAAACGGCTTCAGTGACATGATTCTTGTCCAGCATTGTATAGATGGTGCCGCCGTGCCAAATCGCTTTCATCCCCGCTCACCCTTTATCCTGTATTATGCTTTTTTATCAGCCTTCAGCCGTTCTTCACGCTGTCTCAGCTCCACACGTCTGATTTTTGCGGACGCCGTTTTCGGCAGGCTTTCGACAAACTCAATTTCTCTCGGATATTTGTAAGGCGCCGTAATCGTTTTTACGTGGTTTTGCAGTTCTTTGACAAGTTCGTCACTGCGCTTTTCATCGTCTTGTAAAACGACATAAGCTTTTACGATTGAACCTCTGATTTCATCCGGGCTCGCCACGACGGCACATTCTTTCACTTCCGGATGCTTCACGAGCGCGTCCTCTACTTCAAAAGGCCCGATTGTATATCCGGAGCTGACGATAATGTCATCATTGCGGCTCTCAAACCAAAAGTAGCCGTCTTCGTCTTTTTTCGCTCGGTCTCCTGTAAGAAAATAATCTCCGCGAATCTGCTTTTTCGTTCTTTCGGGATCTTTATAATATTCCTTGAATAAGGCCGGTGTGCTCAAATGCACGGCGATATCGCCCGTTTCGCCAGTTTCGCATATTTCGCCTTTATCGTTTATAATCTCCACTTGATTTCCAGGGGTCGGTTTGCCCATGCTTCCCGGCTTAATATCCATGTCCTTCAGGACGCCGACTAACAGGGTGCTCTCCGTTTGGCCGTATCCGTCCCTCACTTTAATGCCGAAATGCTTCCGGAATACGTCAATGACTTCCCGGTTTAATGGCTCACCCGCAGAAACTGCGCTGTGAAGGGCAGAAAGATCATATTTGTCCAACTCCTCCACTTTTGCCATCAGGCGGTATTCCGTCGGGGTACAGCAGAAGACATTTACTTGATGGCGCTCCAGCAGCTCTAAATACGTCTTGGCGTTGAATCTGCCGTGATAAATGACTCCTGTCGCGCCGCTTCCCAGAATTGCGAGCAGCGGGCTCCACACCCATTTCTGCCAGCCGGGCGCCGCGGTGGCCCACACTGTATCGTCTTCAGAAATATCCAGCCATGCACCGGCTGATGTTTTTAAATGGGCAAAGGCCCAGCCGTGTGTATGTACAACGCCTTTAGGCTGGCCGGTCGTGCCTGAAGTATAGGACAAAAACGCCATGTCTTCTCTTGTTGTATCAGCTGTTTGAAAACTGTCTCCGTCCGCTTCAATCGTTAGGAGGTTTTTCCAGCCGACATTATTTTCACCGATTGACAATGTCACCAGCTGCTCGGTATTCACCTCGTCAAACGCGTTTATAAATGAAGGATAAACGATAGCGCCTTTCACTTCGGCGTGTTTGATCCGGTATTCAAGGTCTTTGGCGCGCAGCATTTCCGAGCAAGGAATGACGACCATCCCCGCTTTTAAGATCGCTAAATAAACGGCATACGCTTCAAGCACTCTCGGAACCATGACAATCAGCTTATCGCCTTTTTCAAATCCGAGACCTTTCAGGCGGGCTCCGATTTTATTCGTTTCTTCCATCAATTTTTCATACGTCCAGACTTTCTTACCGCCTGTTTGATCTTCCCAAATAAGCGCGTTCTTCTCTTTGGAACGGCTGAACTTTTCGATTTCATTTACAAGGTTATAGTTCTTTGGGGCGATTAAATCTTCTCGTTTTAACACGAACAACTCCTCACTTTCTTTCCCCATTATACATAAACATAGGCCATTACAATAAAAATATGCATAAATTGCTTCCCGCCTTCTATCTATACTCATGAAAAAAGAGCGGGGAATTCCCCGCTCTCTTAGCCATTATGTGAAGTTGTGATTAAAACTGCTGCTGGCTGCTTCCGCCCATGCTTTGCTGAGCAAAAGAGACAAGACGTTTTGTGATTTCTCCACCGACAGAACCGTTGGCGCGAGAAGTTGTTTCCGGTCCAAGGTTTACACCGAATTCAGAAGCGATTTCATACTTCATTTGGTCGATAGCTTGAGCAGCGCCTGGCACTAAAAGCTGGTTGCTGTTTCCGCTGTTTGATTGTTGTGACATGTGTATCACCTCCTTGTGAGTATAGAATGTGATAAAACACATGTCTTCATTCAAAAAAACTTTGGTAATTGTATACAGTTTTAAAACAGGCCGGCAAACTTATCGTGAGCTTCCTGCTCCGAGTAAACAGTGATGGTTTCGATGCCGGCAGCGGCCTCTGCAATCAGCGGTTCAAAATCAACGAAGCTTTCGAAGTGCTCGATTTTTTCTTTTTTCGGGCGTGTTTTCGGACTTGGCGGCGTAAAGATGGTGCAGCAGTCCTCAAACGGCTGAATGCTTGTTTCATAAGTGCCGATTTCTTTTGATTTCTCGATGATTTCTGTTTTGTCCATTCCGATTAAAGGGCGTAAAATCGGCGTTGCCGTCACCGCATTGATCGCATACATGCTTTCAAGCGTCTGGCTCGCTACCTGCCCGAGGCTTTCTCCCGTAATGATCGCGAGCGCTTTCCGTTCTTCTCTGATTCTGTCCGCGATTTGCAGCATAAGACGCCGCGTCGCCGTCATCGTATAGTTCTCCGGGATTTGTTTTTGGATGAGTTCCTGCGTCTTTGTAAACGGCACGATATGAATTGTCATACTGCCGCCGAACTTCGCGAGGCATCCCGCGAGATCCATGACTTTCTGCTTTGCCCGTTCGCTCGTATACGGCGGACTGAAGAAATGTACGGCTTCAACTGATAATCCCCGTTTCATCGCGTAAAAACCGGCGACCGGACTGTCAAAACCGCCGGAAAGCATCAGCATCGCTTTACCCGCGGAACCGACAGGAAGGCCTCCGGCGCCTTTTTCGTTACGAATGGTCAGGAACGTCGCTTCCTCCCTGATTTCAATCCGAAGCGGAATATCGGGATGTTTCACATCGACGGTTAATCCATCCGTGTTTTTCAAAATATGGCCGCCGATTTCAGCGTTCATCGCATTCGTATCTAATTCAAACTGTTTGTAAGCCCGTTTGGTCTCGACCTTAAACGTATTCCCCGGTTTATATTCGCCTTCTATCGCGGCTAAAGCCGTTTTTTTTATGTCTTCCAGCTTGCTTTCGCATTTAATTGCGAGACTAAAGCTTTGAATGCCGAATATATTCTTTAATAAGGAACAAATTTCCTCCGGGTTTTCTCCATTAAGTGTAATTGACATCCGGTCCCGGTTTGAAAAGTATTTTACTTTTTTATAATCCTTTAATACCAGGCGGATATTCTGTTTTAATCTTTCAATAAAACTGCGTCTGTTTTTTCCTTTTGTGGATATTTCACCAAAACGGATTAAAATATGATCGTAATTCATATGCTACCTCATCATTTTTTTTAGTTTTTGAACAGCCGGCGCCAGCGCGGCCATAAACGGCTCTGTGATGTCAGCCGTATGGCTGAAGTTCAGGCTGACTCTGATGCTGCTTGATGCAATCTGTTCGCCTTTATTCATTTGCAGAAGAACACGGCTCGGTTTGTGCTCTCTTGCCGAACATGCCGCGGTTGTGGAGACATATATTTCTTTTTCCTCAAGCATGTGCAGCAGCACTTCCGCCTTCACGCCCGGAACGGAAAAATTAATGATATGCGGCGCGCTGTTTTCAGCGGGGGTGTTGATAACGACCCCGTCCGTCCCGCTCAGCCTTTCCATGAGCGCATTCTTGGCAGCCTCCACGGAAGAAAGCCGCTCGTTCATGTCACGCGCGGAAAGATTGATCGCTTTCGCAAGGGAAACGGCGCCTGCCGTGTGTTCCGTTCCGGCGCGGACACCTTTTTGCTGCGAGCCGCCCGTGATAAGCGGAATGAGCCGCGTTCCTTTTTTCACGATAAGCGCTCCTGTCCCTTTTAAGCCGTGAAACTTATGCCCTGAAACGGTACAAAGGTCAATGCCCGCTTCTTCTATAGACAGCGGAACTTTATGAATGCCCTGCACATGATCAACATGAAACAGAATATTCCGGTGCTGCTTCAAAAACCCGCCGATTTCCTTTACGGGCTGAATGGAGCCGACTTCGTTATTGACATGCATGACGCTGACGATTATCGTATCCGGCCTGATAGCCGATTTGACGTCTTTCAAAGAAACGAAGCCGTTTTGATCGGCCGGAAGATATGTGACTTCAAAGCCGAACAGCTCTGTCAGCTGATCAAGTGTCTCCGTCACAGAAGGATGCTCAATCGCCGAAGCAATGATATGCCTTCCTTTACTCATGTTTGCCCAGGCCGCTCCCTTTAACGCAGCGTTATTCGCTTCAGTCGCGCCTGATGTAAATACAATATCATAATTTTTTAAACGCAAGGTTTTTTTTATTTGCTGAGCGGCCGCTTCAAGGAGCTGTTCCGTCTCAGTTCCTAACCGGTGCAGAGACGAAGGATTGCCGAAATACCGGCTGCTCGTCTGTTTATACACTTCCAAAACCTCTTCATACGGCTCGGTCGTTGAGCTGTTGTCTAAATATATCATTTTTTTTACTCCTTTAATGAAAACGGTACATCGTATGATATTTATGCTACCATAACAAAAGTAAATATAAATTCGCAATAAATCGAGTATTGACTTCTCTGTACATTGCCATATAATAAGTAATGTTCGTTTTGTTATATTATCTGACAATTAATTGACAGAATATTTCAACATAGTATTTAGGAGGATTTTTATGAAACACTCACTACCTGTCAAAGATACCGTTATTATCGGTTTCATGCTTTTCGCACTTTTTTTCGGGGCAGGAAATATGATATATCCGCCGGAGCTCGGGCAAGCGGCGGGGCATAATGTCTGGAAAGCGATGGGCGGTTTCTTACTGACCGGCGTAGGTCTGCCGCTTTTGGGTATTATCGCCATCGCATTAACGGGCAAAGACGCAAAAGGGCTTGCCGATAAAGCTCATCCGGTATTCGGGACTATTTTCACCGTTGTGCTTTATTTATCAATCGGGCCGCTTTTCGCGATTCCGAGAACCGGAACCGTTTCATATGAAATCGGTGCAGTTCCGTTTTTAAGCGGCATTCCGGAAAGATTATCTTTATTTGTTTTCACGTTGATCTTTTTTTCTATTACGTATTATTTAGCTCTTAATCCTTCCAAAATCGTGGACAGAGTCGGAAAGATTTTGACTCCTATTAAATTCGGTATTATTTTAATCATCGTTGTAAAAGCCATTGTCACTCCGATGGGCGGACTGGGCGCCGTACATCAGGCATATTCCGGAACGCCGGTGTTCAAAGGATTTTTGGAAGGCTATAAAACAATGGACGCGCTCGCCTCGATTGTCTTCGGCGTCGTTGTCGTCAACGCTGTTAAAAGCAGGGGCGTCACCCAGCGTAAAGCGCTCGCCGCCGCTTGTATTAAAGCGGGTCTGATTGCAGCGGCAGGTTTGACATTCATTTATTTATCTTTGGCCTATTTGGGAGCGACAAGCACGGACGCTGTGGGGCCGCTCGGCGAAGGCGCAAAGATTTTATCAGCTTCATCTGATTACCTGTTCGGTTCACTGGGAAACATCGTTCTCGGCGCCGCCATCACCGTTGCGTGTTTAACGACAAGCATCGGGCTTGTCACATCTTGCGGCGAATATTTTTCAAAATTGATTCCCGCTTTATCATACAAAATGGTGGTTACGATTGTCACGCTGTTCAGTCTGGCGATTTCAAATTTCGGACTTGCTGAGATTATTGCATTTTCAGTTCCTATTTTATCAGCCATTTACCCGCTGGCGATTGTCATTATCGTCCTTTCCTTTATTGATAAAATCTTTAAGGAAAGACGCGAAGTCTATATCGCCTGCCTGATCGGAACAGGGCTGTTCAGTATCTTGGACGGTTTGAAGGCAGCAGGCATTCCGCTCGGATCATTAGATTCATTCTTAAACGCAAATCTTCCGCTTTACAGCATGGGAATCGGCTGGGTGCTTCCGGGCATTGCCGGAGCGATCATCGGCTGCATTATCACGTTTTTTACCAGCCCGCCCATCGAATTAAATAAAGCAAAATCGTAACATTCAGCGCCTGCGGTTTGATGTATATCAGCCGCAGGCGCTTTTTATATTCCGTGAGAAACTAAAAAACTGCACCTCTGATTTCCATCAGGGTGCAGTTTTTGCTTATGCGTCTATGAAGCAGATTGATCAGCTTTAATTTTTTTCACGGCGCCGGGAGCTGCTTTTTCAACAGCATCTGCCGCCATCTCATAAGCTTCATTATAGCTGTAAGCATAAAACAGCCGTTCCGCTTCTTTCAGCTGTTCGGATAAAATATGATTCTGGCTTCGGAAGCGGTTGCCGTATTGGATGATTCGCTCAATCAGCTTCACCTGAATCACAAGATCTTCCGCCTCTTCGCTGACTTCCTCAACCACCTTTTCGGCTTCAGCCAGATGTTTGGCGGCTTCCTCCATGTTCAGCGGCAGCTCTTCCAATTGGCTGACGGTTTCTTCTATATGATGATTTGCCGTCTCGAGCTTGTCCTTGACTTGTTCAGGAATTCCCGGCACGTTGCTTTTTTGCAGCATTCGGGCCGTGTCAGAAATGGTTTTCCGAAGATGCATCAGCGTTTCCCGCGCCAGCAGTTCTTCTTTTCTGAGCGCCTGCAGATTTTCACGGTATTCGGCATGTTCTTTCTGAGCCTCTTCCATCTGCTTTTCGATGGCCTCGACTTCTTCAATCAGCAGCGAGTAAGCGACATGCTCGCCGTCAAGCTTTTCTCTCGCCTGCTCAAGGAGCCGGCCGATCGTTTCCAGCTGTTTTTCGAAGGCATGCTGCCTGCTGATTTCTCCCGCCGTCAGCTGATAGCTTTCCTTGACGAGCTCCGTTTCGGTTTTTGTGCGGTCTTTTTCTTCCTCAAGCTTCTCATACGCGATGATCAGCTCAGGCATTTTGCTTAATACGGACTGTCCGGCTTCCACTTCGCCTTCCAGCTGTTCATACATCGATTGAATGGTTTCATCAATCAGCTGAAGGATGGCGGACGCTTCGTCGACATCCAATTCTTCTAAAAGCGCGTTTTCGGCCCGTTTCACTTGATTTGTGAGTGTATCCAGCTCTTTTTCGATTTGAATATGCTCCAGTTTGTAGCCTTTTTCTGTCATTTCCCGGTAGCCGTCTTTCAGCTTGGCAATTTGGTTCGGCACGGTCTGTTTACAGTCCGCAAGCAGTTTCGGAACGTCATCTATGTATGTCTGAAGCTGATCCAGTCTGCGGTCCTGTTCAAGCAGCACTTTTCTCGCTTTGATGTAATTGCCGCTTTCCGTCTCTTCTTCGAACTCTTTTATCCCGCTCCAGATTTCGTCGAGATCCGTCTCCAGGCTGTTATAAAGCTCTCCGTAGAGATGGCTGTACGCCAGAAGGTTTTTCCGCGCTTTTGAATACCGCTCACGCACCTGTTCAATCTCTCCGCGGCTTTTTTCCTCGCTCGTCACAAGGTCGCTGATCTCACGCAGTATGCCTTCTATATTTGATTCGGCTGCAGTGAGGAGGTCGTCGATGTGGACAAGCACCTGATTCGCTTTTTTAAACCGGTATTTGTCGGCGTTCTCTTCGGCATCATAAAGGAGCTCTTCTACTTTCGGCAGATGGGCTGTGACAATTTCATCCCACTCCTCGCGCCATCTTTCAAAGAACTCTTCCGTCTCTCCGGTCATTTTCAGATGTTTGATCTTGGACATTTCTTCCACTATCGAACGGTTTAAAATTTCAATCTTCCATGATTCCAGCCGGTCAATTTCCGTATAAATTTTTTTCCTGAAAAAGTAGCCCGCCGCAAAGAGCGCGAGCAGTATAACCAATAATCCGATGACTAACTCCATAATGAGCCCCCTTGTTGTTCTCTTAATCTGTCAGGGTGTTTTATGTATTCAGAAAGATTTCAATATATGTATTGAGAAAATCTGTCGTTTTCATTGTTATTATGATACCATGTAACCAACATTTTTTGACCAGAAATCAAAAACTTTTTGCATAATTTCGGCAGGATTCTGCAATTTTTTAATGGAGTGACACAAATGGAAAAACGAGACGCTCATATCCACACCCCTTTTTGCCCTCACGGCTCGAAGGATGCGCTGAAACAATATGTCGAAAAGGCCCTGGAAAGAGGCTTTGACTCGATCACATTTACAGAGCACGCCCCCCTTCCTCCGTCATTTCAAGATCCCGTACCGCTTCAGGACAGCGCGATGGATCTCAGACAGATGGAGGTTTATTTGGAGCGGCTGTCACAGCTGAAAAAGGAATACGATGGACAAATCAGCATTCTGACTGGGCTAGAAACCGATTTTATCATAGGGTATGAAGAGGAAACCGCGGCGTTTCTGAACACGTACGGCCCCTCACTGGATGACGGCATTTTATCCGTTCATTTTTTGAAGACCGGTCCGTCTTATATATGCCTCGATTTTGACGAGCACGCCTTTCAGCAGCTTGCCGACCGCTTCGGAAGCGTTGAAGCCGTATATGAACAATACTATGAAACCGTGTATTCTTCCATTGTAACACCGCTCGGCCCCTTTAAGCCAAAACGGGTCGGCCATATCACGCTCGTCAAAAAATTCGCGCGCCTTTTCCCTTACAGCATGTCACCTCAAATAAGAGAGCTTGCGGCCCGCTGTCTTGACGCCGTGAAAGAACACGGAATGGAGCTGGATGTGAATACATCCGGGCTCAGAAAGAAATTTGCCGGGGAAGTATACATGGAGGATTGGATGGCTGAGACGGCGAAGCAAAAAAAAATCCCGCTCATATTCGGGTCGGACGCCCATCAAGCGGAAGATGTCGGCAGTTCCTACGAAACGTACAAAAACATCATTACTTCATAAGCGCTGCATCAGGCCGTCGGAACACGCTTTCGATCCAGATCTTCACCTCTTCAAAATACCTTTTATAAAAGTACGGCTCATGAGGCTGCATATAGAGCACCTCCGTAATATATTGAGGCTGGAGATACGGCATCATCAAGAGGGATTTCAATTGCAGAATAAAATGCGGCACGGGCAGCGTCAGCCGCCTGTGGCGTGACTGCCCTTCTTCAATCACCAGCTGGAAAATATATTTTTCTTTCATTAAGTAAGTAGACATAATTTCCCTGATAAGCACGGAATCAATCGTCACTTCCCGGTATACAAACCGCGTTAATTGACGGTTATCGTGCTGATAGGATAAAATATCGAAAATCACCCGCAGGATGCGTTCCTGCGCGTCTTCACCGTTCATACTGACGGCGGCTTTTTCCAGCGCTTCAGTATAGCCTTCGTAAAACTCGGAAACTAAATGTTCCATTAATCCGCCTTTCCCTTTAAAATAGTAGGAGATGTGCGCAACATTTACATCAGCTGACTTTGCGATTTCACGGACGGACGTGCCGGAATAACCTTTTTGGTTAAACAGCTGGACAGCGGCGTTAATAATTTTGTCTTTGGTGCTTACTTTCATACGGCTCACCCCTTTATGTGTAACAATTCAAGCAGAAAGGCGCCGTTCCTGTAAGAACTTCTCGACAAATGCCGGCAGAACGGCCGGAACTTTGTTTGATATTATAGAAAAAGTGAGGGTTTTCCATGTTTCATGTCGAAAAACAATCCGGAGATAAAGAAAAAAGTTATCAGCTTCTGCTTAAACAGCTCGAAGCCATGACAGAAGATGAAACGGATGCGATCGCAAATTACGCGAATGCGTCAGCGCTTTTATACCATTCATTACATGAAGTCAACTGGGCGGGGTTTTACTTCGCTAAAGAGGGCGAGCTCGTGCTCGGACCGTTTCAAGGACTTCCTGCCTGTGTGCGCATTCCGTTCGGCAGAGGCGTATGCGGCACTGCCTACTCTAATGGCGACGTGCAGCGGATTGCCGATGTGAATGCGTTCCCGGGACATATCGCCTGTGACGCGGCTTCCCAGTCAGAAATCGTTCTCCCGATCCGCGTAAACGGTGAAGTGATCGGTGTGCTGGACATTGACAGCCCCGTGAAAAACCGTTTTGATGAAACGGACGAAACCTATTTAGCAAAGTTTGTTGAAACGCTTGAAAAACGATTAGGATAAAAAAAGGAGCCCGGCCGGCAGGCCGGCTCCTTTTTTATGTCGTCGTGCTGTTTTGATGGATGATCAGCCGGTTTTTGCCGTTCCGTTTGGCGATATAAAGCGCCTCATCCGCTTGCTGAACGAGCAATTTCAACGGCATCGGGCCGGTCTTTGACCAGCAGGAAACGCCGCAGGAAATCGTCACGCGCGGCTCGGTATTTTCCCGGATGGCGCTAACCAGCCTTTTAGCGATGCGTTCTCCGGATGACACGTTGATATTCGGCAGATAGACAGCCAGCTCCTCGCCCCCCCACCTCGCAGCGACATCATGCTCACGAATATGGTTCTTCATAACGGAGGCCACCTGAATCAGGATCGAATCTCCCGTTTGATGACCGTATGTATCATTAATATTTTTGAAATTATCGATATCAACGAGGATGAATACACCCCGTTTATGAATTTTCATGCTGTATTGAATTTTCTCATCCAAATAGGTTCTTGAATACAGCTCCGTCAGCTGGTCTGTCTGAACAAGATGCTCAAGCCTGTCGCGCAGCATGGAGTTCGTAACCGCCAATGTCGCATGGTGAATGAGCGCTTGAAAAAGTTTATACATTTCAAACGTAAAAGCATACAAATCCTTTTTCAATAAAATCGCGAACCCGAAGACGGTGTCATTTTCGATCATCGGCACCGCCATCAGCGAGCCGAAACCGTTTTCGCCGAATACAGTCTTTCCGCTGCCGATAAACACGCCCTTTTCTCCCTCGAACAGCTTTTCTTTCACAATGCTGATATAGGGGTTCGCACGTTCTGTCTTAAAAAAAGCGGTATGTCCCGGAAGCAGATTTTGCGTCTCAAAATGATCAATATGAAAAAAAGCCACTTCTTCCGCATGAAACGATTGGGTCATAATGGCGGCGAGCTCCCGCATCGTATCAGTGAGTCTGAGGCGCTGATTCAGCTGGCGCGATGTTTCATTAATGAGCTCCAGATTCGCAATGCTTTTTTTCGATTGCTCATAGAGCTGCGCATTTTCAAATGCTTTTCCCGCTGCGCCCGCAAGCAGCAGCATTTCACTGAGAGTACTGCACGAAAGAACGGCATCCTGCAGCCCCTCCGTCTTCAGAACCCCGTAAGTCCCCTGCTGGCCTTTGATCGGCAGATAAGCAGATGACCTGCCTTTTCTGAGCAGTCTCCCCGATAAATAAACCTTCAGGGCAGACGGATCGGCATCTTTTCCGTCCATATGTAATTCTTTTGCGGGAAGCTGTCTGTCCGTATCCTGATCCTGCGTGATAAACAGTGAAAAACGGAAAGACCGGAAAGCCGTACTCAAACTTGCCTGCAGTTTTTCCAAAACCTCATTTTGGTCCAAAAGCGAATGGAACATTTCTGTCATTCTGTGAATTTTCCGCTGATGCTTCGTTTTGTCAAACAGCCCGCTTTGTCTCACAGATTGATTAATAAACTGAGTAACGATCTCAGGCAATGATTCCGGGATCGGCAGCCCGCCTTCCGAGCACAGATAAAAGGATCTGCCGGAGGTCTGATTCCTGATAATAAAACGGCCGTCACTCTCTTTCAGCGGAGCATAATGCGGTTCATCTTCTGTTTTTATGGTGAAACGTGTTGATTCTGCCGGTGAAAGGGTCAATGAAAGAGATGTAAAGCAGGATTCTAGAGCTGAGGCCAGCCATAACAGCGAGTCGGATAATGAGACGGATTCAGATTTCGTTAAGAAAAAAGAAAGCATTTTCTGATGAAAGGCCGTCACTTCATCAATTGTTTGTTTTTTCATTTTTATCACCTAAACATGTACTACTCATTTTTGTACATTATATCATAAACCGGCACTCTTCATGGAGAAATGGTTGACGGCGGCGGAGAAAAATCATATAATGTTCTTTGTGTGAAATATTGCAGCCTTTTTGTTCAGCTTCTGTGTTTGCATTTTGTTCCTTAGCTGTAAGGTGTATCGTGTAACTCTCTGCTGCTGGAGCGAGGATACATGAAAACAAAATGTGCACGGTCGGATCGAACAGACGGTTTTTATTTTCCACAAAATAAAACCAAAGGAGGAGTCACATTATGGCTCGCTATACAGGTCCATCTTGGAAACTGTCTCGCCGTTTAGGAATCTCTCTTAGCGGTACAGGTAAAGAATTAGAAAAACGCCCTTACGCACCAGGTCCCCACGGTCCGGGACAGCGTAAAAAACTATCAGAATACGGTTTGCAATTGCAAGAAAAGCAAAAACTTCGTCACATGTACGGTGTAAACGAACGTCAATTCCGCACATTGTTTGACAAAGCTGCAAAAATGACTGGTAAACACGGCGAAAACTTCATGATTCTTTTAGATGCACGTCTTGATAACGTTGTGTACAAGCTCGGTCTTGCGCGCACTCGCCGTCAAGCTCGCCAATTAGTTAACCACGGTCACATCCTTGTTGACGGAAGCCGCGTTGACATTCCGTCTTACCAAGTAAAACCTGGTCAAACAATCGGTGTTCGCGAAAAATCAAGAAACCTTTCTATCATCAAAGAATCTGTAGAAGTAAACAACTTCGTTCCTGAGTACCTTACTTTCGACGCTGAAAAGCTTGAAGGTACATTCACTCGTCTTCCAGAGCGCTCTGAGCTTGCTCCGGAAATTAACGAAGCGCTTATCGTTGAGTTCTACTCCCGTTAAGTAAAACGCTCTTTAAAGAGCATTGGATTAAACCCCGGACATGTTGTGATGACAATGTTTCCGGGGTTTTTCTTTTGGGCTGTCAGAATAATGGACAGATGCTCCTCTCTTTATTAAAAAAGCCCCTGTCCGGGGCTTTTTTTATGTGCCTACTGGCTTTTCAGCTACATGCACATTAGAAACCCCCATTTGACAAGCAGAAGAAACTTTCCACATAATAAATCACCATACCTTACAAAAAGGAGAGACGAAATGAACAGCATCCCCTCTATCGTCAGCAAGCACAAAGCCTATTTTGCGGCGGGGCATACGAGACAGCTAGAAACGAGACTGAACATGCTGCAAAAGCTGAAACAAGCCATCAAAACACAAGAAGCCGATATAACAGCCGCTCTCTATCAGGATCTCCACAAATCCGAACAGGAGTCGTACACGACAGAAATCGGAATTGTACTGGAGGAAATCAGTTTTGTGATGAAGCGGCTGGGAAAATGGATCAAACCGAAACGAGTCAAAACGCCTCTGACTCACCTAGGCTCGAAAAGCATCATTATCCCTGAGCCATATGGAACCGTTTTGGTGATTGCGCCTTGGAATTATCCCTTGCAGCTGGCGCTTTCTCCGTTGATTGGAGCCATTGCAGCGGGGAACACGGTCGTTCTTAAACCGTCAGAATATACCCCGGCGGTTTCCGCTGTTCTTTCCAAACTCATCAGCAGCGTTTTTCCGAGTGACTATGTCGCTATGGCGGAAGGCGGGCCCGACGTCAGCACTGTGTTATTACAGCAGCCCTTTGACTATATTTTCTTCACTGGAAGCGTTGCCGTGGGAAAAATCGTCATGGAGGCCGCCGCCAAACAATTAATTCCCGTTACCTTGGAGCTCGGCGGCAAAAGTCCCTGCATTGTCCATAAGGATGCTGATATACAGCTTGCCGCCAAACGCATCGTCTTCGGGAAATTTACAAATGCAGGGCAAACCTGCATCGCACCGGATTATTTATTTGTCCACCAAGATATCAAAACGAAGCTCACAGAAGAAATGAAGCGTGCGATCAGCGAATTTTACGGCCCTCAGCCTGAACAAAATCCGCAGTACGGCAAAATCGTCAGTGAACGCCACTATCAGCGGCTGCTCAGCTTTCTAAATGATGGCGTCCCGCTCACAGGCGGACAATTTAATCCTGATCACCACAAAATAGCGCCGACGATTCTAGATCAAGTGAAGGATGACTCTCCAGTGATGCAGGAGGAGATTTTCGGGCCGATTCTTCCGCTGTTTACATACGGTGATATCGATGAAGTCATCGAGAAAGTCCAATCGCGCCCAAAGCCGCTCGCTCTGTATCTCTTCACCACAAACAAAGAAACTGAGCGCACTGTTTTAGAGAATCTGTCGTTTGGCGGAGGCTGCATCAATGATACGTTAATGCATGTTGCGACGCCGTATTTGCCATTCGGCGGCGTCGGGGAAAGCGGCATCGGGAGCTATCACGGATTTGACAGCTTTAACACGTTTACGCACAAAAAAAGCGTCGTCAAACAAACGAACCGCTTCGACTTCGCTTTCCGTTATCCTTCTTCCAAAAACGGGCTGCGAATGATTCGGAAAATACTTAAATAAAAAAGCGCAGAGTATCTGCGCTTTTTATAAATCCTCTATACACCAATTAATCGGTTCGTCTCCTAAATTAAACCTATTTTTAAAAGTTCAAATCGAAGTCTAATAGTAAAAATGAACCAACCCAACTGTAGGAAAGGTTAATCCTCATCACCCTGGTGAGTCCTATAATAATTTTCAGCAGTATAGATATTCCACTCCCAAAAATCTGCTCCTTGAGACATGATATACCTATCTAAAAATATCTCAAAATTAAGTTGAATTGGTTCATACTCAATAAATCCGCGGAACCATAAATAGTTTGGATCTGTGGACATTTTGGTTTTGTGAATTAACAAATAACATCCGTCTAACAGATGTGCGACGGGAATAAACTGAGGCTCTAAAAAACCATTTTGCATATACTTTTCAATCTCTTCTAAATTAAGAATATGCAATCCCCCACCCACATTCTCACCGTAAATCAACAAATCAAATATTCTGGCTCCGTTATGCAATTTTAAAAAGGTTTTATAATCTTCAGGAAGTGAGACTTTTATTTTCTTCTCAAAACTCTCAATCTCCAGATCTGTTGCACCTTTAGAGAAAGTACATTCTGTCTCTAAAAGAGTTCCTTCATTCCCTAAAATTTTTAAGCGGCCTTTTTCATCAATTAATTCTTTTAGACCTTGGAGCGTTTTTTCAACAAAAACTGCCATTGAGCCACCTCTTACTTATTAATATTTATCCCACCAAGGATTTAATAGATTTTGGTGCATATCACGAGGGAGAGGATACAAATTATTAAAGTTATTTTTTCCTCCATACTTTAGCGGAAGCACATGGTGAATATCGAATGAACTCCAATTCCACTTTGGATCAACTTTGTCTGTTTAGGATAATATGACTTTGAGTATGATTTACCTGCTTTAATATTTTTACCTAAAAATTCTCTGTTATGGAGAAAAACCCTTCCGTATTTTCCGCTATAAGTGTTACTTTCATATAAATCGTTTCTTGCTTCGATAACTATCGGCTTTTCGCCAACTATGCTTGCTATTTTAATTGTGGTTGTGTGGATTTTTTGTTGGGGTCATATATTGTTGTGTAGGACATCGTAACTAAGCTAGCTGCTTTAGTGTGCGCTTTCTCTTCTTTTTTCTCAACGACTGGCACATTAACAATGTTGTTTTCTTCTTTAGCTAAGGGGTTCTTATAGGTAATTTCATTGTGGCTATCCTGTTTGGCAAGTTGTCGTGCCTCCTTAATGATGGAAGCCTGGCCATCATTATTGCTCTTAGCCACTCCATTCTTATCTACTGTTAAAGTTTCTTTTTCTTCAAAGGTTACTGGTTTTGCTAATCCAAACGAGTGCTCTTGTGTTGCTTTCGTTTGCGGCGAAAATCCAATAGCAAACAATAGAGTTGCGACAAGTAAACAGATTGAGTTTTTTAACAACCTCATACAAATCCTCCTTCATTTGTTTTCTGGTCTATCATGCTATATTTTTACTTTTATTTAAACAATTTGAAAATTAACCCTGCTCCCTTTAATAGGAGTTCCTTTTTGAGAAGTCCTAAAGTAACTGTTTAGTAGAGATTCGCGCTTTGCTTTTGTTTTAACCCTAAATGCCGTCAGGAATCATGGATTGCATATGCCGTTTGTGAGCCATATACGCCGTTAATAAGTTCTTTACCTTTTTATCTAGGCAATGATGGAGATCTGCTGACAAGCCTAAATCCGAACTGAATTCCTGTAGTTGCGCTGCCATGTCTTTTTTATGGATAATAACAGGGTTGAGATTTGGCACCCTTTCAGCCGCACACCTCACATTCTTTCCTAATTCCTCTAAGGCTTGACTAATTATTTTATGTAATCCCTCCAATCATATTCTTTCTAAACTGCCCCCGTACTCAGTCGTTAACCGCCAATCGTTTATCCCGAGATTTACCGGACGCAGTTTACAGAGAACATAAAACTTTTTTCATTACTCGAGAGACGAATACTGCCATAACTTTCTGGGAATATTTGATTTGTAAGAGAATACTGCTGCTGTACCACCCATAAGAGAAAAGCCTCCTACTGTGTTGACTCGCTTAACAGTTGGAGGCTTTTGTCCTTAAATTTAAAGCACCCTCCCCTGCGGGAAAGTGCCTGCCTGTTTATTACCTATTACCATAATACCTTATATAAAAAAATTAGATGAGTTTGCTTATATTTTAAATTTCTTCATCCTTCTAAAGCTGTATATTAAGCTCTATAAGCTTTTTTAAGTCATTCTCATTTCTTGTTTAATATGGAGATTTAAACCACTTATCTAATTTAATTTTTTGAGAACAATAGAAGCGTTTACGTTTGTTTGCGTTCCCCCTGCTAAAGTTTGAAGAGTAACTGCTGCTGCAGAAGTATGATTTACAAGAGTAAGAATGTCACCTGCTGCTAGAGTAATTATGGCCTGACCATTGTTCTGTTGAGTACCAGCTCCTGAACCGTAAACTGTGTTCGTCACCGGCCCTCCATTTACAAATAAAGTGAATTGGTTAGGCTCTACACCCGAGACTGAAAAAGTGACCTCGTAATCTCCTGGAGTGGTTACTATAATTTGAGCTGTTCCAGGGGCATGTGTAATGCCAGCAGTAGTGATTCCAGTTGAGTCAAAAATTACCGGAGCCTCTATAGCTACCGTTTCTGCACTTAGATTGTACACATAAGCATATTCTGATAGCCCAGATCCTGTGGCTCCGGTTGCTCCGGTTGGACCGATAGCTCCTGTGGCTCCGGTCACTCCAGTGACTCCCGTCGCTCCAGTTACCCCGGTCGCTCCAGTGGCTCCGGTGGCTCCGGTAGCTCCGGCTGCTCCCGTGGCTCCGGTGGCTCCGGTGGCTCCGGCTGGTCCGGTTGGACCGATATCTCCTGTGGCTCCGGTCACTCCAGTGACTCCCGTCGCTCCAGTTACCCCGGTCGCTCCCGTGGCTCCGGTTGGACCGATAGCTCCGGTCACTCCAGTGACTCCCGTCGCTCCAGTTACCCCGGTCGCTCCGGTAGCTCCGGCTGCTCCCGTGGCTCCGGTGGCTCCGGTGGCTCCGGCTGGTCCGGTTGGACCGATATCTCCTGTGGCTCCGGTCACTCCAGTGACTCCCGTCGCTCCAGTTACCCCGGTCGCTCCCGTGGCTCCGGTTGGACCGATAGCTCCGGTCGCTCCTGTGACTCCCGCCGCTCCAGTTACCCCGGTCGCTCCCGTGGCTCCGGCTGCTCCCGTGGCTCCGGCTGCTCCCGTGGCTCCTGTGACTCCGGTTGGACCGATAGCTCCTGTGGCCCCGGTCACTCCTGTGGCTCCCGCCGCTCCAGTTACCCCGGTCGCTCCCGTGGCTCCGGCTGCTCCCGTGGCTCCTGTGACTCCGGTTGGACCGATAGCTCCGGTCGCTCCTGTGACTCCGGTTGGACCGATAGCTCCGGTGGCTCCGGTCGCTCCTGTGACTCCGGTTGGACCGATAGCTCCGGTGGCCCCGGTCACTCCTGTGGCTCCGGCTGGTCCGGTTGGACCGATATCTCCGGTGGCCCCGGTCACTCCAGTGACTCCCGCCGCTCCAGTTACCCCGGTCGCTCCGGTGGCTCCCGCCGCTCCAGTTACCCCGGTCGCTCCTGTGACTCCCGCCGCTCCAGTTACCCCGGTTGCTCCGGTGGATCCGGCTGGACCGATAGCTCCTGTGGCCCCGGTCGCTCCGGCTGGTCCGGCTGGTCCCGTGGCTCCGACTGGTCCGGCTGGTCCTGTAACCCCTGGAATCCCTCGCACCCCTCGTAATCCTCGTTGTCCTACAATAACTTTTGTATAACAGATGGGACAGCACTTACAGCAGTTTGGTTTCGGTAGTTTTTGTTTACATTTAGGGCATCTTCTATGCTGATCATAACCCATCAGCTGCTCATCTCCCTTAATGATTAATATATCATTATAATATGTTTAATTTATAAATAAGTGAGCACTAGTTTGATCCTCATTAAGTTTGTCAGCTGATCTTATATTATTTATCAATTTCTGTTTATAAATAACTCTTCACATTATTGTAATCCCTATTTGAATCGATGGGGACGCAGAAATATTTTGCCTTCCAGTCTACACTGCGGATTTTATCTGTTTCAACAATAAAAATTACATATTTGGCAAAAAATCTTCTCTTTGATGCGTCTGACCGTTTCGCGGGAAACGCCAGAATGCAGAGCGATTTCACGATATTTCACCCCGTCTACTACAAAGACAGTCCGGTGTTTCTCGTCAACTATTTCTTCAGTAGCTCACTCAAGAAAATCAACAATAGATTCACATTTCCAGAGCCATTTTTCTCGGCGGTCCACTTGGCGTAATTCTGCCTGACGTTCGCCCTCTGATCCCCTCGGCATCCCCGCTTCATCTCAAATCGATTCTCAGATAAAAGAGCATCCCCAAACCTTTTGTTTAATATCAGTAAGCATAGATACAACCCCTCCCTGTACCGATTCCTCAAAAAAGTTACTCACTCTATTATTCCCCTCCCTATACTGCTATCACAAAACCCGAATATATAAATCCCATTGTATCCTGAAACTTTCATTTCTATCAGTTGTTATTTTTAATTTTAAAATACCGATTCCTCTTTTTGCTTTTGCCGCTCGTACACTAGCAAATAAGCGTTCATCCTGTCTTTAAACTTCTTTTACAAGTAAAAGGTCAGCGTCTCTTCCGGATTATGCAACCGTACCGTTTTTTTCTCACACACCAAAAATCCGAGCAGCAGGATAAGTGAGCAATAAACTCGCGGGCCATATGTTTTTAACATGCGGCACTTATTTCATTCGATAATTAAGCGAGTTGAGACAAAAAGTGGTTTTCCTCTACAGAGTGATTCCTCAGCAACCCTTCCTTGCAAGAGAATAAAAAAAGCACCCAGTCCGGATGCTTCATACATTAAAATCATCGTCCTTCCTTCTTCAATCACACCATACTCAGCTGCGGTTCAAATAATTCATAGTGAATGGATTCCGGCGGTGTATTGAATTCAGAAATCAGCTTTTTCATTTCTTTAATGAATGACGGTGATCCGCACAGGTAAAAATCAGCATCTTTATCTGTCATCACTTCTTCTAACAGCTGTTTGTCAATCCGGCCTTCCCGAAAACGAATGTTTTCTGAACGGTCTTGTTCGGACGGCTCGCTGTAAATAAAGAGGGTGTCAACGGATGAGTGTTCCGCGGCTTCTTCAGCTTCATGCCGCAACGCATGATACTCTCCGCTCCTTGCCGCATGGATAAAGAGAACGTTTCGCTGCGGCTGGGTTTTGGCAACCGTCTTTAACATGCTGATCATCGGGGTAATTCCGACACCGGCACTGATGAGAACCAGATTCTTTTTGGAATCAGGGTCTAATACGAAATCCCCGGCCGGAGCGCTGATCTCAATTGAATCCTTTTCGTGTAATTGGTCATGCAGATATGAAGAAACAATTCCGTCTTTTTTCACGGAAATCCTGTAATAATCCTTACCGGATACATCCGACAAACTGTACTGGCGGATATGCGTATAACCCGTGTCCGGAATGTATACTTTTACACTGATATACTGTCCCGCTTTGAACTCGGGGAGAACTTGTCCGTCTTCCGGTTTTAAATAAAACGACGTTATCTCCTTGCTTTCTTTTACCTTTTTATCAATTTTAAACGCCTTATAGTCTTTCCAGCCGCCTTTTTGCGTTTCCGCTTGTTCATACATGTCCTTCTCAATTCCGATAAAAGCGTCTGCAATGACGCCGTATGCTTTTTCCCATGCCTGAATGACCTCAGGAGCAGCCCCGTCTTTTAGCACATCCTTTATCGCGATTAACAAGTACTTTCCAACGATTGGGTAATGCTCGGGTTTAACACCGATACTCCGGTGTTTATGGCTGATTTGTTTGACGACGGGAACGATGTTTTCCAGCCGGTCAATATTGGCTGCGGCTGCAATCACAGCATTCGACAAGGCCGTACGCTGTGTTTTTTTCTTTTGATTCGTCTGATTAAAGATATTCAGCAGCTCAGGGTGATGCTGAAACAGCAGGTCATAAAATCGGCCTGTGATTTCTTCACCATGCTCTTCTAAGACCGGCACTGTGCTTTTAATGATTTCAATCGTTTTTTCATCGAGCATTCTAAAAATCCCCCTAAAGATGTATACATCTCGATTGACCTGAGAAAAGAATCGTTTTTGAATTCTTTTTTATAGATTTCCCCGCTCAAAAAGGGTTAGCCGTTCCAATTTGAGGCGGATTCAGGAAAAATCAGAAAAACGAAATTGCAGCTGAAAAATTGTGGACTTGCCATGGTGTACTTGTCCGATGCAAAATCCTCCTTGTCAGCATTTAATAAAGTACGGGAGGTGAGATGAATGGGTAAAAAATCGAAAGTGTATTACTGTGACCCTAAGTATATTGTGACTGACAAGTATACTGACAAAGAAGTGGTTTACGTCCATCCCATCAAACACATTAACAGAGAGCATATCCGTTATGTTCCCCGCCACGTTTATAAGGAAGAAACAATTCACGAAGTCATTGATCCGGGCGATCCGGGGAAATGCGGGTGTAAAAAGCAGAAAAAAAGACGCAAAAAGTAATTGGTTCGATTTCTTGCCTTATCTCAGGTTAAACACGTAAGTTTAAGCAGACCTCCGTACCTTTTGGCTCCTCTTTTTCAGAGGGGTCTTTTTTCATAAGCAAATACGTTGTGAGGCGGGAATCTGCCTGATATTCTTGTCATATACAAATTCACAGGAGGCATGATGTATGAGCAAAAAAATCGCAGTTCTGATGACAGATCAATTTGAGGATATTGAATATACAAGCCCGGCGGAAGCATTTAAAGAAGCGGGCCACAGTGTGGTGACAATAGATTTGGAAGCTGGGAAAGAAGTGACGGGCAAGCACGGTGAGAAAGTAAAGATCGATCAAGCGATCTCAGACGCAGACGCCAAGGAATTCGATGCGTTATTGATTCCCGGAGGCTTTTCACCGGATCTTCTGCGCGGAGATGACCGCCCGGGTGAATTCACTAAAGCATTCGTGGAAAATCAGAAACCCGTTTTCGCGATCTGCCACGGCCCGCAGCTGCTGATTGATACCGACCTTCTTAAAGGAAAAGATATCACGGGATTCCGCAGCATCCGCAAAGACTTAATCAATGCCGGCGCACATTATAAAGATGAAGAAGTCGTCGTGAGCCATAACATCGTAACAAGCAGAACACCTGACGATTTGGAAGCCTTTAATCGTGAATCATTGAACCTGCTGAAATAAGAGAAAAAAAGCACAGACCCGTTTAGTCTGTGCTTTTTTTATGGACTTTTCACCGGCTCTCAAAAAACACCATCCGTTAGACTATTCTCCGGCCCATCCATCATAAGTAAAATAAAAAGAGAATGTTTTAAAACCCGACGGGAGGTTCGCTATGTGGATGATCATTTTGCTGCTTATCATTTTAATCGGTTTTACCGGTAATATCGTCTCGCTTTTGAGAGCGCAAAAACACGCATCTCAAAGAATAATTGAGCTTTTAGAAAAGCAAAGCCGAAAATAATCTGTTAGCGCTGTGTTACCCATAATAGTAATAATAATTCCGGCAGATTTCCTGAAATATGATTTGATGCCCTTTCTCGTTCGGATGAAGACCTTCTGACATGCACATGCTGCGGAAAGCGGGATTATATGGGTCGATGAGATCAGTATCAAATAGATCGGCATATGGTACAGAGAGGAGTGTGCAGGCTTCTTTTTGGGCTTTCACATAGTCAGCCAGCTTCAGGCCCAGTTTATTTTTATCAGTATCACGGCGGACGATTTTTCCTTTTGACATTTTTGCTTGTCTCGTTGGGGTCACCACAATGATGCTCGCGCCTTTATTTCCGCTTCGCAGCTGCTGAATCACTTGGCAGAAGCCTCCGTAAAATGTGGTGATATCCTTTTCATCTGTGCCGATGGGAATGTGGTTGCACCAATCATCATCTGTTCCCTGGACAATGATGACATCATGTCCCTTTGTTTTAAGCGCCTGCTGATAAATGTTATCGCTTCCGTTGTTGCTCATATTAACGCCGCTGACAGACAGATTGGTTATTTCAGCGTTTGTCCGGTCTTTCAGAATGTCACCAAAGCCGTATTCCGCACGCAGCCCCCGGGCGACGCTGTCACCTAAGATCGCGATTTTTGAAGCCTTCCGCAGCCTGCTTATGCTGATGAAGTCAACGCTGATATGCCCGCTGTCCGTGATATGCAAAAGCTTGCTGCTGATGTTTGGCAAAGAGACTGTCTTTCCTTCAGAGTTATAAAAATCCTCATTCAGCTTCATTCGGCGTCATCCCTTCCTTTTTACCCTCCGGCATCTTTTTTAACATAAAAAACGGACACGAACAAACAGCGCCATGTTGTCAGTTCAGTGTCCGCAGATGATGATACTGGATCTTTTATGCAGTTCTCTTGCCATTATAGCAGATCCCCGTTACTTGTAATAGAGTCTGCAGTCAGCATTTAAAACAGCGTTTGCGGCTACGTTTTTGATGAGACCGTCTGCTGCGGGAACGGTGTGTCCGGCGATGCGTCCGTCTTCTGCTGCGGGAACGGTGTGTCCGGTGATGCGTCCGTCTTCTGCTGCGGGAACGGTGTGTCCGGTGATGCGTCCGTCTTCTGCTGCGGGAACGGTGTGTCCGGTGATGCGTCCGTCTTCTGCTGCGAGAACGGTGTGTCCGTTTTCTGCTGCGGGAACGGCGCGAACATTTTTTAGAAACCGGTTCTTGGTATAAATACTCCCCTAAACCTTCTCTTTCCGCAACGGCAACTCCATGTTCAATTTCTTTAACAGAAATAGCGTTCAATTCTGTTCACCTCCCTTTTTCTTTACAACATAACGTATGAAATGAACCCCTCACGTGTATAAGCTTATCTCTCATATGAGCGAGAAATAGTCATTTATACAACAAAAAGACCCGTGGGAACGGGCCTTTTGCAGGCATTTTGCCGGGAACAAAAGCAAACTTAAGATCGATTTATTTCTTCCTCTCGCTCTCCGGCTCGGGGTGAATCATTACCTGTGCTTGTTTGAATTCATTCGTAATATCTCTTTCAATGCGGTCACACAGGTTATGCACGTCTTTAATCGTCACGTGAGAGGCTACGACCAGGTGAAAATCAATATACTCCTGCGGGCCGGAGCGCCTTGTACGAAAATCGTGAATTTCAATAAATTCCTGTTGAAATGTTTCAATAATCTTTAAAATTGTTTTTTCTTCCTCTTCCGACAAACGGGTATCAATCAGCGGCGGGAATGCTTCTTTCATTAACTTAAACGCTTCATATATGATATACACCGCCAGCACCATACCTATAATGGGATCAAGTATGTACCACTCCGTTACGGTAACGACCAAAAGACTTGCCGCTACGCCTAATGATGTGTACACGTCAGTCAGTAAATGCAGGGCATTTGATTTCATTGCCACGGAATTAACCTTTTCGGCTTCTCTTTTTACGAACTTCGAAACGATCAAATTAATGAGAGCCCCCGCAAGCATCACAACAATTCCCAATACGGGCAGATGAACCGGCGCCGGGTTCACCAGTTTTTGAACGCATTCATATATCATCCAAATCCCTGCCGCAAAAATCAGAATCGTCTCGATAGTCCCCGACAGATTCTCGACTTTTCCATGACCGTACGGATGCCCTGTATCAGCCGGCTTTTTTGAAATCCTGACGGAGATAAAGGCAATGAAGGCGGCGATCAAATCTAAAAAAGAATGAATGGCTTCAGAAAGTATCGCGACAGATCCGGTTATTATACCCACCACTATTTTGAGCATGACGACCAGGGAATTGCTTATAACCGATAAAAAAGCGATTTTAGAGGTGTTTTCCACCGTGATCCTCCTCTTTTTAACTTCTTGAATTTATCGTATCAAACGGCATTCGTGTGGGTCTACGGCAACGTTTTTCACAAAAGCCATACATGTAACTCACCATAAACTAAGTTGGAAAGCGACAAAACAGGCGCATCTTTCTTTCAGCACTCAAGTCCCATTGACAAGATATAACCGCTTACATTATAGTAGTTTCATGAATAACCACTACGGAGGATGTTTATGGAGGATGTTCTGAAAGAATTACAGAAGTTTGGATTTTCTCAATATGAATGTAAAGCATATATCGGCTTGTTGAAACACTCGCCTGTTACCGGATATGAAATCAGCAAAAGGTCAGGCGTCCCCCGCTCAATGATCTATGAAGTATTGGGGAAATTAGTTGATAAAGGCGCTGTCCATATTGTGCCGTCTGATCCGGTTACATATGCTCCGCTTGCCGGAAAGGAATTAATCGACCGGCTCCGGCACGATTTCGAGAGCTCATTCGGCTACCTTGAGGAAAAGTTATTGGCACTGGAAAGCGAGCAGGAGATGAATGTCATCCGCCGCATCAGCACGAATGATCATGTCATCAATGAGATGAAGGATATGATTGAAAAAGCCGAGGAAGAGTTGTGGCTGTCTGTCTGGGAACAGCAGATTCCCTTTATTCAAGAAGCCGCTAACAAACGCGCCGCCGAACAATTGCCCGTCTTTTCGATTGTGTTCGGCCCTCCGGAAGTGAAGCTCGGAAATACGACAAATCATAATATGTCTCCTGAAGTGGCGGAGAAACGGATGGGCGGAAGATTAACGATAGCTGCCCGCGATAATAAAGAAGTCTTAATCGCCAATTTTTCTCCGCAGACGAATGCCTGGGCCATTAAATCAGAAGATCCCGCTCTCGTTCTCGTGGCCATGGAATATATGAGGCACGATCTGATGTTCGCGGAGCTTGTGAAAGAAGTCGGGGCTGAGAAAGTTGAAGGCCTGATGAAACAAAACCATTCGTTATTTCATGTCGTCACCGGAAATCGGTTCATATAAATGTGAACCGTATTTTCTTTGATTTTTTCATTAGTCGTTATCATTATAATCTCTATGAAAGGAGTATAAAAAATGATTAACACAGAAGTGCAAAAAACCGCCGTTTCCCGGGAAATGAACGATACGTTTTTACAGGGGGTGCGGGATTGTGTGCCTACGCTGCTGGGCTATATGAGCATCGGTTTTGCTTTCGGCATCGTTGGCGTTGCCTCTCATCTAAGCATTCTTGAAATTTGTTTGTTATCTTTGTGTGTCTATGCCGGCGCCGCCCAATTTATTATTTGCTCGCTCCTTGTTTCCGGGAGTCCGATTTCCGCCATTATTTTAACGACGTTTATCGTCAATCTGCGGCACCTTCTGCTGAGCCTGACCATCGCGCCGTATTTCACGAAATACTCTTTGGCGAAAAATATCGGCTTCGGGGCTTTGCTTACTGACGAATCTTTCGGAGTAGCGGTGAACAAAGCGGCTCAGAACGGCAGGTTATACGATAAGTGGATGAACGGCCTCAATATAACCGCTTACATGTGCTGGGTTATTTCCTGCGTGATGGGCGGGCTTCTCGGACAATGGATATCTGATCCTTACGCGCTCGGCCTGGACTTTGCTTTGCCCGCTATGTTTGCGGCGCTGCTTGTGCTGCAATTGCAATCGTCCGCTTCGGAAAAGCTGAAGCACAGCCTCTCCTTAATTCTCTATATGATCATTTTTATGGTCTTGTTATCGTATTTCGTCCCGTCACACATCGCGGTCATCGTCTCAACCGTGATTGTGGCAACGATCGGGGTGGTGACGGACAAATGAGCATCAGCACACAAATGATCTGGATTATACTCGGCTGCATGATTGTTACACTTGTGCCGCGCATTGTTCCGTTTATATTTGTCCGGAACATTCAGATGCCTGAGTTGGCTTTAAAATGGCTCTCCTTTATTCCGCTTTGCATTTTGACGGCTCTGGTAACGGAAAGCATGATTGTGAAAACAAACAGCGCTTTGACCTTTGATTGGAAAGCAATGATCGTTCTCATCCCGACATTGCTTTGCGCGATGCGGACAAAAAGCTTATCCATCACGGTCATCACAGGAGTCGTGCTGATGGCCGCCGTCAGGCTGATATGGTGACAATCAAAAGCCTCCATTCCGCAGAATGGAGGCTTTCCCTTTATGATGTCGGATTTTCTTCTTCCGTCTCTGATTCCTCGGCTTTGGCTTCGGCGTTTATGCTTTGCTGCTGTTCCCAATGATCCCGCTGCAATCTTTCTTTTGCGATGGTAAACATGAAATTCACGGCGCAGCACCCCTTCCCTGTTTTGCTTATACTATGTACTGTACTCATTTCCCCGTGCAGTATTCACAAAACATAAAAAAGCAGCCTGCCGCATTGAGCGGCCGGACTGCTTTTTATTTTCAGTACGTGATCAGGAAGTATTTTTTCTTTCCGCGGCGCAGTACGGTAAATTGATCTTCAATGCGGTCTTCCGCAGTCAGAAGATGCCCGATGTCCGTCTGGCGCTCGCCGTTAATGTAAACAGCTCCGTTTTGAATGTCTTCGCGGGCCTGCCGTTTTGAAGGCGACAATTTAGATTCCACAAGCACGTCTACTAAAGACAGTTCTTCAGAGCGGTCTTTTTCAAACGAAGGTACATCTTTAAATCCTACCTTGACGTCTTGAGCGGAAAGCTCTTTAATATTGCCGCTGAACAGCGCCTGGGAGATATGAACGGCCTGCTCAAGCGCTTCGCGGCCGTGTACAAGAACAGTCACCTCTTCAGCGAGACGTTTCTGCGCTTCTCTTTTCTCAGGAGCCGTCTCCGTTTTTTCAGCATAAGCTTCAATTTCCTCTTTTGATAAGAAAGTAAAGTATTTTAAGTATTTGACGACGTCACGGTCATCTGTATTGATCCAGAACTGGTAGAATTCGTACGGCGATGTTTTTTCTTTATCAAGCCAAATGGCGCCGCCTTCCGTTTTGCCGAATTTCGTGCCGTCAGCTTTTGTGACGAGCGGAATGGTAAGACCGAAAGCTTTCGCCCCTTCTTCTTCTGATTTTCTGATCAGTTCAAGACCGGCCGTGATGTTGCCCCACTGGTCACTGCCTCCGATTTGGAGTTTGCAGTTCTTTTCTCTGTACAGATTCAGAAAATCGTAGGATTGCAGGATCATGTAGCTGAATTCCGTGTAAGAAATTCCGGTTTCAATTCTTGAGCTTACAGTATCTTTCGCAAGCATGTAGTTAATTCCGAAGTTCTTTCCGACGTCACGGAGAAATTCAATAATGCTCAGCTTTCCGATCCAATCAAAGTTGTTCGCTATGACAGCGGGGTTTTCTCCGGCCTCGAAATCTAAAAATCGGGAAAGCTGATTTTTAATTTTTTGCGACCATTCGACAACGATATCCTGAGTATTTAACGTACGTTCCGCTTTTTTGCCGCTCGGATCGCCGATCAGTCCCGTCGCGCCGCCTACAAGCGCAATCGGATGGTGGCCTGCAAGCTGGAAACGGCGCAGTGTCAATATCGGCAGAAGGTGTCCGATGTGCAGGCTGTCAGCCGTCGGGTCAAACCCTGAGTATAAACGGATTTTTTCTTCGTTCAGCTGTTTATTCAGTCCTTCTTCATCCGTCATTTGCTGGATTAAGCCGCGGAATGATAAATCCTCTAATAAATTAGTCATTTTGTCTGCTCCTTTGTTTATGAAAATAAAAAACGCCCCTTCGTTTAAAACGAAGGGACGATATAATCGCGGTACCACCCTACTAATAAAAGCATAAAAAAGCTTTTATCACTCTTTTTGATAACGGACCGTGTCCGTTCTTTCACTACTGAAAGCCTTGGAATGGCTTTGTTCGCAAAAGCGGTTCATGAGTGTATTCGGCATATCTTATGTGCTGATTTTCACCGGCCATCAGCTCTCTTGAACAATCAGATACCCTACTTGTCTCAATCAAAACCTTTTCGTATGAAGCTTACTCATTTTTAACATAAATAAGATACGATGTCAACGCCGTCTTTAATCTTCCATTGTGGACAGGTCGCCTGCCGGCAGGTTCAGCTCCCACGCCTTTAGCACACGTCTCATGATTTTTCCGCTCCGTGTTTTCGGAAGTTTATCTTTGAATTCAATTTCCCGCGGTGCGGCATGCGCGGCAAGCCCCTGTTTTACAAAGAGGCGAATGTCCTCCTTCAGCTGATCGGATGGCTCATGCCCTTCTCTGAGCGCGATAAACGCTTTAATAATTTCTCCCCGGACAGGGTCCGGCTTTCCGATGACGCCGGCTTCGGCAATCGCCGGATGTTCAACAAGTTTGCTTTCGACTTCAAACGGGCCGACGCGCTCGCCGGATGTCATGATGACATCATCGACTCTGCCTTGGAACCAGAAATAACCATCTTCATCCATATAAGCAGAATCTCCGGAAACATACCAGCCGCCCGGCATGAAATAAGAATCATATTTCTCTTTGTTGTTCCAAATGGAATCCATCATCGACGGCCAGCCCTTTTTAATGGCGAGATTTCCCATTCGGTACGGCGGAAGCTCATTTCCCTGATTGTCAACGATCGCCGCTTCCACTCCCGGAATCGGTTTCCCCATTGAACCCGGCTTGATCTCCATGCAAGGATAATTGCAAATGAGCTGTCCGCCCGTTTCTGTCATCCACCACGTGTCGTGGATGCGCTTGCCGAATACTTTATGTCCCCACTTGATGACCTCGGGGTTCAAAGGTTCTCCGACACTCAGGACGTGACGAAGTGAAGTAAGGTCAAATCTGGATGCCATTTCATCTCCGGCGCCCATAAGCATTCTGAAAGCCGTCGGAGCGCTGTACCAGACGCTGACACCGAGCTTCTCAATCGTGCCGTACCAGTTTTCCGGACTGAATCTGCCGCCGACGATCACATTCGCCGCTCCGTTCAGCCACGGCGCAAATATCCCGTACACCGTCCCGGTCACCCAGCCCGGGTCCGCAGTGCACCAGTAAATATCGTCTTCTTTAAGATCAAGCACCCACTTGCCGGTCTGGTATTGCTGAATCATGGCTTCATGAACGTGGAGCACACCTTTAGGCGTTCCGGTAGATCCTGATGTGTAGTGAAGCAGGTAGCCGTCTCTTCTGTCCATCCATTCAATATCAAGTCTCGTGCTTTCTCCCTCAGCCGCTTTATCATAATGAATGATTTTATCTCCCGTTTCTTTGCTGCCGCCGACAATGAAAATATGCTCGAGGTCGGGCAGGCTGTCCGCCGGAATCCGTTCGGCCAGTTCAGGTGTCGTCACGACAACCTTTGCCTGGCTGTTCAAGAGGCGGTCTTTGACGGCGCCTTCCATAAACGCTTCAAATAAAGGACCGGCGATCGCACCGATTTTAATTGCGCCGAGCATGATAAAGTAAAGCTCCGGCGAACGCGGCATGAAAATAAAAACGCGGTCCCCTTTTTCCACGTTTCCATACCGTCTCAGTACATTTCCCGCCCGGTTCGATTCCTCCATCATTTCTTTAAATGTGTATTTTTCATCCCGGTTTGCGTCCTTGTAATATAGCGCTACTTTGTTTTTTCGAAATGATTCGGCATGACGGTCAATCGCTTCGTACGCCGCATTCAGCTTCCCCGTCTGATGCCAGGAAAATGCCGCTTCGACCTCTTTCCAATCGAAGCTGCGGTACGTTTCCTCATAATTTCGCAGATGATAATTCCCCTTTTCCGCCGGCAACGCTTTCAAATTCATGCAACATCCCCCTTTGCTTATCTATAGACTAATTATAGTAGATGTTCACAGTTTTCTCAATTTTTAAAATATAAATTACAACACTATTGAAAACGCTTTATATTTTGTTATGCTTAAAAGAGATGTGTTTTTATTAAGAACCGACAGGCGGTGAATCAGTGAAACATCATAAAACGTACCATTCTTCATCAATTCAGACAGCAGCCGGCCCTCTTTTAGTAGAAGGGCCCGTTCCTCCAGAGGACCTAGCACAGTATGAGTTTCATGAAGGCCTGACAGCCTTTCGCCTTCCTCATGAACAGCACAAAGCGTTAATCGAGATCGCCGGGCTTCCTGAAGGTCGGATCATTATTGCCAGGGACGGACAGACGATTATCGGCTATGTGACGTATTTATATCCTGATCCGCTTGAACGGTGGTCTGACGGAAATATGGAAGACCTCCTTGAACTCGGGGCGATCGAGGTCGCTCCCGGCTACAGGGGCTGTTCTGTCGGAAAAACTTTGCTGACAGTCAGCATGATGGATGAACAGATGGAACGGTACATCATCATGACGACGGAATATTACTGGCATTGGGATTTAAAAGGAATGAAAAAAGATGTGTGGGAATACAGAAAGATCATGGAAAAGATGATGAATGCCGGGGGTCTTGTCTGGTTCGCAACGGATGAACCGGAAATCAGCTCTCATCCGGCCAATTGTCTGATGGCCCGCATCGGCAGGCACGTCAGTCAGGAGTCAATTGAACAGTTCGACAGGCTTCGTTTTTATCAGCGATTTATGTATTGACTGACATACAAAGGGGATAAAAAGATGATTGCAGAACAAATCATGAAACGGGACGTCATCACCGTCTCAAAACACGACTCCATTGAAACAGCCGTCCGTAAAATGAAGATATATCATATCCGCCATCTCCCTGTCATCGACGACGAGCTGCACGTCATCGGTATTGTCACAGACAGAGACATTAAACAGGCCGGCCCCGGCAGCTTTGAACAAAAGGAACGCGGCGCATTTCTGACAAACAAAGTGGAGACCATTATGAAGCGGAATGTCATCTGCGCTCATCCGCTTGACTTTGTAGAAGAAATATCCGCTTCCTTTTATGAGCACGGCATCGGCTGTCTGCCGATTACGGTAAACCATAAGCTGACGGGCATTTTAACGAAAACCGACGTGCTCCGGACTTTCGTCAGCCTGACAGGCGCGGCCCAGCCGGGATCACAGGTGGAAATCCTGGTGACGGATATGACAAAAAGCCTTGCTGATCTCAGCTGCATGTGCCGTGATCTTCAGCTGCAAATCCTGAGTGTGCTCGTCTATCCCCATGATTCCGCCGGGTCGAACATTCTCGTCTTCCGGGTGAAGACGATGAATCCGCTCCCTTTTATCCGTGCCGTTCAAGAAGCCGGATACAATGTCTTATGGCCGAAACATTTGAGGGATCAGCCATGAGAGACAGCGTTTTTGTTTACTCGCCTTCTTATCAGACGTATCAATTTCATCAGGAACATCCGTTCAATCAGCGTCGTGTGCTTTTAACATACGATCTGCTTCAGGCGGCGGATGCGTTTGACGAAGGAGATATCGTCACACCGCGCACGGCCGCTAAAGAAGAGCTGGCTCTCGTTCATACGGAGGATTATATACAGGCGGTGGAACTAGCGGGTGCGGGCCGGCTCCCTGCCGCAGAAGGAGAAAGCTACGGTCTCGGAACGGAAGACACCCCCGTTTTTGCCGGCATGCATGAAGCCGCGTCACTTCTGGTGGGCGGCACCTTAACGGCGGCTGATTATGTCATGACGGGACAAGCTAGCCACGCCTGCAATTTAGGAGGCGGCCTTCACCACGGCTTCCGCGGCAGGGCCTCAGGCTTTTGTATCTATAATGACAGCGCCGTGGCCATCCAATACATCCAGAAGAACTACGGGGCAAAAGTGTTATACATTGATACAGACGCTCATCACGGCGACGGCGTTCAATTTACGTTTTACGACAGGTCTGATGTCTGCACTGTTTCTTTTCACGAGACCGGGCGTTATTTATTTCCCGGGACGGGACAAGTACTGGAAAAAGGAAGCGGGCAAGGCTACGGCTATTCTTTTAACATTCCGCTGGACGCTTTCACAGAGGACGATTCCTTTCTTCACGCTTACAATACGGCCGCCTCAGAAATCGCGGCTTTTTTCAAGCCGGATGTGATTCTTACCCAAAACGGTGCGGACGCCCATTATTACGACCCATTGACACACCTGTCCAATACAATCTCCATTTATCAGGAGATCCCGCGGCTTGCTCATTCATTAGCCCATCAATATTGCAGCGGCAGATGGATCGCGGTCGGCGGCGGCGGATACGATATTTGGAGAGTCGTCCCGAGAGCGTGGAGCCGCATTTGGCTTGAGATGAAAGGGATTGATCCCGGGGAGCGCATACCGCAGAAATGGATTGATAAATGGCAGAAGCACTCCCCCTGCACGTTGCCCGCTTTTTGGAGTGATCCTGAACAATTATATCCTCCGATTCCCCGCAAAGAAGAAATTTCAGAAAAAAATGCCCAAACCGTGGAAAAAGCACTTTTTGCCATCCGGTCTGAGCAGCGGTATAAAACTAAATAAAAAACGACCTTATGAGGAGGTCGTTTTTTTGATCACAATTTCTACACGGCGGTTTTCTTTCATATGTCCGGGACTTTTGTTGTCCTTCACAGGTTTCGTATCCGCATACCCGGCAGAGATAAACCGTTTGGCGGAAAAGTCTTCATTCGCGGTAAAATACCGGATCACACTCGCCGCTCTTGCAGACGACAGCTCCCAATTTGACGGAAATTGATAGGTGGAAATCCGGCGGCTGTCCGTATGGCCTTCTACCTGTATGTCATTCGGAATTGTTTTTAAAAGCACCGCGATCTGATGCAGAACCGGCTCGGCGTTTTTCAGCACATCCGCTTTTCCCGTCTGAAACAGAACGGCCTCCTGCAGCACCAGAACCACTCCGCGCTCATCGCGCTTCGCCGTCAATTTCGAACTCAAATGATGCGCTTTTATGTATGTCTTCACGTTTTGTAACAGCAAATCCTGTTCTTTATTTTCGTTTGCTTTGTCTGATGACGCCGGTTCACCCCCGCTGCCTTTTGTATGAATCGATGAAACGGCAGATTGAAATTTTTCCGCGTCTATTTGCGACATCGAAAAAAGCAATATAAAGAACACGAGAATGAGCGTGATCAAGTCAGCGAACGTCACCATCCATCTCGGTGAACCGCCGGAATGTTCCGGTTTGTTTCTTCTTTCAAAACGCTCTTTTCTAAGCTTCATGGACAGCGCCCTTTTTCTTGTTCGCAGGCTGTCCTTTACGCCAGTCTTCTCTTGAGCTGAAGACGACGAGCTGACTTTCGAGGTTGCGGGGATTTTTGCCCGATTGGATGCCGACAACCCCTTCGATCATGACCTGTTTGATGAAAATTTCACTTTCCGTTTTTTCTTCAAGCTTTGCCGCGATTGGGATAAATACCAAGTTGGCAAGCAGCGCTCCGTACAGCGTCGTCAATAGCGCAACGGCCATGTTCGGTCCGAGGGTATGCGGGTCATTTAAGTTTTTGAGCATGAGAACGAGTCCGACGAGCGTCCCGATCATTCCCCAGGCGGGTGCGAAATCACCGGCTTTTTCAAAAACGCGTCTTCCTTTTCTGTGTCTTTCTTCCATCGCGGCGATCTCAGAATCCATCACCAGCCGGATCGTTTCCTCGTCCCAGCCGTCAATCGCAAGCAAAAGCCCTTTTTTTAAAAACGGATCCTTGATCTCACGCGCCTGGTCATCCAGAGACAGAAGCCCCTGCCTGCGCGCCTGCTCCGAAAGGCTGACAAATACTCTGACAAGCTCTTTCACATTGTCATCCTGACGGGAGAATACCTGTTTCAGTACAGAAGGGGTTTTCTTTAAATCCCTCGGCGGAAAGCTGATAAAGATCGCCGCAGCAAGGCCGCCTGTGACGATTAAAAAAGAAGTCAGATCTAAAAATGAACTGATTCCCGCCAGTCCCGTCCCTGACAGAATACCGATTGCGACAATAATACAGCCTAACATAAAGCCAACGGGCGTCAGATAATCAAAACGTTTCATATCTTCTCCTTACTCAAGTAAAAAAGCAAGATTCCACCCCTCAGAGTGAAGCTTGCTTTTCCGTTTTTTTATGACTTGGTTGATTGTCTTAATTCGATGCGGTGAGGCAATTCGACGATCTGCTCTTCAACCGGCTCTTTGTTCATCAGTTTTGTCAAAAGTCTCATCGCCACGGCGCCGATATCGTACGTAGGCTGCACGACTGTTGAAAGCTGAGGGCGGACCATCAGGCTCAATCTCGTATTGTCAAAACCGATAATATCAAGATCATCAGGAATCGAAAGACCTTGATCTTGGGCCGCATGGATAATGCCGAGGGCCATTTCATCCGTCGCAGAAAGAATCGCCGTCGGTTTCCGGTCAAGGCCCATCAAGCTTTGAAGCGCCTCCATACCGGAATCATAGGTGTAATCGCCTTCCGCTACGAATTGCTCGTTAAACGGAATCGCCGCTTCTTCAAGCGCCCGTTTGTACCCTTGCAGTTTTTTCGAACGGTTGATCGGCTCTTGCATCGGTCCGGAGACGAGTGCAATATCGCGATGCCCTTTATCAATGAAAAGCTTAACGGCATCATAAATCGCCTGTTCATAATCAATGGCGACAGAAGGCGTCTCGCCCTGTTCTTCCACTGATGCCGCCAAGACGATCGGCACAGGAGAGCGCTTAAATTCTTCGACATGCTCGTCCGTAATGTTGCCGCCCATAAATACGATACCGTCCACTTGTTTGCCAAGCATCGTATTTAACAGATGCAGTTCTTTCTCAAGATTTTGGTCCGAGTTGCTTAAAATAATATTATATTTGTACATCGTCGCGATATCTTCAATTCCACGCGCAAGTTCAGAGTAGAAAATGCTTGAGATATCAGGGATGATGACGCCGACCGTAGTCGTTTTTTTGCTTGCAAGCCCTCTTGCCACCGCATTCGGGCGATAGCCGAGCCGATCAATGGCTTCCAATACTTTTTTTCTGGTCGTCGGTTTTACATTCGGGTTGCCGTTCACGACGCGGGAAACAGTCGCCATACTGACATTTGCTTCTCTGGCCACATCGTATATCGTAATGTTGCTCACTGAAACCACTCCTTTTACTGGATACACTTATCCTTATCTATAGCATAAACACTTTATGTAAAGAAATGTCGTACGATTTCGCATTCTGTCGTTTATGATTGTAAGCGTAAGTCAGTAGTGTACATTATTTTTCATTATTCATCAAATTTAAATATCTCTCATGAAATTATACACGTTTTTCCCAGTGATGAAAACGTTCACTTTCATTTTATAATTAAATAAAATGAAGATACGAAAAAAAAGCCGCGCGTGGCGGCCTTTAAAGAGCGGAACGTTGTATTATGCTTTTACTTTCAGCATTGGCTTTAATTCGTTCAGCCATTTCTCGAATTCAGGTATATCCATCTGCTGCGCAGAGTCTGAAAGGGCAACGGAAGGATCAGGGTGAACTTCGGCCATCACGCCGTCAGCGCCGATCGCAAGCGCCGCTTTTGCTGTCGGAAGCAGGAGATCGCGGCGGCCTGTTGAATGTGTGACGTCAACAAACACCGGCAAGTGAGTTTCCTGTTTCAAAATCGGCACGGCAGAAATGTCGAGTGTGTTTCTCGTTGCCGTTTCGTACGTTCTGATACCGCGCTCACAAAGAATGATTTGGTCGTTTCCTTGTGACATGATGTATTCAGCTGCATTGATGAACTCTGAAATTGTTGCAGCAAGACCGCGTTTTAACAATACCGGCTTTTTAACGGAACCGGCGGCTTTCAGCAATTCAAAGTTTTGCATGTTCCGCGCGCCGATCTGAATGACGTCAATGTAATCAATCGCTTGCTCAATGTGGGCGGGCGTTACGATTTCACTGATCACCGCGAGGTCATATTCATCAGCGACACGTTTAAGAATTTGCAGGCCTTCTACGCCGAGACCTTGGAAATCATACGGACTTGTGCGGGGTTTAAACGCGCCCCCGCGCAGGATTTTAATGCCTTGTTTTTTCGCTGCGGCCGCGACTTCGGCAACCTGCTCATAGCTTTCGACGGCACAAGGTCCGACGATGAATCTCTGATCGCCGTCACCGATTTTTTCACCTTTAATATCAACGATCGTATCTTCTGCTTTTTTCTTCCGGGAGACGAGCAACGCTTTGCTGTGATCCTCTTCTTGAAGTTCAAGTCCGGCTTTGAAAATTTCTTTGAAAATATGCTGGATCGTTGAGTTTTCAAATGGGCCGTCATTGCTTTCAATTATGCGGTTAAGCATTGTACGCTCTCTGACAGGGTCAAATCGGTTGACACCCTGTGCTTCCTTTGCTTTACCGATTTCTTTTACAACGGCTCCGCGTTCATTGATTAATTTAAGGATTTCTAAGTTTAGTGCGTCTGCCTGCTGTCTTAGGCTCTCTAATTCCTTGTTGCTCATCTTTTTCATCCCTTCTATGCTATGTTTTATTTTAATGGTTAACATGCATCTTACTACAGTTATGCGAAAATAGGAATATGAAATAATAAATTTTTTCACATTCGGCTTTATCACAAAAACGCTTTTAAGCTTTTATGCGTTGAAGCGGTATATATTGATATCCTACATGATCCGGCTGAAATGATCAATAGTTTTTTTCAAAAAAAAAACCGCCGGTATCAACCGGCGGCCAGCAATTATGAAAGGTGCTGCTCTATTGCGTTTTTTGTGATTTGTGAATGAGACGCGTGCCATTTCACTTCGCCGTTTGCAATGACGAATACTTGCGGGCTTTCATGTTTCACGCCGTATGTCTCGGCGATATAGTTTGAAAGCGGCCGGCTGTCCTGCACCTGCAGGTAATAAGAAGGCACTTCCGAATGCGCCGATGCAAAGGCGTCAAACTCCTGAAAGGCGGCTTGGCTGATCGGGCAGGTTGTGCTGTGTTTCAAAAACACGAGCGTGTTTTCTTTCTCAGCGGCATTTTTGAACTCTTCTTCAGACGATATCAGCTGTTTTGTCATGTCGGTTATCTCTCCTTATTGAAGATCAGCGATTTGCCTGACCGGCTTTTTCCCCGGCGTCTTCCGCTTCGGCCTTGATGCTTTGGGCCGTGTCCTGCATTTCGCTTCTCGTCTCTTCGGCTTTCTCGGTTAGTGTGCTCTTAGAACGGTCTTTTAAATCCTTCACTTTATTCATAATCTGGCCTGACTGATCAGCTACCAGCTGGGTGATATTAGATGTTTTGTCTTTGGCGATGCTGACATATTGAGAGCCTTTTTCTTTCGCGTCGGCCGTCATTCTGTCCGTCTTATCCTTTAACGCAGAAGCCTGACTGCCGAGATCGTCGCGCAGCTCCTTACCTGATTTAGGCGCCAGAAACAACGCCGTTGTCGCGCCGATAATTCCCCCGATCAGCGTTCCGATTAAAAAATCCTTACTATTGATTCCATCTTTGCTCATTATGATTCCTCCTTAGTGGATTTTTCTTATGATTAAAGCGATGTTTTTTTCTTTTGCTTCCACTTGTCCCATATTTCCATAGCGGCCTGGCTCCAGGTGACAACCTGACTGATCTTATCCTGATTCTCTCTTACAGAGGCCGTAACGGAACCTGCTGCCTGCTTTATGGATGTATTAAACTGCTGGACGGAAGTTCCCACTTCCTGGACAGCATGGACAACCGTATTTAATTTCTCTGATTTTTCCTGAATGTCTTCCGCGAGACGGTTTGTCTTATGTAACAGCTCGGTTGTCTCTGCGGTAATGCCTTTCATCTGCCCTTCAAGGCCGTCTAAAGTCGAGGCAACGTTTGTTAAAGTCATCTGCACGGACTTTAATGTTTTGGACAGATAGATGACGAGGATGAGAAATGCAACGGCAATGAGTGCGACGCTTAAGTAAAGAATGATGATCATCTAATACCTCCTTAATGCAGGATATAGTGGTATATACCCAATTCTTAAAATGATAAACATATATGAAAGATCTGTATGTATACTATTTCTCCGTTTCTCGGTAAATCCCTTTGCAGCACGCGCAAAAAAGCAGTGAGAGCCCCACTGCTTTTTCGTTACGCTATGACGTTTTCATAGGCTCTCATATATTTTTGAATGTCTCCGGCGCCCATGAAGATCAGCACTGCGCCTTCATGCGCTTTTAACACTGATGTGTCATTTTCTTCAATGAGTTCTGCGTTATCGATTTTTTCCTGAAGATCCGTGATCGTGAGCTTGCCGACGTTCTCGCGGGCAGAGCCGAAAATGTCGCACAGATACACGCGATCGGCCGCGCTTAAACTTTCTGCGAATTCATCCAGGAATGATTGCGTCCGTGTAAACGTATGCGGCTGAAATACCGCGATAATTTCACGTTCGGGATATTTTTGGCGCGCCGCCTCAATCGTGACTTTGATTTCAGTCGGATGGTGGGCGTAGTCGTCGATCAATACCTGGCTGCCGATCACTTTTTCATTGAATCTGCGTTTGACGCCGCCGAATGATTCAAGTCCGCGCTTAATCATGTTCACGTCTATCTCTTCATAGTGGCAGATTGCAATGACCGCTAAGGAATTGAGGACATTGTGATGCCCGTATGCCGGGATGTAGAACGTATCGTAAAACGTATTGCGGACAAAGACGTCAAATGTCGTGCCTTCCGTATTTTTTACGATGTTTCTCGCTTGAAAATCATTTTCTTCTCCCGTGCCGTAATACACGACAGGCACATTGGCGTGAATTTTCGGCAGGTACTCGTCATCACCGCAGGCAATGATGCCTTTGTTGACTTGAAGCGCCATGTTTTGGAAAGCATCAAACACATCGTCAATGTTGGCGAAATAATCAGGGTGGTCAAAATCAATATTCGTCATAATCGCATAATCAGGCTGATAGCTCAAGAAATGACGGCGGTACTCGCAGGCTTCAAATACAAAGTATTCGCTGCTTTCATTTCCTCTGCCCGTTCCGTCCCCGATAAGAAACGAAGTCGGCTTCGCCTGCTGCATCACGTGTGCCAAGAGGCCCGTTGTGGACGTCTTGCCGTGTGCGCCCGTTACCGCGACACTTGTGTATTTTTTCATATATTCAGCTAAAAATTTATGATATCTGATGACAGGAATCCCTTCAGCGAGCGCCTTTGCGATTTCCGGATGAGAATCAGGGAATGCGTTTCCGGCGATTACCGTTAAGCCGGGTTTGATGTTATCGGCGCTGAACGGATAGATCGGGATATTTCTTTTTTCAAGGGCAGCCTGAGTGAAAATCTGCTTCTCGATATCCGATCCCTGCACCTGATACCCTGTATCATGCAGGATTTGAGCAAGCGGGCTCATACCTGTCCCTTTTATTCCAACAAAATGATAAACAGTCATAATCGTACCTCCAACAAACGTCTATCTGTTCCCCAGTATATGACGCTCATTTCATTTTGCGACCGCCGCGGGCAAAAAGCCCGCACAGCGGCGCTTCCATTTATTTTTACGTTATCGTCAGTATCTGTAACTTTCTTTTTGATTAAACCTGCCGCATGATATTTCAGCGCGTGACAGTGATGCAGTTTTGATGGTCCATCCACTATCATACCATGTTTGTGAGAAAAATGAACGATATTCTTATTCTTGAGCAATGTCAGCGGCCGTAATCAGCACTTCACGGGGTTTGCTGCCCTTCGCTTCTGAGATCATGCCTTCGGCTTCCATCATGTCAATCAGCCTCGCGGCGCGGTTATAACCGATTCTGAACCTTCTTTGAAGGCTTGAGGTGCTGGCGCTGTTTTGCTCCACGACGAATTGGCACGCCTCAGGAAACAGTTCGTCTTCTTCCTTGAGGGCGGTTCCCTGCCTGATCAGTTCTTCCTGTTCAAACAAATAAGAAGGCGGCAGCTGCTTTCTGACATGAGAGACGACGCGGTCAATTTCTCTGTCGGATACAAAGTTGCCCTGCAGGCGCACCGGTTTTCCGGTACCGTTTTCCCAGTACAGCATGTCGCCTTTTCCGAGCAGCTTTTCCGCTCCCGCCATGTCGATGATTGTTCTGGAATCTACCTGGCTTGAGACGGAGAATGCAATCCTCGTCGGTATGTTTGCCTTGATCATTCCGGTAATGACATCGACAGACGGACGCTGTGTCGCGACAAGCAGATGAATGCCGCAGGCTCTCGCTTTCTGCGCGATTCTGGCAATGCTTTCTTCCACATCGTTCGGCGCGACCATCATTAAATCGGCAAGCTCATCAATGACCACTACGAGGTACGGAAGCTTTTCGCCTGTCTTATGATCGGCGGTTAATTCATTAAAGCGGCCGATATCTCTCACACCCGAATGGGCAAACAGTTCATATCGCCGTTCCATCTCTTCCACAACCCATTTTAACGCGGCGGTCGCGGCTTTGGCGTCCGTGATGACGGGGCTGACCAAATGCGGAATTTGGTTATAAGGCGCAAGCTCGACCATTTTCGGATCAATCAGAAGCATTTTGACATCACTCGGATCCGCCTTATAAAGCAGACTGACCAAAATGGTATTGATGCAGACGCTTTTTCCCGATCCTGTCGCACCCGCTATCAACCCGTGCGGCATCTTTTTCAAATCAATGACGACCGGGTTTCCGGAAATATCGACACCGAGCGCGGCTGTAAGCGGAGACGGATTCGTCCTGAAAGCGGCGCTTCTGATCATCTGCCTTAAATCGACGACTTTGCTTACGCGGTTCGGAACTTCAATGCCGATCGTGTTTTTACCGGGGATCGGCGCCTCAATCCGAATATCCTTGGCAGACAGGCTCAATTTAATATCATCTGCTAAGTTTGTAATTTTGTTTACTTTCACTCCGGGCTCAGGATGCACTTCAAAACGTGTGACGGACGGGCCTTGTGTGACATGAACGACTTGGGCGCGCACATTAAAGTTTTTCAGTGTAACGTTTAAAAGCTCGCGCTGTTCTTCAATCCACGATTGGTCGTCATGTCTTTGCGCCGGCGGTACGTCCAGAAGCGACAGATTCGGAAAGGCATAGCTCGCTCCGCCCTCTGGCGTCTTCGTCTGCTTGTGTTTATCACTTTTAAGCATCATGACGTTAAACGGAACATTGCGCTCTTTCGGCTGCTCCGCTTTTTTCACAGGCTGAGGCTGTCCGTGATGCTCCGTTTTTTCTTCGGCAGGCCGGGACGGGGCATCGGCCGTCTTGATGCTTGCAGGTTCAGGCTCGGGGGGGTCTGAATGCCGCGTGACTTCATTGTACTCAGGCTGCGAGTCTGTTTCCTGTTCCGCGTCGGTTTCAGCTGATTCGGGCTTGTCTTCAGACTGCGGCTGAACTTCCTCATCGTATCCGGGTTCTGTGTATGTATACACCGGTTCTTCTGCGGTTTCAAAAGGCGGTGCTTTTTCCGGCTCAGGCTCCTGATGTTCCTCCTGCGGCGCCGCTTGTTCCTCTGTGTTTTCAGCCGTTCGGGATGCTTCATACTCAGGCTCTTTAATAGGCTGCGGGCGGGTTTGTTCATGCTCTTGTTCTTCTGTAAAGCCGGCAGACTCCGCGCTTTCCGTGTGCTCCCGCTCTTCAGTCTGCTGCGGTTCTGCTGCTGCAAACACTTGCTCTTTTGCATTCTCAGCCTCGGTGTGAAGCTCCTCTTTTTTAACGGCCGGGATTTCTTCCGTTTCTTGTTTCGCAAACGGTTCTGGCCGGTCATTCGTCTGTTTTGTTATGCCGGATGTTGTGAAGACGGGCTCTTTTTCCGTTTCCTGACCGGCTTTTGGCGGAACAAATTGCTCCTCTGACAGCAATGTTACGTTCTCTTCACGCCGCTTTTCGGATATAGGCGCTTTTTTTATGCTGTGCTGAGATTGAAAGCCGTAAACCGGTGAAGGAATGGATGACGGTTTAAAGGGCTTTTTCACCGTATCAGGCTCTTTATGTGTATGCTGTTTCCGCTCGGTTTGCTCCTTCCCGGCGGCATAATCCCGGGACGGCTGGCGGCGTTCGTGCCTTTCCCGCTGTCTTTGGTTTTGCTCCGTTCGCTTATAGCCGTCCGGAACGACAGGGAAGCGGAAATTCCCTTTCGGATATTCGTAATATATTTTAGGATCTTCCATGCGCGTGAATTTGCCTTCTGGCTGATCCGGTATCTGCTGTTTCGGGATTTGGGCATGCGTGTTTGGTTCACGTTCATGCTCTTCTTCTTTTTCACCTAAAAATAAGTCAAAAAATTTATTCAGCCAACTCATGTTTAATCACTCTCTAACTCCCTTTTTAGTAGTCTGGGACGATATTTAGTATACCATTGCCGGGCGGCTCAGAAAAGATTAAGCTCCCAACTGAAGAAAGCCGTTAAGCAGGCATGCTTAACGGCTTTCTCTCACATCATTCGATTCTGTGCGCTTATTTATGGGAGTTAGAATTGAAATGCTTCGCCGGCCTCGCGGCTGTCTTCAAGAACAAGAATCCCTTTTTCCGCCGGCGCATCCGGCAAAGCGAGTTCTTTCGCGGAGCAGATCATGCCGCTTGACGGAACGCCTCTTAATTCAGCGTCTTTAATCACAAGCCCGCTCGGCATCACCGCGCCGACTTTAGCAACGACGACTTTTTGCCCTTTGTCCACGTTCGGCGCGCCGCAAACGATTTGGAGGGTTTCCTCTCCCACATTCACTTGGCAGATATTCAGTTTATCCGCATTCGGATGTTTTTCTTTCGATTCAACGTGACCGACAACAAATTTCGGAGAAAGGTCAACTGTCAGCGTTTCTGAAACACCGTTTCTGTTCAGTATTTCATTCACATCCTGAACGAATGTCTCAGACAAAGCGACGGGGCCGTTGTCCTCAATCTGTAAGTAAGAAGACACGTTAAAAATGTTAAAGCCCGTCGTTTCTTTTGTTTCTTTGTTAAAGATTCTGATGACATCGCCTTCTTTTTCATAGGCGATTTCTTCGCGTGCCGCATCTTTAAGAGAGATCAGAAGCGTATCTCCCACACCTTCTTTATTGTAAAAAGCGTTCATAAGAAAAATCCTTTCTAATCCTTTTTCGGCCGGCTTTTCGCCATGATAAACACAGGTTCCAGTCTGCCTTCATTATACAGAAATGAAAGGGCCGTAATCGGCACCGTGCCGCTTGCAAAGAAGCTCATGGACATTTGCCCTAAAATATCATAACCCGATTCATTTCGAATGTCAGCAAGTATTAATACATCCTGGTGCGGGACGGAAATCGCCAATTCGCCTTCAGCGGCCTGCTTGTATTCATGAAGAATCGAATCATTGAGAATCCGGCTGGCGTCATAGCCGTCATTCGCCCTGAAAAAATAAAAATAATTGTCTGCAACCGTATCCTGTTTCACAACTGAAGGAAGAGAGCGGAGATTGAATGACGCCGTCTCCCTGATCCGTTCTTTTGTCCAGTTTTCTTTCTCGAGCATACGGCTGTCAATTAAGCGGTACGTCTTACCGAGGTCAAGCGCGTAGTAGATTCTTGTTTCGGCCGTATGGTCATCATACACGAGCGGAATGCCGTCGCTCGTTTGATCGGGAAATGATGTGGAGCGGATGACCGGATAGATTCCGGCTTCCTTTCCGGACATCTCCTGTCCGCTGCCTTCCATCGCCTCCATTGCTTCTGACACATAGTAGACGATTTCGTCGATCGCTTCTTCTTTTTTCGTCTCCCACTTCGCAATGATAGGCGGGAGCTCCAATGTGATGCCTTTTTTGGTCGTTTGATCCTCAACACGGAGGGTGTCTTTTTCTCTGTCAAAAAAGAAGGATCGGTTCTCGTGCTGCAGGCGCTGTTTTAATAAATCCGCCAGCTTCCTTGACGTCATTTTCAAAGCCCGTGGCCTCCTTTATGCTTTAGCAAGGGAATCGGTTAAAAATTGCTCAATTTCTTCTTTTGTTTTACGGTCTTTGCTGACGAAGCGGTTCACTTCTTTTCCTCCGTTAAACACAACAAAGCTCGGAATGCCGTAAATTTCCCATTCCGCGCATGTATCAATAAATTGATCGCGGTCTACGTAGTAATAAGTGAATTCAGGAAAGTCCGCTTCCAGCTCAGGGAGAAACGGCTCCACAAAGCGGCAGTCCGGGCACCAATCCGCTGAAAACATAAATACCGCCCAATCGTCTTGTACCGCTTTTTGCAATTCTTCCGTGCTTTCAATCTTTTTCATTGTCATTCCTCCATCTGGATTATGAGTTTTTTATATGCTGATGTTTGTCCAATTGGATCATACCAGACTGTTTACAGCAAGACCAACTATATGCAATATCATTATCATATTTCATTTGCATTATCAAGCAAGTTTCGTTTACCATTTTGCTTGTAACCGTACGAAAATCTGAATATGTACATAAGGAGGGGCAAAAGATGCAGTTTGTCGTGTATTTAGCGGGTGAAATCCACAGTAATTGGCGGGACGAGATCAAGCAAAAAGCAACAGCGCTGGACCTGCCGATTACGTTTGTCGGCCCGATGGAAAACCATGAACGCTCAGACAATATCGGAGAAGAGATTATGGGCGTGCAGCCCGATTCTGTTTTAAAAGACGCCAGAGCTTCTGATATCAACAATTTCCGTACAGAGGTGCTGATGGAAAAAGCCGATTTTGTGATCGCCCTGTTTGGCGAGAAATATAAGCAGTGGAATACCGCGATGGATGCTTCTTATGCCATCGCAAAAGGAAAGCCGCTCATTCTCATCCGTCCGAAAGAACTTCATCATCCGCTGAAAGAGCTTTCCGGAAAAGCGAATATCACGGTCGAAACCGTCAATCAAGCGATGAAAGCACTCTCTTATTTATTTGAAACAGAATAAGCAGGCCGCCTTTATGCGGTCCTGCTTATTTTTTTACACATTTTCTCTGATCGTTTCGACCGTCTGTTTGTCACTCGCCATGACCAGCTTAATGAGCATTTCTTTCGCCGCGGCATAATCATCGACATGGATGATAGCGGCATTTGTATGAATGTATCTTGAACAAATGCCGATGACGGCAGACGGAACCCCGCTGTTTGATATGTGGACCCGTCCGGCATCCGTTCCCCCGCCTGAAGCGAAATATTGATAAGGGATATTGTGCGTTTCCGCCATATCAAGGACGAACTCTCTCATCCCGCGGTGCATGACCGTCGTTCTGTCGAGAATGCGGAGCAGCACCCCCTCGCCGAGACGGCCGAACAGCTCCTTATCGCCGCTCATATCATTTGCCGGGCTGGCATCAAGCGCGAAAAAGAGATCAGGCTGAATCATGTTGGCCGCTGTCTGCGCCCCTCTCAAACCGACTTCCTCCTGAACGGTGGCCCCGGCGTACAGATTGTTCGGCAGGTCTTTTCCGTGCAGCTCTTTTAATAGTTCAATGCTTAACCCGCAGCCGTAGCGGTTATCCCACGCTTTGGACAATATTTTCTTCTCGTTGGCCATCGGGGTGAACGGGCAGACAGGCACGACCTGCTGTCCCGGTCTGATCCCCATTTTGACCGCGTCCTCTCTATCATCGGCACCGATATCAATCATCATATTTTTGATCTCCATCGGCTTTGCGCGCTGGGCATCCGTTAAAATGTGGGGCGGGATGCTTGAGATGACGCCGATAATCGGTCCGTTATCCGTCTGCACCTCGACGCGCTGGGCAAGCAGCACCTGACTCCACCAGCCGCCGAGCGTCTGAAATCTCAGCATGCCGTTATCCGTAATCTGCGTTACCATAAACCCGACTTCGTCCATATGGCCGGCTACCATAACGGTCGGCGCATCTTCAGCGCCGCGCCTTACTCCGAAAACACTTCCGAGTCTGTCCTGCACGATGTCATCCGCATATTTCGCAAGCTCCCGTTTCATAAAGGAGCGGACCTGATGTTCATTTCCCGGTGCGCCGGGAAGCTGCGTCAGCGTCCGGAAAAGCGTTTTCGTTTCCTCATTCATATTTTCCCCTCATTTCTATGTAATGCTTTTATTTTATTAGAAAAACAACCGTTTTCCAAGCGCTCAGATTGAATGGGCTGGAAAACCGCCGCTTTACTTAACACCGTCTGGCATCTTCTGTATAATAAAAACTACGACATAATTGGAGGTGCTTCATATTGAAATTACGTCATTTTCTCTTAGGTGCAGGAGTCGGATTATGCGCTGCCATCGCAGTGAAAAAGTATGCGATGAAACCTTATATCTCTTCAGAAAAAGCGCTCCGTATCGTGAAAGCGGCTTTTAAACAGCGCGGGCCGATAGACGGATCATGGATTTACACAGAGCCCGAGCCCTACCAGGTAAACGGAGAAACCATCCAGGTATACAAAACCGGCGTGACACGTTCGGCATTCGGCGAACTGGAGCAATATGAAGTTATGGTCAATGCAAAAACAGGCCAGATTGTCGATGTCATTGATTCTGTCGCCTCATAATTCGGACAAGCAAAAAATAAAGCCCAAAACCATCAGCGTTTTGGGCTTTATTCGGTTACATCGGCCGAATTCGTTTATATACGGGGTGCCACATCGCGTCCTGCACCGCTTGGATCAGATCCTCGGGTTCCTTTTCCGCTACACCGTCCTGAATGGCAGCTTTAGCTACAGCTACCGCCACAGTTGCCGATACCGTCCTGAGATCCTCCACTTTCGGAAGCATCGGCGCCCCCGGCTTGCCGACGTCCACCATACCGGCGATGGCATTCGCGCAGGCAACGAACATATTGTCCGTAATGAGCCTTGCTTTTGTCACAATCGTGCCGAGTCCGAGTCCCGGGAATACGAGCGCGTTGTTCGCCTGTCCGATATGGTAGGTAACGCCGTTATACGCAACAGGCGGAAACGGACTACCCGTAGTGACAAGCGCGCGGCCTTCCGTCCATTTAATCAAATCTTCAGGTTTTGCTTCTGATAATGTCGTCGGGTTTGACATCGGCAAAATAGCGGGCCGTTTGACATGCGAGGCCATTTCTTTGACGATTTCTTCCGTAAATGCGCCTGATACGGTGGATGTGCCGATCAGAATCGTCGGCTTGGCCTGACGCACAGTCTCCGCCAGATCAATTGATCCGCCTTCACCGCTGCGGCCGTACTCTTTCACTTCATCAGCAGGGCGCGCGTACGGAACCTGAAAATCACGCAAGTCCTTCATAACATCCGTTAACAATCCGTTTCTGTCGATACACCAAAAATGGCTGTAGGATTCTTCTTCGCTTAATCCGTCATGCACCATGGCTTCGCGCAGCTGCTCAGCAATTCCGATACCGGCCGTTCCCGCGCCGAAGACGACGACTTTATGCTCTTTTAAAGGCACTTTTGATGCTTTTGCACACGCTAAAACAGCTGCAAGCGATACCGCGCCCGTTCCTTGAATGTCATCGTTAAACGTACAGACTTTATCTTTATACCGTTTTAATATGCCGCGGGCGTTAGCCGTACCGAAATCCTCCCAATGAAGCAGCGCATTCGGGAATGTTTCCCGGGCAAGCGAGACATACTCATCAATAAAGCGGTCATATTTCTCGCCGCGCACTCTTGAATGCTGGTTTCCGACATACAGCGGGTCATTTAAGAGGCTTTCCTGATTTGTTCCGGCGTCCAAAACGACCGCAAGCACTCGTGACGGATCAATTCCGGCCGCCGCCGTATAAACCGCGAGTTTTCCGACAGAAATGGCGATGCCGCCGACGCCCCAGTCACCGATTCCCAGAATGCCCTCCGCATCTGTGGCAACGATTAAGTCAATGTTTTCATTTTTTCCGAACTGCTGAAATGCGGCGCGCATTCCTTCAGGGTCATCTATTGACAAATACAGACCGCGGGGTTTTCTGTACTCATGGCTGTAACGCTGGATCGCAGTGCCGACGGTCGGCGTATATACGATCGGCAGCATTTCGCCTAAATGATCATTTAACAGCCTGTAAAATAACGTTTCATTCCGATCATGGAGAGCGGTCAAGTACACATTTTTGCTCAGCTCATCAGGCTGCGAACTGAATTGTTCGTAGGCCCGCCTCGCCTGCTCTTCGATTGTCAATACTTTCGGCGGCAGAAATCCCTCGAGCCCGAGTTCCTTTCTTTCCTCCTGTGTAAAGGCCACCCCTTTATTTAAAAAAGGCGTAGAAAGCACTTCTAATCCGCGCAGTGTTGTTTTGATTTCTCCATCTTTCGTCACTTGAAATTGATTCACCTGTCTCTTCCTTTCAAAGCAATTTGTCTTAGGTTTGCTTTTATTCCCGAAATTCATACAGGCAAATCATCGATCCGCTTATTTTTTCTCCCGTTTGACAGACGCGGCCACTTCGCCATCTTCTCCCCATTTTACCGCTCTGTAAATCGCGTCGTGATAGAAAATGAGCCAGGCGTCTTTTTCTGCCGCGAACGTCTGCCATTTCTGCTTTTCTGGAATAGAGGTCATCGGATAATCATCATAGGCCAGCACCCATAACGGATTTTTATGCGCATTCGTCGGCATCAGGTCGGCAAAATGCACAGCCGTCTCCCCTTCGTCTTCTAAGACGATGACGCTGTGGCCGTCGCTGTGGCCGCCGGTGTGGTGCATCGTAATGCCTTCTGTCAGCTGATACTCGTTTTCAAAGGTTTCGACCTGATCTTGTACCGCCTCCCAATTTTCTCTCCAATATGTATTTTTCGATCTGATATTAGGATTTCTCATTTCGCGCCACTCTGTTGCAGAAGTGATAATGCGGGCATTCGGGAAAACAGAGACAAGCTCCTCTCCGCTGTACTCCGTCAGGCCGCATGCATGGTCAAAATGAAGATGGGTCATCGCGGCAATATGAATGTCCTCACAGGAAAGCCCGAGGTCACGAAGAGATTGTTTCAGATTGGATTCCTGTGTTACGCCGTAATTCCTTTTTTGTTTATCAGAGAACTTCCCTCGGCCGATACCCGCGTCAACCAATATATTCAGGCCGTTTTTTCTGATCAGAATCGGGTCTGTTCTTAATTCAATCTGGTTTTTGTCATTTACGGGGTATTTTCTCGACCATAAAGGCTTCGGAACAACGCCGAACATCGCTCCGCCGTCCATATGTGTTACACCGCCGTCCAGCCATGTTAATGAAATATTCCCAATATTCAATGTCTCCATCTTGATCCCTCCTGATGTAATGGTAGCAAATGGCGGCATAAAAAAACAGACTCCCGCATCAGAGTCTGTCTTTTGTTCTCCATTCAACTTCGGCCCGGTAAATCGGCTGGCCGAGCGCGGAGAATTTTTCTTCGTATTCTGTCATAATATTGCCCTTCGGATCGCTGTTGTGCAGATCAAGGCTGACTTCCGTCAGAAGCAGGCCGTATTCGGAAAAGCTTTTCAGAGAGTATTCGAATAAACCGCGGTTATCGGTTTTAAAATGAATCTCACCTGTTTCGCCCATCACTTCTTCGTATTTTTTCAAGAACGTTTTAAATGTTAAACGGCGCTTTTCGTGGCGGTTTTTCGGCCACGGGTCAGAAAAGTTTAGATATACGCGCTTGATTTCTCCCCGTTCAAATACGTCATTCAGTGTTTCCGCGTCTATATTTAACAAACGGACATTGTGAGCCCCGCTGTCCTTAACTTTTTGGACGGCAGTGACGATGACGCTTTTAAACAGCTCAATCCCGATATAGTTGATATCCGGATTCTGCTTGGCCATTCCTGAAATGAACTGCCCTTTTCCCGTACCGACTTCAATATGGATCGGGTTGTCATTGCCAAAGACCGTGTTCCACCGCCCTTTATACTGGGCCGGATCACTGATGGCGATGTCAGCGTTTTCTGCCAGAAAATCATTCGCCCAAGGTTTATGGCGCATTCTCATATGATTGACACCTCTATCTATAATTTCGAGTAACAACATACCATGAAACATAAAGAGCCGCAAGCGCCTTTTAAAGGCGCCGGCTGCATAAAAAAAGAGGCTCCCCGGTCCGGAACACTCATGTGATGCATAAAACCGCACCGCTTTGCACAATGTATGACACAGAAAGGATGTGTATATGAATCATGGGCTTAACAAGCGAACATCAGGTCCGGTTATTAAAGGACATACTGGCCGACCATCAATTGGATTGCTGCGGCACGGTTGCCGAGTATGAACAGCTGGAGCGCGTCATCAAATCACTGATGGCCAACACCGGGCTTGATTCAAATATAAAAAACGTGCTCGAGGATGTCTACCGCTACAGCCAGTCCGGCATCACGGCCGATTCCATCGACACGCATATTCAGGAGCACCAAAACCATTTGTCCCAATGGGTGGAGCAGATGGATTCGTACTCCTGACTACTTGACAATCCGCTTCATCAGGGCATGAAGCTCTTCCATGGCATCATGATACGCTTTGTCGTTTCCTTTTGATTTGTGCCAGGCGATGAAGGTGATGGTCTCCGATAACATGTACCATGCCATCCGCAGCCGAAGCCCTTCCGTGAGCTTCATGCCGTACATCCCAAGCCAGCTGTCCCACGCTGGCTCTTCGACGTAATGATACAATAAAGGGCCGAGATCCATAGCCGGATCAGCTATCATGGCGCCGTCCCAATCTATTAAATACAGCTGGTTGTCTTCAGACAGAAGCCAGTTATTATGATTCACATCACAATGGCAAACGACTTTTTCACCGAATTGCACCTGATCCACATGAGCTTCCAAATAAGCAAGGCCTTCCTGAATAAGCGGCGAAAATTGCCGCACGGCAAAGACGGCCTGCTTCAGCTGCGACAAAAGGGCGCCCGGATCAAGCGGTTCTTTTCCCAATCTTTTCAGCATGTCGAGCAAAGCTTTTGATGTGTGGATTTTGCGGAGCAGCTCAGCCACCGGGCGTCCGCTCATATCCTTTGCCTTCAGCTCCCTGCCCGCCATCCAATGCTGAGCCGTAATGACGTCACCGTTTTCCATCCGTTTCGTCCAAACCAGCTTCGGAACAATGCCTTCGGCGGATAACACGGCTAAAAAGGGCGAGCTATTACGTTTTAAAAAAAGCTGTTGGCCGTTATGTTTCGCATAATATGCATCTCCTGTAGCTCCTCCGGCGGGGAAGATCTCCCAATCGCTACCTAGTAATTGTCCCAACCAGTTCATATCAATGTTCAACCCATCATTTCTTAAAATATTTTAGAATAGGCCTCCAGCCTTTCTCTATTGGCGGAGCGGCCTGTCATAAACAATTTCATGAGAATAAAAAAGACAGCTATTGAGAGTCTCATATGCTAATCAATAGCCGTCCTATAAATTTTAGCGCTACAGCACAAACTTCGTCAAGCAAAACTAGCAAGAACACCTGTGAATTCTGAAGATTTATGCCGCGAACCGCTCTTTGCCGTGAAACATTTGACGGGTTTCATTTGTTTATTATGTTTTTATTTTCAACGGCGCACCGCCCGGCATAAGCCGAAACGGCGTCGTTCCGATCAGCTCGCCGTCAGCGTGAAACGGAATTTTCCCATCTGTTTCAAAAACGAATTCCTTCCCCTTTATCATCGTCACTCCGTCCATTTTGATATGCCGGCCGAAGCTCATCGCCCATAAAAAACGATACAGCGAGAAAAAGGACAGGTTTTCTGCGATGACAATATCAAAACGGTTTTGACGGGGATTTGCTGAAGGCGCCGCTTTCATGCCGCCTCCGTAATAAGGGTGATTAGCCGCAATGACAAACCAGACATTGCGGAATTCACGCCTCTGGCCGTCTGCCGTGCAAACAAATCTGAACGGCTGAAACCCCGAGGCCGTATGTAAATGCGCGAGCGGGTAAATCACAAAGCCGAGACGCAAAAACCGAAGAACGCGCGAAAACGGAAAATTCGCCGTTGCCTTCAAAACTGAGGCATCGAAGCCGACAGACAGGTGGTTAATAAAATAAAGTGATTGCGCTTTGTCATGAAAAAAGTTGATGTTTCCCGCAAAAAATTTCCGCGTGAGCGGGCGGTGCAGACTTTTGATTTCTTGGAGAAGCGCCGACTTCTTAATACCGAGCCCTTTGGAAAAGTCATTGTACGAACCGGCGGGCACAAAGGTCAGCTCAATCTGATCCGTTCCTTTCAGTCCGTTAATGACTTCATGCATCGTCCCGTCACCGCCGATGACGAACAGCCGCTTAAGCTTATGATCCTGCATCATTGAAATCTGCCTCGCCAGCACCTCCGCATGTCCGGGATGCCCGGTCAAAAAAGAGCGGTGGCTGACCCCGCGCCTGTTCAGCTCTTTTTGAACTGATTTCCAGACACGCCGGCCCCGCCCGCCTCCTGAGACCGGATTAATAATAAAAAACCATTGACTCATCGTTTGTTTTCACCTGCTTCATAGATGAAGAGACAGCCGGCAAACGTCCGTTTTAATCAAGCCATTCCTGTCTCCGGCTTGAATCGCTCAAGCCGTAAGACAAAAGAGCCTTCGCCGCCTTCAGCTGGTGGTGCTTGATCGGCGCCGTATTTTTCTGCTGCTTTTCCAGCCACTCTGCGGCAGTCCGTTTATCAGCTATTTCCAGCCCGTACGGCGGCTCCGGATAATCAATATAAGACGTTCTGCTGAGCAAAAGCTTCCGCACGGGAATGTCGGCCTGCTTTTCTTTTACGATTTGCGAAACGACCGAGCCCGTCCGGTGCAGGCTGAGAGACGGATTCAATACTTGGCGCGTGCTGCCGGAGCCTCTTTCTTCCCAAAAACGGTGTTTTGATCCGATATATACGCTGTCCTCTTCCGCTTCCATAAAAGCAGCGCAGAAAATCTCCAGCGGCGAGATGATGATCATGCTCAGTTCGACGGACGCCTGCTGAATTTGAAGAACCGGATGATACATCACAAAATAGGAATCGGGCAGCTTTTGAGCCAGCATTTTTAACATCCCGTCCCTTTTGACCGCCTGCGAAAGCTCAGACTTTTGAGAAAGCGTGGAGCTCGCCCATTTTAATTGAAAGTCATACAGCTGATCTTTGAAAAAAGGCGCGAGCTCAGACTTTTGAGACGGAAGATTCCCGAACAGCGCCTCTTCTCCCTCCGGCTCATCAAACCATTGGTGCCTCTTTTCATTTATATCGGCCGTATTTTCTTCTTTTCTCTTTTTTAAGGAAAATTTTTTCCTGGCCGGCGCTTGATCGGTTTCCCCGCCGGCAGCCGTTTTCGTTTCTTTTTCTTCCGTCTTCCGGTCAAACGCTTCAAGAAGCGCCTCCCAGCGTTCTTTCTTCAGCCGGATAAACTGGTTCATATAATGATATGGATCAAGTTCATATCTGGATATGCAGTCGTGAATTTTGATGATCTGTGCCATGTGATTTCTCCACTCCGAATATTTGTTTATGTCAATTGAAACTGTGCGATTTCTTCGTATTTAGGCGACCGGTCAAGATGGGTCTGAAACAGGGAAAACCGGCTGACGGCACTTTGCACCCTGCCGCTTTCAAACGGCACATCGTCAGAAAACGGCCGGTCTCCCGCCCACTTCCGTGCCATCGTCATATGAGGGTGATACGGGCGTTTTTCCACTTGAAAACCGGCTTTCAAAACAGCCTGTTTTGTTTTTTCCCGCAAATCAAAGAGCAGTTCATTCCGTTCGGGCTCAAGGTGAAGCACTCTCGGCTGTCTGCGGTCGCCGAAAATATCCAGATGCTGAAACTGTACGGTAAACGGCTGCGCTGCCGACGCAGCATCTGCGAGCAGCGACGATAATTTCGCAAGCCGTTCTTCATCCGCGGCTCCGAGAAAAATGAGTGTAATATGATAGTCATGCGGGTGCACCCATTTTTTGAATGATAACGCCGGCTCCTTTTTGGCTGCTTCCCAAATCGGTTCAGCAATGTCAGCCGGAATCGGAATGCCGATAAAATAATGCGGCAATGAAGCTTTCATACGAGGATCTCCCCCTCTTTGGTTATGGTGTTATTATAAAACGGATAAGCGGAGAGGAGAACCCTGTCCGCTCATTATGATAGGATATTATGTACCGAACGTTTTATACAGAAAGGAATGAGCCGGCCTTGAAAATCGTAAACAGCACGGCGGAGCTGATCGGCGGCACACCGATCGTAAAGCTCAATCGTCTTCAGCCAGAACATGCAGCACAGGTCTATTTAAAATTAGAATCGTTTAACCCGAGCGGCAGTGTCAAAGACAGAGCGGCTTACAATATGATCATTGAAGCGGAAAACAGCGGGCATTTAAAACCCGGCTCTGTCATCATCGAACCGACAAGCGGCAACACAGGCATCGGCCTGGCGATGAACGCGGCGGCGCGCGGCTACAAGGCAATCCTCGTCATGCCTGACACGATGACGAAAGAACGCATCAACCTCCTGAAAGCGTACGGCGCGGAGGTTGTGTTAACACCGGGGGCGGAAAGAATGCCCGGCAGCATCAAAAAAGCGAAAGAACTCGCCGAACAGATTCCGGGAAGTTTTATCCCGATGCAATTCGATAACGGCGCAAATCCAGATGCCCACCGAAAAACGACCGCCATTGAAATCTATCAGGCCGTTCAGCAGCTCAACAGACCGCTCGGTGCTTTTGTGGCAACGGCGGGAACGGGCGGAACCATTACCGGAACCGGAGAAACGCTGAAGGAGCTTTTCCCGGATATGATTGTTCATGTCGCCGAGCCTGCGGGATCTCCCGTCCTGTCTGGCGGAAAACCCGGCGCTCATAAGCTTGTCGGGACAAGCCCCGGATTTATTCCCGGCATACTGAATCAGGACGTTTACGATGAAATCATGAAAATATCTGATGAAGATGCGTATACGACAACACGCCGTCTGGCCCGGGAAGAAGGTATACTCGTCGGCCCGTCTTCAGGCGCCGCCTGCTTCGCCGCCATTGAAACCGCAAAACGCCTCCCTTCCGAACAGATCGTCATCTGTATGACGGCCGATACGGGAGAACGTTATTTATCAACGGATTTATGGTCATTTGAATGATAAAAAGGGATGCCGCTTTCGGCGTCCCTTTTTATTATCACTTGGCAAGCTCATAAATGGCTTCGGCGTATAAAGCGGTTGACCGGAGAAGGTCATCGATTTCAATGTACTCATCCTTTTGATGCGCGCTGTCAGGCCGGCCGGGGAACAGCGGCCCGAACGCGACGCCCGCCGAAAGGGATCTCGCATACGTTCCTCCGCCGATTGAAATCAGATCCGCTTTCTTTCCCGTCTGTCCTTCGTAAACCTTTTGAAGCGTCTTTACGAGCGGATGATCGGCAGAAACGTGGTGCGGTTTGCTGTCTTTAAATTCTTCAAGCCGGAATTCTTCAGCAGACGTAAAAGCATCACGGATGACATTGCTGTCTGAAGTGACGGGATAACGGATGTTGATGCCGAGTTCTCCTTCCTCACCCTTTCTGTATGTAAAGGTGCCGACATTCAATGTAAGCTCTCCGCTGATGTCATCCCTGCAATCAATTTTCAGCTTTTTGCCTCGTGTATCATTTAAAAAATAGTCACTGACGGTTTTGACAAAGTGCTTTCCGGCTCCATCCAGCTCCGTTCCGTTAAGGCATTCAGCAAGCTTTAAGCCGGCATTGACACCATTATCCGGTTCCATCGCGTGGCATGATTTTCCGTATACCCGAAGCGTCAGTTTTCCATTTTCCGAAATTGCTTCACCTTGTGTTTTTGACTGCTCAAGCCATTTGCTGAAATATGCGTGCACGGCATCAAGACCGTCCCCTTCAATAACCGCTTCAGCCGCATCCGGCACCATGTTCAAGCGCAGTCCTGAACGGAATGACAGAAGCCCGTTTTTTGCGTCTTTGTCAGAAGCGCTTTTTGCAATGCGCAGTGACGCATCTATAATTCCTTTTTCCGCGTTAATGATCGGAAAATCCGCGTCAGGAGCAAAGCCGATGTCAGGCATTTTTTCGTGTTTGAAGTAGTGATCCACGCATCTCCAATCACTTTCTTCATCCGTTCCGATGATGATTCTCACGCGTTTGGATAAAGAGAGCTGCATGTCTTTGACGATTTTCAGCGCATAAAACGCCGCCATTGTCGGCCCTTTATCATCTATGGCGCCTCTGGCATATATCCGGCCGTCCCTGATATCAGCTGAAAACGGATCGCTCGTCCAGCCGTCTCCGGGCGGAACGACATCGACGTGGCACAGAACGCCGACGATTTCATCACCCGTTCCCCATTCAATATGGCCCGCATAGCCATCAAGATTCTTTACGGTGAAGCCTTCTTTTTCACCGAATTCCAGCAGTGACGTCAGGCTGGCATTGACGCCTTCTCCAAACGGCCGGCCGGGACCGGCTGTTGATTCGTCCATTACGCTGTTGATCTGCAAAAACTTCTGCGTGTCACGGATCAGATCTTCTTTGTTTCTGATGACTTCAACTTCCCAGTTCATCACAAATCCCCTTTCTTGATAAAGACTTGCAAAATGTCGATAAAACGAATAATATAGATGATGTTTTGAAAAAATGTTCGTCATTGGAGGTACTTATGTTTCATCTCGACAAGCATCAAACGACAATAAAAAGAGAAATTACCGCGGGATTGACCACCTTTTTCACAATGGTGTATATCATTGTCGTCAATCCGGTGATCCTTTCCAATGCGGGAATTCCGTTTGACCAGGTGTTCACCGCGACGATTATCGCTTCCATTGTCGGAACTTTATGGATGGCTCTCGCTGCGAATTTTCCGATCGCCATTGCCCCCGGCATGGGCTTAAACGCGTATCTTGCCTTTCACGTTGTCGGCACAGGCAGCGGCATTACGTATCAGACGGCTTTCAGCGCCGTTTTTATCGCGGGAGTCATCTTTATTATTTTATCGTTAACGCCTTTAAGAAAACAACTTATAGAAGCGATTCCGGACAATTTAAAATACGGAATTACGACCGGCATCGGCTTATTTATCGCTTTTATCGGCTTACGCCAATCCGGAATCATCACGGCTGATAAATCTAATCTGGTCGCACTCGGCGATCTTCATTCGCCCGCCGTCATTTTAACGCTTATCGGACTTATCATCAGTATTGTACTGATGGTGCTGAATGTTAACGGTGCTCTGTTCATCGGAATGGCGCTGACCGCCGTCATTGCCTTTTTGACCGGGCAGATTCATTTCGCGAAAGGATTCATGTCCTTCCCGCACCTGCCGGAGGGGCTTTTAATCACAAATCCGTTCGGAGCCCTCGGGGATGTCGTGCATCACGGTCTGTACGCCGTTGTGTTTTCTTTTCTTCTCGTTACGATTTTTGACACGACCGGCACCATGATCGGTGTCGCCGAACAAGCGGGACTGATCAAAAACAATCAGCTGCCGAATGCCAGAAGAGCGCTTTTGGCTGATTCGACCGCTACAACGGTGGGAAGCATCTTCGGCACCAGCCCGACGACCGCGTTCGTTGAATCTTCAGCAGGTGTGGCGGCCGGCGGAAGAACGGGTCTGACGGCGCTGACGATTGCCGTTATGTTTGCCGTTTCCATGTTTTTCAGCCCGCTTGTCAGCGTCTTATCGGAAGTGTCCGCGATTACGTCACCGGCTCTGATTATTGTCGGCAGCCTGATGATGGGTGCGGTATCGAATATCCGCTGGAATGAGCTTGATGAAGCGTTCCCGGCCTTTCTCGTCATTTTGGCGATGCCTCTAACGTCCAGTATTTCAACCGGAATCGCACTCGGCTTCATTTCATATCCGCTTGTTAAAGCAGCTAAGAAAAAATGGCGCGAAATCCATCCTTTAGTCATCATCTTCGCCGTGCTGTTTTTTATTCAGCTTTTTATTTTGAACGGACATTAAGAAAAATCCCTTTCCTTTTTCGGAAAGGGATTTTCACATATAAAGAACGGAAAGAATCGCGGCAATGAGACACCAGGCGGAACAGATGATTTGAATGACGGTTAATGCGCTGTTTCGCGCCCTGAAATAGTCATCACTGTCTCTCTTGATACCGCTTAAAACCGGTTTATCCGTGATCCGGTCAAATAAAAGTGACGCGGCATAGCGGCTGACGATCGCAAACAAAATGAGGACTGCCGGCTTCACTAAGAGCGGAAGAACGAGAATAAGAGCCGTAAAAGCCGCGGTTAAAAGGTAAAGCTGCCGGAGATACCCGCCGTTTCGAATCAGCACTTTAAAGAACAATTCTTTCCACGCCGTATACGCCGACCGTTTTGTAAAGATGTGCTTTGAGCCGGGATATAAAAACGGCTTGCTCCGCCCTTTATGTTTACCATTCGGGAGCTGCACATCATGGCTGAGCATCAAAACAGAGGCCGCGAGTGAAAGCTTGCGCCTGTTCTCCTCAAGCACTTCTTCCTCAAAGGCCGATAATGTCTCCGTCCCTTTCCAAGTCAAAAGAGCGGAACAGATGAACAATATACATCCCGCCGGCCAAAGCCAATACCATTCGGCGGCAAAGACGATCATAAAAAACGCACCCGCCATCAGAACCATCACTTTCAGCCAGCCCGCCGCCTGATTCCCGAATGTCCGCCTGCTGTTTTTTCTGTGTCGGTGCACCGCTAATATTGCGGTATGGAAGCCGAACAGACAGCAAAACATACCCGAATATGCCGGTAAGGTGCAGTCACCGTATTGGCGCCATAAGGGAAATAACAATACGGCAAGCGCACCCCATTTGATAAGGGAAAGGAACATCGAATACAAAAGCGCGTACCGTTTCAGCTTTTGCATCAGATGTTTTGCATGCACCAAAAATACGTGATCCGCTTCCAGCAAAAAGGTATGAATAAAACCCGTGCACAACAGCAGGGCACTGAATACATACAGCCAGCCCCATCCTAATACTCCTGCCGCTCCATTAAGAAGCCCCCTGCCGTTCAGCCATTCAGCATATTGATAAACGGCAAATGCGGCAGCGGGAAGAACGATATACAGCGCGACCGTCCAATCAATGACCGTCTGAAACACCTTCCATTGATACCGCCAATAATGAAACAGCCTTTGAAAAAACAAAGCCCGCCCGGTCATCGCTGACTGCTCCGAACCGCTGAATAAAAGCAATCCAGCAGTGAACGGCTCCCCGTTTTTTCCTGAAGCTCCTCTAACGTGCCTTGAAGAAGCAGAGCGCCCTGATCCAGCAAATAAAACCGGTCGCAGATTTTTTCCGCCGTATCCAGAACATGAGTGCACATCAAAATCCCCGCGCCCCTTTCTTTCTCAGCAATCAGCATGTCGGTAAACAGCTTCGTTGAGATCGGATCAAGTCCGATAAAAGGCTCATCAATGATGTAAATATCCGGCTTCGCCAAAAATGCCTGTATGAGCATCAATTTTTGCTGCATCCCTTTTGAAAAACCGGAAGGCAAATCATGTTTTACAGACGTCAGCGAAAACTCTTCAAGCAGCCGCCCTGCCCGTTCACGGCACTCTTCCCCTTCCATGCCCCGCAATGACCCGGTCAGCTCGAGATGCTCCCAAAGCGTCAGTTCATCATAAAAACTCGGACGCTCCGGTATGTAAGCATAAGATGAATCATTCCACTCAATACCGCCTTCTATATCCCGGGAAAGCCCGAGAACCGCCTTTATCACTGTACTTTTCCCCGCGCCGTTCGCTCCGATTAAACCGGCAATTTCACCCGCATTGACTGACAGAGATACATCAGAAATCACCTTCGGCCTGTCAGCATAACCGGCGCAGACAATGTTTGCATTCAATAATTCTCCCAAACTTCTCACTCCCCCGTTTTCATACGGACATGTATAAAAAAAGTTTCAGTTTCCATAATAATAAAAGCGGACCGGGCATAGTAATGCACCAAGGCGGCACCCATTTGGAAAAAATTATCTGCGCTTATTCCTAGATTCATGTTGTCCATATCGTGTATAATGGAGGCAGTTAAAAGAGAAAAAACAGAATGTCATCCTTTGTTGCTTATTCGTACGAAGTTTTAGAGTCGAAAGTTGTGGTATATCAAGTCCATCCGATCTTATGATAGGGAGTGGTTTTTTGAAACCTTCAACAAATCGTATGCTGACTCGGATTAAATCAGTTTACATGTTCATCCAGGAAAAAGGCCTTGTGACAACACAGGAACTGGTTGATGAATTCGGCATTACACCTAGAACCATTCAGCGAGACTTAAATGTGTTAGCATACAATGATCTTGTTCATAGTCCTAGCCGAGGCAAGTGGGAGACAACACGAAAAAAAGTGAAAATTACATCTTAAGCGAACAATTACATAAGGCCCTTTTCGGCCTGACATGCTGCAAGGCAAAGCAGCGTCTTTGCCTTGTTTTTTGTTCCTCTATATAAAAAGCCCAAAACAAATCTGTTTTGGGCTTTTCTGATATCGATTACACTTCAGCGCCTCTCAGCGTTTCGAGCTCTTCTTCAGTCAGCTCGCGGAATTCTCCCGGTTTAAGATCCGGGTCAAGAGAAACAGCCCCCATCGAAAGCCGCTTCAAATAAGCCACTTCATTTCCGACAGCCTTTGCCATCAGCTTCACCTGATGATATTTGCCTTCTGTAATGGTCAAATGAATCACCGTTTCATCCGGGCTTTCTGTAATGATTTCAACGGCTGCCGGCTTCGTTTTATAGCCTCCTTCAATGACGACGCCTCTTTCCAGATGAACGATGTCTTCCGGTGACAGAGGTGAAATTAACCGGACCTCATATGTTTTAGGCACATGCTTTTTCGGAGAAAGCAGGCGATGAGCGAGCTGCCCGTCATTGGTCAGAAGCAAAAAGCCTTCCGTATCCTTATCAAGACGTCCTGCCGGAAACGGTTCAAATCGCTGTTCTTCAGGTGTCAGCAGATCAACCACCGTCTGCTGGCGGCTGTCTTCTGTAGCGGACAGCACTCCTTGCGGCTTATTCATCATGACATAAATAAATTCACGATAGTCTGCCGGCTCTCCGTATACCGTGATGTCCTGTTTTTCCGGATCGACATGGGTTTTCACATCTTTCGCCGGCTCTCCGTCAATCATGACAGCCCCAGCCTTGACGATTTTTTTCACATCTTTTCTTGAGCCGAATCCGCTGTTGGCAAGCAGCTTATCAAGTCTCATCCTGATCCTCTCCTTTAAAAAGAAAAGCCCGCGATAAGCGGACTATTCATTATTTCTCAATGGGCGGAATGCCTGCCTCTCCTCAAAACACGGGGCAGACGATTTCCAAACATTTTCTGTAAAAATCCGATTCGGTACGCGGCAAACATGTACACCGCACCGCCGACAGCGGCGCAGACAAAGACGACAATCGCCGCATGCACCTGGCCGCTTTGGTATGTTACAAAGAAACTGAGCAGCCATTGAGTCAGCTTGACCGCGACTCCCATCACGACGGACAGGACTGCGATTAAAATGACCCGTTTTATAAGTACCGTATACGAATAGCCCGCATGGCGCTTAATCATGATAAAACCGTACAGAAGAGAAGCGATATAACCGAGCGCCGTTGCCAAGATGGCCCCGTCTCCCTGAAACAGCTTGATCAGCGGCACGTTCAGCACCACTTTTATAATGACGCCGATGAAAAGGCTCACGACAGCAAATTTCTGCTTATTAATCCCTTGCAGGATCGCGGCGTTTACGGTAAACAGAGAAAACAGAATCGCGACAGGCGCGTACCAGAACAATATATCCTGTCCGATATCCGGGCGAAGACTTTCAGAGCCGTAGAAAAACGTATAGGCCGGGCCCGATAACACGGACATCCCGACAACGGCGGGAATAACCAAAAACAGAATAATTTGCATCGTCTGGTTAATCTGCTGGTTCAAAAGCTTATAATTCCTGCTCGTAAACGATTCAGTAATCGTCGGAATCAGCGTCAGACCGAAAGCGGTCGCCAGAGAAACCGGGATCATAACAAGCTTCGGCACATAAAGGGTGACAATCGCAAGCATGTCCTGGCTGATATCCTTATGGCCCGCCGCAATCATCGCTTTATTAAACGTATTCGTATCGATATAAGAATACAAAGGAATCGCCAGTCCGACAAATACGTAAGGAGCGGCATAACTGAAAAGCTCAATGAACATTTTTTTATAACTTAAGTTCGCAGACGGGACGAGATTCGGCTTCATCGCCAGAAGATCGCCCTTCCGCTTATTCCAGTAAATATAAAGGACGACAAGCCCTCCGAATGATCCGATCAGCGCCGCGAAAGTCGCGTATCCGACTGCGATGACAAGGCCGCCGTTGATCACTCTTAAAATCAAATACGTTGCGCCCAATAAAAAGATGATCCGGGCAAGCTGCTCCACAACCTGTGAAACGGCTGTCGGCCCCATCATCTGATGACCTTGGAAAAAACCGCGCACAAGACTCATAATCGGCACGACCAAAAGTGCCAGACTGACCATCCGGATGACATAAACGACGTGGTCAATCGTAAGTCCGTTGTTACTCGTGCCGCCGAGAGATGTTTCCGCAAAAAACGGCGCCGAAATATAAAGAATTGAAAAAGCGATCATCCCGGTTACGAGCATAACCGACATTCCCGCTCTCAGCATCCGCCTGCTCGTCTCATAGTCTCCTTTGGAGTTATATTTCGAGACAAATTTTGAAACCGCGGCGGGAAATCCCATCGTGGCAATGTTTAAAAACAGTGTATATTGATTATATCCGTATTGAAACAAAGCTCCGCCCGTCGCTCCGACCATCGCTCCGAACGGGATCAGATAAATCATCCCTAAAATCCGCGATATATAGGTGCCGAGCGTCAGCACGAACGTGCCCCTTAACAATTTGCTTGACATGTTTCCTCATCACCATTTTCTACGAAGATTCAACTTTTCTATTTTAACACAACTGGGCAATTAGACGGTAATAATTACAGCGGGAAACTTTTTGGGAAAACTCTTTAAAAAACAAAATACGTTTAAGGATTCCCTTTCTTTCGCTATAATAGCAGAAAGCGGACATTTCCGCCTATTATACGTGAAAAAGAAAGTTGTTGATGAAAGATGAAACATTATGACGTGATTGTGATCGGCGGCGGTCCGTCCGGTTTAATGGCTGCGATTGCGGCAGGCGAAGAAGGCGCGGACGTATTATTAATCGATAAAGGAAACAAGCTGGGACGGAAGCTGGCGATTTCCGGCGGCGGGCGCTGCAACGTGACCAACCGCCTCCCCGTTGAAGAAATCATCAAACACATCCCCGGCAACGGCCGCTTTTTATACAGCGCGTTTTCCGAATTTAATAATGAAGATATCATCGCCTTTTTTGAAAAACTCGGCATTCAGCTGAAAGAAGAAGACCACGGGCGCATGTTCCCGGTGACGGACAAAGCGCAAAGCGTTGTCGATGCGCTTTTGAACCGATTAAAACAACTGAACGTCACCATCCGCACAAATGAAAAAATCAAAGAAGTGCGGTACGAGAACGGCAGGACAGCGGGCATTACGACAAACAATGACGAACACATTAACGCAGACGCCGTCATTATCGCGGTCGGCGGAAAATCAGTCCCGCATACCGGCAGCACCGGAGACGGCTATGCATGGGCGGAAGCGGCCGGTCATACCGTGACCGAACTCTTTCCGACGGAAGTGCCGGTTACGTCGTCAGAACCGTTTATTAAACAAAAAACACTTCAGGGGCTGTCTCTTAGAAACGCGGCCGTCAGCGTCCTGAATAAAAAAGGCAAACCAATCGTCACACACGTGATGGACATGCTGTTTACCCATTTCGGCTTGTCAGGCCCCGCCATTCTCCGCTGCAGCCAGTTTGTCGTCAAAGAACTGAAAAAGCAGCCAGAGGTCAAACTCCGCATCGATCTGTTTCCCGGCATCAACGAGGAAGAGTTATTTCAAAAGATGCACAAGGAACTGAAAGACGCACCGAAAAAAGCGCTCAAAAATGCGCTGAAGCCGTGGATGCAGGAACGGTACCTGCTTTTTCTTCTGGAACGGAACGGTCTTGATCCGCAGACAAGCTTTACGGAACTGCCGAAGGATCAATTCAGGGCTTTTGTCAAAGACTGCAAACAATTTACGGTTGCCGCTGACGGAACGCTTTCTTTGGACAAAGCGTTTGTCACAGGCGGAGGTGTTTCCGTAAAAGAGATTGAGCCGAAACAAATGGCGTCTAAAAAAATGGAAGGCTTATATTTTTGCGGAGAAATACTCGACATTCACGGTTATACCGGGGGCTACAATATCACTTCAGCCTTTGTCACAGGGCGTCTCGCCGGTTTGAATGCAGGACGTTTCTCACGCTCGCTCTAAATGGTTTAAAGCGCATTTACCTGAGCGTCCCCGTTGATAATTGACCAAAAACATGATAGAGTTTTCTGCGTTTTGTTTCACCTGATTGAGGGAATAGGAAGAAAGGAATGATCTGCAATCGTACGACCATACTAAAACAAAATGGCGTATTGAAAAAAATAGTCAGAGGGTGAGAACGTTTGAAGAAGAACATCTCCAGTGTTTTTTGGATTGTGATTGTCATCACAGCCGCTGCGGTTTTATGGGGGGCCATTTCTCCTGACAGCCTGCAGCAAGTCACTGATACGGCACAAAAATTTATTACGGATTCTTTCGGCTGGTATTATCTGCTGGTCGTTTCTATATTTGTCGGTTTCTGTCTCTTTCTCATTGTGAGTCCGATCGGCACAATAAAACTCGGAAAACCCGGGGAAAAACCGGAATTCGGCTTATTATCATGGTTTGCCATGCTTTTCAGCGCGGGCATGGGAATCGGTTTGGTATTTTACGGGGCTGCGGAACCGATCAGCCATTACGCCATCAGCTCTCCCTCAGGTGAAACAGAAACGCCCCAAGCATTTCGTGATGCGCTCCGGTACACATTTTTCCACTGGGGGCTGCACGCTTGGGCCATCTATGCGGTTGTCGCTTTATGTATCGCATATTTTCAATTCAGAAAAGACGCGCCCGGTTTGATCAGCAGCACACTGACACCGCTTTTGGGCGATAAAGTAAACGGGCCGATCGGCAAAGCGATTGACTGTATCGCCGTGTTTGCGACCGTTGTCGGTGTGGCGACAAGCTTAGGGCTCGGAGCGACTCAGATCAACGGCGGTCTGCATTATTTATTCGGCATTCCGAAAACATTTTCCATTCAGCTGATCCTGATCGCTGTCGTGACCGTGTTATTTTTGATTTCTGCGTGGAGCGGAATCGGCAAAGGGATTAAATACTTAAGCAATACCAACATGGCGCTCGCGGCTATTTTAATGATCTTTATGCTCATTGCAGGCCCGACGGTGCTGATTATGAACTCATTTACCGATTCTATCGGCCAATACATACAAAATATCGTGCAGATGAGCTTTCGCTTGTCTCCGAATGATCCTCAAAAGCGCGAATGGATTAACAGCTGGACCATTTTCTATTGGGCCTGGTGGATATCCTGGTCGCCGTTTGTCGGCATTTTTATCGCCCGTGTATCAAGGGGCCGGACGATCCGGGAATTTTTAATCGGGGTATTGGTGACACCTTGTATATTGGCTTTCTTATGGTTTGCGATCTTCGGTGTATCCGCGATGGATCTTCAGCAGAAAGGCGTATTCAATGTCGCGGGAATGTCAACGGATACGATGCTGTTCGGCGCACTCAGCCACTATCCGCTGACAATGGTGACATCCGTATTAACGCTTGTTCTGATCGCTGTATTCTTTATTACATCAGCGGATTCAGCGACATTTGTGCTTGGAATGCAAACGTCTTACGGCTCTTTAGACCCGTCAAACCGGGTGAAAATCATCTGGGGCATCATCCAGTCCGCCGTGGCAGCGGTATTATTATATTCCGGCGGTCTGGCCGCACTGCAAAACACGGCCATTCTCGCCGCGGTTCCGTTTTCAGTCGTGATCCTTCTGATGATCGTGTCTCTGTACAAGTCATTAGCGAGCGAGAGAAAAGGAATCAAGCAAGCGGAGAAATACCAAAAACCAAGAAGTCCCCGCGTCAAAAAAGCATAATGAACAACGAAGCCCGGCATTTCGTCCGGGCTTCTTTATTTTCGGTATAAAATGAGAGCGGAAAAACAATAAAGCTGCTCACCTTCAGGATCACAGGCCGCCGCTACCGTATATTTAATATCAACGAGCTGTTCATCAGAAATCCCCTTTAAAAATGTATTGACTTCAGTCTGCAGATCCTTTTCATGCTCCTCATCAAAAACAGCTATCTTCAGCACATCACCCTCTCCTTTCTCTATCAATTTATTCCGGTTCAATTGAAATATGATAGAGAAAAACAGATTTTCTTTTTTACTGATTTTTACTAAAAGTAACCGAAAATAGTTGTTGAAAACGCTTACTCTCGTATGATAATATCATTTTAACAATAACCAGGTCATTTCTGTTTAGTAAATATTTAGTAAAAAGGAGATGCGAAATGGTCCGTCTCAAAGATATTGCCTTACAGGCATCTGTATCCAGCGCGACAGTATCGAGAATTTTGAATAAGGATGACTCTTTGGCCGTGACTGATGAAACTAGAGAAAAAGTTCTGAGGATCGCCGATGAGCTGGGCTATCAGCCGTCGGCAAAAAAACGGAAGAACCGCAGCCGCAGCGATTCAGCGCCCCTGATCGGCGTTGTCAGCTGCCTGTCACCGGAAGAAGAACGGCAGGATCCTTATTTTTCGGCGATCCGAAAAGGCATTGAGGAAGAATGCTTTCGGCAAAAAGTTTTTATCACATCTTCTATCCATCTCGGTTCTTTTCAAGAGCATATGTTTCACGAACTGGACGGCGTCATCGTCATCGGCAGCCTGCAAGACGAGGCGCTTACGAATATCAGCGCCGCTTTCAGGCACGCGGTATTTGTTAACGGCACCCCCGATCCCGCCCGCTACGATTCCGTCAGCGTGGATTTTTATGCCGCAGCGCAAAAGGCGATAGAACATCTTCTGTCGCTCGGTTACCAGCGGCTCGGTTATATCGGCGGCCGAGAGCGGGAGCATACCGTCATAGACGGTGTAAACAGCAATAAAACGATTGAGGATAAGCGTCTGACCGCTTTCTTACAAATGGCCGGCGCCGAGCCGGAGCATGTACTGATCGGCGAATACAGCATGCACGAAGGGTTCCGGCTGATGAATGAAGCCATCAAAGGCGGAAGTCTCCCCGATGCCTTTTTTATCGCAAGTGATTCGATGGCTGTCGGCGCTTTAAAAGCCCTGCAGGAAGCCGGTCTTCAAGTCCCGCGCGATACGGCGGTTGTCAGCTTCAACGGAATTGATGAGGCAGAATACGCCAGCACGCCGTTATCAACGGTAAAAGTATACACGGAAGAGATGGGCCGGACGGGTGTCAAATTGCTTCTCGACCGTTTAAACGGCAGAACCGTCCCGCTGGCCGTGACGCTCCCCACTTCATTGATTGTCAGACAAAGCTGCGGCTCACAAGAAAGGAGGTGACGTGTCCCGCAGCGTTTATATCATATTTAAAGGAGGAAAAGATGAAACGCTTACTGGCTTTGTTTCTTTCTTTTACTTGCATGATACTTCCCGGCTGCTCGGCAGAACAGAGCGGCGCCGGAGAAAAGCAGAAAACATTGACAGTCTATTCCACCATATCCTCAGACAGCGAACGCTCCGTATTCAGAAAGTTGGCTGATTCATTCCAAAAAGAACATCCGGACATTCAAGTAAACGTTCATTTCCCAGGCAATGACTACGAAAATATGATGAGGGTCAGAATGGCGGCCGGTGATATGCCCGATCTTTTCGACACACACGGCTGGGCCAAAATCCGCTACGGAGAATATACCGCCGACCTCAGCGGCATGTCTTGGACGAAGCGGCTCGATCCGAATTTAAACAGCATGCTCAAAGACGCCAAAGGCAGAATATACGCCTTCCCTCTGAATCAGGCAAAGGACGGACTGGCCTACAATCGTACGTTGTTGGAAAAATACGGAATAAAACCGCCGGAAACAATGGATGATTTTATGAAGGCATTGAGACAGATTAAAGAAAAAAGCGGCGGAACAGTCACCCCCTTCTGGTTTGCCGGCTATGAGAAAAGCTCATTTGCCCAATATTACGATCAACTCGCCGCACCGCTTCTCATCACAGATCCCGCACACCGTTACAAAAAACAACTGTTAAACGGAACCTTCCGCTGGACACACTTCACCTATTTATCTGACAAACTGAAAGAGATGCAAAAGGAAAACCTGCTCAATATAGATGCCGTGACGGCGAAACGGTCCCAGCTCATTGAACTGATGGCGCAAAACAAAATCGCCTTTACGCTGCAGGGCGGCACTCTCGGCCAAGATGTCGCTCAAATCAATCCGAAGGTAAAAGTCGGCATCATACCGACCCCGGCCGTCCACAAGGGAGACGCGCCGGTTTGGATCGGAGGCGAACGTTACACGCTGGCGGCATTCAAGGATTCCCCGCGGCTTAAAGAAGCGAAACAGTTTATCGCATTTATGGCCCGACCCGAGCATGCAAAATCAATTGCCGAAGCGACCTCGCTTCCGGCCGGATTAGTGAATGTGCAAACGGACATTTTCTACGCAAATGACTATAAGCGCTATCAGCATATTAAGGTGCAGCCTTATTTTGACCGCCTTTATTTGCCGAACGGAATGTGGGATGTGATGGGAACAGCCGGGCAGGAGCTGATGGCCGATATCTTAACCCCCGCTGAAGTTTCAGCGAAACTCGGCAGGGAATATAAGCGGCTCCGGCTTCAATCTGATTCACGGGGAGCTGAAAAAGAATGAGTGATCTTGCAAGAGAAACCCAAGGATTTCAACATCAAAAGCCGGTAAAATCCGCGTCACTATGGTGGATGTACGTTCCCGCCCTTGCCACGGTTTTTATTTTCATGATTTTTCCGTTTGTAAAAGGCGCTTTTATCACAATTACAAACTGGAACGGCTTCTCACAGACGTATCAATGGGTGGGGGTTACTCAATATAAAAGGCTTTTTACAGATCCGGACACGTGGCTTGTTGTGAAAAACACTTTGCTTTACGGCATCGGAAGCACTTTTTTTCAGAATATGCTTGGACTTTTATATGCGCTGCTTTTGAATCAGAGCTTAAAAATGAAGGCGCTCACAAGAACGATCGTCTACTTGCCCGTCATTATCAGTCCGCTGATTATGGGATACATTTGGTATTTTATTTTCTCATATGACGGGGGTGCGCTGAATGATGTGCTTGGCGCACTGGGAATCGGTCCTGTCAACGCCTTGGCAAGCCCTGCGGCAAACCCGTGGATTATCGTCATGATTAACACGTATCAATACGCAGGCATTGCGATGATTGTATATTTGGCGGGGCTGCAAAGCATTCCGAAAGATTATTACGAAGCCGCAAAAATGGATGGCGCGGGAGGTCTTCAGCCGTTTTTCACCATCACCCTGCCTTTATTGATGCCGGCTGTCACCATCAACATGGTCATCAATATCATCGGCGGGCTGAAGCTGTTTGATGTCATTTTCGCGCTGACCGCAGGCGGGCCGGGCAATTCCTCTCAATCGATGTCAACGTTTATGTATGATTTATATTTTAAACGGCAGGATGCAGGATATGCCGCCGCCCAAGGCGTGTTTATGTCCGTCATGATTCTTGTCATCAGTTTTTCGGCTCTCGTGTATTTCAAGCGAAAGGAGACGGAAATGTCATGAAAACAGCCCGAATGCGGATTTTTACGCTGTTGGCAGCCGTTATCTCGTGCGTTCATATTGTCCCCTTTTATATTTTGCTGACCACGTCATTAAAAGCAAAAGGTGACTACAGTTCAAAATGGTCGCTGCCATCCGCCTTTTCATTTCAGAATTTTCGTGAAGCATGGGAACGTGCCTCTCTCGGGCAATCCTTTCTGAACACGATCATCATTACAGCCGTTTCCGCCGCTTTGTTAATTTTCATGGGTTCGCTTGCCGCATACCCGCTCGCTAGAAGAAATACAAAGCTGAACAAAATCGTCTTCGGCCTTTTGATTTCAATCATGATCATCCCGCCTTTGACTTCCATGGTTCCTTTATACAAGATGGTCGCTGATGCGGGGCTGATCAATACGCATGCCGCAGCCATTCTCATTAATACGGCTGCATATATGCCGCTGACCGTTTTCTTATATTCAGGGTTTATCCGCTCTTCCATTCCGAAAGAGCTTGAGGAAGCCGCCAGGATGGACGGCGCGGGATTGATCAGGACTTTTTATACAATCGTGTTTCCTTTGTTGAAACCGATTACCGCAACGGTCTGCATAATTTCCTGCGTGTTTATCTGGAACGATTACCAATTTGCGATTTTCTTTTTACAAGATCAAAAGGTGCAGACATTGACCGTGGCCATGGCGGGATTTTTCGGCGAAAACGCGAACAATCTTCACTTAGTCGCCGCAGCCGCGATCATGGCGATGCTGCCGATGGTCGTATTGTTTTTGGCGCTTCAAAAATATTTTATCTCAGGGCTGTCCTCCGGGGCGGTCAAAGGCTGAGAAGAAAAGGGAGGAATTTCTGTTGAAGAAAATTACGTTTATCGGAGCGGGGAGCACGATTTTCGCCAAAAATGTATTGGGGGACTGCTTACTGACTGAAGCATTAAACGGATTTGAATTCGCGCTTTATGATATTGACGCTGTACGGCTGAAAGAATCCCAGCTCATGCTGGAAAACATGAGAGACCGCTACAATACGAGTATATCCATCATCTCCTACGATGACCGAAAACAGGCGCTGAAACACGCCGGCTATGTGATAAACGCCATTCAGGTCGGAGGCTATAAACCCGCGACGGTCATTGACTTTGACATCCCGAAGCGGTACGGTCTCCGCCAGACGATTGCCGATACCGTCGGAATAGGCGGTATTTTCCGTTCCCTTCGCACCATCCCCGTTTTATTTGACATCGCAAAAGACATGGAAGAGGTCTGCCCGGATGCGTGGCTGTTAAATTATACAAATCCGATGGCCTCTCTGACCGGAGCGATGCTCAGACATACAAATGTCAAAACGGTCGGCCTGTGCCACAGCGTCCAGGTATGTACCAAAGATCTGTTTGACTCACTCGGCATGGATCACGAAGGGACGGAAGAACGCATTGCCGGCATCAACCATATGGCTTGGCTTTTGGAGATTAAAAAAGACGGAATTGATTTATATCCTGAAATTAAAAGACGGGCACGCGAAAAACAAAAGACGAAACATAAGGACATGGTGCGGTTTGAGCTGATGGATAAATTCGGCTGCTACGTAACGGAATCATCTGAGCATAATGCCGAATATCACCCGTATTTTATAAAAAGCCGGTATCCTGAGCTGATAGATGAACTCCAAATCCCGCTTGATGAATATCCGAGGAGATGCGCGGAACAAATCAACAATTGGGAAACGATGAGAGACGGCATCATCAACAACCAAAACCTGACGCATGAACGCTCAAAAGAATACGGTTCGAGAATTATTGAAGCGATGGAGACGGGCAAACCGTTCACATTCGGCGGCAATGTGCTGAATACCGGGCTGATACCGAATCTGCCGGCGAAAGCGGTCGTTGAAGTGCCTTGCACAGCCGTCAAAAACCACATTATGCCGTGCTATTCAGGCGAACTTCCCGAGCAGCTCGCGGCGCTCAACAGAACAAACATTAACACACAGCTTTTAACCATCGAAGCGGCCGTTACATTAAAAAAGGAAGCCGTATATCAGGCGGCCATGCTTGATCCGCATACGAGCGCCGAGCTTTCCATGAATGACATCATCTCTTTGTGCGATGACTTATTTGAAGCGCACAAAGACCGGCTTCCGGCTTATCACTGATCATTCGCGTTCCGGTCCTGGGCGGGCCGGATGCTTTTATATGTTCAGTACCAGTTTGACCGTCTGTAAAGTGTGTCCTTTAAAGTCTTCTTCAAATTCACATACCCATTGAAACCCTTTCGCTTGATAAAAGGATAAGGCAATGCGGTTCTCTTTTTCTGCATGGACATAAAGCTTTTTTACCCCGCCGGACTGCCTGATGCATTCTTTAAGGAGTGCCGTGCCTATCCCGTTTCCCTGGCAATCCGGGTCAATATAGATGGCGGTCAGCTCCGCATTTCCGTCTTTTTGAACCGGGGTGGCATTTGCAAAACCGAGCACTCGCCCCTCTTCTTCTGCCACAAAGAACAGAGAATGCAAGAGCCGGCGTTCCATCATCTCATCCTGATAGGCGGATTCGAGAAACTGATCCTGAATGTGTCTGGGAATAATCCCTTCATACGTATGATGCCAGCTTCGTTCTGCGACTTGCCGGACCTGTTTGATATCGTTTGTTTTCATCGCGCGGATCATCGGTTTCACCTGATTCGCCTCCCGTTTTTTTATAAAAAAAGAAGAAAAAGACGCACGTCCCTTTTCTTCTTTCACTTCAAAGCGTTATTTCTTCGGCTTTGTTTCGCCTTCCCACTCCAGCATGCCGCCTTCAACATTAACCGTACGGAAGCCCTGCTCATGTAAATACATACAAACGTTCATGCTTCTTTTTCCGGAACGGCAGATAAATACATATTCCTTGTCCTTGTCTAACGCATCCATCTTCTCAGGGATGTCCCCCATGCGGATGTGAACGGCCTCCGGAATCATTCCTTCGGCAACTTCTTCGTCTTCTCTGACATCAATCAGATACAGCTCTTCTCCCGCTTTTAATTTTTCTTCCAGTGCGGCTGTGCTGATTTCATTTATTTTCAATGTGTGACACTCCCATTCATCTTTATGGTGTTAAGTATACCAAAGCCCGCGGTGCAATTTCTATGATAGAGGCCTGATAAAAAAGCCCCTCTCTGTAGGAGAGGGGCTTCGCCCGGTCAGTTTGCCACGATATTGACAAGCTTGCCCGGTACGGCAATGATTTTTCGGATCGTTTTTCCTTCAAGCTGCTCTTTTACCTTTTCGTCAGCTTGTGCGAGCTGTTCTAACGCTGCTTTATCAGCATCAGCCGGAACCATTAATTTCGCTTTTACTTTTCCGTTCAGCTGGACGACGATTTCCACTTCATCATCCACCAGTTTTGATTCGTCATATGCAGGCCAAGCCTCGTATGCAATCGAACCTTCGTGGCCAAGTTTTTCCCACAGTTCTTCAGCCAAATGCGGCGCAATAGGAGAAAGCAGCTTCACAAAACCTTCAATATATTCTTTCGGCAGTTCATTCGCTTTGTAAGCTTCATTAATGAAGACCATCAGCTGAGAAATGCCCGTGTTAAAACGAAGGGCTTCGAAGTTTTCTGTCACTTTCATGACCGTTTCATGATAGACGCGCTCAAGAGTTTCGCCTGCGCCTTCTGTCACTTTGCCCGTCAGCTCGCCGTTTTCCTCGATAAACAAACGCCATACGCGGTCAAGGAAGCGGCGCGCTCCGTCAAGGCCTGATTCAGACCAGGCGATAGATGCATCAAGCGGCCCCATAAACATTTCGTACAGGCGGAGCGTATCTGCTCCGTGAGACGCCACAATTTCATCCGGATTGACGACGTTTCCGCGGGATTTACTCATTTTTTCATTATTTTCCCCGAGAATCATTCCTTGGTTATACAGCTTTTGGAACGGTTCTTTCGTCGGCACGACACCGATATCATAGAGGAATTTATGCCAGAAACGCGCGTACAGAAGGTGAAGCACGGCATGCTCCGCTCCTCCGATGTAAATATCAACGGGCAGCCATTTATCCAGTTTCTCAGGTGAAGCGAGCTGATCCGGATTTTTCGGGTCGATAAAGCGGAGGAAATACCAGCAGCTTCCCGCCCATTGCGGCATCGTGTTCGTTTCTCTTCTGCCTTTTTTGCCCGTTTCAGGATCAGTGACTTCCACCCACTCTTTAATGTTGGCAAGCGGTGATTCACCTGTTCCGCTCGGTTTGATTTCATCGGTTTTCGGCAGAATCAGCGGCAGCTCTTCCGCCGGAACGGCTGTTGACGTGCCGTCTTCCCAATGAATAACCGGAATCGGCTCGCCCCAATAGCGCTGGCGGCTGAACAGCCAATCACGCAGACGATATGTCACTTTTTTCTCACCGTTTTTCGTTTCTTCAAGCCAGGCGATCATTTTTTCAATCGCTTCCGCTTTATTCAGTCCGTTCAGAAAGCCGGAATTGACATGCTCTCCGTCTCCCGTATACGCTTCTTCTTCCGTGTTTCCGCCTTTTACGACTTCTTTGACAGGCAGGCTGAACACTTTGGCGAATTCAAAATCACGTTCGTCATGCGCCGGCACGGCCATTACAGCGCCCGTTCCGTAAGAGGCGAGGACATAATCCGCTATCCAGATCGGCAGCTTTTCTCCGTTTGCAGGGTTTACGGCATATGCGCCCGTGAAGACGCCCGTTTTTGTTTTCGCAAGATCCGTCCGTTCCAGGTCACTTTTCGCCTGAACTTCTTTAACATAAGCGTCTACCGCTTCTTTTTGTTCAGGCGTCGTGATGGCCTCCACAAGCTCATGCTCAGGAGCCAGTACGGCATAAGCCGCGCCGAACAGCGTGTCCGGTCTTGTCGTAAACACGGTAAACGTGTCATCAGTGCCGTCGATCGCGAAATGGACGTTTGCGCCTTCTGAGCGTCCGATCCAGTTGCGCTGCATGTCTTTAATGCTTTCCGGCCAGTCAAGGTCTTCTAAATCTTCAAGAAGCCTGTCCGCATAAGCGGTGATTTTCAGCATCCATTGTCTCATCGGGCGGCGTTCAACCGGATGGCCGCCCCGCTCGCTTTTGCCGTCAATGACTTCTTCGTTCGCAAGCACCGTTCCGAGCGCCGGGCACCAGTTGACCGGCACTTCGTCTACGTAAGCGAGCCCTTTTTCGTACAGCTTGGTGAAGATCCACTGCGTCCACTTGTAATAGTCCGGATCAGTCGTATTGATTTCACGATCCCAATCATATGAAAATCCGAGCGATTGAATCTGGCGGCGGAAATTATCTATATTTTGTTTTGTGAACTCAGCCGGATCATTCCCCGTGTCAAGCGCGTATTGCTCGGCAGGAAGCCCGAACGCGTCCCATCCCATCGGATGAAGCACATTGTATCCTTGCATGCGTCTCATGCGCGAAAGGATATCGGTTGCCGTATAGCCTTCCGGATGTCCGACATGAAGGCCGGCTCCTGAAGGATACGGGAACATGTCAAGCGCGTAAAACTTCGGCTTGTCATTCTCTTCACTGACGGCGAACGTTTTATGATCCAACCAGTAATTCTGCCATTTCTTTTCTATTTTTTCATGCTGAAAACTCAACGTAAAAACCTCCTTCTGATTGAATACGGCGTATGTAGTCCAAGTATTGACGGGATGAGAAAGATTATATTCAGATTATTCTAAAACTAAAAAAACTCCCTCATCCCAAAAAGGGACGAGAGATTTTTATTTCCCGCGGTACCACCCTCGTTAGCGCGGTTTTGAGCCGCACTCACTTGATACTTTTAACGCAGTTATGCGTCAGCGGTTTTGCCGCTGCAACTCTGAGGCGAGTTCGGAAACAGACTTGATTGACTTGCACCGGCCGTCAACTCTCTGATTGCAAAATCTGCTTCTTACTGCTCCTCTTCACTGTTCTTATCGCTACCGTAATCTTACCTGTATTTTATAGAATTCTGTTCATAAGTGCAAGCAGGTTTGTATACAATGGGAATGTACCCGGAACGGGTCATGAGCGGGGATATTATTTTGATGGAGGATTTTTTTGCTGGTGTGGTTTTGCTTCGGCCGAATCACTGTTTTGTTCTCTGACAAAATCAAAGCTCCTGAGAACAGCTTCTCCGCCGTAGCCTGCGATTATGGATAAGATGACGAGTTGAATTCCTGAATCGGGGTCAGCGGATAAGACAAGTAAGATGGAAGCAGCCATTCCGATAAAACCATCTTCCAAAAAACCGAGATAGATAAACCGCTTTGTCATTCTGGGTTTCTCCAGCCTGCCTCTCTTTTTCACATGACCGAGAACCCCCATGATTCCTCCAATTACACAAGCAATTATTACCTGATGCAGCATCTTCATCACCTTCCTAAAGCCCTTATTTAGTAAAGCGACTTCAGGCCATCCAGCCCCCTTACGAATACGATGATTTTCGATATCTACATACCGGCGATTGAGCAGGAAAGTAAAAAGCTTGTTTCTTCCATTATATGTGAACACATGATCGGTAAGCTTGATGCATTAGATTCATTTTTCACCCAGTGACAATGACCTAGTCACTTACTTAGCGATGATGTGCCTTCCCTTTATATATTCAGTGTATATGAGGACAAGCCCGAATGACAAATTGCAAACTTCGGCTGCTTGAATCAGAACATATGTTATGCTACGGTTACTGTAGATTCATTTAAAAAGGGGAGAAACACGGCTGAAAAAGCGCGCAGCTTTACGGCCAAAAGGGGGTTTTACATGGCTGACTCAAATGTATCCGGAAAACTGGAGCAGCTGGAGCTTATCAAAAAGGCGCTTGATCACGCACGCATCGGCGTGGTGATTACAGACCCCTCTCTTGAGGACAATCCCATCATATATACAAATCAGGGATTTATGGATATGACAGGCTACTCTTCCGAAGAGATATTAGGTAAGAACTGCAGATTTCTGCAAAGCAAAGAAACCGACCGTCAACAAGTCGCGAAAATCAGAAAGAGCTTAACCCAGAAAGAAAAGATCACGGTGCGGCTGAAAAACGTCAAAAAAGACGGCACCCCGTTTTGGAATGAACTCAACATTGATCCTCTTTATGTTGAAGACAAGCTCTATTTTGTCGGTTTTCAAAAAGACATTACAGAGCAGAAAGAATACGAAAAGCTCCTTGAGGATTCCCTCACAGAAATCACGACGCTGTCAACACCGATTGTTCCGATCCGAAACGGCATCTCCGCTTTGCCGTTAGTGGGAAACTTAACGGAAGAACGATTTGATTCAATTGTGACAACTTTGACAGACATATTAACCGCATCTAAAGATGATTACTTAATTATAGACTTATCAGGTCTGGCCGAGGTAAACGAACAGACCGCAGACCGGATTTTCAAATTGCACCACCTGCTTAAATTAATCGGCACAGAATTGATTATCACCGGTATCAAGCCTACCCTCGCCATGAGAATGAATCAGCTTGATGCCAGCTTTTCTTCATTAAAGACATATTTAAACGTTAAGGACGCCGTCAACGTGCTTCCGGTCGTATAAACAAAAAAATCCCGCCGAAACAGCGGGATTTTTTTTATGTCGTCATCGCACTTGGACGTTTTGTTTATTAACGGTTTTCAGGCGTTTGTCGTACAGCACCGTCGCTGCGATGCTGACAACAAGAAGCACCATCAGGATCAACAGCAGCACGCTCATTCCGTACTGATCAACCAGCACGCCGCCAAGGAGCGGCCCGATCATTCTGCCGCCCGTCGCCGCACTGTTGACGAATCCTTGGTAAAATCCTTCTTTCCCCTTAGGCGCAAGCTGATTGGCAATGGTAGGCACGGCAGGCCAGACAAGCATTTCTCCGACGGTTAAAATCACCATTGCGGTGAGGTACATCGGAAATTGCTTGGCGCTGAGAAGCACGCCGAACGAGACGATAAAAATACAAAAGCCGATGACCATCTGCGTTTTTAACGCACCGGACCATTTTTTCAGAACAGCTCCCATGAGAGGCTGTCCGGCGACAATTAATATTCCGTTTACGGTCCAGAGCACACTGTATAATGAAAGCGGCATACCGATGCTTTGAGTATGTGACGCAACGGTTGTGGACCACTGCGAATAGGCGATCCACCCGAGAACATACCCGCCGCTCAATATGAGAAGCGCCGTAAATTTCGTTCTGCTGCTGACAGGCTCGTAGTCCAGAACAGAAACCTGGCTCGCATTTTGGGTTTTGATATTTCGAAACCCGAAAAATACGATAAGGAAAAACAGCACATACAGCATAGCATTGGCTAAAAACACGTACGTAAACGAGTACGCCGCAACCATCCCGCCGAGTGCCGAGCCCACGGCGACACCTGCGTTCTGAGCTACATAAATCGCATTAAAAGCTCTCCGCCCGCCTTCTTTCCATACCGCTCCCGCCATGGCGTAACTGGCCGGAAACACGATACCGGAACCGAAGCCGACAATGATGAGCAGCCAAATATAAACGGGCCATTGATGAAACAGAACGAGTCCGAGAAGACTTGCCAATGTGATCATAATGCCCAGCATAATGGATTTGAATCCGCCGATTTTATCAAACAAAAATCCGCCGCATAAATTCCCCGCCACACTGGCCCCGGAATTCAGCATCAGAACCACCCCCGCAACAGTCAGCGATTTCCCTAAATGATTATGAATATAGATCGTATTCAGCGGCCACAAAAAAGATGCGCCCGTCACATTGATAAACATTCCGATGATTAATATCTTCAAAGCGCGCGGCATACCGATCCCCCTCTCTCTATAAAAAACCCCATGAAAAAACGGAAACCGCAAGCCGCGGCTCCGTATCGAACACGTTATCATAGCACATTCATTCTATCGCCGCGGACGTCTTTTTTCAACATCAGAATCTGAAAAAAATAATGCCGGAATGTTGAAAAAATTACAAATGATTGGATTCACAAAAACAGGCCGGCCTCATGCTCTTTTCCTCAGCAGCCAAAACGGAATATACAGAATGAAAAAGCTCAATATCACCGCCGCTTCCATTGATAGAAGATACCACGGCCAAGGTCCGAAAACATTCAGAAGCGAAGCGGTCTTCGGTTTTTTCATTAAATATAAGTAATTTGCATTCAGCACACGATCAATAAAAAAGACACACGCCCCGTACAGATTTACGATCAGCACAGACACCCACAGTCCGCGCGCCGACGGTCTGTACCTTTCTGAAGCGGCCATGAATAGGCAGGTAAGAAAAACACAGCCGTGGGAGACGAAAAACACGATGTACCGAAAATGAGGGAAAGAATACGCCCCTAAATCAGGTGTTGCCATCGCCTGTACGGCGCTGCCCAAACCGGCAAAATAGAGGAAGGCGAACAGTTTTTTGCTTTTTGTCATGACCATCAGCATTGCCAAATAGACGGAAAGGTCGCTCAGCTGCAGCGGCAGAGCTGTTTTCAGCGACCAGGCATGATGACAAAGCAGCCATATATGATAGCTGATCTGCGACACGGCAAGGAAAATGAACAGTACATAGCGGAAAACGCGATTCGACCGGCCGTAGTTGAGCTTTTTCCGGAATACGATCACGCCCGCCCCCAGCAATCCGATGATCAACAGCGTGAAAATGTGTTCCTTGGAAAAAAGATGAAAGGCTCCTGTTTCAGATTTCAATTGAAAATATCTCTGCATAAGGCTCCCCCGCGCGAAAAAATGACGTATGTCTATTCTTTTAAAAATCGCTTTCTTCTATTCATACAAAAAAGCCTCCGCTTATGCGGAGGCTCCTCAACTTGTTTTACAAGGCGGATTGAATGACCTTTTTATAGTATAGCACCGACAGCATGCCGAAGATGGAGTACAGCAGCGTATACAGCGCCATGACGATGATCATCGGCGTCCACACTTCCGTTCCGAATAAAAACCATCCTGACTGAACGGCAAAATAGCTGTGGAACAGCCCGAGAACGAGCGGGATGCCGAAATGATACGCCTGCTTCCGGCGGATGCCTTTCAGCAGATCCCCCGTTGTGAAGCCGAGCTTCCGCAATATCGTGTAATCAGCCTTCTCATCCTCACACTCGCCCATTTGTTTAAAATAAAGGATACAGCCTGAGGTGATCAGAAAGGTTAACCCCAAAAAGCCGACAATAAACATGATCAGCCCCATGTTTTTCTTTTGGGTGTCAGCCGTTTCAAATTGTGAAAGCGCGCCGTCAGAATAGTGCTGCGCCTGAAACAGACCATCAGCTTTTTGGATGTCCTCTTCACGTTTGAGTGTAATGCCGAAAAACCGATTTGATTTTCCCTGAATGGACGGGTCGATATCTTTCTCGATCCGATCAAATACCTGCTGCGTGACGATAACGGTCGGCAGCCCTCCGCTTGTAAATGTATATGACAGGAGGAAGTCGTTCTTCAAGCCCTTATACGTCAGCGGTATTTTATCCGTTTTTCCGTTTATATCAATGGAACCTGACGTTTTCAGGTCGAGAAATCTTTTCATCATATCATTATATCCGGTAAACACGGCTTCTCCGTCAGAAAGCTCCGTCCCTTCTGCGTCTTTCTCGCTTATAATCGGCAGCGCCAAGCTGGACGGGTCTTGTTGAAAGCTTTTCATATCGCCGTTTATGATGTTCTTCATATTGACACCGGCTTGAATGGTCTTGATTGTTTTCACTTTGTGTTCAATTCCGTTTTTCTTCAATAAAGCGGTAAATGAGTCAGTCTCCTTTTGGTTATCAAACGCAAAGTCCGCGGCTGTATTTTGCTCAGCCGATTTTTCCGCGGAATAGTACGAGATATAGCTTAAAGACAGCAAACCGATTGCCAGCGCCGAAAGAGTCGTAATAATCGTCAGCAGGACGGCGTTTGACTTCATCCGGAACATGATGGATGACAAAGACAGCACTTCACTGACATTCAGATACCCGCCTTTTGATTTCCGGATGAGATTTGCCAGAAAGCTGACCGAACCTTTATAAAACAGATAGGTTCCGATAATGACCGAGCCGAGAATAAACACCATGGCCGAAAACAGTTCATTCATGCTCGTAAAACTGCCTCCGAATAAATCCGCGGACACGGCATAGCCGGCGATAATGGCCGCAATACCGACAACGCCGATCGACATCTGCACCCAAGAAAGCCGTCTTATGCCGCTTTCTGACGATGACGCGGTTTTAAATAAAGACAAAATGCTTTGCCGTTTAATAAATAAGTAATTCATCATCATAATCAGCACGTAAATCGCCCCGAACACAATTAACGTCTGAACGAGCGCCTTGCTTGAAAAAAACAGTGAGACAGAGGCTTTCACACCGACTGTATGAAACAGCATCATCATACATAATTTCGAGAGAGAAAAGCCGGCAAAAATACCGATCCAAATCGATCCGAAATACAAAATGAAATTTTCTGTGCTGAGTATGCGGAAAATGTGCATTTTCGTCATGCCGATTAATCGGAATAAGCCGATTTCCCGGCCGCGCCGTTTAATAAAAATAGTGTTGGCGTATAAAAGAAATACCGACACGATCGCCACAAGCAGTACAGAGGCGGCCCGGATTGCCGCCGCTCCTTTTATGGAGCTTTTCATTTCATCAAGCGCCGGATCGTATTGCATCGTGACAAACGCGAAATAAAGGGCGGCGCTGAACACCAGCGCAAAAACGTAAAGGTAATAGTTTTTCAAATTCTTTTTCAGGTTCTGGAAGATCAAATGATGAATACTCATGCCTGAACCCCGCCCAATACACTTTGCGTTTTCATAATATCCTGAAAAAAGTCCGGTCTGTCCTGGCCGCCTTTATTCAGCTGTGTATACACACGGCCGTCTTTAATGAAAACCACACGTCCGGAATAGCTGGCGGCAACCGGATCATGCGTCACCATCACAATGGTGGCGCGGCGTTTTTGATTCAGACGGCTGAGTTTATTCAGTAAATCCATGGCAGCCTTTGAATCGAGCGCTCCGGTCGGCTCATCAGCAAAAATAATGCCCGGCTCGTGAATAACAGCTCTTGCGGCAGACGTCCGCTGTTTTTGCCCGCCGGAAATTTCACTCGGATACTTATGTCTCAAATCATAGATCCCAAGCTCCTCTGCCGTCTCGGCAAATCGCAGGTCCGCCTCTTTCTTAGACATTTTCGTAATGGATAACGGCAGGAGTATGTTTTCTTTCACGGTCAGGGTATCCAATAAATTATAATCCTGAAAAATAAAGCCGAGATGCCGTTTTCTGAATTCGGCAAGCTGTTTTTCTTTCATGGATGTAATCTCCGTCTCATTCAGTTTAATGGTGCCCGCGCTCACTTTATCAATGGAGGAAAGCACATTCAAAAGGGTCGTTTTCCCTGATCCCGAAGGGCCCATAATGCTGACGAATTCCCCTTTGTGAATCTGAAGATCAATTCCTTTCAGCACCTCTTGTTTATTCAGCTTGTTTCCGTAGCTTTTTTGGATATTGCCTGCTTCTAAAATCATCACGTTCTGATTCTCCTTTTACATTGGTTATCTCTATTTTAAAAAACAGAAGCCGTTTTTTTCGTTTGATTAAGCGAACAAAAGAGAAAAGCATGTGACACTTTTGTCACACGCTGAACATGCTGACGGCATCGTTCTGTTTCGGAAACACCAAGGTAAAAACCGTGCCGCTTTCCGGCTCAGAGCGCACGCTGATCTGGATAAGAAGCGGTGCCGCGGCTTTTTGAGCCAAATACAGGCCCATCCCCGTTGACGCGTGATCACGCCTCATTCGCGTCGAGGTAAATCCCTTTTCAAAAATGCGCGGAAGATCTTTGGGCTCGATGCCGATGCCGCGGTCTTCGATATCCACATGCACCCGCCCGTTTTGTTCATAGCTTTTTACGGTAATGTCATCCGCCTCACTGTATTTGACGGCATTGCTTAACAGCTGCCTGATGATGAAGGAAAGCCATTTTCCGTCACTGTGAACGTCTGGTGAATCAAGCTGAATGTCAAACCCGATCCCTTTTTGTATACACCATGATTGCAGATTTTTAATTTCTTTGAAAACGAGCGGCCTGAGCTGAATGCGCTGGAATGATAAATCATTTTCAATAAAGGACAATCGTTTCTGATGAAGCTGCTGGTCCAGAAGATGGTGAATCCGCAGCCATTCATACAGCAAAGGGGCTTTCAGCGGCTGTTCATCAAGACGCTCAATCATGAGATGCATCGCTGTCATCGGTGTTTTGACCTCGTGAATCCATGACATCAGATCGTCCTTTTCATGCTCTGAAGCCGCCTGAAGGTGAAGTGAGCTTTTTCTTAACTGCTCTGTCTGCCCTTCAATGCTTTCTTCAACGATAGACTCAAACGGACTTTCAGGCGCTTTCAGATAAGACATGTCTAAATTGGCGTCCCACTCTCTTAAGCTTTTATAATAGGCGGTCTCTTTACGATAGCGGAACAAGAGAAATACAAGAAACACAAGAAGCGATAGGTAAACGAAATACAGCACTGAAAGAAACGGAATAGACGGATCAATATATGCCGCAAAAAGGAGCACAGCCTGCTGCAAAAGAAACATCGCGATCCAGCTCTTTCTTTCGAGCAGAAATGATTTAATCATAAAGACCGTCTTCTTCCTTTGCGATGTATCCCTGCCCCACCTTGGTTTCAATCATTTTCCCGATGCCTAATTGATCGAGTTTTTTCCGCAGCCGGTTGACATTCACCGTCAGCGTATTATCACTGACGAAACGCTCATCATTCCATAGGCTTCTGATGAGTTCTTCCCGGCTGACGATTTTATTTTTCTGCTCAGCCAGCAGTTTTAAGATCAGCATTTCGTTTTTGGTCAGCTCGACCGAACCGTTTTTACGGCTGACCGTGTTGGTTTCTGTGTCAATGACCGCCCCGCACCATCTTTTCATCAGTGCCGGTTCTGTGCCGTATTGATGCACACGGCGGAACACCGCCTGTATTTTCGCGATTAACACATCAAAGTGAAAAGGCTTCTGAATAAAATCATCTGCCCCGAGCTGCATCGACATGACCATATCCGCGGGATGATCGCGCGAGGACAAAAAGAGAATCGGCACGTTTGATTGGGAGCGTATCATTCTGCACCAATGAAAGCCGTCAAATTTCGGCAGCTGTACATCAATGATCACCAAATCAGGCTTGATTTCGGTAAACTCCCGGATGACCCGGCTGAAATCTTTTATTCCGTGCACCGCAAATGACCAGCCCGTTAATCTCTCTTTCATCTCATGAAACAAAGTGTTATCATCTTCTATTAACAAAATGTGAAACATGGTATCCGCCCTTTTCTGATAGATAGAGGAAAAACCGGCTGATGTCCAGCCGGCTTTTTTCCTTTACAGTTCTCTTCTTAATGCAGTCAGAACGTTGGTTTTTGTCGCTTTGCGGGCCGGATTCATACCGGAAATCACCGCGACCCCCGCACAAATGACAACTGCAATCACAACGAGGCTGAGCGGGATATAGGAGAAGGTATAATGAAGATCTTCGGCTCCGGTATTTCCCCCTACCGCTTTCAAGATAACCGGCACAGCCAGATTGACGGCAAAACTCACTCCGTAAGAAATGATAATCCCGATGACAGAACCTAATATCCCGATATAGGCGCTTTCCATCAGGAACATTCTGCGGATGATGGACGGGCTTGCGCCGATCGCTTTCATAATCCCGATTTCCTGCGTTCGTTCCGTCACCGCCATCGTCATCGTATTGAAAATACCGATGGCAGAAATCACGACGGCGATAAAGCCGACAAAGATCAGGCCGATTTTAAAGACGAGGAAAAAGGTGTTGACGCCCTTCAGCTCGGTTGTGACAGATCTGACATAAAAGCCGTCATCCGTGAGGTCATGGGTAAGCTGATCGACATGATCGAATTTGTCCGCATACACATTGATGCTTTTTTCCGCATTTCCATTCTTCAGATCCAAGAATGTTGAGAAGTCCTTCTTGAATTGGTCACTCACAAAAATATTTGTATCCTCCATCCAATCTTGGGACGGTTTTTTTGTAATTCCGACTACTTTAAAGTCGTACGTTTTCGTTTTCTCAACGTCTCCGTCTTTGTTAGTTTTGGAGATGCTCAGCTGTATCGTTTTATTAAGCAGGTCTTTCGTATAGCCTTTTGGTTTTTTCACCTCCGACATGTCGCCTTGGTGATCATTTAACTCTTTGTCGTAAGCGTCAGCCTCTTTTTTCGTCAATAGGTTCTTCGCAAAATCATAGCCGACCACGATTTCATTCTCTGTGCGGGCGACTCTTCCCTGATCAAGCTCCATATTGGCTTTGACTTCATCGTTCATGTTTGTCAGCACAATGGCTGAATCTTCATTTGTTCGGTTTCCCAATGACGCTTTGTTCGGTTCATACACTTGTGTTCTTTCAACGACAGACTTGACATTTTTATACTTTTCCAAGTCTGACTTCTTCACGGCTTTTCCGTTCTCTTGGCCGAGCACATTGATTTCCGTAACAATCTGCTGGCTCATGGTAATGTCTGTAATCGTTTTTTGGATGCCGAATCCGACGGAAGCCAGCACCACTAAAAACGCGCACGCCATTGTCGTCGCCAGCACCGTCATGAAAACACGCAGCCGGTTTTTCTTCATATTTCTTCTGATAAAGTGAATCTGATCCTTAAATCTCAACAGTAACGCCCCCTTTTAATACACCGTCATGCAGCTGGAATTTTGAATGCGCGATCGAAGCGACTTCATCGTCATGCGTAATGATGACAAATGTAATCCCGCGCTCCCGGTTCAGCTGCTGAATTAATGCAAGCACCTCAAGTTCCGTTTCTGAATCAAGGCTTCCCGTCGGCTCATCAGCTAAAATAATTGACGGATTTAAAATCAGGGCTCTTGCAATACTGACACGCTGCTGCTGGCCGCCTGACAGCTCATTCGGATAATGATTCGCATGATTCTCAAGTCCGACCCGTTTCAGCATGTCCGCGACTTTCTGCTTGCGTTCAGACGGTTTGACGCCTTTTAAGGCAAGCGGCATTTCAACATTTTCATAGGTTGTCAGACTCGGAATGAGCTGAAAGCTTTGAAAAATAAAGCCGAAATGCCCGAGGCGGAACTGCGCCCACTCTTTTTCACTGAAGCCCGTCACATCAGTGCCGTTAATGACGATACGGCCCTTCGTCGGCGCTATGTATCCGGATATTAAATTCAGAAGCGTTGATTTTCCGGAACCGCTCCGACCGACGATACAGGCAATTTCCCCTTTTTCAACGGTCAAAGAGACATCCTTCAATACCGGAACCTCACTCTCTCTGCCTTTCCTGCCGATTTTAAATGAATGATCAATATGCTGTACTTCTATCACGTACACCACTCCCCCTTATATCTGTTTCGTTTTTTTATAGATGAAGTAATAACTGATGAAAAACCCGATAACCGCGCCGATAAGCATGCCGAATATGTAACCGGTATACGAACCGTTATAAGCATATCCGCATACCCCCGCACTTCCCAGCATACTGAGCGACATGACGAGCAATTGAATGATGCGTTCAATGTGTTTGCTTAGGATAAAATGTCCGCTTCGTTCACTCGGCATTTTCAGGAAATTCACATAACCGAATAGATAGAAACAACATCCCATTAATGCGGAAATTAACAATGCGTGTTTCATGTAATACATCCATGATGTATGGATGTAAGCGGCAGGCATGAAATAGATCAGAAATCCGCTCCAAGGGAAATCAATATCCGGCACAGCCTGCCTGCCAAAAAGGAACTCAGCGTTTAACAGGTAAATCGTCATAACCACGATCGGAAAGACGGAAACCGTGAACGCTGTGATCAGCTGCGCCGCTAAATTGCCCGTTATCGTGCCGGCAGCTGTCACTAATGCATAAATCATCAAGCTGATGACCAGCATCCCTGCGCTGAACGATTGAAAATGATGGACAGCGTCAGGATTAAGCGCTAGAAACAATATGTCAGATACTCCGTAAGAAACAAACTGCGAGCCGGCTAACACGGCTGCTCCCAAGAAAAACTTCGTATGAAATATCCGGCTTCTCGAATACGGAAGACTCAGTGTAAACATCCTTTCAGCCCGGCCTCCTCTTATCAGAAAAAGCCCCATCATAACCGGAGGAATGAAATGCAGCCCGATCAAATTCCGATTGCTGTAATCAATACTGAACGTACAAACTGAACCTGAATATTGATGAAGCGCACTCAAACAATCCTTATAGTGAAAATACTCATTTATAATTGCCAAAGGGCCTAAAATAGCTAAGAACCCCGCTGTAAGAAGCAGCAGCATCTGCCGCTGCTTCCATTCTTTATAAAGCAAACCGCTAATCGGCACCTTGCCTTCCTCCAAACTGCTCATTTTCAAACAGATCTACATATGCTTTGACTTCCTGTAAACCGTAAAATAACTGATGAAAAACCCGATAACCGCGCCGAAGATAATGCCGGCTAAATAGCCGAACATCGTGTCTGTGACCCCATATCCGAAAACGCCGAAACCCATAACAGCAAAGGCAATCACCAAGATCTGCACCGGACGGTCCAACTTACTCCAAAGAAAGAATCTGCCGTTCCGTTCATTCGGGTGTTTCAGAAAGCTGACATAACCGATCAGATAAAAGACAAGGCTCATCACAATCGGAATGATTAAAACCAAATCCCTTTCTCTGATCCAGTCGTTAAACACATATCCAATAGGGGTTACAAATATAAAAAGACGGGATTCGATATAACTGCTGATAAAAGAAAATTGACTTCCCACACTAATATCGAAAACGACCTCCAAATTCGCGGCCGGCAGACCGATGAGTAAAAAGGGCAGAACCGTGACGGTAAACGCCGTTAACAGCTGGGCGAATATCTGTCCCGTTAATGCGCCGGATGCCATTAACAAGGCGTAAGCCATAAAACTGATGACAATCATTCCGATTGAAAAATGATCAAAATCGTACGTATGGCTCGGTTTCAGCAAAGATATCAGCAATGACGCCGCTCCATAGCCTATCGCCTGAGGAACAACAATGACTGCTGCGCCGAGCCAGAATTTCGTCTGAAAGATTTGGCCTCTGCTGTAAGGCATGCTTAACAAGGCATCCATCGTTCCCTTTGTCCGTTCCAAGCCTAATAAGAAGACAGCAATGATGACACTTACACTCCAGCTGAAGGAAAGAGGCGACCCATTCGTATAATTGACAACGAATTCACAATCTTGAAGAGCTGGGTTATTCAAACATTCTTGATATGTTGAGTAGTTGTTATAAACCATAAAAGGGTTTGCCGCCATTAAAAGAATGCCGCTGCATAAAAACAACCACTGATTTTTCTTCCATTCTGTGTACAACAATCCCCGCGGTATCATTCCGGTCCTCCTCTCTTACACATGCTTCGTTTTTTTATAAATCACAAAATAACTGACCAAAAATCCGACCGCTCCCCCGACAATCATCCCGGCCACATACCCTGTCATCGTATGTCCCGTCGAGTACCCCGCCAGGCCAAAACCGAGAACGGCGATTATAATCACCACAATCTGAATGGGCCGGTCAAGCTGTCTCCAGAGAAAAAAACGGCCGTTCCGTTCCACCGGCTGCCTGACATAGCAAAAGTACCCAATGGCATAAAATAGAATGCTCATCACTGCCGGGATGAGTAATATATACTTGCTGGCAGATACCCAATCTGTATCAATGTACATGATCGGATTCAAGTATTGAAAAAGATTGTTTACTTTAAGATAAGCCTCGACTGACGGCATCAGCTCATACATGCTGACTCCGAAGATGACTTCTACATTGGACAGGGGCAGCGTAATAATCAGGTAAGGCGCTATCGACACGGCAAACGCCGTTAACAGCTGGGCGAACGTATTCCCCGTTAAGCAGCCTGCGCTCGCGACCAATGTAAAAGCCAAAACACTCACAATAATCTCTCCGACGCTGTAATGGTGGAAGAAATATACGCGCTCAGGCTTTAACAGAAGAATGAGCAGTTCAGCCAGCCCGTAGCCGATGATTTGGAATCCGGCAATGACCGCCGCCCCGAGCCAAAATTTAGTGTGAAACACCTGAGCGCGGGAATAAGGCAGACTGAAAAGCGTATCAATCGTACCTTTCGTACGCTCCAGTCCGAATAAGCAAACCGCCAAAATGACAGCGGGCGCCCAGTTCAAGTTCAGCATTCCGCTATCCAAAGAATTCACATAAAAGTTACAATATGCTTCCGGGGTGTCCAGACAGCCTTGATAGACCAGATAGGTATTTAACACTTCAAACGGATTGACCGCGGCTAAAAAAAGGCCGACCATCACAAGAACAGTTCGATTCTGCACCCATTCCCTGTACAGCAATCCCCTGTCTACCATCTTCGGTTCCCTCCAAACTTCGCGATGAAGACTTCTTCTAAGTTCACAGGAAGCTCGTTCCATACTTTCGGCTGCAGCTCTTGCAGAAAGTTCTTTTTCTTCTCATCGTTCTTTTGAATCAGCACCGTATAAAACACACCGGCATGGTCGAGAATCGGTATGTTTTGTTCTCTGATCTTCAAGGCGACGTTTTCTTCAAATGCCATTTGGATTTTCATGTACTCTTCCTTCATATCATCCAAGTCCATCACATTCGTCAGCTGATTTCCTTCCAAAAACCCGATCCGGTTGCACATTCGCTCAATATCTTCTAAACGGTGTGAGGTAATCAGAATGCTCGTTTCCCGTTCAGCCACTTCATCCACCATAAGCTGAAGCACATCATGACGCGTTACGGCGTCAATTCCGTCCGTCGGTTCATCCAAAAGAATAAGTGCCGGGCGTGAAGCAAAGGCAAGGACGAGCGCAAGCTGTTTTTTCAGGCCTGTCGATAATTCACGGTATTTCTTCGTTTCCGGAATGCCGTACCTGTTCATCAGCTCATTGGCGTAAGTCACATCAAAATTCGGATAGATTCTGCTTACAATCGCAACAAGCTGTTTATATGTATACTTGTCATAAAAAGGATTTTCAACAGGCATATAAATGATGTTCTGTTTTACTTTCGGATGCCGCTTTATTTCCACCTGATTAAATAAAACCGTCCCTTGATCCGGCAGCAGAATCTGTTGAATGAGCCGGAGCAGTGTTGTTTTCCCTGATCCGTTTCGCCCGAGCAGCCCGAAAATTTCCCCTTTTCCGATGGTGAGCGAAATATCCTTGAGCACTTCTTTACCGTCTATCGTTTTTGAGAGATTCCGCAATTCAATCATGATCCTTGCCTCCTTTCACATCAGCGCTGATTTCCTTTATCCATTCCTGCAGCTTCTCCAGCTCAACTCCCGCGTAATGGGCATCGATGATGAGCTGTTTCAATTGCTCTTTTATCATCGTCATCTTCCCTTCAACCAATGTCGTTTTTGCATTCTCCGATATATACGTTCCTCTTCCCCTCAGCGTTTCAATGACACCATCGCGTTCGAGCTCCTTGTACGCTTTGCTGACTGTGTTCGGATTGGCGATAATGATCGTTGCCAATTCCCTGACAGAAGGAAGTTTATCCCCCGGCTTCATGATCCCTTTTAAACAAAGCTCTTTCAGTTGCTGTATGATCTGCTCATAAATCGGAGTTGAGCTTCTCGGATCGATTTGAATCATTTACTTCCCTTCTTTCTTTTACGAGCTGCTCTCTTTCTTTAAATGTTCTGCCATTGAAAACCGATGACGACAAGAACGACAAACAGACTGCTTGCCAAAACCGAGGCGGCGATAATAAGAGGCACATCTTGTTTTACGGATCTTTTGTTTTTCATGAAAGTTCCCCTTCCCTATGGTTAACATTTATATGTCGATTTCATTTTTCGAGTGTTTTATGTGTATTACATCAAGTAGTACACGTAATACAATAAACACACTCCGCCCTATTGTCAATTCTTTTTTTAAAAAAATACAAAAAAACCCGCCGGGATTCCGGCAGGTTTGCTGAACCATTTGAAACGGCGCGGTCAGTAATCAAAATTACGCTGCAAAATCATATTGTTTTGCAAGGTCTGCAGCTGCAATCTCATTCGGTAAAGCTGCTCTCTTTGCTGATCATTCGCAGATAATGACAGCTTGTTTAATTCATTCACCGCGTTTTCAAGCATCATTTGCGCTTCACTGTACTCATTATCATTATAATGCTCTTGTTTCGAAGCGGTCATAAATTGCTCATTCGCAAATTCATACGCCTGTTCGCTTCTTTGGAGATGTTCATCTACTGATTGTCTTGTTGCCAACGAAACCCCTCCTCAGTGAATGGGAAATCAAACTTAGTTTGAGCGGACCAAAAATAATAACACCCGAAGGTTGCAGGAAAGAGAACCAAATTTTCCGCGTTTAAGCTAAAAGAATGAGAATCCTGCCCGCAGTCATAATAAACAAAAGAAAGCCGCATCCTGTTTTCAGATTGTGAACCCCCATCATTCATGCTACAATTTTAGGATGCATCTGATGTGAGGGAGGCTTTTTGAACATTGAACGAGAATAACCCTTTTCCTTATTCAAATACGGAAAAACGGTACCATACATTAAATTATCATCTGCGGGAGCATTTCGGGCATAAAGTGTTTAAAGTCGCGCTTGACGGCGGTTTTGACTGCCCGAATCGGGACGGCACGGTTGCACACGGAGGCTGTACATTCTGCAGCGCGGCGGGCTCCGGCGATTTTGCCGGCAATCGGGCCGATGACTTACTCACGCAATTTCACGATATCAAAAACCGCATGCACGAAAAGTGGAAAGACGGCAAATATATCGCATATTTCCAAGCGTTCACGAATACGCATGCTCCGGTAGAGGAGCTGCGAGAAAAATTCGAATCCGTCCTCAAGCTTGACGGCGTTGTCGGCATGTCGATCGCGACCCGTCCGGACTGTCTTCCGGACGATGTCGTGGAATATTTGGCCGAACTGAATGAGCGGACCTATTTGTGGGTTGAACTCGGACTGCAGACCGTGCATGAGCGGACTGCCCTTCTGATCAACCGCGCCCATGATTTTGACTGCTATGTTGAGGGTGTCAATAAACTGAGAAAACACGGCATCCGCGTTTGTTCCCATATCATTAACGGGCTTCCGCTTGAAAACAGGGACATGATGATGGAGACGGCCAAAGCCGTCGCTGATTTGGATGTCCAAGGCATTAAAATTCACCTGCTTCACTTATTAAAAGGCACACCGATGGTGAAGCAATATGAAAAAGGAAAGCTGGAGTTCCTTTCTCAAGAAGAATATGTAAGTCTTGTATGTGATCAGCTCGAAATCATTCCCCCGGAAATGATCGTTCACCGCATTACGGGAGACGGGCCGATCGAATTAATGGTCGGACCGATGTGGAGCGTCAATAAGTGGGAAGTACTGGGCGCCATTCAAAAAGAGCTGGAAACACGGGGAAGCTATCAAGGAAAGCTCTTCAGAAAGATCGGGGAGGAGACCGCCCTATGACCTTGATGCACATCCTCCCTTTCAGTAAAGAATTGCTGAAGTCCGCCGCACAGGAAGGTGATATCACGGTTGACGCGACGATGGGCAACGGACATGATACATATTTCCTGGCCGGCCTTGTCGGTGAGACAGGACATGTCCATGCCTTTGATATTCAAGCGGACGCACTCGCTAAAACGAAGGAGCGGCTCGGTGCCGACTTCAGTCCGCGCGTCACGCTTCACCATAAGAGCCATGATCAAATAAAGGCATCGCTGCCTGAGGATGCGCACGGTCGTGTGGCTTGCGCCGTGTTTAATCTCGGCTATCTGCCCGGCGGCGATAAAAGCATTACGACAAACGGCCACTCAACCATTTCCGCGATCGAACAGCTCCTTGAACTGCTGAAGGAGAACGGGCTGATCGTTCTCGTTGTGTACCACGGGCATCCTGAAGGCAAGACGGAAAAAAGTGCATTACTGGAGTACTGCAGCAATCTTGATCAGGAAAAAGCGCGCGTGCTGAGCTACGGCTTTCTCAACCAGCGAAACGACCCTCCGTTTATTATAGCGATTGAAAAGAAATCTGCCGGCAAATAAAGAATCGGCCTGTCATAAGCGGGCCGATTCTTTTTGTGTTTACTTTTCAAGAAAAATCAATTACTATGAAATAATGGAAAAAAGCACATCTTTTAAGTGTAACATCTGGGAGGAGCGGCAGTTTGAATATTCTTCGCATCATATTTTCAAGTGTTCCCTATGTGATGTTCGTCATCATTTTATCAAGACATTTAGGATTTGAGTTCGCAAAAACCTATTACTGGTGGTTTGCTGCATTTTTTGTCATCGGGCTGATCGGCAAATTCGCAATGCACCTTGCGGCAAAAAAGAAACCGTTAAAAAAAGAGACAGCGTAAAATGCGCATGTCTCTTTTTATTTACTGTTTTGCAGCACGCTGCGTGTATAAGCGGGATTGTTCGTAAAGACACCATCTGCTTTTTGTTTCAGCATAATAGGCGTCAGCGTATGCTCGTCTTCCTTATCAAAAAACACGTGCACTTTCATCTTATTGTGATGAATGCGCTTCACGACTGCTTCATTTGCCAATTTGGCGTTGAGCCCGACTGTATCAGCATACGTTCTGATGGTTTGCAGCTGCTTATCATTTATCTCCTCAGCCTCGTTATCTTTTAATAATCGAACAAGAGGAACTTTTTTATCCATAGATCGAACTTTCTTTAAGCTCTTCCCGCTAAAAGACTCAATGACTGCTTTATGGCTGGAAATCAGCTTATGTTTTTGTAATATGTCAATCAGTTTCTTTTCCATCACCAGGCTGCCGTTGCTTTCTCTTGTCTCAATATAGTAATTGGCAGTTTGTCCGAATTTCTGTATGATTTCTTCTAATGTTAAAATCTTTTCTCCTTTTCCCGCATTCAGTTTCTTAATCTGAGCCAAAGACAGATCATCTGTCATCCCTTTACCATCTGTTGTCCGATCTACCGTTTTATCGTGAATTCCAATCAGACGGCCGTCCTTCGTCTCCCGTAAGTCTATCTCAATATAATCTGCTTTGTCTTTAATGGCACGCGCATAAGACAAAGCTGTATGTTCCGGCTCAATCGCAGAAGAGCCCCTGTGCGCTATCAAGACAGGATGATAGCCGGCGGAAGCATGGATGACGGAGCAGCCTCCGGAAATGGAAAGTAATGCTATGGCCGCTAAATACTTTAATTTTTTCATAAAATTAAAGTATCATATTCTGCAGGCGCAAACAATGTTTCATTTCATACTTCACGTCATAAATAAAAAACTGCGCCGTCGTGATTTACACGAGAGGCGCAGTTCACCCATTACGAACTTTTCGTCCAAGCCATCTTCTGAAATTTGCGGTAGGCTCTTCCGTTGATATAAAAGAAAAATGACGTTTTTCCGCTTGCCCTGATCAGCTTTCGCGCGAGGCGGCCCATTTCTTTTTGGCCGGCGACTTTGTCATCGGATAAATAGACGCCGAGCAGCCCTCTGTTGATCAGCCGGTGAAAATTTTCATGCGGAATGCCTTGCAAATGTTCATCCGCTTTTTCAATAAAATGCTGCAGTCTCTGCATCATTTCTTCATGAGACTGATAATACGTACAGAAATTCAGATCGCCTTCAAGCAGATCCTCTTCCTGGTCAATTAAATAATCAAGCAGTATATGCAGCCCTTGTATGTACGGAAAATAACTGCTGCGGATTTTCTCAGCGGTATGTTCGTTAAAATCAGGCTGGAATGAGTAAGCAACGAGACAGAAAATGCCTAACGTCGATCCGGCGCAAGCCGAGAACTCAAACCACTCCATTTCCGGAAGCTGTGACCGGTACTGCTCAAACCAGCCTTTAAGCCTCGGAACGCGTTCATGCTCAACGACATGCTTATGAACCTGAAGATCGCAATAATAATCACACAGCTCAAGCAAATAAGGTTTAATGATACCGTAATGTTCTATTGACCCGAGCACCCGCTGGCATGTTCTGACCAGCTCATGAAGATAACCGCCGTCATCCCGCTCGTCTCTGTACTGATAGTACGGCCGCACCTCGGCACCGACCGTCAGCGCGTCACGCATGGAGAGATGAAGCATGCGGAAGTCCTCGGGATCAAGCGAGGTGCTGCGGTCGCACAGATTGTCCAGATAATCACTGATTGTCTGATACGCGATGATAAATTGCACGCATTTCTGTTTCTGCTCTCCCGAAAGCAGGGCTAAAATGCCGCCGCCTTCACAATGAAACGACTTATCGCGGATACTTGCGGCCGCCTGCTGCCGCAGTTCGGTATTTTTAATGGAATCTGATTTTTCCCGCCACATGTTCAATTCCTGATGAACGAGCGGAAAAATTTCCCGATACACTTTTGCCATAAGGTTAAAAGGATGTTCCGGTACTGTCAACATATGCACCCCCAGCGAATTCAAATATACTGATCTGTAAAGACTTTTGCCGCCTTAAACACAGTTTCTCTTTCCGGTTCATTAAAAATTTCATGATAAAGCCCTTCCCATTCCCGGTACGATTTATTATGGGAAGCCACACCGGAAAACCATTTGCGGACCTTCATTTTATCGACGATTTTGTCATCTCCGCCCTGCATAAGCAAAAGCGGCACCTTTAAAAACGCATCAGTCGGCACCATAGCGGCATCAATGGTTTTTAAAAGCTCTCTGTACCATCTTACGGATACCTTCGTGACATATAAAGAATCGTTTTGATCCGCTTCAATCATATCCGCATTCCTCGTTGCCATATCAGGTGATAAGCCGGAATCCACTCTGAGGGACGGAGCGAGGACGTTCAGTCCTTTAGACGCAAAATCAAGGACTTTATTGACTTTTATTTGCAGACCCAGACAAGGTGATGATAAAATGAGTGCCGTAATGCGGGGATTTCTCTGCTGCTTAAACCATTCTATCGCAATCAGTCCGCCCATGCTGTGGCCCAAAAGGAAAACGGGCGCTTCAAGCGTTCTCGCTTTATCAATCCATATATCTACTTCATCAATGTATTCTTGGAAAGAGCGAATATGCCCTCTGGCGCGGGTCGACGTTCCCTGACCGGGCAAATCGCCCATCACCACGTTATATCCGGAAGATCTCCACATTTCAACGAGCCATTTATAACGTCCGTGGTATTCGCTTGCCCCGTGGATAATGACAATGGTACCGACGGGCCTGTCTGCTTTCCAAGTCCACATGCAGTTCACCTCTTACATAAATTTAGAGAAAGAAGGATGAGACATGATAATCTACCCTTATAAACAATTTACGCCTGACATACATTCTGAAGCGTTCATTGCGGATAACGCCGTCATTACGGGCGACGTCGTGATCGGAGAACAATCAAGCATTTGGTTCTCAGCCGTCATCCGGGGGGATGTTGCGCCGACAAGGATCGGAAAAAGAGTCAGCATACAAGACTTGAGCTGTCTGCATCAAAGTCCGAACCGCCCGCTTCTTATTGAAGATGACGTCACGATCGGCCATCAGGTTACACTGCACAGCGCAATCATCAAAAAGAATGCTTTAATCGGTATGGGCTCCGTCATTCTTGACGGGGCGGAAATCGGAGAAGGCGCGTTTATCGGCGCCGGAAGTCTCGTTCCTCCGGGCAAAACCATTCCTCCCGGCTGTCTTGCGTTCGGCCGGCCCGCAAAGGTTATCCGCCGGCTGACAGAAGAAGACATACGGGACATGGAAAGAATCAGAACGGAATATGTTGAAAAAGGCCGATACTATAAAACACTGCAAGAGAAATAAAAAAGATCAGCTTTGTTTTATTACTGTACCATTTTTCAAAATATTATTTAAGTAAAAACCATTTGCATTCTCCCGATTGTCAGGAAACAGAAGCAAAATGTTCAGGAATTTGTTTTATTCTTCCCCGCCGGCCCGATCCTATGAAAAAAAGAGCCCATGTCCCGGGCTCTTTTTTTACGCTTTTTCGGCGAATGTCTGTCCGTTTTCCAGACCTATGTCTTTTCTTTTATGGAAACCTTTCCCGTAATAGGCGGCTAATAATATGCCGAACCAGACAGGCCCGATGATGACGGCCACCCGGGTCTCTGCATTAAAAGCCATCAGCACAACGACAAAAGCGAGAAATGCCAATGAGATATATGAGGAAAAGGGGTATAAAGGCATTTTATATTTCAGTTTTTTCCGTTGTTCTTGCTGTAAGCTTTTCCGGTATTTCATTTGGGAAAGCAAAATAATCGACCATGTCCAAATCGCACCGAACGTCGCAATGCTCGTCACCCACGTAAACACTTTCGCCGGCACCACGTAGTTCAGCAAAACGCCGATGCATAACGCGCCCGCTGAAACCAATACCGCTTTTCCCGGCACACCGCCTTTTGTGACCGTACCGTATGCTTTAGGCGCTTCATTTTGTTCCGCCAGATTGAACAGCATGCGCCCCGTGCTGAAGATCCCGCTGTTGCAGGAAGAAAGGGCCGCCGTCAATACGACAAAATTAATGATTCCGGCTGCAGCAGGTATTCCGATTTTTTCAAATGTCAAAACAAACGGGCTTCCGCCTGAACCGATTTCCTGCCACGGATAAATTGACATAATGACAAACAAAGCTCCGACGTAAAAAATGAGAATGCGCCAAAAAACAGTATCTATGGCACGCGCCAGTGATTTTTCAGGATTTTTGACCTCACCGGCTGTGACACCGATCAGCTCAATCCCGAGATAGGCAAACATGACCATTTGAAGCGACAGCAGCACCCCTTTAATCCCATTCGGGAAAAAGCCGCCGTGGCTCCATAAATTGCTGATTCCGAGCGCAACGCCTCCGTTTCCGAGACCGAATACGATCATCACCAGACCGATCGCGATCATTGACAGAATCGCCAAGACTTTAATGAGCGCAAACCAGAATTCAAGCTCACCGTACGCTTTGACCGCCAGAAAGTTGACAGCCGTCATAATGACGAGTGCACAAAGCGCCCAGATCCATGACGGCACGTCAGGGAACCAGTAGCCCATATAAATGCCGACCGCGGTGATTTCGGCCATGCAGGTAACAACCCATAAAAACCAATAATTCCAGCCTGTTAAAAACCCGGCAAGCGGACCGAGGTAATCTCTGGCATACCGGCTGAATGAGCCGGCTACAGGCTTTTGAATCGCCATTTCCCCTAATGCCCGCATAATAAAAAACATAATCAGTCCGCTGCAGGCGTAAGCGGCTAAAATCCCCGGCCCGGCAAGCTTTATGGCAGAAGCCGACCCGAGAAACAGCCCGACTCCTATCGCGGCGCCCAACGACATAAGCGAGATATGCCGCTCTTCCAAGCCGCGGTGAAGCGTTTTTTCTTTGTTTTGCATAACTCTCCCTCCCCCTGATTTTGACAAAGAAACAACAAACCGAGACGAAATAGCCAGAAAACACTTTCCGGAATCTACCCGATTAGTCCTATTATAACCTTTTTCTGAATATTGCGTAATACTTTGTCGAAAACAGAGCGGAATAGACGGTTTACAAAAAAAACAATAGAAAAAAGGCTTTCGATAACATCGAAAGCCTTTTGGATTAAACGAAAATGACTTCTTTCGGCTGATGATTCAGCTCTTCCGGCACCAGTCTTTTTTCAACATTGATGCTGTGCCAGATCATAAAGATCAGCACGGTCCAGATTTTGCGGCTGTTGTCCGCTCTGTCGGCACAATGATCTTCCAGAAGCTGAAGGACATAATCCTTTTCAATATAAGCATCTGTTTCACTTTCACGAATGATGTTGCGAACCCATTCGTTCATCTCATTTTTCAGCCAGTGGCGGATCGGCACAGGGAAGCCGAGTTTTTTGCGATTAAGCACATGATCAGGCACTACCCCTTCAGCAGCTTTGCGCAGAAGGTATTTCGTCGTGCCGTTTTTCGTTTTCAGTTCATCCGGAATTTTAGAAGCCACGTCAAACACGACTTTATCAAGGAACGGCACGCGCAGTTCCAATGAGTTGGCCATCGTCATTTTGTCAGCCTTTAACAGGATGTCGCCGCGCATCCACGTATGGATGTCAACATACTGCATTTTATTAATGTCGCTGTATGAACGGCTTTCCGTAAAGTACGGCTTCGTGACATCACGGTATGAAAGCTCTGGATTGTAATGTTTGAGCAGCTGTTTTTTCACGGGCTCTTCAAAAATCTTCGCATTACCGATATAGCGCTCCTCAAGCGGTGTGCAGCCGCGGACTAAGAGGCTTTTCCCTCTCATTCCTTCAGGCATGACGGACGCCACATGAAGAAGCATTTTTTTCAGACCGGACGGAATGCGTTCAAACGGTTTAAGCGAAAGCGGTTCGCGGTAAATATTGTACCCGCCGAACAGCTCGTCCGCGCCTTCCCCGGATAACGCGACCGTTACATGTTTTTTCGCTTCTTTCGCGACAAAGTACAAAGGAATCGCCGCCGGATCTGCAAGCGGGTCATCAAAGTGCCAGACGATTTTCGGAAGCTCGTTCATATACTCCTCAGGAGAAATGACTTTGCTGATGTTTTCAATCCCGAGCGCGGCAGCCGTTTCCTTCGCTACGTCAACCTCACTGAAGCCCTGCTGCTCAAAACCGACGGAAAATGTTTTGAGGCTCGGGTGAAATTCTTTCGCAACTGAGACGATAAAAGAAGAGTCGATACCGCCGGATAGAAACGAACCGACAGGAACGTCACTTCTCATGTGAACTTTGACAGAGTCAAAGATTGCGTCTCTGACTTCTTTCACCAATTTATCTTCATCAGACTGAACAGGCTTAAAGTTCGCTTTGAAATATGTTTTAAACGCGATGTCGCCTTCCGGGCGGATCGTAAACTGGCTGCCCGGCTCAACTTTTTTCACTTCAGCGTCAAGCGTGCTCGGTTCAGGAACGAATTGGAAAGACATATATTGCTGTAAAGAAGCTGTATCAAGATCAATGCCGTTTTGAGCGGCCATTAAACTTTTTCTTTCAGATGCAAAATATACTTTGTCCCCGATGGTTGTGTAATACAGCGGTTTAATTCCGAACGGGTCTCTCGCGCCGTACATGACGCGGTCAGCTTTGTTCCAGATTAAAAACGCAAACATTCCGCGAAGCTTTGAAGCAGCTTCTTCTTTATAATGACGGTATGTCGCAAGGAGCACTTCGGTATCGGAATCTGTATTGAAAGTGTAGCCTTTCGCTTCAAGCTCTTCTCTCAATTCAATGTAGTTATAGATTTCGCCGTTAAAAATGATCCAATATTTTTCGTCTTCATATGATAAAGGCTGTCCGCCGTTTTCTACGTCAATAATACTGAGCCGTCTGAAGCCGAATCCGACGTGCTCGTCATGATAATACCCATCGCTGTCAGGACCGCGGTGAACGATCATTTGGTTCATTTGTTTGATTAGCTCTTCTTGATCTGCGGTTTGAGTTAATGGATGCTTATTAAAAACACCGACAAATCCACACATAGTATAGCCTCCATAAGTGTAATTTTCTAATTGGACCCCCTTTTTATAGACGCTTTGTTACGCCATTGGTTTCACGCTATGTAAAAAATAAGCATGGCAGCATCTACAAAAAGGGAAAGCCGCTTAAGTAAGCGGCTATAAAATTATTCTCCTAGTGCTTCTTTGCGAAGCGCATCCGCCTTGTCAGTACGCTCCCAAGGAAGATCCACATCATGACGTCCGAAGTGGCCGTAAGCAGCTGTCTGCTTATAGATCGGGCGGCGCAGATCAAGCATTTTAATAATGCCGGCTGGTCTCAGGTCGAAGTTATTCCGTACGACTTCGATCAGTTTTTCTTCAGAAGCTTTTCCTGTATCAAATGTATTGATGGAAATAGAAACAGGCTGTGCCACGCCGATTGCGTATGCAAGCTGCACTTCACAAGAATCAGCAAGACCTGCTGCCACGATGTTTTTCGCTACGTATCTCGCAGCGTATGCCGCAGAACGGTCTACCTTCGTCGCATCCTTACCGGAGAATGCGCCGCCGCCGTGGCGTGCATATCCGCCGTATGTGTCAACGATGATTTTACGGCCGGTCAGACCCGCATCACCTTGAGGTCCGCCGATTACGAAACGTCCCGTAGGGTTGATGAAGTATTTTGTTTCTTCATCGATCAGTTCCTCAGGCACGACAGGATTAATGACATGCTCTTTCAGATTGCGCTGAATCTGCTCCAGCGTAATTTCCGGGTGGTGCTGAGTTGAAATGACGATCGCGTCGATGCGGACCGGCTTGTTGTTTTCATCATATTCAACGGTAACTTGCGTTTTGCCGTCAGGGCGAAGGTACGGAAGAATGTCTTCTTTGCGGACTTCGCTCAAACGGCGGGCTAATTTATGCGCCAAAGAGATCGGAAGCGGCATAAGCTCTTTCGTTTCGTTACACGCATAACCGAACATCAGGCCTTGGTCTCCCGCTCCGATTGCTTCGATTTCAGCATCGCTCATTGTGCCTTCACGCGCTTCAAGAGCCTGATCGACACCCATTGCGATATCCGCAGACTGTTCATCAATTGATGTTAAAACAGCGCAAGTCTCCGCATCAAATCCATATTTGGCGCGTGTGTAGCCGATTTCTTTAATCGTTTCACGGACTGTTTTCGGAATGTCAACGTATGTTGATGTAGTAATCTCTCCGCTTACCAGCACAAGTCCTGTCGTTACAGATGTTTCGCAGGCCACGCGCGCGTTCGGGTCATTTTTTAAAATCTCATCTAAGATACTGTCAGAAATTTGGTCACAGATTTTGTCCGGATGACCCTCAGTAACAGATTCAGATGTAAATAGTCGACGGTTTTTACTCATTCACTTTTCCTCCTGAAAAAAGATCTTTTGCAAGACCTTTTCATATGATACGGAACTCGCTCCCTCTTAATACAATGTCATACTATATCAGAGAATGTTAATTGGCATATTTTATGAAATAAAAAAACCTTTTCCACTCGAGGAAAGGGTTTGGTCTGTGTGCCTTTCACTCTTATCGCTCAAGGAAAATATTAAACCTTGCATCAGGTTAGCACCTTGGTTTCCCACAGTGTTTTCACCTGCTTTTTTACAGAGAAACCGGTTGCTGGGCTTCATCGGGCCTGTCCCTCCGCCAGCTCGGGATAAGAGTATCCGCTCAATGAAATATCTTATCGTAAAAGGGCGGAAAGTGTCAATATGAATTAAAGCGATTACGCGCCTTTATTTCGGGAAGCAATGGAAAAACACAAACAAAAAACCGCAAATAGTATAGACTATTTTCAGATATATGTTATACTAATTCCACATTCAGCGAAATACAAATAAACCGGCAAAGGAAGGTTTTTATGAAATTAGTTGATTTAACCGCAGATCTTCAAGCATTACTTGCAAGTCCGAATGTGCATCATAATTTATCAGCTCCAAAACTTACCGAAAAAGTGATCAGCCGAAATGAAGGAACGCTGACATCAACGGGCGCCGTACGCGCCACCACCGGCGCATATACAGGCCGGTCACCTAAAGATAAATTTATCGTCCGTGAACAAAGCACAGAAAATCAAATTGATTGGGGCGCGGTGAATCAGCCCATTTCTGAAGAGGCGTTTGAAAAGCTGTACGCCAAAGTCGTCAGCTACTTAAAACAGCGGGATGAACTGTTTGTATTTGAAGGATTCGCGGGAGCGGATGAAAAATACAGACTCCCGATTACGGTCGTAAATGAATTTGCGTGGCACAATTTATTCGCGCGCCAGCTGTTTATCAGACCGGAGACGGATGAAAGAGACACGCAAGCGCAGCCTTTCACCATTCTCTCAGCTCCGCATTTTAAAGCAGATCCGGAGACGGACGGCACGCATTCGGAAACATTTATCATTGTCTCTTTCGAAAAGCGCGTCATTTTAATCGGCGGCACCGAATACGCCGGAGAAATGAAAAAATCAATATTCTCCATTATGAACTTCCTGCTTCCGCAGCAGGATATACTGCCGATGCACTGCTCAGCCAATGTCGGTGAAAAAGGCGATGTCGCCCTGTTTTTCGGCCTTTCCGGCACAGGGAAAACGACGCTTTCAGCCGATGCGGACCGCAAACTGATCGGCGATGACGAGCACGGCTGGTCAGATTCCGGCGTTTTCAACATTGAAGGCGGATGTTACGCTAAATGTATCAATCTCAGCGAGGAAAAAGAACCGCAGATTTTTCGTGCGATCCGCTTCGGGTCTGTTCTTGAGAATGTCGTGCTTGATGAAAAAACGGGTGAAGCGGATTACGACAATTCCTTCTACACGGAAAACACAAGAGCCGCATATCCGATTGAGATGATCGGCAATATCGTGCAGCCGAGCATTGCCGGCCATCCGCAGGCGATCGTCTTTTTAACGGCGGACGCATTCGGCGTGCTTCCTCCGATCAGCAAACTGACGAAGGAACAGGCGATGTATCACTTCTTAAGCGGGTACACCAGTAAACTCGCGGGAACCGAGCGCGGCGTGACATCTCCGCAAACGACTTTCTCGACGTGCTTCGGTTCACCGTTCCTTCCGCTTCCGGCGCATGTATATGCCGAAATGCTCGGGCATAAAATCGACGAACACGGCGTTCAAGTCTTCCTGGTCAACACAGGCTGGACCGGCGGAGGGTACGGAGTCGGAGAACGGATGAAACTTTCGTATACAAGAGCGATGGTCAAGGCCGCTATTGAAGGCAGACTGAACCAGACTGACATGGCGGCAGACAGCATTTTCGGCCTGCGCAGTCCCGTTCATGTTCCGGGCGTTCCGGATGAAGTTCTTCAGCCTGAAAACACATGGAGCGATAAACAAGCATACAACGAAAAAGCGCTGTTTTTAGCCAATGAGTTTAAAGAAAACTTTAAAAAGTTTTCCCATGCAGACTCGATTGCCAAAGCCGGCGGACCTCTCGTGTAATCAAAAAAGCCAAGGGCGTTTATGCCCTTGGCTTTTGTTTTTTCAGTTTGTCGAATGGAGCGACGTGAGTCTGTATGTAATGCTTGTCCGGCCGTTCGCCCATTCGAGCTTTTGAACCTCGCCGGTGCCGGATTTCTCGCCGGTTTTCGTTTTGCGCACGTCCATCGGAATATCAAGAGGATAGACGCGGTAGCCCTCTTTCTCCAATAAAAAGATATTTTCCTCTATCCGTTTTTCATTGCCTTTTGTCACAATCATGGTATTAAATTCAACAGGCATTCCCAAAATGAAAATCCCCTTTCATTCTCTTATTCTTTATTATCATATCATAAATCAGGCATCTTACCGTGTCTTCATCCATTCCGCCAGCCGCCGGACAATGCGTCTGTTTTCCTGCGGCGGAAAATAATGCGTAAAACCGCTGTAATACCAAGTTTCCACCGGTTTCCCCGCCTCTTTCAGCTTGTCCTCGATCATTCGGGCGTGTTCGATCGAAACATTCTCATCATTCTCTCCATGGATGAGCAGCACAGGGGCCTGAATGCGGTCTGCGTTTTCAAACGGTGAACGCCATCTGTATTCATCCGGCACCTTTTTCGGCGTGCCTCCGATCACCCGCTTCATCATCCGCCGCATATCCTTCCGCTCTTCATAAGTAAGCACCATATCGCTCACACCGCCCCATGATACGAGCGAAGCCGCTTGATGCCCCATTTCAATCGCGGTCAAAAGCCCCATGATACCGCCCCGGGAAAAACCGAAAATATGCACCCGCCCTTCCCTGACGTTCGGATGCTCCCGAAGCAGGCGGAAAGCGGAAAACGCGTCCTCTCTGTCCTCTCCCGCAAAATCTTCATTTCCCTCGCCGCCCTGGTTGCCTCTGTAATAGGGCGCAAACACGACAAAGCCTTGGGAAGCGAATTGAACGATTCTTCCGGGGCGTACCATGCCGACATTTTTTATGCCGCCGCGCAAATATAAAAAACCGTCATATGTTCCCGGCGCCGCAGGCTCGGCAAGAAGCCCCTTTACCTTCAGCCCTTCTGACTCATAGCATACCTCAAAGAGGCGGATATGCGGACTCGGAGACGGGAACCTTTTCTTTTCTACCAGCAAAACAATGGCCTCCTTATATCATCAGTTTTTTTATTCTTTCCCAACGTGAATATGGGCACTCACACATTTTTTATACCCATCATACGATATGTAAAGCAGAAAAGGTTATTTAACGCTTAAAACAAGGAGGTTACACCGTGAACAAATGGCTCAAAACGGGCTGCGTTTTTGTCATATCCGCCTTTTTCCTGCTCATTCTTCCGGCCTGCAGACAGGAAGAAAGTCTGACAAAGGTAAAGGTGGCGGAAGTCACACACTCCATCTTCTATACGCCTCTGTATGTCGCTGAAGCAAAAGGTTTCTTTAAAAAAGAAGGGCTCCAAGTGTCACTTCAAACAACATGGGGCGGAGACAAAACAATGACATCGCTTTTGTCAAACGGGTCAGACATCGCGCTGATCGGTTCTGAAACATCCATTTACGTGGAGGCGCAGGGAGCAAAAGATCCGGTCATCAACTTCGCGCAGCTGACACAGACGGACGGCACATTTCTCGTGTCACGGAAGGATGAGAATTCATTCAAATGGAGCGATTTAAAAGGAAAAACATTTCTCGGCCAGCGAAAAGGCGGCATGCCCCAAATGGCCGGTGAGTACGTCCTGAAAAAGAATCACATAGAGCCGAAAAAAGACATTAACCTCGTTCAAAACATTGATTTCGCCAATATTTCCAACGCATTTGCATCCGGAACGGGTGATTATGTGCAGCTGTTTGAACCGACGGCATCCCAATTTGAAAAAGAAGGCATCGGCCATATCGTCGCATCCTTCGGAGAAGCTTCCGGCCAAATGCCGTACACAACCTTTATGGCAAAAGAAAGTTATTTGAAAACCAATGAAAAGACGGCGGAAAAATTCACCCGCGCCATCTATCGCGCCCAGCAATGGGTGGAAAGCCATCCGGCCAAAGACATCGCAAAAACGATTCAGAAGGAATTTGCCGATACCGATCCGGCCATTATCGAAACATCAATAGAGCGATATAAAAAACAAAAGTCATTCTCTGCAGACCCAGTTCTGCAAAAGGATGAATGGGAACAGCTTCAATCTATTATGGATGAAGCCGGAGAGCTCCCGAAACACATTCCGTACAGCAAACTCGTCAACACAAAAATCGCCAAAAAAGTCACCTCAGAACAATAGGAGGAACATGAATGTCTTTTTTACATGTGGATCATGTAACACATACTTATTTCTCGCTGAAAGAAAAGACAACCGCCGTGAAAGATATACATTTTCAGATTGAAAAAGGGGATTTCATCTCCTTTCTCGGACCGAGCGGATGCGGAAAAACAACACTCCTGTCCATTCTGGCCGGCCTTATTACTCCTGCGCAAGGCCGGGTGCTGATTGAAGGAAGCGTGCCGAACCATAAAGAACACCAAATCGGTTATATGCTTCAGCAGGATTATTTATTTCCTTGGAAATCAATTGAGGAAAACGTGCTGCTCGGTTTACACATTTCAAAAACATTAACAGAAGAAAAAAGAGCTGAAGTTCTCAGCCTTCTGCCTAAGCTCGGATTAATCGGCGTTGAAAAGAAATACCCGAAAGAGCTGTCAGGCGGGATGCGGCAGCGGGCGGCACTTGTCAGAACTCTTGCACCGGACCCGGGACTGCTGCTCCTTGATGAACCGTTTTCCGCGCTGGACTTTCAAACGAAGCTTTCTTTGGAAAACCTTGTCTTCAGAACATTAAAGGATTTTCAAAAAACCGCCGTGCTCGTCACCCACGATATCGGTGAAGCCATCGCCATGAGCGATACGATCTATTTATTTTCGAATCAGCCGGGCACCATCCACCAAATATTCACCGTGCCTAAGGAGCTCGCGGCTTTAGATCCGTTTGACGCGCGTCAGGATCCGGCCTTTCAGCCGCTGTTTCAAACCATATGGAAGGAGCTGAATTCCCTTGAAAAACAGCAGCGGCACGATTGAACAGCTTCATCAGCAGTTTAAGAAAAGACACCAAAAAGAAAAGCTCCGGATCCGTGCGTATCAGGCCGCCATTTTTATCGTATTTTTTGCCGGATGGGAAATATCGAGCAGGGCGGGCTGGATCGATCCGTTAATCTTCAGCTCACCCTCCGCCGTTTGCAGGCTTTTAGTTGAAAAGATTGCGGACGGATCCCTTGCGGCGCACATCGGCGTAACCTTAGGAGAAACCGTTCTCGGCTTTTTGCTCGGCACGCTCCTCGGCACATGCCTCGCCGCTCTGTTATGGTGGTCAAACAGGCTCGCCCGGGTTTTAGACCCGTACCTCGTCATTTTAAACGCGATGCCGAAGGTCGCACTCGGACCGATTCTCATCGTGGCACTCGGACCGAATTTCACAAGCATTGTCGCCATGGGAGCAGTCATCAGTGTCATTATCACGACAATCGTCGTCTTTACGGCTTTTCAGGAAGTGGATGAAAACTATATTAAGGTGATGAAAACCTTCGGAGCGAAAAGAAGCATCATGTTTAAAGAAGTCATTCTGCCGGCGTGCGCCCCCGCGATTATTTCCGCGCTTAAAGTGAACGTCGGTTTATCCTGGGTCGGTGTCATCGTCGGCGAGTTTCTCGTTTCCGAAAAAGGTCTGGGCTACATGATCATTTACGGATTCCAGGTCTTCAATTTCACTCTTGTGTTCTTAAGCCTTCTGATCATCGCAATTTTTGCGACATTGATGTATCAGGGAGTCGAACTGTTAGAAAGAAAATGGACGAAAGGAAAAATTTAAAAAAGACCCGTGCGTAAACGCCGGGTCTCCGTTTTTTATGATTGAAATACGCCGTCCTCTTTCAGCTTTTTCAGACTGATCGGAAGCACCGAATCTTTCATAATGAAACTGAATTTTTTATTTCGCGGGAGATTCTCCGGCAGTTCGCTGAACAGCACCGGCCCCTTTGTTTCAAAATAGTCAGCCTGTTTTTCAAGCTTTTCAATATCGGCAAAATAAATATTCTTCACGATTACCTTTTCCCTGCCGAGAACTTTATACTGTCCAACGTACTTCAGATGTCTTACCGCGGCACCGGTTTCTTCTTTCACCTCGCGCAGGGCCGCTTCCTCCGCACATTCCATCGGCTCCACTTTTCCGCCCGGAAATTCAAACCCCCGGTCTTCGTGCTCAGTCAAAAGCCACTTATCTCCATATCGGCATATGACCCACACGTGCTTCGGGCTGTCTGAAAAAGGCTGGTGTTCAAAGGAGAGCTGAACAGTGTTCTGATAATAGTCTTTAAACTCGTACATGTTTATCCCTCTAATCCGTTCCTTCATATCTTCCATACATCATACCACAGTTGCGTTTGTTCGGAAGCCCTTTATCAAAAATTCAGAGGAAAACCATCATACCCGCTAGTATAGCCTCCTTTGAAGCAAATGTTACGGTTTGCGCTTGAATTTATTTTTCAAAGTATCCAATAGGTCGACAAGCACCTGCGGAACCGGTATGCCCAGCGAGCTTGCCGTAATCACGATCTGAACCGATTCGTATAAGATATAAAACATGATAGCCAAATTACGGATGGCGCCTTCGGTATGAAGCAGCTGGTCAAAAAAATGGCAAACTGAGACTAATGCCAGGGTCACGATTTTTTTGACCAGCCGCGCAAAAAGCTTTCTTGCGCTCAGCTGCTGCAAAAGAGATTCTTTTAAGCTTGTACTGATAAACTCAATCGCCATGACCGATAGCAAAATCAGAAACGAATACTGAAAACCTCCGAAGAAAAACCCCGCTGCCGACACGATCACTGCAAAAAACGAAAAGATGCCAAAGTCTTTGCCCACTTGATCCAACATCCTTTCACAGAAACGGCCTTACATTATTCTATGAAAAGTGAATGGAACGGACTGGATTTTTCAGAAAAATGGACAACACCTCTCTTCGGCAGCCAAATAAAAGACCGAGTGCTTTATAGCCCCGGTCCTCCCTTGTTGATTATCCCAAATACGCTTTCAGCATCCAGTTATGTTTTTCGATATTCTGGTGAATGGCAAGCAGCATATCACCGGTCGTTTCGTCTCCTACCTCATCTGCGAGATCCATGCCGCTTTTCAGCTCTTCCGCAATGACAGTGAAATCATCATAAATGTTCTGTACCATTTGTTCTGCGCTCTCATTGCCTTCCGCTTCTTTTACAGACGCTGTCTTCAATGATTCCGTCATTGTGCCGATCGGCTTGCCGTTTAATGCCAGCAGACGTTCTGCCAGATCATCAATATATGTAGCCGTTTCGTTATACAGCTCCTCGAACTTTTCATGCAATGTGAAAAAGTCCTTCCCTTTGACATACCAATGATAGTTATGTAATTTCACATACATGACCGTCCAGTTTGCAACTTGCTTATTGACTGCGTCCAATAGTTTTTCTGACATGCCTATCTTCCTCCTTTGGTTTACTATTGATATACCCTATATATCGTGTGTTAAAACATAAATTTTTAGCCCTTGGTTTTACGGATGGAAAATATGTTATGATTTGTTAAAAAGGAGGGATTTCATGGTGCTTCTTCTGAGCTTCGGCTTTCTTATCGTGCTCGCCGTGCTGCTTTTATCCATCTGGTCGACTGTAAGAGCTTATAATGTAAAACATACGATTGACCCGCCGGAGGACGCATCAAAAGGCTTGACGGATAAAAAAAATCCTTAATGATGATGCGTCTGTTCCTCATAGCCGGAGGAATCATCGGCAGCTTCAGCATCCCCGACACGCACTTTTACAGTCGGCATATTATGCTGCTGATTTGCCGTTACGTGGGATTGAACGGTATACACACCCTCTTCATCAAATTCAGTCCGCAGGTGATACGCCCCTTTTTCCTCCTTGGCCTTGCTTGTTTTGCTGCTGCCTTTTTTTCCTTCTTTCCATACTTCAAACATGACTTCATCCGCATCCGTGACACGCTTGCCGCCGTAAAAAACCTCCGCCTTGTATTCCGTTTTTTCATGCGGTGCTGCCGTTTCCGGTCCTGTAAGCTTGACCTCAAGCGCTTTAGGCTCTTCATCCGCGGAGGTTTTATCCGAATTGCCCCCGCAGGAAGATAATAGAAATACCATACCGCACATACCTGCCAATACAGCCCGTTTCATCCCATCACTCCTTCATGTTTGCTTCTATTTTAGCAAACGCTTACACATAAGGTGTGACATTTTTTAGAAATATGTAAAAAAGCCTTTTTGCATGTCAGCAAAAAGGCCTGTTTTTTATCCGAACACTTTCAGCAAATCTTCTTTATCCTGTGACAGCCAGAAACGCATCAGACGTTTCGCGCCTTCTAAATCATGAAGTTTCGCCTGGCCGCACTGTTTTTCGTTGGCCGCCGGAATCTCCGTAATATCGATGGCTTCTTTCAGCGTAGCGTCAAGCAGGTCTACAATTTCTTCCGCTGTCGGCTCGCCGCTGACAACAAGATAATAGCCTGTCTGGCAGCCCATCGGTGAGATATCTATGATGTCGAAGTGATCGTATTTCTCAGAATGTGTGCGAATCGTAAACGCAAGCAAGTGCTCAAGCGTATGAATCGTATCCGGCTTCATCGCCTGTTTGTTCGGCTGGCAGAAGCGAATGTCAAACTTATTCACGACGCCGTCTGTTCCGACTTTATGCACTCCGCAATGTCTTACATACGGAGCCACAACCGCATTATGGTCAAGCTCAAAACTTTCTACTGAAGGCATAATGGCACTCCCTTTTTTTCAGAATATGCATCCATTATAACACAGTTTTCCGATAAGAATTGTGGCGGAAGCTTTTCAATCTGAAATTTTTTTTCTATACTAGCATCAGAAAGGCGGTTTTTTGATGAAAACCATAATGATTGCTTTAATCCGCGGATACCAGAAGTTCATCTCTCCGCTGACGCCGCCGTCATGCCGCTTTTATCCGACCTGTTCGCAGTACGGAATCGAAGCCGTCAAGACTCACGGCGCATTAAAAGGCGGATGGCTGACACTGAAGCGGATTTTAAAGTGCCACCCTTTTCATCCGGGCGGTGTTGATCCCGTACCGGACAAAAAACAAAAACATTAGTCCATATGCCGGTAGCCGTCGATCACCAGATCAAGTTTACCGGTTTCAGGATCAATCACCAGACCGTGCACCGGCACATTGTCAGGGAATAGCGGATGGTGTTTAATGACGTTTACGCTGTCTGTAACACTCGCTTCTACTGAATCAAAGCTTTTCAGCCATTGATCAAGATCAACTCCTGAGTGCTTCAGCATGTCAATCCGCTCTTTCGGAATACCGCGGTCGATAATTTTATCGAGCATATCCTCGCTGTTGATTTTGCTCATGCCGCAATCATGGTGGCCGATAACGCAGACTTCATCGGCGTTTAATTCGTATACGGCCACTAAAAGGCTGCGCATGATACTTCCGAACGGGTGGGCGACAAGCGCGCCGGCACTTTTAATAATTTTCACATCGCCGTTTCGCATGTTCATCGCATGCGGAAGCAATTCTACAAGACGTGTGTCCATACAGGACAAAATCGCCATTTTTTTATCCGGGAATTTAGATGTTTGGTATTTTTCATAATCTTTGTTTTTAGTGAACTGCTCATTAAATTGCATGATATCGTTTAGAAGACTCATCTTGGTGTTTCCTTTCTGCTTTTTTATTCACAATATAACATAAGACGGGTCATTTCGTCACTCCCCGCACGAGATGACAAAGTGCTCAATAAATAAGACAAACCCCATTGGGCTTGTCTTATTTCCCCATATTGTATTTTTTGTTGAACTGTTCGACTCTCCCGCCTTTTTCGTTGAATTTTTGGCGGCCTGTATAAAACGGATGCGTATCTGAGCTGACCTCTACTTTAATCAGCGGGTATGTCTTTCCGTCTTCCCACTCTGCTGTTTCCTCTGATTTTTTCGTAGAATGGCTTAAAAAGCGATAGCCGCTGTTCACATCTTGAAAAATCACTTGATGGTTATCCGGATGAATATCTTTTTTCATGCTGATCTCCCTTTCTCAAATCGTAATAATTACGTTTTATTTTAAACCTTAAATATCCGCTTGTCAATCATATATGCCCTGATCCCCTGATTTCTAAACCCTGCACATATATGGAATCGGAAGAATAATCTAATCGCTTCAGCAAATAATATAACCACATTACATAAAACGGTAATTTAGAAAGGCGGTTTATGATCGTGGATGATTTAGTATTAGCCAGAAGTCTGTTCGGTACAACCATGGGCTTTCATATTATTTTTGCGACGCTTGGTGTCGGCTTGCCTCTGATGATTTTAATGGCTGAATTGATTTACCAAAAAACAAAAGATCCGCATTATGCCATTATGGCAAAACGGTGGACGAAGGCGCAGGCTGTTCTGCTCGGCGTGGCGATACCGACCGGAACGATCGCGGGTACACAGCTTGCCCTTTTGTGGCCCGGATTCATGGAAGTCATCGGCAGGGTGATGTCACTCCCGTTTCAGATTGAAATTTATGCATTCTTTATCGAAGCGCTGTTTATGTCCATTTATGTCTACGCCGCTGACCGGCTGACTCCGGCGATGCGCATCATTGCCGTAATTTTCGTTTTGATCGGCGCCGCGGCATCCGCCGTCTTAATCACAAATGTTCACGCATTTGAAGGAACGCCGGCCGGCTTTAAAATTTTAAACGGCAAAATCACTGACGTCGAACCGTGGGCAGCGTTTTTTAATCCAAGCTTTTTCACCACCGCGGGCCATGTCGTTCTGACGGCTTTCATGACCGGGGCATTTATCGTTGCGTCAGTTGCGGCTTATAAAATGCTGAGAACGAGAAAACAGGAGCAGGTATACCGCTTTCACCGAAAAGCGCTGCTGCTCGCCTTAACGATCGGCGGGATATTCTCCATTATTGCCTCTTTAAACGGTCACGAGTCAGCCCAGCTTCTTTACGAATACCAGCCTGAGAAGCTTGCGGGCGCAGAAGGGCTGTTTGAAACTAGATCACACGCTCCGCTTGCGATCGGGGGTTTTACTGATGCAAAAGAAGAAAAAGTAAAATGGGCGATAGAAGTGCCGTGGGCTTTAAGCTTTTTGGCTGCAAACAGCTTTGATACCGTCGTCAAAGGATTGAACGCGTTTCCGAAAGACGAGTGGCCGCCTTTATTCATCCATACACTGTTTAACGGAATGGTCGGCATCGGGATGCTGCTCATTTTGTACTCAATCATCGGCATCGTGTGGAGAAAAATTTTAAAGAAAGACAGCTTTCCGACTTGGCTTTTGATTTTATTTTTAACCGCAGGACCGCTCAGTCTGATCGGAATTGAATTCGGGTGGATATTCGCTTGTACGGGGCGGCAGCCATGGGTGATTTACCATCTCTTGAAAACGTCTGATGTCGTCACGACAACCGGTTCAATCGGTTTGCTGTTCATCCTGTTTACGGTCGTTTACGCCATTTTGGCAGCTGCAGTCATTTATGTGCTGCTTTATTATTTCCGCAAACATCCCGTTGAGGAGGATGTAAAAGCGGCGGAATCCTAACTATAGAAAGGGCTGAATTAAAATGGACATTACCATGGATGCTCTCATTGCGATATCAATCGTATGGGGCTTCGTGTTTATCTACGCGGTCATGGCAACGATGGACTTCGGAGCCGGCTTTTGGTCGATGATTTATTTAAATAAAGAACAAACAAAGGCGACAAACATCGCCAACCGTTATTTGTCCCCGACATGGGAAGTGACCAACGTCTTTATCGTCGCAATCGTTGTCGCCCTATTCAGCTTCTTTCCAGGGGCAACCTTCGTGCTGGGAACCGTTTTATTGATCCCGGGGAGTATTATTTTGCTGCTTTTAGCCATCCGCAGCGGCTTTCTCGTTTTCTCCAATACGGCGAAGGAAAGAAAAATCATGAGATATATCTCCGGAATTTCGGGCTTCATTATTCCCGCTGTGCTGATTTTGGTCCTTCCGGTCACACACGGAGGATTTATTGAGAAGACGGGCGGCGTGTATCACCTGAATTTGGCAAATGTCTTTACAAGCCTTAATGCGTATGCGTTTATCGGCTTTGCCATTTTAAGCACTTTATTTTTATCTTCACTGCTTCTGGCCGATTTTTCAAATGTTGCGGAAGAGGAGCATGCGTACCGCATCTACAGACGGAGCTCTTTACTAACAGGGCCGCTGTCGCTTCTTTTTGCCTTCTTCATTATGCTGACATTACGCTCTGAAGCCGGCTGGCTGTATACGGGGATGATGAAAGACAAGACATGGCTCATTCTGTCTGTCATTACATTTATCATTGCCGGCGTGGCTCTGTTTTTGCCGAATAAGCGCTTCGGCCGCAACCTCGGCAAACCGAGAATCGCCATGATCGCCATTGCGCTTCAATACTTTCTGGCAAGCTATGCATACGGACGGGCGCATCTTCCTTATATGATTTATCCGGATATTACGGTCATGTCAGGATTTACGGAGCCGGCCACCTTCAGGGCGCTGTTTATGACGTATATCGTCGCTTTCATTATTTTGTTTCCCGGGTTTTATTTCTTCTGGAAGCTCTTTATGAAAGACAGACGTTATATCCGCCAGGAGGAATAACAAAAATCAGGGCGGCTCATACTAATGGCGTACCTTTTATCTTGGAGGGGAGCCAGCATGGACCAAAAAATTCTGTGTGAAGTCAATAACTGTTCATATTGGGGCAGAGGAAACAAATGCACGGCCGACGCTATTTATGTAGTCAGCCATACAGGCGAAACCGCTGAAAAAAGTGAAGAAACGGATTGCAAAACCTTTAAACCGCATGATTTATAAAAGAAAAGAGCTGTTTTATACAGCTCTTTTTCATTTCCGCGCCGCAAGCCTTTTTGAAATCAGCCCCTGAGCCGGAGAAAATCGCGCGGATGAGAAGCATGGCAGAAAGGCGGTTCGTCGGCAAATATAGGCGGCAGACGGTACGATCAGTATCGCATTCATGACAAGCACAGAATTTTTTATCAAGATGTACATCTTTGCCCCAGCCAGAAAGCAACACCTGCGATGTAAAGCCGACACTGTTTGAAGAATAAAAAAATCATCGCATTCGCCTATTAAAAAAACCGGCTGATACAGCCGGTTCAAACGGGGGAAGGGGTGATGATGAACAATTTCAATATAACAGCAGCATACAGGCAGCTCAACTCGCTGAAATGTCTTTTTATCAGTTGTTTGTCGTAAAAACGTCCATTTGGGTGACGTATTTTCTCATTATTTCCTGATTGACTTCAACACCCAGTCCGGGACCGTCCGGAACAGAGATGAATCCCTCTTCGATACGTATGTCGGGAGTGACAATATCCTCCTCCCAGTATCGGTCTGATGAGGAAATATCACCCGGTATCGTAAATTGCGGCAGCGAAGCGAGCGCGACTGTCTGCGCTCTCGAAATGCCGGTTTCAAACATTCCGCCGCACCAAACCGGCATGTGATGCTCTCTGCATAAGTCATGTATTTTTAAAGCCTCTGTCAGGCCTCCTACACGCGCTGGTTTTATGTTAATGATTTTACAGCTCCCAAGCTCAATCGCCCGCCTTGCGTCATCATATGAGCATATGCTTTCATCAAGGCATACCGCGGTTCTCAAGTGTTTCTGCAGGTGGCGGTGATCGACAATATCATCTGCTTGAAGCGGCTGTTCTATCATCAAGAGCTGGAATTCATCCAACTCTTTCAGCCTGCTGATGTCTTTCAGTTCATATGCCGAGTTGGCATCCGCCATCAGCGGTACGTTCGGAAAACGGCTGCGGATGGCTCTGACCAGATCAACGTCATGGCCGGGCTGAATTTTTATTTTTATACGTTGATAACCTTCTTTTACGTATTGCTCAATTTCCCGAAGCATCTCATCAGCCGAAGCCAGACCCACCGCCACGCCGGCGGGCACTTTATCTCTTTTGCCCCCTAAGGCTTCTGCGAGAGATATCCCCTTTTTCTTGGCATATAGATCCCACGCGGCTGATTCCAGCCCCGCTTTTGCCATGCGGTTTCCTTTGAAACGCGCGAGACTGTCAGGCACTTCTGACGGATGGAAAAACTCGCGGCCTACGACATTTGGGATGAAAAAATCTCTCAGCATATGCGCGCATGTCTGAATCGTTTCTTCTGTATACCACGGAGAAGAAAACGCCGATACCTCCCCCCAGCCGGTTCTCCCGGTTTCATCGATCGCTTCCACGATCAAAAATTTACGATCCTGCAGCGTTTCAATACTTGTTTTAAACGGTTTTTTCAGCCTCATACTTACATGATAAAGGGTGATTTTTTCAATCTTAATCATGATAATTCTCCTTTACGAAGCTCATTCAGCCGATGCCTCATCAGTTTATTGGACGCGTTCCGCGGGAGCCCGTCAACCTCGAAAAAAGCAGCCGGTATTTTATATTTTGCAAGCCGCTCACGGCAAAAGGCGGTCAGCTCCTCAGAACTGACAGAAGAAGTCAGCACGAGAAAAGCATGCGGCACTTTCCCCCACTTCGGATCTTCGGCTCCCGAAACACCGGCCTCTGCTACAGCCGGATGGGCAAGCAGCGCCGCTTCCACTTCTGCCGGGTAGATGTTTTCTCCGCCTGAAATAATGAGGTCCGACCGCCTGTCCAGCACGTATAAAAACCCTTCATCATCCAAATAGCCAAGATCGCCCGTTTTAAACCATCCATTATGAAAAGCGGCCTGGTTTGCGTCGTCACGATGGTAATACCCTTTCATTACATTCGGGCCTTTCACCGTAATTTCACCGTGTTCAAACGGCGCACAAGGGTTTCCGTCTTTTTCAATTCTAATTTCGCATGAAAACAGCGGTTTACCGGCCGAGCCGAGCTTGTCCATACTGAATTCCGGAGAAAGCGTGACAATCTGTGAGCAGGTTTCAGTCAAGCCGTAAGATTGGAATACCGGAAATTGTTTCCTGCGGCATTCTTCAAGGAGCGGCAGCGGTGCCGGACCCCCGCCAAGCAGAATGCAGCGCAGTGATTCAGGACATTGTTCAGTTTCCGCAAGCAGGCCCGAAAGCATGGTCTGCACCGCTGAAATGATCGTGACCTGATGGGAGCTGATGCTGTCCAGCACATCAGTGACAGAAAATTTTTGATGAAGCACGACAGGCATGCCGTAAATGACCGACTTAAACAGCGCAGACAGACCGCTGATATGAAACAGCGGCAGCGCAATAAGCCAGCGGTCCCGCTCCGTGACCCCCAGATTCAGCGCAGACGATACAGCGCTGGAATAATGATTACCGAAAGTCTGCTGCACCCCCTTCGGCCTTCCCGTTGTTCCTGACGTATACATAAGAGTCGCCGTATCATCAAGCGTTACATAAGCTTCAGGTTCAATGTCTCCCGCCTCTTCAGCCTGCAGCTCGTCCACATCTGCAGCGGCGACCGCAGATTCATATTCTTCGCGGCAAAAACCGTCCTCCGTCAATAAAAGCTTTGCCTGTGAATCTTCGAGCTGAAACAACCGTTCCTGTTTTGAGAGCTTCGTATTCAACAGCACAGCTTCCGCCCCTAATAAGAAGCAGGCGTGAACGGCATAAACCATTTCCGGTCTGTTAGAAAGCAAAATCGCAGCGCGGTCTCCTTTTTTAAGCGAGCAGTATTTATACAGCCGCGCGGCCATTTGTTTAGAAGCATGATATAATTCTCTGAATGTCATCTGTTTGTTTTCAAATATGAGAGCAATTCTCTCTGGTGTCAGCTGAGCCCTTTGAATGAGCCAATTCGGCTGTTCTGTCAGCATGTTATCATCTCCGAGGTAAAAGTACTGTTTTTGAAAAGAAAACAGCTTGGACCAGAGCGGCTCAAGCTGTTTCGTAGTGTCATCTGATCACGGAAAACGAGGGAACTGACCGAAATCGGGACTGCGTTTCTCTTTAAAGGAATCGCGGCCTTCTTTCGCTTCGTCAGTCGTGTAATAAAGAAGCGTTGCATCTCCTGCAAATTGCTGAATTCCGGCGAGGCCGTCTGTATCTGCATTAAATGCCGCTTTAAGGAAACGAAGGGCTGTAGGGCTTTTCTCAAGCATTTCTTCACACCATTTAATTGTTTCCTCTTCAAGTTTCTCTAATGGGACAACTGTATTGACAAGCCCCATGTCGAGCGCTTCCTGCGCGTTGTATTGACGGCACAGGTACCAGATTTCACGGGCTTTCTTATGTCCGACGATACGCGCCAGGTAACCTGAGCCGTAACCGGCATCAAAGCTTCCCACTTTCGGTCCGGTTTGGCCGAAAATCGCGTTATCGGCCGCAATCGTTAAATCACAGACGATATGAAGCACATGGCCTCCGCCGATGGCATAGCCTGATACCATCGCTACGACCGGTTTAGGAATCACGCGGATCAAACGCTGAAGATCAAGCACATTCAGACGCGGGATCTGATCGTCTCCGACATATCCGCCGTGACCGCGGACTTTTTGGTCTCCGCCTGAACAGAATGCTTTATCTCCCGCTCCCGCAAGAACGATGACACCAATATTGGAGTCATCACGCGCACGAGCAAACGCGTCAATCATTTCTGATACCGTCTTAGGGGTAAATGCGTTATGTACCTCCGGGCGGTTAATTGTTATTTTTGCAATACCGTTATACGTCTCGTACAGGATTTCATCGTACTGACGTTCACTTTTCCATTCTGCAGCCATTGATATGACCTCCTTCATTTTTGCCTGAGTCCGGCCGAAAAGCTATTTTCTTTATGCTTTACAAGCCGTATAAAAACTCACTTACTATCTTACCAAAAATTCGCGGCTGTTCCACATGTACCGTGTGCCCCGCCTGTTTGACAACCTCTATTTTACTTGATGGGAGCAGGTTATGCACCTTTTGATTAATAGCGCAAAACTTTTCATCCCATTCACCGCATATGAGCAGGACGGGCGCTTTGATGCGGTGTAATGCCTCCCACCAGGAAGGCTGTGAGCCCGTCCCCATTCCGAGCAGGCTGCCTGCAAGTCCGGACGGATTATTTTTCAGCCTGCCGGCACGGATGGACGCCTTTACGCTGTCCGGCAGAGAAAGCTGCGTGGCAAACAACGGAATGCCCTCCCAATAATCGACAAACGATGTTATACCTTCCCGCAATATAAAGTCAGCAAGCTTCCGGTCTGACTGAATCCGCTTTTTGCGTTCCTGAAGCGTGCTGAGGCCCGGGGTTGTACTTTCCAAAACAAGCGCTGACACCCGATGCGGAAATGCCTGTGCAAAGGAATACGCAAGTCTTCCCCCCATAGAATAACCAATAAGTTTCACTTTGTGAAGTTTTAATTGATCAAAAACGGCGGCAAGGTCCGCAACCTGCCGGCTCGCACTGTACCTTGCCGCTTGCACAGGCGCGTCTGTCTCCCCGTGACCCAGGCAGTCAATCATCACCATTCGTTCGCCGGGAAACATGCCGCGTAAAAACATCCATGATTCTTTGCTGCCCGTAAATCCATGCAGACAAACAATAGCTTCAGATGATTCGTGTCCGCTATCAGCAGCACGATAGCATACGCCGTCGGCCGTTTTAACTGTTACAGTTTCCATTCTTTTTTCACTTCCCGCACTGCGGCCTGCAGCAGATCGCGATGGAATTGAACTCTTGATGTCCGATCTGTTTTCAGCTCGATTATATGAAGTCCGGGCTTGTCCGCCTGCGGCTGATACGCATCCTTAAATGCCTCCCATGTCTCAGGGCAAGTATACGTCCCGCCGTACAGTGCGGCGGCATGCCGGAAATCAAGACCCGTCGGCGTACCGAACAGTTCTTCAAAATGAGTCTTATCAGATGCCTGCGGCAAAAACGAGAAAATCCCGCCGCCATCATTGTTTATTAAAATAACCGTAAGCGGAATTCCAAGTTTTTTAGCCGCTAACAGCCCGTTTAAATCATGGTAAAACGATAAATCTCCAATGACAAGCGTGACAGGAGCTTTTGTACCCTCACACAGTCCCATAGCCGAGGAGACAACTCCGTCAATTCCGTTAGCGCCGCGGTTGGCATAAACACGGAAGGAGCGATCTTGTTTTTCAAAGAACGTATCCACGTCGCGAATCGGCATGCTGTTTCCGACAAAAATCGAACTGCCTTCAGGGACAAGGTGCTGAAGCTGACGATATACATTTCCTTCAAATGATAAATCATCCATGCTTGCGTCCTGTAAATGACTCCGGAACCGGTCATTGACAAACTGCCATTTCTCAAACCATCCGGACGGCCGCTTTCCGGTTTCAGCTGAACGGACCGCTTCCAAAAACACAGACGGATGGCAATGAATCATATGCGCGCCGGCCTGGGTGGGATCTCTCCATCCTCCGTCTTCATCGACGATAAACTGCTCAATGGCAGTATCATCTCTGAGCCATAAAAAGAGCGGTTTGGAAACCGGCATCGGGCCGAAGCGGATCACAGCGTCCGGACGCAGCGCCTCTTTTATTTCTTCATCTTTTAAAAACGAGTCATAAGCATCAATAATCAGCGTCTTATCATGCTCCCCGTTTCGGAGGTTTGAAAGCGGATCAGCCAAAATCGGGAACTGAAGCATCTCGGCAAGCGCGATGATTTGCTGCTTTTCTGCTTCACCGTGAATTTCGCCGCAGACGATCATACCTCTTTCGGTCCCCGCAAGACGCTCTGTAATATGACAGAGAGAATCTTGATCAGCTGACTGAATCCCTGTTGTGACTGAGACGTGCCGCCCCTTTCTCATTCTTTCAAAAGGTGCGGCTGATAAATCCGGCATCAAAGGCTCTCTGAGCGGCACATTGATATGGACTGGCCCCATCGGGCGCTTCCCGGCTTCACTTACGGCTCTGCCGGCCAATGTTCTGATATAGCTCAGCATTTGAGGATTTTCCTCAGGCAGAGCCGAGTCTGTGAAAAACTTAACAAAGTTACCGAACAGAAAATGCTGGTTAATCGCCTGAGGCGCCCCCACTTCCCTCAATTCATGAGGCCGGTCAGCAGTCAGGACAATAAGAGGCACTCTTGAATAATGAGCTTCAATCACGGCCGGATAGAAGTTAGCCGCCGCCGTTCCTGACGTACAAATCAGCATGACCGGACGCTGGCGGGCTTTTGCAAGACCGAGTGCGAAAAAACCTGCGGATCGTTCATCAATCTGTATATGGACTTGAATATCCGGGTGGGCCGCCGCCAAAACCGCCAAGGGAGTTGACCTCGACCCCGGGCAAACAACTGCGTCGGTGACACCCGATAAAGCGAATTCATCAATAAAGCTTCCGATATAATGTGTAATCGGGTTTGTCAAAGCCTTTCACCTCCTAAAGCAGAGATCATCGGCTTTAGTTTAATTTGTGTTTCTTCATATTCTGATTGCGGATCTGAATCTTCAACAATGCCGCAGCCTGCGAAAAGCCGCGCACTTTTGCCTTCAATCAGCCCTGATCGGATAGCCACGACAAATTCTCCGTTTTCCCTGCCGTCCATCCAGCCGATCGGTGCCGCGTACCATCCGCGTGTCATCGGTTCAATATCAGCGATAATCTCAACAGCTTTCTGCTGGGGAGCTCCGCCCAATGCCGGTGTGGGATGCAGCTTTTCAATTAAATCAAACAGCGAAGCGGACGTTTTAAGATGGCCTGTGATCGGCGTATATAGATGCTGAACACTTTTTGTTTTATATAATTGCGGACCTGCAGGCTTTTTCACATCGCTGCAGCTCGACAAGAAAGAATCGTGTATCATCTTAACCACAAAATCATGTTCCGCGAGATTTTTTTCGTCATGCAGCAGCTCTTTGCCGAGACGCTCATCTTCTTGTTGATTTTCTCCGCGCTTAATTGAACCTGCCAGACAGGTGGACATGACGTCTTTGCCGGATTTTTTGATCAGCCGTTCCGGTGAAGCGCCGACAAAGCATTTATCTCCCTGCTCAATCGCAAAAACATAGCTTGTCGTTTGGTCCGTCAAAAGCTTGCGGACAACGCTCTCCGCCGGAATAGGCCCATCATATGACAAAACGACTTCCCTTGCCAGCACGACTTTATCATATTGATTTGCTTTCATATCATTTGTTGCTGTTTTAATGGCTTCAAGCCAGTTTTCCACATCAAGTTCTTCCGCTTTTGTTAAAACAGGATATTCTTCATACTCGATTGAAGAAACTGAAAAAGCTTCCGAAAAAGATTTCAGACGTTTCAGCGTATCTTCTGCCTGATTACCGTCTGCCGCCCATTGATTGACGGTTAAATAATCACCATCTGCCGTCTTTGTCAGCATGAGTGAGGGGATAAAGAACAGTCCTTCTTCGAACCCGTTCCATTCGTCTCCTCTCTCTTCAGCGGGATTAAATGAAAAACCGCCGAATAAGACAGGGCCGACCGCGGTATGCGCCGCCTCTTCTTCTTCATGAATATGAAAAGCCGTCTTTTTAAAGCGCTCCCATTGTTCAAAAACGTCGTGATAACGCTTTCCATTTTTTTCATTCGATTGGAACAGCGCTTCTGTGCCAAGACCGACTATTGTTAATTCACTACCGGGTTCTGACCAAAAAAATCGTTTGCCTTTATATTTTTTTGCTCCGTCTTTGAAAAATGATAGAGGGTCTAAAGACGCAATACGTCTTGAATAGCTCAGTAAGACAGCATGGTTGACTTGTTTGGCTTTATGTAATGCATGATCTGCTTCCTCTCGGAACGTATGCTGCACCGTTGTCACCATGAGACATTCCTCCATAATCCGTTAAATGCTTTTAATACAATACACCTGTGATGACTTTGTGTCAAACACACAGATGTGAGCACGACAAAATGCCTGCATTTCTTATTATAAACCTTTTTGCGCAAATGAATAAAGAAACAAACTTGAATTTTCTTTCCCCACTCTCGGCAATCACTGTATCCTTTTACTTCCTCATGGGAAAATGACTATTTTTATCCACCATTTTTCTGCGCAAAAGCGTTCATACTAACAGTAAGCATCACATAGAAACGAGGGATTGATGTGCTTACAAACGAACAGATCACACACTTAAAAAAAGAATTGGAAGAAGCCAGACATGATATTTTAAGCCGCTTTAAAGAAAATGATCAATTTCAGTTAGCTGATGAATTCCCGTATCAGTCATCCGGCGAATTGTCTTCCTATGACAATCATCCCGGCGATCAGGCGACCGAATTATACGAGCGGGAAAAAGACCTGGCTTTGCTCGACCATGAACGGGAGCACCTTCGCGACATTGATTACTCTCTGAAACAAATTGAAAACGGCACATACGGCACATGTGAAGTCAGCGGCAAGGACATTCCTTATGACAGACTCGAAGCTCTGCCGACGGCTACGACATTGGCGGAATATTCCTCGCAGGATGCCGTTTCCAAAGACAGGCCGATTGAGGAGGAAACACCGTTCGGACAGTTTGAATTTGATGATGATGAATCAATCCGGGCGACTTACGATAGTGAAGATGCTTATCAGGATGTTGAGGAATACGGAAACTCAGAAACGCCTCAGGATTTAGAGGATCCTCCGCTCAGCTATGGGGATATGACAATGAACTCAGAAGAAAACATCGGCTATGCTGAGGATTATGAAAACTTTATCGCGACAGATATTACCGGAAAAAACATTTCCGTGTATCCAAGCAAAGCACACGAAAAATATGAACAGGAACTGGACGAAGAAGGAATTATGACGACCTTTGGCGATCTTCATGCTGATTAAAACCCCGGCCTGCCGGGGTTTTTGAATACAAATAAATGGTTTGCTGCATTTTTACACTGAAAACTCATACACTTAATGATGCATGAACCTTTTAAAAGGTTTAATATTTCCAAAAAAGGGAACTAACGTATTGACATTGAATGACGGAGGGAACAAATGAAAAAGAAGTATATCGGTGCGATTATTGTATTTATCATTACATATGTCTTGTTTTCTTTAGCGGGGGTTCTCTTTCCCATCGACAGTGAATGGTATGACGCACTGCAAAAACCTGACTGGACGCCGAGCGGATCAGTGATCGGCATCATATGGGCGGTTTTGTTTGCGCTTATTTCGCTCTCAGCAGCCTTGATATACGCAAAGTTTTCATGTAAAGAATCCAAAGCTTTTTGGGTGATGCTTCTCATCAATTATATCGTGAATCAAGGATTCAGCTATTTTCAATTCACACAGAAAAATTTGCTTGCTGCATCTATCGATTGCCTGCTTGTGGCGGTGACAACACTCATTCTGTTGCTCATTGCCGGTAAATACAGTAAAGCTTCAGCCTGGCTTCTGGTCCCTTATTTATTATGGAGCGCTTTTGCCACATACCTGTCTTTTACCATTTACACTATGAACGCATAATAAAAAACCTTGCATATTATGCAAGGTTTTTTAATGACCCGTACGGGATTCGAACCCGTGTTACCGCCGTGAAAGGGCGGTGTCTTAACCGCTTGACCAACGGGCCTTATGGCGGAGAAGGAGGGATTTGAACCCTCGCGCCGCTTACACGACCTACACCCTTAGCAGGGGCGCCTCTTCAGCCACTTGAGTACTTCTCCGTATGGCTCCACAGGCAGGATTCGAACCTGCGACCGATCGGTTAACAGCCGATAGCTCTACCACTGAGCTACTGTGGAAAAATCATCATGGTGGGCCTGAGTGGACTCGAACCACCGACCTCACGCTTATCAGGCGTGCGCTCTAACCAGCTGAGCTACAGGCCCATGACAATATAAAAATGGAGCGGGTGATGGGAATCGAACCCACGACATCAGCTTGGAAGGCTGAGGTTTTACCACTAAACTACACCCGCATGTTGTTTGGGGCGATTGATGGGAATCGAACCCACGAGTGCCAGAGCCACAATCTGGTGCGTTAACCACTTCGCCACAACCGCCAAAACAATATTAAATTAAATGGTGGCTCGGGACGGAATCGAACCGCCGACACACGGATTTTCAGTCCGTTGCTCTACCAACTGAGCTACCGAGCCTTTTTATAAATGGCGGTCCGGACGGGACTCGAACCAC